>CAZXCP010000001.1:0-227379 GCA_964639355.1 uncultured Ignavibacteriaceae bacterium
TAAGTGATATGTTAAGTACTATATTTAAAACTTTAATAGCAGCAAACTGTTTAGCTTTTCGTTCCAGACGAAGTTTTAGAAACGGAATTACAGCATTAGCATCAAGAAATAGTATAACTGATGAAAGAATAATTATTGAGGAATAATTTAACGGCACTCCGATCGATTGAGTAATAGAGCTATTGAGAAGGATTATTAATCCGGCAAAGAAAACGGATGTAATAAAAACTGAGATGTATGGGGTTGAAAAGTTATCTTTATCATCACCAATATCTTTGAATGCCGCATATTTAAGAAACGCAGCATCCATTCCGTATATAAAAAATATATTAAGTATTGCTATGTAAGAATAAACCAGAATAACAATTCCGTAATCACCCGGAGAAAAGATGTTTGTATAGAAAGGTACGAGAATAAAGTTCAGGAACCTTCCTATCATCGTACTGATGCCGTAAATGGCAGTATCTTTTGTTAGTTCTTTAAGTTTATCGAACATTTTATTAAGTCAAAAGTTAAAAGTCAAAAAACCTGTTCTTCAAGTACTTCATTTTGTCAAATCAACTTTTGAATTTTGATTTTTGACCTTTGACTTTTAACTGAAGTATTTTTTAATAACATTAAGAAAAAACTCCGGTGCTCTGACCGGCTTACCAAGTTTTGGGTCAACAAATACCAATTCAATGTAACCTTCACAAATGATTACTCCGCGTTCTTTACTTAAAATTGTGTGGTCAATATGTACTTTAAGTAATGGAAGTTTTTCAACACGCGATTCAATTAATAAAACTTCATCGTAAAAAGCGGGATTCTTAAATTTTATCATCGTTTCAATTACGGGCATTTGATATCCGTAATCTTCAATAGCTTTGTAAGGAAGTCCATTATCACGCATCATTTCACTTCTGCCTATTTCAAAATAATCGAGATATCTGCCGTGATAAGCATATTTCATTTGATCGGTATCCCCGTAACGAACTCGAATCTCTGTGGTGTGTTTTAGCATTTTGATGAACAATAAATATTGAAGTGAACTATAAAAACTTAATATTTAATCCCGGCATTAGTTATTGATTAGAAGTCAGCCATCGAGGTTCTCTAAATCTGCCAGATCCTGATATCTTCCGGAAGCTTTTTTATTTTTTTTGAGATGCTCCAGACTAATGAAGTTCATCTTTAATCCATCGGTGAAAACTTCTAATTTATTTTGGTAGCATTCCTCAAAATCAACACCATCGGCTTCCGTAATCAGATCAATCCTATTGGGAGGTAACCCAAGTTGAATTATTGTACCGAATTCCTTAAAGTCGGTTACTTTTAAATTGGATGATTTAAAACCAAAATCATTTATTACGGTTATGATTTTTTTAAGATTAGGTTCATCAGTAAAAATCCAGATGTCAATATCTTTTGTATAACGGGGATATCCATGTGCAGCAACCGCATACCCACCGACAATTAAATATTTAACATCATTCTGATTTAATAATTCTATAAACTCTCTGAAATCCTTGTTCAGTACCATATTTCCAACTATTGTATTCCTGCCTTATTTTCTCAACTGCTTCCAGTCTAAAGGAATAAGGCATAGATAACCAAAAAGACAGATCATTTCTTTTGTCTTTAAGCTTAACCTTATTAATTACTGTTTTATCTAACCTGAAATCCATTTATTTCAAGAATAAATTATTCAACATAAGCGCCCATAGCACCAAATTTTTCAAGACGGTTTGCAATTAGTTTTTCGGGTTTGATTTTAACAAGCTCGTTCAATTCTTCTATTAAAATATTTTTGAGAATTTCGGCTGCTTGTTTGTGATCTTTATGTGCACCTCCCATAGGTTCAGGAACGATACGATCGATTATTTTCTGTTCGAGTAAATCAGGTGCAGTTAATTTTAATGCTTCTGCAGCCTGTTCTTTATATTCCCAGCTTCTCCACAAAATGCTTGAACAGGATTCGGGTGATATAACAGAGTACCAGCAATTTTCAAGCATAAGGATTCTGTCACCGACACCAATTCCTAATGCACCGCCGCTTGCACCCTCGCCAATTATCACAACAATTATCGGAACTTTCAAACGACTCATTTCAAACAGATTTTTTGCAATTGCTTCCGCCTGTCCTCGTTCTTCAGCTTCAAGACCCGGATAAGCACCGGGTGTATCGAGCATTGTAATAACCGGTTTATTAAATTTTTCAGCCAATTTCATCAAACGCAGTGCTTTTCTATATCCTTCCGGATTAGGCATTCCAAAATTTCTGTACAGATTTGATTTTGTATCACGTCCTTTCTGATGACCGATAACAACAACTTTGTGATCGCCTAATTGCGCAAGTCCTCCTACTATTGCTTTATCATCTTTAAAAAGTCTGTCGCCGTGAAGTTCAACAAAGGTGTCAGTCATCGCAAGAATATAATCGAGAGTAAATGGTCTGTCGGGATGTCGTGCAAGCTGAACTCTCTGCCATCTGGATAGATCTTTAAATAATTCTTCTTTTAACTGTTTTACTTTACCTTCAATACGAATTATCTCTTTTTCTATATCAAGATTATCCGAGTATCTTTTCATCTCTTCAAGCTTGGCTTCAAGCTCAACAATAGGTTTTTCAAAATCTAAAATAGTCTTTGCCATAACTTTTATTTTCTCCAAATCTTTATTAATGTTTTACCAAGAATCTCCAGATCGAGCCATATATTTTGATTCTTTGCATAAAAAATATTTTGCCTCTCCAGTTCCTGACCATCGCCAGGTTCCGTAAACCATAATCCTGTCAACCCTTTTTTACCCAAATAAAAGGATTTCTCATCAGGATTGTTTTGCGGACCTACAAAACTAACTGAGCCTGATACAACAGATGGAACTCCCAGAATTAATTTAGAAAAATCTGTTTGCTTTCCGGTAAGTTTCACTTTGAAAAATATGAAAGGATATATCAAAAACAAAACTGCCAGTCCTGTAAGAACATCAAATGATCTTTTAATCGATTTATGCAACGGACTTGTAATGTTATAGTTCAATTCGAACAGTGGTAAATCATCAAGTAAGGTTACGGCGGTTTTACCAACTATAAAATCAAGATTACTGCCAACTATTTTGAACTCAACATTCGAATCTCGATTAGCTGAAACTATTTCAATAATTTTATTATAAGTTATCTGTCCGGAAGAAAAAATAACTTCGTTAATCCTGTTTTCTCTGATGATTTTTTCAATATTGATATCGGTTCCGATAACTTCGAATCCGTCAATTTTCTGTCCTACATCTTTGTTCGATGAGCTTATAAGTCCGGCGACAGAATAAATATCAGTTTTCTTCTCTTTTAATTTTCTTGCCAGTTTAACAGCAGTATTATCGGTACCAACAACGATAGAACGTTTGTGTTTTAAGTCGTCTTTACCAAGACCAATATTGAGGAATAGTTTTGCAATTGTTCTCCACAAAGGCAGAGTTACAAATAAGATTAAATAAGTAATAAGAACTACTGCCCTGCTGAATGCATACTGTTTGAAGAAAAATGTTAAGGAAGTAAGAACAAGCAGACTGATAAAAGTACCGATGAGGTTCTTCATTACAGATAGTGAATTTCTTCTGTATGACCCGGTAATTGCAGAGATAAATATGTATAATATCGCCGGAATTATGTATACCGTAGGTATTGCAAAATCCGGAAACCCTATCCATTCAGAGTGAGTTTTAACAATATTTTCAGCAATCAGAAGAGCTGCGACAAAAAATAAAAGATCAATCAGCATTGCGGTAATGATAAGTCTTGTTTTACCGACATATGCTAAAAATCTTCTTATCATAATTGCACTTTGAAGAATGATTTCAACCAGAAAAGAAGTTGAAAGATGTTTTTTTACAAATAAGTGCATAGCCTGATAAAAAACTTTTGTTTCATCTATGCTGCTGCGTTTTGTACTTTCACCTTTATAATGAATTATTTGGGTTGAGTGAACGTAATATACTTTAAATCCCGCTTTCTGAATTCTGTAACATAGATCCAGATCTTCGCCGTACATAAAAAATTGTTCATCAAATCCGCCAATTTTTTCATAAACTTCTTTCCGCATCATCATAAATGAACCTGAAATGGCATCGACTTCATAAGTCTGGTTTTCGTCAAGGTATGTAAGGTTATAACGGGCAAAAATTCTGCTTTTAGGAAAGAGCGTGCTGAGTCCGGTTACTTTAGTGAAAGATGTCCAGGGACCGGGAAAACTTCTTCTGCAGGGAAGCTGAAGTGTTCCGTCCGGATTAAGAATTTTGCATCCTGCAAGACCGGCTTCAGAATTTTCATTGAAGAAATTTATCATCTTAATAAATGTATCTTCTGCAACAATGGTATCAGGATTTAACAGAAGTATAAATTTACCTTTTGCTTCTCTCAGAGCGATGTTATTGGCTTTACCGAATCCAAGATTAGTTGAATTTACAATCAGTTTAACCGAAGGATAATTTTCTTTGAGAAATTCAACACTGCCGTCATCGGAAGCATTATCAACAATTATAATTTCTGTCTGAATTTCTTTTGAAGCTTTTAGAATTGAGTCAAGAAGATTCTGAAGAAAAACTTTTACATTATAGTTTACTATTATTATAGAAAGATCCAACTTATCCACCTCAGAGGATACCAAAGATGCTTCTCAAACGGAGTTTCCATACCATAAAAACAGCTTCATAAACAATCTTCTTAGACATTTTAGAAGTGCCTTTAACCCGATCCATAAAAACAATGGGAATTTCTTTAATCTTAAAACCTTTTTTGTATGCTTTAAATGTCATCTCTATCTGGAAAGAATATCCGTTTGACTGAACTTTATTGAGATCTATACTTTCAAGAACTTTTTTTCTAAAACATTTAAATCCGCCGGTTGCATCTCTTATCGGCATTCCGGTAATTATTCTGGTATAAACACTGGCAAAAAAACTTAACAGCAATCGTCGCATTGGCCAATTGAGAACGCGCACGCCATCGATATACCTGCTGCCGAGAACAAGATCATTATCTTTTACAGCTTTAAGAAAGTTTGGGATTTCGGTTGGTTCATGAGAAAAATCAGCGTCCATTTCAAAAATATAATCGTAATTATTAGCCAGGGCATATTTAAAACCAGCAATGTATGCTGTACCGAGTCCGAGTTTTTTTTCTCTCTGCAATAAGTGAATCCTGTTATTATTTTTTTTCTGTTCGATAACATATTGAGCGGTTCCATCCTGTGAATTATCATCTACAATCAGAATATCAATCGAATTATTCTGCGAAAGCACAATAGGAATGAGCTTTGGAATATTTTCCATCTCATTATATGTAGGTATTATTACGAGAGTTTTGAAATCAGACATAGAGTTGCTTACCTTTTATGAAAAAAGTCATTGATGGTCATTTAGCTTCGCTGTCATTTGTGTTACTGTCATTCATTTGTATCTTATCTCACAAAGGACTCTTTTTACCAATCGAGTTTATGTAGTTATTTAATTTCACGCCAATGTTGTTTACCTGATATAAAAAACTTTCAAACTCATCAGAAATTATTAAACCTCTGTTCACAGCTTTAGTTAACCAGGTTTTTGTTTCAAATAAGGAACCTCTGGAATAATAACAAAATTGTTTTGATTCCTTATAAAAGAATCTTCCATAACCTTCACTCAAATTAGCCGCAACAGAATCAGCAGACTTTACTAACTGTTTACCAATGGTTTCCTTCGCAAAATTATCCCATTTAGTTACGATATCCCAAATATCCTCAGCAATACTCATTGAGAGTTGATAAACTTGTAATTCTTCTAGTTTCATAAAACCTCCAGTTTATTTAATTCGATTTAAAAATGATTTATATACTTCAATAATTAAATGACAACTAATGACTATTGAATGACAATCGAATGACCATTCACTGACTACTGAATGACAATATCCGCCTTCCTCAGCTAGTTGTAATGCCCCTTGCCAAACAGCACTACAAATATAGTCCTGAATAGTATTTTCATATCCATACGGATTGACATATTTTCAATATAAAACAAATCGTAGCGCAATTTAATTTTAACATCTTCAATAGACTCGTCATACTTATGCTTTATTTGTGCCCAGCCGGTGATACCGGGACGAACTTTCAATCTTCTCTTATAATATGGTATTTGTTCCGAAAGCTTTTCAACAAAAAAAGGTCTTTCTGGTCTGGGACCCACAAGGCTCATTTCGCCTTTTAAGACGTTATACATCTGCGGAAGTTCATCAATTCTCAGCTTGCGTATAATTCTTCCTACTCGCGTAATCCGCGGATCATCTTTTTGTGACCAAACCGGACCGGTAAGCTTTTCTGCATCGTGATACATTGATCTGAATTTTACCATCTTAAAAGGTTTGCCATTTAATCCGCTTCTCTCCTGCTTGAAAAATACAGGACCTTTACTATCCAATCTGATAGCAATAATAGTCATTAATAATACCGGCGAATTGGCAGCGAGAAGCAGAAGAGCAACGATAATATCCAATAAACGTTTTAGTTTTTTCTCCCACAACGGCATCAACTCAGGCATTATATCGATTAACGGCATTCCATAGATCTGACTGGTTCTTGCCTGACCGCTTAATATTTCATAAAGATCGGGAACGATTTTGAGCTTAATATCCTTGCCTTCAGTTTTTGAAATTACTTCGACGAGTACATCGTGGTTTTCTTTCTCTAGAGCAATAATAATTTCCTGTACTTTGAATCCCTTAATTAATTCATTCAGATCATCAATTGAACCTTCGACTTTTATTCCCTTATACACCTGACCAATTTTTTCCTCTTTAACCGAAACGAAAGCTTCTGCATCTATCCCCAGGCCCCTGTGCTGTAAAAGAGTGTCATAAACTTCGAATGCTTTATCATTAAATCCTATAATAAGCGCACATCGTCTTCCGAAACCTTTAATTAATAAATTTCTCTGGATGCTTCTTATAATCAACCGGCCGCTGCCGACAAGAACAAGCAGCAATCCCCAATAAATGAAAATCAGTATTCTTGTTGATGAAGCTACACCGCTTACATAATCATCAAGAAAGATGACGAAGAAGAGAATGAATATTCCAACGAACGTGGATTTGAATAAAGTAGAGAGTTCATCAAATCGGGATGCAGCAAACCAGGTACGGTACATACCGACAAATGTAAAGATTAGAAGCCAATACAGATAAATTGCAAGCATGGGTATGAAGAATTCCGGCATCACAACGAGGTCAAATAATCCGGATTGCACCCGAAGCGCGAAGTAAATAATAAATGCCAGATTGACTGTAATGAAGTCAATGATCAGAATAAGTATTTTTTCTATCGTTTTAGACATGAGTCAATTATTCTCAAACCACTTTCAACTGATCCACAAACTGTTGAATTACTTTTGCTCTGTCGAAATTATCCATAACATATTTTCTTGCATTACAGCCATATTCAGTTAATAAATCACTGTTAGAGTAAAGATATTCAACTTTTTCTGCTAAATCGATTGCATTTTCTGGTTCAAAGAATAAACCTGCATTTGCTTCCTCTAAAATTCTTTTTGCTTCTCCTGCTACACCAAGTATTACGGGAATTTCTGCCGCCATGCTTTCATATAATTTAGATGGGATTGTAATTTCAAACAGCGGGTTTTTTAATAATGGAATTACCACACAATCAAATAAATTTATGTAATCTACTATTTCAATACGGGAAACGGGTGGAAGTAGTAGGACATTTTGCAGGTTATACAATTCAATTTTTGACTTAACTAATTCTTTATCAACACCATCACCTATAATCAAAAATAAAATGTTATTTTCCTCACGTACTAAATTAGCTGCTTCAATAATGGTTTTAATACCTTGGGCACTACCAATATTACCTGCATAACCAACAATAAATTTACCGTCAATATTTAATTTTCGAATAAGAGCCGGATCTTTAGTTCCCTTGATAACTAACTTAGTTTCTACAAAGTTAGGAATGTATAGTACACATTTTTTATTATAAAGTGACCTTATTTTTTCCTGAGTTTTTTTTGTTACCACATTAATACAATCACTTTTTTTATAAATAAATTTCTCCAGTTTTCCCGCCCATTTAATGGCAAATTTATTAGTAAGAAAGCCTAACTGAATTGCTGATTCCGGCCATAAATCCCCAATATCAAAAATCAATTTAGAAGATTTGAAGTATTTCGAGAAAACCCCAACTATACCGGTAAATAATGGAGGAGAGATTGTTATTGTAAAATCTGTTTTGGGAAGTTTAAACAAAACTACGAGAGTAGCTGATATGGTAAATGATAAATAATATGCCATTCTTTTAATAAAATTACCTCTATCAGAAGCATAAACAAAGGTTCTAAAAATTGTCAGACCGTTCTCTGTGTACTTTTCAAATAATTTAAATTTGGTTTTACTTTGCTCTTTATTCATTAAATAACTTGGAAAAGGAGTAACCACAAAAACAGAGAAATTGTTATCCCGCAATTCCTCAGCAAAACCAATACTTCTTTGAGAACCTCCACCTATTTCAGGAGGGAAATACTGAGTAATTAGTGTTATTTTTTTACTCACTAAATCAATTCCTTGTAATAAGCAATTAAATCTGAAATCACTTTTTGCATAGAGTATTCCCCTTGTACTTTTTTTAAAGCTGAAGCAGTAATTTCACGTTTTTTGTAAGGATGTTTAATTAAAAGTTGAAGAGCATCCAAAAACTCAACCGGGTTGTTAGCAATAATGATTTCTTTTCCGGCTATATAATTAATTCCTTCAGCCCCAATACTTGTTGAAATAATTATTCTTTGTGAAGCCATGACTTCGATTATTTTAACTCGCATTCCTCCACCGATCCGAAGAGGAACAATAAAAATTCCACACTTTTCTATATAAGGTCTTACATCTTCAACCAGACCAGTAACAATTAAATTTGAGGATTGAAGATTTACAACTTTTTTTGATGGGTTTTTCCCCACAACGTAAAATTTTATATCTGGATAATTTTTAAGTAGATGTAAAAATACTTTATTATAAAACCATAGAAACGCGTCTTCATTAGGAAGCCAATCCATTGAGCCAAGAAAAAGTAAATCGTTGGACTCAATATTCGGTTTAATAGAATTATAGTAGTCCAAATCAATTCCTACCGGACTAATTAAAGGATTTACAATTTTGCCATATTCAGTTTTTGAGTAATTAAGATCCTCTGGAGATATAAAAATTAAATTAGCTATGTTACTGCAACAATTTTTTTCTAATTCTGCAATTCTCTTTATCTCATAAGAAAAAAATAACTTTTTGAGGATACTGTTTGATTCATTTCTGAATCTTTTAATTATTTGAGACTCAATATTTTGAAAGCGTATCACAATTTTTAAATTAGGTATACTCATCAACTTTAAAGCGTAAAAGGCGATATGTAAACCTTCAAAATGGATGATATCATATTTCCCATTCTTAATTTTTTGTTTGATTAATCTGTAAAATTTCTTTGAATAAAACTTACTTATTAAATATGAATTATTCGTGAGGAAAGCCCTAAATAATCTTAAAATTCCTGAAATATTCTTATCGTAGAAAACTGTCGTTCTCAAATTGTTATCAATTTGAGAAATTAATTCTCTTGAGACTGGTACCTTACTCATGCAAATAAAATCAACATCTACTTCATTTAATTTCAGATATCGCAAAGTATTATTAATTACAATTTTGCCACCATCATTAGGAGGTATCGGGAATGAAGGAGAAACGAACAAAATTTTCATTTTATAATACTTTTTCTAAAATTTTAGAAATACTTTCTGAAGATTTTCCATTACCGAATGGATTTTTAGTTGGGAAAAAATTGAAACCACTTGAAATTTTTTCTTCTATATTCATAAAAGTTTGTTTTGTCAATTCACTATTGCTCCCAACTAAGAAAGAATACCCCGCGGTTACTGCCTCCTGACGCTCTGTAACATCTCTCATTACAATTACCGGTTTTCGAAAAGAATAACATTCCTCCTGTACCCCACCAGAATCGGTAATAATCAATTTACAATTGTTCATGAGTGTAAGAAAATTTAAATAATTTTGAGGTGGGATAAGAATAAAATTTTCCTGGTTTTTTAAGTGTTTTTTAACTGGGATTTCTACATTAGGATTCAAATGTACCGGATAAATAAATTTATAGTTTCTTCTTGCTATTGCAATTTCCTTTAATGTCTGGAGAACATTCTCAAACTCTCTCCCAAACTTCTCCCTACGGTGAAGAGTTATAAGAATGTACTCAGAATCAATAATATTCCCATTAAAATAGTTTTTAAATTCACTATTAAATCTATTTTTATTTTGTTTTGAAACCACAAACTTTTTCATTTCATGTAATGCGTCAACGATAGTATTTCCCGTCAGAAAAATAGATTTCCTGTTTATACCTTCATTAATTAAATTCTTTACTGCAATATTTGTGGGTGCGAAATTAAAGTCGGTAATAACAGATATAAATCGTCTATTCGCTTCTTCTGGGTAAGGGCTAAATTTATTATTACTTCTTAGACCAGCCTCGACGTGAGCTATTTTAGTCTTTAAATAAAAAGCGGCTAAAGCGGAGATGAAAGCTGTTGTTGTATCACCCTGCACCATTATTAAGTCAGGATTTTCTTCTTGAAGAAAAGTTTTAAGATTAATCGATGCATTAATAGTAATATCAAACAGATCCTGATTTTTTTTCATCAAATTTAAATCTATATCAATCTTTATTTTAAATAAATCAAGAACTTGGTTCAACATTACTCTATGCTGCCCTGTTGAACAGACAATAACTTTAAAATTTTTTCGTTTTTTTAATATGTTAATTACTGGAGCTAGTTTGATAGCTTCCGGTCTGGTTCCAAAGATTATAATAATTTTTTTCATTTTTTATTAAACTTATTCGTAGGAAAAATAAAAAGTTGGCGAAAATATAAAAAGGATTTTTGGATCATTGATTTGTTAATACTTAATACTCCAAATAATAAATAAACAGGAATTCTTATAGATATCCCTACTAGATGAAAAAACACTAAAAAAAAATATTCGAAGGATTTGTAGTGCTTTTGATATATTTGAATTTTTGCAATGGTTTGATTTTTATATTTAAACCAAGGCATAGCCTCAGAAGCAACTCCACCGAAATGGATGATTTTAGTATCTGGGAAATAATAGACTTTAAATCCTTTATTTTTTGCCCGAATGCAGAAATCAGTTTCTTCGGCATAGAAAAAAAATCTCTCATCAAATCCCTTTAATTCATTTACTAATTTTTTAGAACAGAAAATAAAAGCACCTTTTATAATATCAACTTTAGTAGGTAACTTTGGTTCATTGTTAGAAAAATAATACTTATTCAATGCTCTAACATTCTTAAATAATAGATACAAAAAAAAATTCTCACCAAATGAATTTGTTAATGAATCCATATCTACAACCGAGGCTTGATGGGTTTCATCTCCATTTAATAACCGGCAACCTACAATAACATCTTCGTTTAAATGATTTAAAAAAAGAAAAATTTTACTAATGGTATCTTCTATGAATAGTGTATCATTATTAAGAAATAATATATATTTACCTTTTGCAATTTCAATAGCTTGATTATTTGCAGCAGCAAAACCCATATTTTTTTTATTTAATAAAAACTTAACTCCTAATTCAGTATCCAAATGTTTTGTAATATCTCCCTGCGTTGAATTATTATCTACAATGATAATTTCATATGAGATATTTCTGTCTGTGAAATTAATTATTGAATTGACACACTCCTTCAACAGTGAGAAAGAATTATAATTTACTATTATTATCGAAATATCTATCACGGTTGATATACTTATCTATTACGTTATTTCTACGTCAGTATTTGAAGGTTTGGGTTTAGCAATAACAGCAAATTGTAAAAATCTCATATCGTTTATATAACCAAATAACATATAATTTAAGATATGAAATGATATTTTTTTTGAAGGATTTATTCCAACACTCTTAATTACATCAAATCTGTTTTCGTTAAAAAATCTTATAATACTTTTATTTGTAAAAAATCGAAGATGTGTTTTATCAAGAGTACCAGAATCAGTGTACTGAAAATCTTTTTTTACAAGAATATTGAATATATTTTTAATATATCTGAAGTTTGGCACTGAACAAACAACACAGGAAGAATTTGTTTTTGTTAATAAGTCTCTGGCGAGGTCAAGGGCTTGCTCCGGATGAGTCATGTGTTCTAAAACATCATTAAAAATAATACAGTCGAAGTACTTTGTAGGTAATTTTAATTCAGCACTAAAGAAAGCATTGTACACTTTATGGTAATTTTTTTTTGCTTCCAGTGCAGCCATGCTATCAGGTTCGATACCCCATAATTCAATATTTTGTTTCTTATTTAATTGAATGCCGAATTTACCGGTACCGCATCCAACATCAAGAACAACCCTTGCTGATGCAGGAATAAATTCAAGCATTTCATTTCTTAGATTATTGAAGTAATCACCTGACATATTTTCTAATTTCTTTCAATGAACTTTGAATTTCGGATTTAAACATTAAATAAATAATTATAAATAAAGTAATAGTAACACCGAAGAATATGAAAAATCTTATAACTAATGAATGATAAGATAATAAATAAGTCATTGTTGATAAAAGCAATACAATAATAAGAAGACCTAAATTTTTTAATACTCGCCACTCAATCTTAATTTTACTAATTAGTAAAGTCCAATGTACAATAGTTGTAAACAGATATGCTATTAAAGCAAATATTGCAAGAATTTCTGCACTATAAAAAGATCCGAAGTAATTAGCTAAACCAATTACAACCGCCGTCATAAAGGACAATTTAGCTAGCGTTTTCTCACTGTCGACCGCTATAAAAAAAGTCCCTATCATACTATGTAAAATTATATTTAATGAAATCCAAGACTGTAAAGCCAAAACCGGTGTTGCATCAATATATTGCATTCCTAAGATGTAATAAATGGCTTCGTAACTGAATAACGAAATAATAAGAGATATACTAATAGTAAGAGGGACTAGTAACACAATAATCGATGTAATTCTTAACTTGAGCACATTAGTATTTTCCTTGGCATGATATGCAATTATTGGGAAAACTGCGGTAAAGAGATTGTTTGTTACTAAAGTAAATATAAGAGAAATTTTGGAGGAAATACCCCAATATCCAACTTGCTCCATACTGTTAAACAATCCTAAAAAAAGAACTGGGAGGTAAACAACAGGAATTGTAAGTATTGATGTTGCATAGATTGGCATGCTTTTTTTAACCAGGTAACGAAATGAAACGATCTCATTCTCAACCTGATTAGAAACTACAAAGTACTTCCTGTAGTATTCCCAAAAAACTAATCCAAATGATTTTAAGAAATGAACTAAGACAAAAATCAATAACAAGCTATTGAAATCAAGAGTTGAGTGGGGTAAAACAATGACTGCTAATGGAAGAAATACTGTTGAGAGAGCATTTAAAAATGCTACTGGATACATTTCCTGGAGACCAAACGCAAATGGTTCAGCAAAATTCCATAACAGAAAAGCTACTAGGTATAAAACTACGAGTGTAAGAGTAATATTATCGTTTACTTCAACTATAACAATTAGATAATATAATAGAGCAATACAAGTGACTAAATAAACAACAGATAATGGGTATATAATTTTTCTTGATATTATGGGAATTAATTTAGAATTTCTTGCCACTTCCCTTATAACAATTTTTTGTAACCCCAGCGATCCTAATACTTGTGCAATCGTTACTGCAGTTATAATTAAAGTGAATTTACCATATTCAAAGGGTTCAAGTAAACGAGCTGCTAGAATATAAAAAATAAAAAGTGATCCCTGCTGAATAATATTTGAAACTGTTAGTGATGACCAGTTCTTGACAAATATCTTCAACTTATCTCTTTCCGCTGAGTTGTGTAACTAACATGGTATTACTACGTCTTAAAAATGGAATAAAGATTAGCAGCATAGCGAGGCTTATAAACCATATTCCTAGTCGAGATGCAATAGTTACTGGCGAAAATATTATTAATACATAAAGATAAGAAAGAATTGCAAGATATATGGTCTTTTTATTGTTGATAAATTTCATCCATAAATATGAACTAAATAGCCCTAAGAAATATGGAAAAAGTATTAATCCTAATATTCCAAAATCATAAAAAACATACCTAAGATAAGTTGCTGTATTACTCCACATGGGTATAAAATAACCTTTACCATAAAAACCAGGGTGTTCAACAACTCCAAATTTTGATAAAAGATTAAATATTGGTTGAAATGTTATTTCACCGTATTTTATTTTTTCATCATATTCATATTTGAGATACTGTTCCAAGACTCCAATGTGGCTACTCATATAAAGATAAAGTGAAGGAGTAATAAAAAAGCCTGATTGTAATTTTTTTAACTCTGGTGTCGTGGCTCTAAATGATTCATATACTCCCCGAGTGCTTCTAATCAATCCTGCAGATGTAATAATGAGTGCTAAAAGTAATCCAATCGATATAGCTGTGATTAATCTATTTTTTTTACTTTTACTTGGTTTCAATGGTGGGAAAGAATTTTTATAAAGGAAAAAACTGCTGATAAAAATTAACAAAGCGATAAGTATACCTGCTCTTCCGAAATTGGCAACTTCTTTTATGATTACAGATATAAACGGTAGAATTGAAATTAGTGTGATCTTTCTTTTATGAGCAACATATATGCCGCTCAAAAACACGCCTACATATGACAGTGAATGTATATAAGGAATCACGCCAGGAATTTCACCTTCAACTCTCATTTTGTATATTAAATTTGCTTGAATAAGGACTTCAATAATTCCACCAAATTTGTTAATTAATACATACCAATGTTGTACAGCAGCTAAAAAGCCCACTATAGAACAGAAAATAATTAAATATTTTATCAGTAAAGATCCACCAGCCAAAATATCTAATTTGACACTATTCAAATTACTTTTATCTTGATTAATGAAAGTTTTCCTAGCCAATACTATTGTTATTGAACCAAGTACAAACGTAACATAAGCCACTATTACGACCCACCAAGTTAAAAAGCTTAGCTCAATATATCTTATAAGACGAATTTCATATGTAAGCAGTAGAATCATCCAAACTACGGAATAAAGAGAAATGTGATTAAACCACATCTTAAAAAAGTACTTCCCCAACAATACCCCGAGTATCCCAATAATGGAAATTATCAAAATTGTCATTCGACTAAAATTTTATTCTATAGATTTTTAGAAGTTTTGAAAAAAATATAGAGCTTTTTTCTTCTATTGGATTTGAGAATGAATATCTGTTTACTGATTTTTCACCAATAAAAATGATTATGATTATAAAAAAGAAAAAGATAAAGGTTAGAGATAAGACTACTAATGCTCTTTTAGGAGAAAATTTTAATTGCGGAGGGTAAGCTTTATCCAGAACCATAATTGTTGGTATACTTTTTTGCTCTTCTATTTTTGACTGTTCATACATGGGCAATATTATTTCTAAAATTGATTGCTGAATCTCGACTTCCCTAAATGTTCTTAAAAACTGGATGGAAATATCCGGCATCTTTGTAAATGGGAAAAGTATATTTGATGAAGCAGTTAAGTCTGGAGAATTTTTTAATTCTTGAATTTTATCTTTGATCAGATTTATTTCAGCAAGTGTTCCAAGATATTGCGGAGAATCTTCTCCAAATGACTGCTTAATAAAAAATGATTCCATTTCTTTGCGAATTAACTGTGATTCAACTTCAGCAGCAGCTTTTATGCTTATTTCTAGTTGTTCAGGGACAGCCACTATACCGTATTTTTTTTGAAAATTATGTAGAGAGTCTTCAGCATTTTTCAGGTCAATTACATTTTGAAAATAGCGCTTCTCAATAAAGATTCTGTTATTACGAGCTTGTTCAATATTAAAACGAATATTAAGGCTATCTAAAATTTTCACAAAATAATTCACAATTTCAGATGCAATTACGGGGTTTTTATTAATTACACTTATTTCAATCATTCCAAATTCATTTGATTCAGCTTTAAAGTCATTTTGCAAACTTCGCAGTGCCTTATCGATATTTTTATCCTCAATTTCATAATAGTCCATCAGATTAAACTGGTCTATCACTTGCGTCATTGCTGTTCTGCTTCTAAGAATACTAAAAAGGATATCCTCGCTGTTTGAAGAGGAACCTAAAAGTCTTGCCCCAAGCGAACCAGCACTCGTCCTTCCACCTAATAAACTGGATAGTCCCCCAATTCCTATTGAACTTTCAGGTGGTACCATAATAACAGCTGTTGATTTGTAAGTTACTGGTAATAAAAAGGAGTAAGATATGGCGAGTAGTAATATTAAAACTGTGTTTAATAGTAAAAATTTTCTCCATTTATATAGTACATAAACATAATCTGAAAATTTTACATCTTGCTGTTTATTTTGATTTTCCATTTAGCAGAGATCTCTTACATTTATTTGATAAATAATTTGTAAAGTTAATATTTTTAACCGAGATATGACAAGGCTAATGGCTTGCATATTTTATTAGCCACAAATTGACTTACTTTTTTCTAATGCACATTTTTATTTATGCTTTCTTGACATTCTCCAAATAAATAGAAATATTTACACAGAAAATAATTAAAGGATTTGATTTTATAACTGATTTGCTACTTTTTTAAATTTTATTCGTCTAACAGGTAAAAATTTATTTAAAGTGGCAGAGATTTGCCGATTATATTCCGGGAACCGGATGATCGGTTTTTTTGTTATATTTGCATTAACTTATTCAGGAGGTTTTCTTACAGGTTGTTACGATTTATCAGGTAAACGATTCATTCACTAAATGGAGAAAGCGCAATGAACACAATAAAAGCAAAAATCGAAAACCCGCTGTCAGATCTCATCAGTGATGAGATTTTTGAGCTTCTTGATGCACACGGACTTATTGACGAAAAAGCCGTGAGGGATTATCAAATAAGAAAAAAATTCAAGCAGCTCAGATCGAGTAAGGTAAGTGCCGGTGACGCAATTGATTCAATCAGGGAAGAATATCCTTATTTACAGTTTGATACCATAAGAAAAATTGTGTATCAGATAAGTAAATAATTGGCATTGCTTGACAATTAACAGTTAACAATTTATATTCGCAGCGACTCTTTCAAAGGGTTCTCCCCTGCCCTTTGATGAACCAGAGTCGGGCCCGGTGATACCCCCTCACCGGGTTTTTTTATTTTTTTATTCAGGAGCTGGATATGGCAAAAGCAGTAAAAAAGAGAACAGTCAAAACAACAAAAAAAACTTTCGTCTCACCTTTTAGTATCTATTGGGATAAAACAAATTATATCCTGTTATTTGCAGGTATTCTATTTGTAATCGTCGGTTTCTATGTTATGAGCATTGGTGAATGGGACAGTACAACCTCACTGGTCATATCCCCAATTATTCTGTTTATTGGATATGTGATTATTTTTCCTTTATCAATTTTATTCAGGAAAAAAGGTTCCGAACAAGTGGCAGAAACTTCTTCAGAGCAGAGTTAGTTTCAGGTAAACTCAATATGGAAACAGATTGAAGGGTAAAACTCCAGGGTTTTATTTTAAGCTTTTACCAGAGTGCATATAATATTTTATCTTTGAAAATATTTTAGTTGAATCATAAACAGTAATTATAACTAACTGATTATTATCAACCTTTACTACAACAAGTGAGTAAACTTAATTTTGAACAACTGGCGGATTTACTATTACTTTTATCTGTGGACGGAATTGGTCCGGGTAAAATCCGGAACCTGCTGGCAAGATTTAAAAAAGTAAATAAAATTCTTTCCGCACCTTACTCCGAGCTCGTAAAATCTGATGGAATAAGCAAAGAACTTGCCTCACGTATTCAAAGATCAAATGCCCGTCGTAACGATATCGCAGAACAGTTAGAAAAAGACTTAACTAAACTTCAAAAAATTAATGGAAGAATTATTACGGTTTGGGATGAAGAATTCCCTGCTTTGCTTAAAAAGATATATGACCCGCCGCTGATATTATATGTTAAAGGAAATTTCGATGAAAGAGATGATTATTCAATCGCAATTGTCGGAACCAGACAGCCTACCAGTTATGGGAAAATTCAAACCGAAAAAATAACTGAAGAACTTTCATCACAGGGGATAACTATCATCAGTGGAATGGCAAGAGGAGTCGATTCAATTGCCCATAGGACAGCACTAAAAAGCAATGGCAGAACAATAGCAGTTATCGGTTCCGGTCTTGATGTCATCTATCCACCTGAAAACAGGAAGCTGTATGATGAAATAGCAGAGAGAGGATTAATTATTAGTGAGTTTAATCTTGGCTCAAAACCGGATGCACCGAATTTTCCTAAAAGGAATAGGATTATTTCCGGATTATCATTAGGCACAGTAATAGTTGAAACAGGTGTTACTGGAGGTGCAATGCAGACAGCAAGACTTGCTCTTGATCAGAATCGCGAAGTGTTTGCTATTCCGGGAAATCTTGGAGTAAGACAGGCAGAAGGAAATAATTTATTGATTCAGCGCGGTGAGGCAAAGCTTATCAGATCTGCCGAAGATATTCTGGTTGAGCTTGAATTGAAGCTGAAGCCTGTTATCGGGAAAAATATTCCCAAGCCGCAAATTGAATTAAATATATTTGAAGAAAAAGTTCTTGCAGTATTAAGTAATGATGCAATTCAGATTGATAAGATTGCGGAAAAATCCGATCTCTCGACATCTGATTGTCTGGTTAATTTACTTTCGCTTGAATTTAAAGGATTGGTAAAGCAGCTCCCCGGAAAAATGTTTTGTCTGATGTGATTAATATTTTTTCAATTTCTTCCACAGAAACATAAGCCATTCTTTAATTTTCTTCTCCTGCCCGTTCTCTGTGGGAAAATAGAATTGTTTCCCTTTTAATTCGTCAGGTAAATAATTCTCTTCAACAAAATGATTTGAGAAATCGTGAGCGTACTTGTACTGTTTACCATACCCGATATCTTTCATCAATTTTGTCGGTGCATTTCTTAAATGAAGCGGAACCGGATACTGCTCATTATTTCTTACTTCAGCCAGTGCTTTCTCTATTCCAAGATACGCAGCATTACTTTTTGGTGAGGATGCAAGATAGGTTGCACACTGAGCTAATATAATCCTTGCCTCCGGCATACCGATTTTATGAACAGCTTCAAAAGCTGCTTCAGCAAGAACGAGTCCGTTTGGTGAAGCATTACCAACATCTTCGGCAGCCAGAACCACCATTCGTCGTGCAATGAATAAAGGGTCTTCTCCGCCTTCAAGCATTCTTGCCATCCAGTAAAGTGCTGCGTCCGGATCGCTTCCCCTGATGCTTTTAATAAATGCACTTATAACATTGTAATGCTCTTCACCGCCTTTATCATAGACAACATTTTTCTTCTGCACTACATTTTCAAGAATTTCTTTCGAGATAATGATTTTATCTTTGCCGATTTCCTGAATCACAGCAGACTCAAGAATGCTTAACATCATTCTTGCATCACCGCCTGATAAATAAAGAAGAAAATCTTCATCTACCTTCTTTATAGGGAGTGCTGAAAGGAAATCATCATTGGTCAATGCATTTTTTAGAATTAAGAGAAGATCTTCTTTAGATAATTCTTCAAGTACATAAACTCTTGCTCGAGATCTTAAGGCTGGTATTACTTCAAATGAGGGATTTTCAGTTGTTGCTCCAATAAGTATTAGTTCTCCTGCCTCAACTGAATTTAATAATGCATCCTGCTGGGCTTTATTGAAGCGATGTATTTCGTCAATGAATAAAATTGTTCTTCTAGTGACAAATTTATTTTTCTTCGCAACTTCTATAATCTCACGAATATCTTTGACTCCGGATGATACAGCATTGATCTGATAAAAATCTGCTTTGGTATGGTTGGCAATGATTCTGGCAATTGTAGTTTTGCCTGAGCCGGGCGGTCCCCACAAAATAAAAGATGATGGCGTATCATTCTCTATCATTAATCTGATTGGTTTAGCTTTACCGAGAAGATTACTCTGACCAAAAAAATCATTTATAGTTGCAGGTCTTACTCTTTCAGCTAGTGGTACGGTGGGTATTTCAATATTATTTTTCATCGCAGAATATTACGGCAACAGTTTATGTCATAAGAATAACCACTCAGCATCTCCATTGCAATCACAATCACAATCTTTCTCTCACTCTCAATCTTAATCTCACGCTTACTCTCATTCCTCAACGAACTCAATCTTTTTCTCGCCCGGTCTAACCATATCATATTTTTCTCGTGCAGTTTGTTCAATCTTGAAAGGAATTTTTTTCTTTAATGAATCAATTTCACCCTCAAGCTTCTTATTTTCCTGTTCCAGTAATTCAATTTGTTGATTTAAATCATCAACTTCGTTTTTTAGTTCAACATACCTTAAAACACCTTTTTCATTAAAAAGCAGATATACACCGCCAACAACGCTTAAAAGGGTGATAAATAAAAATTTAACCTTTCCGCTTTTTAAAAATTTCATATGCTTAAAAGAATTATTCTCTCAACTAATTCCTCAAAGGATATACCTGCGGCTTTTGCCATTTTGGGGACAAGACTCAGTGAAGTCATTCCCGGCAATGTATTTACTTCGAGCGTATACGCAATATTTTCAGGGTTCAATCGAAAATCCACTCTGGCATAACCTTCACATCTCAAGGCTTTGAATGCCTGTGCAGCCATTACCTGCATTTCCCGGGTAACAATTTCCGGTAAAGGCGCGGGAACAATATACTCACTCATTCCGGATGTATACTTACATTCATAATCATAAATTCCATGTTTTGGTTTTATTTCAAGAACCGGCAATGGATTATTGTCAAGAACAGCAACTGTTAGTTCTCGGCCCGGAATATATTCTTCAATCAAAACTCTGTCGGAATACTTAAAAGCCAGAAGTAATGCATTTCCCACTTCACTTTCAGTTTTACAAATGGACAATCCAACTGTAGAGCCCTGATCATTTGGTTTTATAACAACCGGAAAACCAAATTCATTTTTTATTCTGTCAACTACATAGTCGGTTTTAATCTCACCATTCTTAACTGCAATCCATTTAGGTGTTCTTACTCTATGGTGATCAAAAAGAATTTTCGATTTGATTTTATCCATAGCAAGCGCACTGGATAATACTTTTGAACCGGTGTATTTAATTTCCTTTAATTCCAATAGCGACTGGATTGTGCCATCCTCTCCCCACTTTCCATGAAGAGCCAGAAATGCCAGATCAATTTTTTCCCATATATCAAGGCTTAATGCTTTGATATAATTAGGATTATTAACCGGTCTGTAATCCTTCTCTGCAAAGAACAGTTCAATATTCTCCGGTTGATCGTCACCATATGCAGGGTCAATAATTACTGTTGAGTAACCCATAGTTTGCAAAGCATTATAAATTGATTTGCCTGTAGCTTTTGAAACGGCGCGTTCAGGTGATGTACCTCCGAGCAGCAAGGCTATCCGCGGCTTTGTATTCATTCTGATTTAATTTCTCTATATATCAATTAAAAAATGTTTCTTTTGTCCTGTTTGATGTTGTAAGTCTTTTCAGACATTTCGTATAGTGTCTTTACAATTTCATCTAAAAGTCTGTTTGGTTTACCAATTTGTCTCGCCAAATAAATGATCTTTGCTGAATGTTCCAGTTTTTCCATCTTGTAATATGCATCATCAAGCGTTTTTCCAAAAGTTACAGCGCCATGATTCTCTAACAACATTGCCCAGGCATATTCAATATAAGGAATCATACTTTCAGGGACTTCATCTGTTGAGGGAACAGCAAATTTGCACAGAGGAACTTTACCTAATGTTAAAACAACTTCGGGAAGAAAATGCTCAATAAAACCTTCGCCGTTTAACGCAAACGCAGTTGCATAAACAGGGTGACAATGAACAACTGCATTTATCTCTTTTCTATTCGAGTAAGCAAAAAGGTGAATTTTATTTTCTGTGGATATCTTTCCTTCACCGCTGAGAATATTGCCGTTTATATCAATTTCCAGAATATCATCAGTTGTAATCTCACCTTTGCATTTACCTGATCTTGTAATTAAGATAGAATTCTTTTCCGTTCTAACAGATAAATTACCGTCATAAGCGGCAACAAATCCCTTCTCATATACCTTATGACAAACTTCAACTAACTTTTCTTTGAGAGACATTTTCTTTCAAGTTCTTCCATTAGTTTCATATTAACCAATCCGTCTTCACCCTTGATTAGCGGCATTTCATTTCTTATTAAAGATTTGTGAAGCGATCGAAGCAGAAATAATTGCTTATTGCCTCTTTTTCTGAAAGCTTTTTTTGCTTCCCCATCCAGAAGGATTGTGAGTTTAGGCGCAACCAATTTTTTCCCAATCAGATTTTCAATACTCATCGAACCTTTGTGGCATATTATCTCAATACGGTTAAATGTTTTTTTGGCATTAAAAGATACGTTGAAGATTCCATAACCCTCCTTATTGAATTTAACCGTCCCCATTGAAAAATCATCAACTTCACTTTGATACACCAGATTATCGATAACTCCGTCTATCTCAGAAATTTCTCCTCCCAAGAATCTCAGAAGATCTATCATATGAGTACCAAGATCTCTGAGTGCACCTCCTCCGCTTAGAGCTTTTTTAAAACGATAATTAGTGCTTGGCGGAAAGTCTGTGTTAAAGCTCAGTGATATTGACACAAGTTTCCCTAGTTTCTGATCTCTTAACAATTCTCTTGCTTTCACAACCAGCGGATGAAATCTATGCGGATAATTAATGGCAAGATAAACGTTATTTTCATTACAAATTTTAACCATCTCTTCTGCTTCGATAGAATTCATTGCAAGCGGTTTTTCACAAAGTATGTGCTTCCCTGCTTTTGCTGCTTCAATTACCTGCTGGTAATGACGCGAATTTTCACTTGCCACATACACTATATCAATATCTGACTTGAGAAATTCAGTATAATCATTAAAAAAAGATTGTGCTCCAAATTTTTCAGCAAGGTGCTTTGCTCTGTTAATATCTCTGCTATGGAGAGAAACAAGTTTTCCTTTTCTGGACATAGTTAATGCAGGAATGAAGGTTGACTCTGTAACTCTTCCGCAGCCAGCAATTCCCCATTTAATTTTCTTTGTCTTTATGGAAACTCTGTTAATCATTTTAATTTTAATCTTTCCATTAGTTTAATAATGGGTTTGGAATTCTGCATAATATAAAAGTGAACACTTGGGACTTTTTGATTAAGTAATTCCTCAACCTGCTTTGCAGCCCACTCAACTCCTATATCCAGCACATGTTCCGGTTTGGCAGCCATAACCTCATCAGAGAGAGCCTCAGGAATTGAAACATAGAAATTTTTAGGAATTGTATGCAGCTGAACTTTGGAAGTTAATATTTTAAGTCCCGGAATAATGGGAGCATTTATTCCTGCTTCCTTTGCCAGATTTACATAGTCAAAGTAGTATTTATTATCATAGAACATTTGAGTTACGACATACTCGGCTCCGACATCAATTTTATTCTTAACATATCTTACATCTGTTTTAAGATTAGGAGCTTCGAAATGTTTTTCGGGATAGCCGCTTACACCAACACAGAATTCTGTAGGTTTTGCATCAAGGAGGTTTTCTTCAAGAAATTTTCCGTGGTTCATATCAACCATCTGCCTAACCAGATCCGATGCATACAGATTAATACTTTTTCCAACAGGAATAGGTTTATTATATCCGCTGTCATCACCCCGGATAGCCAGAACATTCTGAATGCCAAGATAGTTTAGTTCAATCAGAAAATCCTCTGTTTCCTCTCTTGTAAATCCTTTAGTCAGTACGTGAGGCACTGCATCAATATTATATTTATTCTGTATAAGTGCACAAATACCAAGGGTACCGGGTCTTTTTCTTTTGACTATTTTTTTAATCCCGGTTGGTGTTTCATCATAATAAACCTCTGCGGCATGGCTTGTAATGTCAATAAACGGCGGACGATATTTAACAATATCTTCCAGTACAGCAAGTAAACTGTTTATATCTCCGCCCCGTTTAGGCGGTATAATTTCAAAACTAATAAGTGGTTCTTTAGCTCTTTCGAGATGTTCAATTACTTTCATAAACTCCAGAAATTATTTTTAATATTCTCATTCTCAACTTGTAAACATATAATAATAATTCGTTATTCGGCAATAAGTTTAAATAATTTATTTTTACTATTCTTTATAACATCATCATTTGTATTTATCCTCATATACTTTCCTTCAAGCCATAGTTCAGTCATATCATTGTAATGATCACTAAAAATATTACCTGACTGACCGGTAGTTAAAATAAGATAGAACTCATCGGGTGCATCGAAATCATATATGAAACGAATTTGCGGACCGAGTACGTTTTCGTAATGCTCGTGATTGAGCAAACCAATTTCTTTATTTGGTTCTGAAAAAGGATATTCAGTATTAAAGATTGTGGTTCCGTCACCACTAATTGAATAAGGACCAATATTAATAAACTTATCGATTATCGATGCTTGTCCGCTGAATGAATGTTTGAATACTACTTTATGCAGATTGCCCCACTGCCAGTCTGCAACATTTCTTCCAAGTTTTCTTTCCAGTTCGGTTAATGCGTCTGCAAGACTCTTTCTTATGATAACATCACGTGTTTCTTTTTCCCGTGTATTAATATTATCAAACCAGGATGAATTCGGATTTTCAAGAAGTTGAAGAATACTTCTGAACGGTACATTAGCAATAAAAACAAATTGGTTATAAAGTTCTTTTTCTAATTCATCGTAATATGTATTCTTTAAAAGATTCATTAAAAAAACCGAGTAGATTGAAGGAGCCTGACTGAGTGCATTCATTTCAAAATCCCACTCTGCAAGAAGTTCTAACGCCTTGTTAAGATTCTTATCCTGTATCTGAATTCTGTCAAATGCATTAAGAATATACCCGGTAATTTGTTTTGCATAAGGTGACATGATATCCATCTGGTATTCCATAAAATCTTCTGTTGAGTGGATTCCCTTTGACTGAAGCAATTCTAATACCCTGTCAATTCTTGACGACGGTTCCCATAAATTGGATATATGATACTTAAAATTTTTAATCACTTTGTTGTTCGCGGTCGCCAGAAAGTTTTGTTGAGGATTTATTATGTAGGGCAATTCATCATATGGAACATAGCCAAGCCAGTCATTCTCAGTGGTTGTTCCATCAAAAATTAAAGTTGGATTATTGCTTTTTCTGATAGGAACTTTTGCCCCAAATACGTAACCGATATTTCCATCCTTATCGGCAATTACAAAGTTCTGTCCCGGAAGACTAAAATCTTTCATTGAGTTTTTAACATCCGGAATATTTTTTGCTTTGTTAAGATTAAGAAATGCGAGAAGTTCATCACTGAATTGATTACCAAGCCACTTCATACTGATTGGCGGCATTTTAATCTGCTCTTCACTGAATAGCAATGTGCCGGGGTGTATATCAGAAATTATTGGTCCGCGATGTGTTTCCTTAATCTCGTACACATAATCATCCGAGTCTTTTACCTTAATAGTATCTTTGAGAATTTTTAATTCATTCCAGTTGTTATTCAATAAGTACTTTTTCCCTGTAGAATCTATTTTCTCAATATAAAAATCGGCATCATCATTCATAATGTTTGTAATAGTCCAGGCAATATCCTGGTTCTTACCAATTACAATACCGGGAATACCCGGAATAGTTACACCGGCTGCATTCCAGTTTTTACTTTTAATAACTGCGGCATAAAACTTACCCGGTGCGCTGAATGCTAAATGGGGATCGTTAGCAATTATTGGTTTTCCTGTGGCTGACATCTTACTGTTTACAACCCAGTTGTTAGATCCGAGATGTGTTCCCTGAATTCCGAGAAATTTTCTGAACTGTTTATCAGTTTCAATTAATGATGCTTTTAAGCCTGCGAGTTTTTTATAATCAGAAGGAATTACATAAGGAGCATTTTCAGGATAGTCAGGAAGTATCTCAAGCGCTTTCTCTTTACCAAACTTCTGAACAATCTGTGCAAATGTAAAATCAACCCACCACGACATATTAAGTTCCCAGCCAAGCAATCTTACAATTATTAAACTATGGACAGGTTCCCATTCGTAAGGATCATATCCAAGCACATCAAACTCAATCGGATATTTTCCTTTTGCTTCTTTTATGTAATGATTAACTCCCGCCGAATAAGATCCTAGAATTCTTATAACCTCAGGATTATATAAGTTCATATTCTGTTCAATGTTCCTTTTGATTCCAACAGTTCTGAACATCTTATCGAAAGGAATTGTTTTCTCACCAAGTATCTCGCTCAACCTTCCTTCACCAGCACGACGGATCAAATCCATAGTGAACATTCTTTCCTGAGCGTGAAGATATCCCAGTGCAAATGCTGCATCTTCGTCTGATTCAGCAAAGATGTAAGGCACAGCCATACTATCGCGGTATATTTCAATATCTTGTTTAACTGATGATGATTTAATTTCTCCCGAATAGGATGGAAGTGATGCCTTTAACATTTTTTCAATAAAATATCCACCAACAAGAAAAATAATTACAAACGATACGGTTAAACCGATTAAGACTTTTATCCACTTAGGCATTTAATTATCTGAAATCATTATACCTAAATATAAACATTATCGAACAGTGAGTTTCCTGATAAGTCTTGAATGAAAAATTAAAAATCAGATAATCCCAAGAAATTGCCATAATTATCTCTGTTAATAATTGAAATATTGTGAACATTATAGGCGTTCAAAAAAGTTCTTGATATAACCTTACGCTGATTTGTGCTGTAGGCAAATTCATAAATATTAAGATTACCGTTTATTTCTTCTATATAATCAATCTCCTGCTGCTGTGAAGTTCTCCAAAAATAATTTTTCAAATCCAGATTTAAAGCTGAATTCATCTTCAATCTTTCAGCTATCATAAAGTTTTCCCATAAAGCGCCTTTATCATTTCTTGTCGAATGTTGATTAAAATTTGAAATTAAAGTGTTTCGGATTCCGGTATCGTAAAAGTATATTTTCTTCATTTTACTAATCTCAGTTCTGATATTTCTGCTGAATGGCGGGAGTCTGAAAATAATAAAAGCCTTTTCAAGGATATCCAGGTATTTATTAATTGTATCTTTATCTAAACCAACAGTTCCTGCTAGTTCATTGTAAGACACTTCATTACCTATTTGTGCTGCCAAAGCTATGAGTAGTTTTTCAAGTAATTCCGGTTTTCTTATACCTTCGTAATTTAAAATATCTTTGAACAGATAACTTCGTGCAATCTCTTTTAACTGATTTTTCTTCGTATCAGAATTCAAAACGACTTCAGGATACATGCCATACAGCATCCTTTCTTCAAGCAAACGGTTTGTGTCAAGAAATCCAAAATGGTTGACGAGTTCTCTAAGAGAAAGCGGATATAAGAAATATTCAATCTTCCTGCCGGTAAGCGGTTCAATTATTTCGTTTGCTAATTCAAATGAAGAAGAGCCGGTTGCAATGACCTGAACATCTTTAATTTCGTCAGTAAACAGCTTTAATGTAATACCAATATTTTTTACCCGTTGAGCTTCGTCTATTAAAATCAATTTCTTTGTTCCAATCAAACTTTTCAATCTTGTTGATGTAGCTTCTGTAAGTTGATCTCTGATATCCGGTTCATCACAATTCAATAAAAGACTTTCCTCCCGATATTTTTTCTCAATTTCCTTTATGAGTGTGGTCTTACCAACCTGTCTAGCACCATAAATAATTAAGAGTTTACCCTTAAATAGTTTACTTTCAATTGAATCCTGAATTTCGCGTGTTATCATATTAATCTCAATTTTTGCATTAAACATAAGAAATTTCGATTATAATCGCAAAATCTTATAATATTCTGCGATTACGATCGCTGATTCTTAGAAAATTAATGACAATCGAGATTTGATTCGTTTACAACCTGAGCAGAAATTTTGGGAGAGAGATATGGAATACCTAATGCCAATCCCCTGAGAATAAAAATTACAGCAAGTACTATTGCAAAAACAGGAATCAATCTGTTAAGCTTTCTTCTCAACCCAATGTTAATAAACTTTCCAAAAACAGTTGCGGCAAACATAGCTGGAACTGTTCCAAGCCCAAAAAGCAACATTACAACTGTACCAGATATTGCGTTACCACTTGCAATCGCTCCGGCTAATGCTACATAGACAAGCCCGCATGGAAGAAAACCGTTTAATATGCCAATGAGAAACATTGATGAGAATGTTCCTTTCTTAAAAAGTACTCCAATAGTTTCTTTAAGCGGTGCTGATAATTTAATAATAAATGGATGCTGCGTTACTTTAACTTTAAACCGTGAAGGTGTTAGAACAATAAGAAGAATTACAACCCCGAGCGTTATTGTAATACCTTGCTGAAATCCGGCAATCACAAAACGGGAGCCGAGCAATCCAAATATTGCACCAAGAAAAGAATAAGTTAAAACTCTTCCAATGTTGTACAGCAGCCTGCCGGTAAGAAAGGATACATTTGAAGTATTTGGAACGGGCAGAGCAATAGCAATCGGCCCACACATTCCTATGCAGTGAAGGCTGCCAAATAAACCAATTGCAAATGCCGATAATATTTCAGGTGACATAAAATCCGGTTCGAACGATAATTAAATTAACTTGATCTGTAAAAATCCGTCAGCTCCGTGTTCTATTTCTTTAATCCAATATAAAAGATGTTTCGCTGTAATAATTTTCTTTATTATCAAGAATCCAGTTCAGTTGCACTCTCCACAATCCTTTTTCCAATCCTTGAACTGGAACAAATTGAATTCTTTCCATCAAACTTAAAGGAAGTTTAAAATCTTTTTTAGAATCCGATGGTCTGTAGAATAATATTTCACCGGTGATTGTATGGTTAACATAATCTTCAGGGAATGATATCTCAAACATATTGCCGGTCCATTCCATTTTTACATTTTCCTTAAGTCTCTGCGAACGATTTTCCATATCAATCTGCTGCTGATATTTAATTCCTTTTTCATAATAATCGTCACTTACCAGATCAACATCCTGGTTCATCATAAAAATTACTGTTGCAACGGTGATTGCCATAAAGATAATTATGGCTATTACAATTCCTGTTCCCCAACTGATTTTCATATTTTCTTCTCCTCTGGTTTTGGACCAAAAAATGATGTCTGTATTGTTTTTAATAATTGATCGCCTGAATAAACTCCTATTTCAATTGGTGTGTTCATCTTCGTGAGATGTGATTTCTCAATCAGTACTAAAAACTTTCCGTCAATAATTTCCTGTGATTTAAGTACAATATCATTACCAATGATCTTTAATTCTCCATCCATATTTTCGAGTTTGAGTAAAATTGGTGTTTCAATAAAAGTTTTATTAACAACATTAAAATCATATAAATTACTAATTAAGCCGTTCGGTTGTTCCTGGAAAAGCATTCCGGGAGTCCGCAAAACGGCTATACTGTACTCTGTTCGGACAGATAACAAATAACTTAATAACCCGAGCAATCCGGTAAGTATTAAAGTATATAAAATCATTCTGGGAGTAAACCTGAACTTTGCGTTTTTTTCAATTCCATTTAAAGAAGCATATCTGATCAGTCCGCGGGGTTTACTAATTTTATCCATTACATGATCGCATTCATCGATACAGGCTGTACAATTAACGCATTCTAATTGAATACCATCGCGGATATCTATTCCGGTAGGACAAACGTCCACACAAAGAAGACAGTCGATACAATCACCATTGGTTCTTTCAATCTCATTGCGCTTTAACTTTCCCCTTGGTTCACCGCGTTTATGATCGTAAGCAATAACTATTGAATCCTGATCAAGTAAAACACCTTGAAGGCGGCCGTAAGGACAGACTAAAGTGCACACCTGCTCTCTGAAATATGAAAACACCCAGTAAAAAATCAACGAAAAAATAACTAAGGCAATAAAGCCGGTAAGGTTAGCGGATGGCGGAGAAGTAACAACTTCAAATAATTTGTCTATTCCGATAATATATGCAAGGAAGACATGTGAAATAGTAAAAGCAATTGCATAGAAAATAAACTGTTTAAGAGATTTCTTAAAAAACTTTTTCCCTGTCCACGGAGCCCTGTTAAGTTTAACCTGATCTTTGGCATCGCCTTCAATCCAGTATTCTATTTTACGAAAAACCATTTCCATAAAGATAGTTTGAGGGCAGGCCCATCCGCAGAATACTCTGCCAAATACGACAGTGAAAAGGATTATAAAAACTATTACGGCAATCATTGCCAGGACAAAAAGATGGAAATCGTGCGGACCAAAAGGTATCCCGAATAGAATAAAATTTCTATTCATTACGTCAAACAGCATAAATGGATGACCATCTATTTTAATGAATGGTGTGACAAACAGAATAGTTAAAAGAATAAGGCTTATAATGTTCCTTGCATTATAAAATCTGCCTGAGGGTTTTTTTGGATAAATCCACTTGCGTTTTCCCTCTTTAGTAACCGTTGCTAATTCATTCCTGAACTTCTGATCATCTTCCTGAATTACAGTCTGTTTCATACGAGTTCTGAAAACACCTTAAAAAATTTTTTTAACCTGCATGATCTTGTTGAAAAATTCATCGCCGTTTACAAATCAAATCTGAACAACTAAAAACTTATTGTATGGTAAATCAGGTTACTCACTATTATCATCAACCCATAATTCCCCTTCAGGAGCTTTAGGATTAGGTGGATCGGTATCTAACAATGATATAACATAACTTGCAACTTCCTGCATCTGATTAGGGCTTAATTGCGACTGCCAGGCAATCATTCCTTTTGCAGGTACTCCATATTTAATAACCTTAAACACATTTTTAATTCCTCCTCCGTGAACATAATATCCGTCGGTTAAATTGGGGCCGACTAATCCCTCACCATATTGACCATGGCAGGCAACGCAGTTGGCATCATATATTGCTTTACCGGATTGCAGGCCCGCGGCATCGGTTAAAAGTGTAACAGTTTCTTCATTAATAAATGCTCCGCTTCTAATTAACTCAGCACGCTGTAATTCAGCAAGTTGAATTTCAGATTCATACTCCTCCGCCTGAAGTTTGCCAGTACCAAGGACATGAAAATGAATCATATACCATACAGCAAAGATAATAGTAACATAGAAGAGCCAGCTGAACCATGGCGGAATTCGGTTATCCAGTTCCCTGATACCGTCATAATCATGATCAAGCATTATCTCATCCTCTTTTTCAATCGGTGTCGAACGTGTTACGAAATTTCTGAACCTTGCAAACAATGATACTTTTTCTTCCAGCTGAATATTTTTTCTGCCTTCATAGTATATCAGCGCAATAAATCCAATTACTACAATCAGAATCAGAAATACCGCAACCATATCATAATAATTTTTGGGGTAATCGCTTTCAGCACCGAAAATTTGTGATGCAGGAATAAACATCAATACCAGTAAAATCATCAATGAAACAGAGTTAAATTTATTTTTCATTCAATTCACCTGTGTTAATAATTTCATTTTTATTTTCTTTTTCTAAAGGGAGATTTTTCATTTTATTTAAATAATTCTTGTCAACCTTAATCATCCATATTATTAGTACAGCAAAAAAAAGTACAAATATGATTAACGAAATAATGGGATATAAAGAAATCCCTTCAACTGATTGCAGAACATCTCTTATCATTATTTATCACTTGCCATTTTATCAGCTTTTATATCTGTACCTAATCTCTGCAAATACGCAATCATCGCAATTATCTCTTTATCCGGTTCTGCGGGAACTCCATTGTTCTGCAGATCCGATGCGATTTGTTCAGCCTGCTTTATCAAATCATCAACAGCAAATTGATCATATCCATCAGGGTATGGAACTCCGATCTTCTGGAGAGCACGAATTTTTGCCGCAGTATTATTAATATTCAGTTCATCTGTAATCAGCCATGGATATGCAGGCATTATGGAACCCGGAGACATTGATTTTGGATCTTCCATGTGCAGATAGTGCCAGAGGTTTGGATACTTACCTCCTTGCCTGTGAAGATCAGGTCCGGTTCGTTTTGAACCCCACAAGAAAGGATGATCATAAACATACTCTCCAGCTTTTGAATACTGGCCATATCTTTCAGTTTCCGATCTGAAGGGACGGACAAGCTGTGAATGACAATTGTTACATCCTTCTCTGATGTATATGTCCCTTCCTTCAAGCTCCAATGGAGTATATGGCTGCACAGAAGATATAGTAGGAATATTTGATTTAACCAAAAATGTAGGAAGAAATTCAACTATTCCTCCAATTGCAACGGCTATAAAAGCAACAACTAAAAATTGAATTGGTTTTGCTTCAAGCCAGCGGTGAGAATACTTTTTATCCTTAACTTCTTTAATCATAGCAGGGGCTTCAGTTTCTTCATTGGCGACAAAGGATCCCTGTAACATGGTTCTGATTATATTATACATCATCATTATGAATCCGATCAGATATAAGGTTCCCCCAAATGCACGAATCATATACATAGGTATAATTTGCAAAACTGTTTCCAGGAAGTTTGGATATTGAAGTACACCAAGATCTGTAAATTGCTTCCACATTAATGATTGAGTAATTCCGGACCAGTACATCGATGAAGCGTAGAATACTATACCAAGTGTGCCTATCCAGAAATGAACATTAGCCATTTTTTTGGAATACAGTTCTGTATTAAATAAACGTGGAACCAACCAGTAGAGTATTCCTGCTGTAAGAAATCCATTCCAGCCGAGAGCGCCGATATGAACGTGAGACACAATCCAGTCAGTAAAATGTGCAAATGCATTAACATTTTTTAATGACAGCATCGGACCCTCAAAAGTTGCCATACCATAAGCAGTAATGGCTACAACCATAAATTTTAAGATTGGGTCCTGCCGAACTCTATCCCATGCACCTCTTAAAGTAAGTAACCCATTTATCATTCCTCCCCACGAAGGTGCAATAAGCATTATGGAAAAAACAGTGCCTAATGATTGAGCCCAATCTGGTAATGCAGAATATAAAAGATGATGTGGTCCTGCCCAGATGTATATAAATATTAAAGTCCAGAAATGAATAATAGAAAGTCTGTAAGAATAAACGGGTCGGTTTGCCGCTTTAGGCAAATAGTAATACATCAATCCGAGAAAAGGAGTAGTTAAGAAGAATGCAACAGCGTTATGACCATACCACCACTGAACCAAAGCATCCTGCACTCCGGCATAAATCGAATAACTTTTAAATAACGTAACAGGAATAGCAAGGGAATTTACTATATGAAGTAAAGCAACTGTAACCCAGGTAGCTATATAAAACCATACCGCAACATACATATGCTTTTCCCGCCTCTTGATTATAGTCCCGATCATATTGATTCCGAACACGACCCAGACTAATGTAATAGCAATATCGATGGGCCATTCAAGTTCAGCGTATTCCTTGCTTGATGTTAATCCAAGAGGAAGCGAAATTGCAGCGGCTACTATTATTAGTTGCCATCCCCAGAAATGAATGTTACTAAGCAGGTCGCTGAACATCCTTGTCTTCAGCACACGCTGCATTGAGTGATAAATACCCATAAAGATTGCATTGCCGACAAAAGCGAAGATCACAGCGTTCGTATGAAGCGGCCTGATTCTTCCAAATGTAAGAAACGGGATATTAAAATTTAATTGTGGATGGAACAGTTGAGTTGCGATGAGTACTCCAACAAGCATACCTACAAAACCCCAGATGATTGTAGCCAGGGCAAAGTTGCGTACTATCTTATTATCATAACTGAATTTTTCTAACTCCATTAAGCTCTCCTGTAATTGAAGGTTAGATTATTTCTTTGATTTATTTTTATTTTTTTCTTCTTTCTTTTCTTCATCATCAAAAAGAATCCTGACCGAAGGTGTGTATGTGTCCTTGTATTGTCCGCTTTTCACAGCCCATAAAAATGCAATCAGGAAACCCGAAGCGACAAGCAAACTAACAATGATCAGTATAACTATAACTTCTATAGTAATCCTCTTCTTTTAGCCATATAATTTGTAGCCAAGGTTGCGAAAGACACAACGGTAATTGAACTAAGCGGCATAAGCACTGCTGCTATGAGTGGTGATAATAGCCCCTGTACAGCAAAACTTAATCCAATTACATTATAAAAAAACGATATGCCAAAGTTAATATAAATTACGCTAACACTATCTCTAGCATATTTTAAAAGTACCGGCAGCTTGGGTAGTATCTCTGAATCAGCTATGGCATCACTTGCGGGGGTAAAATTACTTATATTATCGGTAACTGAAATGCCGACATCACTTTGCGTTAATGCCCCTGCATCATTCAGACCATCGCCGATCATCATTACTTTTTCTTTTTCGGATTGAAGCTGTTTTACATAATTCAATTTGTCTTCTGGCGATTGTTTGAATAACAAATCGCTTTTCCTGTTGAAAAACTTTTTAAGATTATCTTCTTCAGCGGGATTATCACCTGATAGCAGTGATACTTTATACTTTTTCTCAAGTTGCCTTATTACCTCACCAATTCCCTTCCTGTAAGAGTTTGATAAAGTGAAGTAACCGATCGATTCACCATTTATCGAAATATATACTTCCGTTCTTAAATAACTATCATCATATGCATTTACTGTATTGCCGGTAAAATCTGCAGAACCGATCTTAATATGATTACCGTAAACAATCCCCTCAATTCCTTTTCCTGCAATTTCGCTATAAGTAGTTACCGGAAAAACTTCCTGTGATTCAACAGAGTCAAAGATTTTTTTGCTTAACGGATGTGTTGAGTTCCGGACAAGAGATTTTATCTGTTTTTGTTGTTCGGGAGATAGAATTTTACCATGATATACAAGATCAGATTTACCCGGTTCAGTTATCGTTCCGGTTTTGTCAAAAACTATTGAATTTACTTTTGCAGTCTTTTCTATTACTGCAGAGTTTTTTACATACAATTTATTCTTTCCGAACACCCTCATAGCATTTCCGAGTGTAAACGGAGTTGATAATGCAAGAGCACATGGGCAGGCAATGATTAATACAGCTGTAAAAACATTCAACGCTGTTGAGGTGTCGTACGGAAGCCAGACTATAGTTGCAAGTGTTGCAATGAGCAAAACAACCGCGGTAAAATATTTACTAACTGCGTTTGAAAAATTAGTAAATGCACTTTCAGTGGTTTTACTGAAAACATCATTATTCCATAATTGGGTCAGGTAGCTTTGAGAAACTTCCTTAATAACTTCAAGTTCAATAGCACCGCCGGTTTGTCTGCCGCCCGCATAAATTATTTCACCGCTCACCTTATTTACAGGCTTTGATTCTCCTGTTACAAAACTGTAGTCTATTCTACCATTGCCATTAAATAAAATAGAGTCTGCAGGTATAAGTTCATTCTTTCTGACAACAATCCTGTTGCCTGTCATAAGTTTTGAGACCGGAATTGACTTTTCCACACTGTCAATAAGGATTGTTACTGCTAAAGGGAAATAAGATTTATAACTTCTTTCAAAATTCAATGTGTCATAAGTTTTTTCCTGCAGGAATTTTCCGATTAAAAGAAAGAATACTAATCCGGTTAGTGAATCAAAATATCCGGCACCTGTAAAAGTTAAAACTTCATACGATGAACGAATAAACAGAGCAAGTATACCGAGTGATATTGGAACATCCAGATTTATTATTTTCTTTCTTAAACCCTGTATTGCCGAGATAAAGTATCCTGATGCTGAATATAAGAACACAGGGAGTGAGAGTATTAAATTAAGATAACCGAATAATTTTCTGAAAAATATTTCAGACATATCAATTGAAAGATATTCCGGAAAACTCAAAAGCATAACGTTACCGAAACAGAATCCTGCAATACCGATTTTATAATATAGCTTTTTGTTCAGGTGGGGCTCGGGATTCTTTTCAACACTTTCAAGCACTATTTGGGGCTCATATCCAAGTGAAGTAATTAACTGAACAAGTTGTTTAAGACTAAATTCATTATGATTAAAATGAACATTAAGTTTTTTCTTAAGAAAATCCACCTTAGAATTTTTTATGGAGGTGTTGAGTTTGAATAGGTTCTCCAGAAGCCATATACAAGAACTGCAATGCATCTGTGGAATATAGAATGTAACAGAAGTTACTTTATCATCCTGAAAATCTATTAACTTTAAAATCGTCTGCGTGTCATCAAGGTAATCAAATCTGCTTCCGAAACTGAAGTTGGGAGATATTCCCGGATTTGTTTCCAGATTATAATAAGTACAGAGGTTATTTTTATCAAGAATCTCGTAGACAGTTTTACAGCCGGAGCAGCAAAAGGATTTATCATCGAAAGAGATTAAATCATCCTTACATTCATTTCCACAATGGAAACAAACAATCTGATTTTCATGTTTTATCGATGATGCCAATTTTTAGTCAGGTTGAATTTCTGATATGACCAGAAACATTAAGTCTTTTGTAATGATTATTCTATGTGCTTTTAAATTCTGAGACTAAAACTATTAAAAAACTTGGTGATTATAAATTATTACCGTTAAGAAATTATTTTTCATTAGCTTCTCAAAAATTGTGCATTCTCAATTGTTTACTTGAATAATGGATCAGGTAAGTATTGCATATTTATACACCATTAAAATTAAAGCTATATATGGAGTTATGACAGCTATTGATCCCCATATATCCCATTGTTTAGAAAGAGAATTATATTCATCCCAGTTAAATTTATTCTCATCGCGGGCAAGTGCAAATATTTTCTTTTGAACCGGAACAACCTTTGCCATATACGCAGCGCCGGAAATAATTACCAGTACTATAGACCATAGTATCCAGCCGGTTTCAATTGTATTCAGTTTCATCATACCGGAAAGCCCGAAGCCGGTGATAATTAGCAAAGTTACAGAAGGCATAGTAAAGACTCTATCAGCTTTTATAATACCTTCAAATGTAAATGCTATCCTCTGCCTGTCTCTTGATCTGTGTGAAATCATTTTCCAAAGAATGGCTGTGGTAATATTGCCGAGAAAAAGAATAACAGAGATTATGTGAATTAGTTTAAGTATCAGAATTATTTCCATTTATACTCCCAATAAAAATTTCCAGGTAATTATTATTGATTAACATCAATTTAATATCTCAACAAAAAATCATTTCCATTTAATAGTGCAACCTATAGAAAAAGTCTCCGGAACCGAGATTTCCTTACCTGCAAGTAATTCATCTATTGCATTCTTCAGATACGAACTTTTTATGCTGGATTCATCCTGCCAGTTATCATCTATCTTGCCATGATAAGCAAGTTTTCTTGCTTCATCAAAAACAAATACTTCCGGTGTATGAGTTGCACCAAAAGATTTTGCAATGGATTGGTCCTCATCATATAAATACGGAAAGTTGAACTGCTTTTGATCTGATCTTAATTTCATTTGTTCGAATGAATCCTCGGGGTATTTAACTGCATCATTAGAACTTATAGCAATGATTTGAACGTCTTTGTTCCCGTATTGCTTTTGAATATTAATTATTCTATCCTCATATGCCTGTACATACGGGCAGTGATTACAACTGAATATAACAACGAGTATTTTTCTGTCTTTATACACTGAAGAAGAATAATTCTTTCCGTCAACAGCCGGTAAATTAAATCCGGGTAAAGGTGAACCTATTTTCAATTTGTTTGTAGCCATGGTAAATTTTCCTTGTACAATTTAATCTTTAATACATTTATACCACTAATGAAAAGATTAGCACTATTTTTTTTAATAATTTTTTCAGAGTCAGTTATGCCGCAAAACTTTGACTTCGAACAAAATCTCTATCATGATTATGATGCTTTCAAAGAGAAAACATTAACACACAGGAGGTTTAAACACTCCGATATTCTTCCATTGATAGAACAATTACAAAATAATAAAGATTTTACCGTTAATAAAGTTGGCAGTTCGGTTGAAGAAAGAGATTTATTTTTAATATCGCTTGGTCACGGGGATAAAAAAGTATTTCTTTGGTCGCAAATGCATGGAGATGAACCTACGGCAACGGCAGCATTATTTGATTTAATTAATTTCTTCGCAGATTCATCTTATCGTGAGTTTAAAAAACATTTACTCAGCAGAATAAAGCTGTATTTTCTTCCAATGGTTAATCCTGATGGTGCTGAGAGATTCAAAAGGCGAAATTATTTTGATATAGATATTAATAGAGATGCTTCAAGATTACAGACACCCGAAGCAGTAATTTTAAAAGAGGTATTTGATAGTTTAAAAGCAGATTTTGGTTTCAACCTTCACGATCAGGATCCGCGGTATTCTGCAGGCAATAGTTTCAAATCTGCCGCCATTTCGTTTCTTGCACCGGCATACAATTTTGAAAAGGAAGTTGACCCGGTTCGGGAAAAATCCATTAAATTAATCGGCAGACTTACAAAGATGTTATCTGCATTTATACCTGGTCATATAGCAAAATATTCAGATGATTTTGAACCCAGAGCTTTCGGAGATAATTTTCAAAAATGGGGTACAAGCACCATACTTGTAGAATCAGGCGGATGGAAACATGATCCGGAAAAACAATTTTTAAGAAAACTTAATTTTATTCTGCTTCTGTCTGCATTCAAAGAAATTGCTGACGATACTTATACCGATGAAACTAATGATACATACGATAATATTCCGTTTAATGAACGGTATATATTTGATGTTCTTTTAAGAAACATAACTCTTAAACAGAGGGGAAAAGAGATTAAAATTGATGTGGCTGTGAACTTTTTCGAATTTACTTCTGATGATGGAGAAAGTATTTTCAACCGTTCATCGATTCAGGATATTGGTGACCTTTCCATTTTTTTTGGGTTTCAGGAATTGGATTTATCCGGTTATGAAATCCAGTCAGGTAAAATTTATTCGGAGGAAAAATTTAAGTTATCTGATATCTCAGAACTTGAATTTTATGATTATTATAAAGACGGATATACAATGCTTACCACAGGCGACTCGATTGATATCAGATTTACGGAGGTACCTATTAATATTACCGGCAGCAGTTATGATCCCGTTAACTTTCTCAGAATTGGAGGACCTGCAGATTTTGTACTTTCAAAAAACGGAAGAATTGAATATGTAGTGGTGAACGGATTTATTCAGAAAGTTAAAAAAGGAAGAGAATTCAAGGGTAACGGGTTAATCTATAAATAATTGAACTTTGAATATTTAGGTCGAATTGCTATAATTGAATGTAGATTTTTAAAGCTCAAACATAATCATTAGTTCGACAACACATGTTAGATTTCATACTGGCTTTATTAGCTGAACCACAAACACCGGAACAGAAACAGCTATACGCTGATTTTGAAAGAGAAGCTGTCCCGCATATGGATTCTCTTTACAACTTTGCACTGAAAATGACCGGGGATAGTGATGATGCCAGTGACCTGATTCAGGAAACTTACCTAAAAGCTTTCAGATTCTTCGATAAATTTGAGAAAGGAACTAATTGTAAGGCATGGTTGTTCCGGATAATGAAGAATACCTATATAAATACTTATAGAAAAAGTGCAAAAGAACCAGATAAAGTTGACTATGAAGATGTTGAAAATTTTTACGAAAATATCAAAGCTTCCAATACCGACAGCGCTCATCTTGAGAAAGATATCTATGATAATCTGCTCGATGACGAATTATCGTCTGCCATTACCTCTTTACCCGAAGATTTCAGAACTGTAGTAATTTTAGCTGATATTGAAGGCTACACCTACGAAGAAATAGCGGATTTTATAGATGTTCCTGTCGGTACAGTTCGTTCCAGACTTCACCGGGCAAGAAAAATGCTTTTCACAAAATTATACGATTATGCAGGACAAAAAGGTTATATAATAAGAGAAGATTAATATAAGATAGAATGGAAAAGATTAGTAAAGATATAACTGCCGCTTTGGTTGATAATGAGATTTCTGATGAATCTGTTAGAAATCAGATTATTTCCAGAATGGAAATTGACGCAGATTTAAAATATGATTATATGGTTCAAGCTCTCGTTAAGAATTTGATCAGAGAAAAAGTACGTTATGCCGAAACCCCCGTAAAAGTTCGCCAGAAAGTTATCAAGAAAATCAAACCTAAGGAATTAAGATCAGAAAAAAGTTTTGGTTTATTTTCCGAAATATTAAATAGACCCGCTCTGTCATTTGCAACTGTTATAGTAATTGTGTTAGCTGTAATTCTCATTCTACTGAACAGACCGGGTGTTATTGAGCAAAAAGATTTTGCAATAGAACAATTTGGTGAAGACAATATGTTCATTCAGGCAAGAAATAATTTTACAAGCATTCTTGAAGGCAAACTTGCTCCTCAGCTAACCAGTTCGAATCCGGATGAGATTAAAGCCTTCTTTCAGTCAAGCGGTGTAAATTATTCTACACTCGTTCCGGATATGCCAAAATGGGAATTGTTAGGGGCTGTCGTCTCTGAGGATCGTGGCGAAAAATTTGCTCACCACGTTTATGCAAATGATGAGGGTGAACTGGTTTATCTTTTCCAGGTTGATGAATCGTATCTTTACACTCACGAAATAATCAAATTAACCGATGACTTGCTCAACTATCTTGATCATGGTAATTGCTATGTATCTGAAACGGATAATTATGTGACCCTGATGTCTAAAGCAGAAAATAATATTTATGCTGTAGTATCAAATGCATCAATAAATGACATTTCAAAAAACTTCTGCAGTCTTAATTAAATATTTAATAAAAAACATTCTTTTTTTAACTGATTTCAGAAGTATTTCACTTTTAAGGCAGAAATTTATCCTGAAGTCAGTATAGATATAGTTGCCAGGAAACTATAAAATATGTCAAAAATAAAAGGCTTGATATAATATTTATGACAAGAGACAGTCGTACCTGAATCCTATCTACTTTAGCAGACAGAGCAGCAGAAAAGGTTATAAGTTATTCAGAAAAGCCTTTTTTTTAATCTCGTCTCAGGCTACAGATAAGCAGTGGGTCAAAACTTGTTTTCTCACCGGTGAATTTCTATATTTCTAATCCGTTTTTATAAAAGATTGGACTATAATGGCAAAGGTAAGAAATGTTCAGGCTTTCTGTTCGTATTGTGGAACAGAGAGAACCCTAGAACTGGTAAAAATTGCATTTAATGATGAGTCAGAAAATAAGAAGTGGGGTAAATGTAAAAAGTGTAAACAGATGATTATGATTGATCTTTCTCAGGTAGAGATAACAGAGAGTTCAGTGAAGAATATGGAAACAGATAAAGCCACTGATTATTCACCTGAACAGAGTTATGAAGTAGGAAACGCAATCTATCATAAAGGATGGGATGATTTTGGTTTGGTTACAGCAAAAGAAACTTTATCAAACGGACAAAAATCTATAACCGTGGATTTTCAAAAATCAGGAACTAAAAAACTTATTGAGTCAATAATAAAACAAAACCAACAAAGCGAGGTGAATTAATTGGTAGGCATTCAGATAGGTGAAAACGAATCTATCGATAAGGCTCTCAGAAGATTTAAGAAAAAATATGAGAGATCCGGTGTATTGAAGGAATACAAAAAAAGAACTTTTTTTACCAAGCCTTCGATCAAGAAACGTATGGAAAAGTTGAAAGCCATTAGAAGGGCTCACAGACCCGAAATTATATAGCTTACAGGCCCGCATCCTGCGGGCTTTTTTATTACTTAATGTGAATCACCGGTTCAATTATATCCGGTTCTTTTTCCTTCAGGAAGTTCTTTTCAAGATGATTCTTTACGATTGTAAAAGCGTCATCTATATTATTACAGAAATGAAACAATCTCAAATCGGATTCGCTAATCACCCCTTCATAAATCAAATTGTCAAAATTGATTATACTCTTCCAATATTTTTCGTCATAAATTATCAGGGCAAGTTTTTTTCTGATTTTTTCAGTTTGAATAAGTGTTAGAATTTCAAACAACTCATCCATCGTTCCAAATCCTCCTGGGAAAACTATCAGAGCCTTGGAAAGATAAGCAAACCAGAATTTCCTCATAAAGAAATAATGAAATTCAAAGCTCAAATCTTTTGTAACATACTTATTTACAAATTGTTCGAAAGGTATACTGATATTTAATCCTATTGAATATCCGCCTGCCTTTTTTGCACCCTTATTTGCTGCTTCCATAATTCCAGGTCCACCGCCAGTACAAACTATAAACCTGTTTGCACTTGTTTCAAGATTCATTGACCATTCTGTTAGTCTTCGCGATAGTTCAACAGCATCCTCATAATACCTGGACATATCAAAGGCGCGCTGAGCAATCCTTAACTGTTTTCCAAAATTCGGCGTTGTCTTGGGATTTGAAGACTGTATCTTATTTAATGCTGTTTGTGCATCACGTTTAGACATTAATCTTGCCGATCCGAAGAATACGATAGTATCCATTATTTTATGTTTTTTAAATCTGGCTTTCGGTTCCAGATATTCAGATAACAGTCTTATAGTTCTGCCATTTGTCGAATTTATAAAATCGAGGTCTTCATATGCTTTATGGTTTTTTAAATTCTTTGCCATTGTTCTCACTTATTTTGTTGAATGTACGAGTAAAAAATTTTTTCGTTTCAATGCATTAGTATTTAATTTTATATTTATTTTACAAAATTTTTAAGAGAAATACTGTTTAAAGATATTAAATTTTTCGGTTATATATGAATAAAAGATACGCTTCCTTCACTCTCATCTGGATCATTATTTTATCAATTCATATTAGTGCCACATCGCGTGAGGATCTGCTTACAAAAATCCGGGGTATACTAACAAAAGTCCCTTCAAATACTGTTACAAGCCTTGTGATCTACGATCCACTTAGTCAGGATACAATTTTGGCAGAAAACCTTACACGTCCTATGATACCGGCATCCGTAACAAAACTTTTTACAACAGCTACAGCATTAAGTGTAATGGGGGGTGATTATTTTTTCAGCACACAGTTATTAACTGATGATATCAACATCTCTGATGGTAAAATAGATGGAAATCTTTACATTAAAGGATTCGGGAATTCGTTATTTAATGATGATGATCTGAACACAATGGTAAACGATTTATTACTATTAGGTATAAAGGAAATATCCGGAGATATTATTGGTGATGATTCTTACTTTGATGATATTTATATCCGGGATGATTGGATCCCTAATGAACGAGCTAATGTTAAATTGCCGCCAATATCAGCAATAGTATTAGACCGGAATCAAAACATTGTGCAGCGAAAAGTAGGAAAACGAATCAGGCATTATACGGAGAACGTAAAAAGTCCTCCGCATTTTGCAGCAAACAGGTTAATGGAAAAGATAAGAAAAAGCGACATTATAATTGGTGGAACTGTTAATGTTACTTCAACTCCGGTACAAGTTCGTCTTTTATCTGAATCAAGATCATCGATGAGAGATATAATCTCCATAATAAACAAGAACAGCGATAACTTTATTGCCGAAGTGCTTTTTAAATCGATAGGTGCTTCCGCAACTGGTAAACAGGGCAATTCACTTTATTCACAGCAAGCAATACTGAATTTTATAGATATGAACGGGATTTATAAACACGGAACATCAATAGTGGATGGTTCCGGTATTTCAAGATTTGACCAGGTTACTTTAGCCTCTGTAACTGGTGTGATGGAAAAAATGTATTTTGATTTAAGACACTTTGATGATTTTTTCAATTCTTTGAGCATTGCAGGGGTTGACGGCACTTTACGCAACAGGATGAAAGGCACAAAGGCAGAGAATAATTTCAGAGGTAAAACCGGAACATTAAATGGGGTAACCTCTATTTCTGGTTACATCACAACCCCGGACGGAGAAGATCTTATCGTCGGTATCATGTTTGAATTCACCAGGGGTGGATGGAATTTCTATCGCGGAATTCAGGATGAAATAATAGTACTTCTGGCAAACTGGTCAGAATAAAAAAACCCCAAGTTTTATTACTTAGGGTTTAATTAATAGAGTTCGATCTCAAAATTTTTATTCACCTGTCTGTGGTGGAGGAGTCTGCTGCTGAGGAACAATAGGCGTAGTTGGAACAGTTTGTCTTCCACCTTCCTGAATAACACTTCTTTGCTCAACAGTTGACTGCCCGGGTAAGAAAAACAAATTTATTACAATCGATAAAACAGCTAACGATCCGCCTATCCACCATGTAGCTTTACTGAGGAAATCTGCAGTTCTTCTGGTACCGAACATAGCACCCATATTTCCGGCACCGCCAAAGGTTCCGGCTAATCCTCCGCCCTTACTGGCCTGGAGCAGAACGATAACAATTAAAAGTATTGCTAAAACAGTTGCAATTATTATAAGTAACGAGTACATTTTATTCTCCTTTGTTAGTAGCGGGGGAGGGATTCGAACCCCCGACACGTGGATTATGATTCCACTGCTCTAACCTACTGAGCTACCCCGCCCCGTATTTTTTTTGGAGTGCAAATATATACACACCCAAAATTTATTCAAAATCAAAGATTTTTCAATTGATACATAAAACTTCAATCTTATATAAAAACAGAAGATTATGAGTTATGAATGGTTTTCCACAACTCATCTTTTAGATTTTCAATACCGTAGTTACTCGCAGATGAGAATATTATAAAGGGCTTTTTTATCTTTTTTATTTTTAGTTTAGATAGTTTTTTCAATTCTGATTCTTCTACTAAATCGGCCTTTGACAATGAAACCAATATCTCCTTTTTTATCAGATTTTTACTGTAGTTTTTTAATTCGTTAAACAAAATATCAAAGTCTTGCTCATAATTATCAGATGTAATATCGATTAAAAACAACAGTATTTTAGTTCGCTCGATGTGTCTAAGAAACTTTATTCCAAGACCCTTTCCCTGATGAGCTCCTTCAATTATTCCAGGAATATCCGCTACTGTAAAGGTCTTATAGTCTTTGTATTTCACTATACCAAGATTCGGTTCTAATGTTGTGAAGGGGTAGTCCGCTATTTTGGGTCTGGCAGCAGAAATGGTTGATATTAATGTCGATTTACCTGAATTAGGAAATCCGACTAATCCAACATCTGCAATAAGTTTTAATTCTAAAACTACATTTAGTGATTCTCCGGATTTTCCGGATTCAGCAAATCTTGGAGTTCTTCTTGTGGGAGTTGCGAAATTTGAATTGCCTTTTCCGCCTTTACCTCCTTTTGCAATAATAAACCTGGAATCGCTTTCGCTAAGATCATACAAAACTTTTTTAGAACTGACGTCCCTAATAATGGTTCCAGGAGGTAATTTAATAATAATATCACTACCATTTTTTCCGTCCTTAAGTGATGAACCACCGGGAGCTCCATTTTCAGCTTTATATTTTCTTTTATATCTGAAATCCAGCAGGGTTGAAAGATTCTGATCGGTCTGAACAATTACATCACCACCTTTACCACCATTACCCCCTGAAGGACCGCCCTTAGGTACATACTTTTCGCGTCTGAATGTTACAGCACCGTCACCGCCGCTGCCGGCAGTAACTTCAATCTCAGCATAATCAATAAACATATCAAACCTGATCGAAGTAATTGGCTACAGCGTTTGTGAGCAAAACAGCCTGTTTAGATTGAGGTGAGATTTTACCCGAGCTGAAGAGTGATTTAAGAATTTCAGTAGCTTTTTCATAGTTTTCGCATTCAGAAATTCGTTCCACAGTGTTTGCAAAATCCTCGCTATCTGAACTGAATATGGCATCTGTTATTTTATCAATTTCTTTAGATGTTAAGAAACTGAAAATATCACGAGTTTTTTTTGCCGGAGTGAAAGTAAGCTCCTCTTCTGAACCTTCTTTTTCTATTTCAACTTTTGCAACCGGAATATGTGAATCATCACTTTTCATTTGTTTATCAGTAATTTCTTCTCCGGATAAGTCGTCAGATTTCAATTCAAGTTCATCCAGATTTATGATCTCATCCTCATCATTTATTTCATTGGTGTCTTTTAATTCATTATCATAAAATGAAAACAGATCTTCTTCCTCTTTATCTGAAAGCAATGAAACCTCTTCGGTAGCGCCGGTTTCTTCTGAAAGAATATCAAGCAATTCTTCATCATCCAGAATTTCTTCGGATGAGGTAATTTCTTCCTGAGGTGTATTTTCAGAGATTAATGTTTCTGTACCTTTTTCAGGTAAGATTTGCTCGGCTATTTCTTCCTCCTTTATCTCCTCTATATTATCTTCATTGATAAATATTTCATCAGGTTCTTTCTCACCTGAACTTTCCTCTAAAACTTCCTGCTCATGAGTTTCTTCCTCAATAAGTTTTTCTGTATCATCATCCAGGAGTACATCTTCAGGGCTTTCAACTTCCATTAAATCTTCAATATCATGTTTAACAATTTCATCCTGGACAATTTCCTGAATAATATTTTCATCTGATTTATCTTCACCAGTATCCCTTTCAGGAGAATATGTCAGCGGATTTATTTCTGCTTCCTCTAATGTTTTAACCTTTTCAAACTCATCATTTTCTTTAGTTAATTCGTCATCAATGGTTGGAGAAATTGTATTTGGCTCAACAGGAGTTGCAGAGAAAATGATTTTTCGAATATCATCAATATCATATTTTTTTCGTCCCGGATCCGGAATTGCTCTTTTTAGTTTAAGCAAATGATCAATAAGATTTTTCTCTTTAAGAAATAATTCAACTGCTTCTACAGAAACACTTCTTTTATTCAATCCTCCTATACTAAAAAAATCTGCTATTGATGCGATGGAGTTATCTACCAATTTTTCAAAATGTGCCGAAAACAACTCCCTGTCAACTTTATTAATAATAAGCTCAAACTCGGTGGAAGTAATGTTCACCACACTTCTTTTTGATAAATATGCTCTAAAAACATTTTTAAAATAATCGTAGTAATAAGGGTAGTTTAAGACCAATTCAAGTTCGCTTACCGGAATACTTTTCTTTTCACCAAAAACTAATTTCTGCAGAGACCAGTTTGGTTTGATTACATAACTGACATTATAGGAAATTGCTCTTGATATAAGAGTCTTGATATCCTCATAAGACACTTTCTTAGTCTTTTTAATTTCTTCGGAAATCAGGGTAAAGTAGTGGCTTATTTTAGCTCCTGAATAATCGAACAAAGATTTTTCTATAAGTTTTTGCCTGTCCTCATAAATCAGGAAGTCGAATTCTGCATTCAGGTACTGTTTAATTGCCGGATGAATGTTTGTATCGAGCAATTTTTCAAATGTAAAAAATGCGCCTAATTTCTTCACATTGTTCAGTGTGAAGTCAGTTATAAATTTTATTTCTGTCTGAAACATATAATTTGGTATTGCCTCTAGAAGTATGCGTAAAAATATAAAAATTTTACCTTAAAGTTTACCCATTATTTAATGATAAGCAAGTTATTAGAAAATAAAGTAATTATCTAAACAATCTCTTAAAGCCGGTATAATTCGTCAATTCATAAACATCAAAATCGATTAATTGAGACTGCATAAGCGGAAGTTCTTTGAGAAACTTTTTGGCAGTTTCTAAAGTTTCGCATTCTAGTACAATAATTGCTTTGTTATCTTCTTTAGTAAAATACATCTCACGGAATATTCCGCTTTCATAATATTCCCAGGCTTTTGCAGCTTCCAGTTTCAGTATTTCAGGCGTGAACTGTTCAAATTTAACACCGGGAATATTCTTTTCAATCGCCAGTATTTTCATTTTATTCTCCTAATAAAAAATCCCGATTAGGTTTTAATCGGGATAAAAGTATAATTAAATAAAAAGTAATTCGGATTTTATTCAGCTGTAACTTCTTTATTTTTAAATTTAGATAGAACAAAATCCCGATTCATCCTGGCTATATTGGTTACAGAAATACCTTTAGGGCATTCTGCTTCACAGGCATAAGTGTTTGTACAGCTACCAAAACCAAGCTCATCCATTACTGCAACCATTCTTTCAACTCTGCGATAACGTTCCGGTTGACCTTGAGGTAACAGTGCATATTGTGAAACTTTTGCAGAAACAAATAACATAGCCGATGCATTCTTGCAGGCTGCAACACAGGCTCCGCAGCCGATACAGGAAGCTGCATCCATTGCAAGACTTGCAGTTTCTTTGGGAATCGGGATAGCATTCGCATCCGGTACCCCGCCGGTATTAACAGATACAAATCCGCCAGCCTGAAGTATTTTATCAAATCCGGATCTGTCTACCATCAGATCTTTTATTACGGGAAATGCTTTCGCTCTGAATGGCTCTATCCATATGGTGTCTCCGTCTTTAAAATTTCTCATATGAAGCTGACAGGTGGCAATTCTTGGAATTGGTCCATGTGGTCTTCCATTAATAACCAATCCGCATGTACCGCATATACCTTCACGGCAATCGCTTTCAAAGTGAACAGCTTCTTCACCTTTTAATTCGAGTCCGTTATTAAGCTCATCAAGCATTTCAAGAAATGATGCATCCGGTGAAACCTGGACGATATAATCGACAAAGCTACCGACAGAATTAGTGTTTTTCTGTCTCCAGATTTTCAGTTTAAGGTTCAGTTTTTTTGCTTCCATTATTTGTAACTCCTTATTGCCGGTTTTACATATTCAAATTCAAGTGGTTCTTTGTGAAGATTCCATTTACTTTCGCCTGCGAACTCCCATGCAGAAACGTACGAAAAATTTTCATCATCACGTTTAGCTTCACCATCTTCAAATTGATACTCAACTCTGAAATGACCACCGCAGGATTCATTCCTATCGAGAGCATCAAGCGCCATCAGTTCACCAAGCTCAAAGTAATCAACCAGCCTTCCTGCTCTTTCGAGGGTTTGATTCACATCGTTACCACTTCCCGGAATAGTAACATTTTTCCAGAATTCTTCTTTTAGTTCTCTTATCTGTTTCATTGCTACTTTCAAACCTTTTTCATCGCGAGCCATTCCAACTCCGTTCCACATAATCCTGCCAAGCTCTTTGTGAATATCATCAACAGTCCGCTTTCCTTTAACAGAAAGTAGCTTTAAGGTAATATCTTTTACTTCATTTGAAACCTTTTCAAATTCCGGATGATCGGTTTTGACAAAGCTTGGTTTTGCTGAGGCAAGATAGTCGCCCATGGTATAAGGGATAACAAAATATCCATCGGCTAATCCTTGCATAAGTGCTGAAGCACCTAATCGATTAGCGCCGTGATCTGAAAAATTTGCTTCACCAAGAACGAATAAACCCGGGATAGTGCTCATCAGATTATAATCCACCCAAAGACCGCCCATTGTATAGTGCGGAGCCGGATATATCATCATAGGAACTTTGTATGGATTTTCTCCGGTAATGGTTTCATATATTTCAAAAAGATTGCCATAGCGTTCTTCAATAACATGCTTGCCAAGTCGGTTTATTGCATCTTTAAAGTCAAGATAAACAGCTTCACCACCTTTAACGCCTCTTCCTTCATCACAAACTTCTTTAGCAGCTCTTGATGATATGTCACGGGGTGATAGATTTCCGAATGAAGGATATTTTCTTTCCAGATAATAATCTCGCTCTTCTTCCGGGATATCATCAGGATGACGCATATCATTCTTTTTAGTGGAAACCCAGACTCTTCCATCATTACGAAGTGATTCGCTCATCAAAGTTAATTTTGATTGTGATTCTCCATGCAGTGGCAAGCATGTGGGATGTATTTGAGTAAAACATGGATTACCGAAAAATGCACCACGCTTGTGTGCCCGCCAGATAGCGGTTGCATTACAGTTCATGGCATTAGTTGAAAGGAAGAATACATTTGCATATCCTCCTGTAGCAAGACAAACTGCATGTGCTGAGTACTTTTCTATTTCACCGGTTAAAAGATTTCTGCAAATAATTCCTTTTGCCGCACCGTCAACAACAACTACGTCCAGCATTTCTCTTCTTGTATAAAGTTTAACGGTTCCTTTATCAATTTGCCGGTTAAGTGCACTGACTGCACCCAGTAAAAGTTGCTGTCCCGTTTGCCCTCTGGCATAAAATGTTCTTGAGACCTGCGCGCCGCCAAAAGAGCGGTTATCCAATAACCCGCCATATTCTCTTGCAAATGGTACACCCTGAGCAACACACTGATCAATAATGTTTCCGCTTACCTCGGCAAGACGATGAACATTAGCTTCACGAGCACGGAAATCTCCCCCTTTAACAGTATCATAAAAAAGCCGGTAAGTAGAATCACCATCATTCTGATAATTTTTAGAAGCATTTATACCGCCCTGAGCAGAAATACTGTGTGCTCTTTTGGCACTATCGTGAAATGTAAAGTTCAAAACATTGTAACCAAGCTCACCTAGTGAAGCAGCGGCCGAAGCACCTGCTAATCCGGTACCGACTACAATGATAGTATATTTTCTTTTATTAGCCGGATTGACCAACTTCATATTGAACTTATGGTTTGTCCATTTTTCCGAAATATGTCCTTCCGGAACTTTAGAAATTAATTTTGTCATTGGTTACCTCCGTAAAAGAAAAAGAAGTAAATAGGCATTGACGCAAATCCTGCTGCCATAATTATAGCATATGCTGTTCCAATTTTCTCAACCAAAGGAAAATATTTTTTGTTATTCCATCCGAATGTTTGAAAGGCGCTTTGAAATCCATGATTAAGATGAAATCCCAGTAAAACCATCGCAACAACATAAAGCAGAACGTACCACCAATATTTGAAGAAATGCACAACTATTTCGAAATATTCATGATTATCAGCCAGTCCCATTGGATCGTAGAAATTAAATCTCCAGAAAAATGTTGCAAGATGAGAAACAAGAAAAATAAATACAATCGAACCGGACAGGAACATAGTTCTGGAAAATAAATCACTGTTCTCAGACGAACTGTTTACCTTATATGTTGTTCCCCGGGCACGCTTGTTCTCCAGCCACAGTTTTATTCCATTGTAGATATGCAGAATAAATGCAGCAAGAAGTACGAATTCAATAACACGTATAAGGGGCTTAACAACATCCAGTGCCGCAACATAGCCGTTAAAAGTTTCAGCACCGAAAAATAATGTTATATTACCGATAAGATGAACAATTAAAAAAATTATCAGAAAACTCCCCGTGACAGCCATGGTTATTTTTTTGCCAATCGAGGAGGTGGTAAATTTTAGAAACCAACCCATTATAAAACTCCTTCTGGTTCAGAATTATTAAATGGAAAAGTGGATTTGAGATTAAAACGTTTTGGATGGAAGTGAGGTTCAAAGTTAACAGGGGAAAATATTTTATACATTATTTACAATTGAATTTGTGATGTTAACATTTGAATAAAATTACAATGCAACTTAGAAAAAAAAGTTAAAACAGTGAAGCAATTCAAAAAAAATTTGAACTTATCCGGCTAAACAGTATTTTTGATTCAGTTCTTTGAACAAATTTTATGGTGTCCCGGTCCCGACTCGTTGGGATAACGGGAATTATAGGGAAGTCCGGTGACGTTCTTAATCCTGAACTTGTTTCAGGATCTGGGATTCCGAAACAAGTTCGGAATAAATTAGAACCATTCCGGCGCTGTCGCGCAACTGTGAAAATCATTATGCAACTGGCAGTAAGCAGTAAGCAATTTTGCCTACTGCCTATTGCTATCGCCTACTGAAAAAGCCAGGAGACCTGCCGTAAAAATTAATTAATCAGCCTTCGCGCAAAAGGTAGGATTAACGATGGTCTTCCATTTTTCCACCGTTTTATCTCAACTTTTAATACGCGAAGTTACTTTTTCAGTTTCATAAAGGAGTAACTTCAATGAATTTTTTTCAGATAGTTTTTTTTCTCTGCACTTTTTTTCTTTTTTCCTCCATATCAATTCCCCAAACATTGGTGATTCAAAAAACGGATTCGGCGGGAATTTATCGCTTAGCAGATGTTGTTGTATCGGCAACTAAAACAAATACGAGCACCCTGGAACTGGCTAATTCGATCTCGGTAATTAGTTCAAATCAAATATCCAATAGTAATGTAAATAACGTATTTGATGTCTTAAGGAATGAACCCGGAGTTAGTTTTACAAGACAAGGTGGCAACGGAACTCTGTCCAATCTTTACATTCGTGGTGCAAATTCTTCTCACACCTTAGTTTTAATTGATGGAGTTGAAGTAAATTTAACAAATGATCCGAGTGGGGTTTATGATTTCTCGGCACTACCAATTGATAACATTGAAAGAATAGAAGTTTTGCGCGGCCCTCAATCAACATTATATGGATCTGATGCACTTGCCGGTGTAATAAACATAATTTCGAAAAAAGGAAATGGATTGCCCAGATTTTCTTTACTGACAGAAGGTGGCTCTTACAATTCTTATAAAGCACAATTTGGTGTTAATGGATCTTTACAGAAATTAAATTACTCCGTTGCATTAAGTAGAACCGGAAGCGATGGTTTTTCCGTAGCGTCAGAAAAATATGGGAACACAGAAAAAGATGGGTATAATTTTAATAACGCTTCAGCTCTAATTGGATATAGCATTTCTAAAAATTCAGAAATAAATCTTTATACACGATTTCTTAAATCAAAATCAGATAATGATCAGTTTGGCGGAGAGTTTGGAGATGATCCAACCTACTTAACAAATCAGGAAGAATTTTCAGTTCGTGGTGAAGGTAAAATAAAATTATTTGATGGATTGTGGAATCAAAAAATTGGGCTATCATTTTTAAGAAATTTGAGAAATAATTCTTATGATACATCAGCAGCAAGTGTTAATTATCCTTCTTATGTTAATGATTATTCCTGGGCACATTATGATGGAAGAAAATATAAATTAGATTGGCAGAATGATTTTCAACTTAACAAATCAAATCTTCTTACAGCAGGATTAGAATTCGAGATTGAAGAATCAGCTTCAGAATATTATGCTTTCAATTATGTACCTGATCCATTTTCACCTGATATTGCAAGCGTAATTCCGATGCAAAACGCCAGCACCTTTGGAGTATTTATTCAGGATCAATTAAAATTTGAAGAGGGATTTTTTATTACACTTGGTGCAAGATTGGATGACCACAGCAAATTTGGTTCACAATTTACATATAGAATTGCTCCTGCCTTTATGCTATGGGAAACAAACACAAAATTTAAAGCAACAATTGGAACTGGTTTTAATGCTCCATCTTTATATTACTTATATGATCCCGCTTATGGAAATGAAAACTTAAATCCCGAAAAAAGCTTTGGCTGGGATTTTGGTATAGACCAATATCTTTTTGCTCAAAATTTTGCTATCGGTACAACTTTTTTCTACAACAAGTTTAGTGATATGTTCGGATTTGATTATGCTTCATTCAAAACTATTAATATCAAACAAGCGGTAACAAAGGGATTTGAAGTTTACATTGAAACAAAGCCAATTGATGGACTTAGTTTTAAAACAAATTATACGTTTACTGATGCAAGAGACATAAGTCCTGATTCACCAGACTTTGATAAAAAACTTTTACGCAGACCAGAAAGTAAACTCGGGTTTTATACCAGTTATTCATTTGTCCCGAAAGCGAACATAAATGCTGAAGTAATTTGGGTTGGAGTACGTGAGGATATTGATTTTTCAACTTATCAAAGAACTGAACTTAAAGGGTATGTGCTTATAAATCTTGCAGCACACTATTATGTTTTTGATTTTTTAAGATTAAATGCAAGAGCGGAAAATCTTTTAGATACCGAATATGAAGATGTTTTTGGATATGGAACTGCCGGAATTTCATTTTACGGAGGATTCAGTCTTTCAATAAACTAAAATTATTTTTTAAAGATTGAATTCTGCAACTTTTGAATTTTAATTTTTGACTTTTGACCTTAATAAACTTTATTTTTGAATTATTATAAACTAAAACTAATTTTTGAAAACACCCGATATTATCGGACAATTTAACAGAAAGGATTTGATATGAATTCTCTTAAATTATCACCAAGACTTTTATTGCTAACCGGATTGATACTCGTTGCTGCTGTAGTAAGACTTCTGCCCCACCCTCCGAACTTTGCACCAATTGCTGCTATGGCATTATTCGGCGGAGCTTATTTCAATAAGAAAGTATTTGCATTTGCTATTCCGCTTGCAGCATTGTTTTTAACAGATTTGTTTTTAGGATTTCACAATACAATGTGGGCTGTGTATTTAAGCTTTGTTGTGATTGTCGGATTAGGAATGTTTATGCTGAAAAAGAAATCGGTTTTAAGAGTTATAACTGCATCAGTTAGTGCATCAATATTATTTTTTGTTGTGACCAACCTAGCTTTCTGGGCAACTGATACATTATATCCTACAACAGCAGCAGGACTTGCCGCTTGTTTTACTGCTGCAATACCTTTTTTCCATAACACGCTTATTGGAGATTTGTTCTTTACCGGAGCCATGTTCGGATTGTTTGAATTGGCTAAAGCAAAATTCCCCGAGCTAGTGAAAATTAAAGCCTAATAAAAAAACCTTCTGGTTCAATCATTAAGCCAGAAGGTTTTTTCTTTTAATATATATGTTAAAAGCACTTTAAATTGAGATCAATAATGTCCTTTTCTTTTACCCCGCTCATAAGCAAGCATAACTATTTTTTTCAGTGCTGCAGTATAGGATAAACCGGATGTAGCAGCAGAACGCATAAAACCGGCTCCTTCGGTGAGGTCTGGATTAGGATTCACCTCAAGTACATATAGGTGATTATCCTTTGAAAGTCTCATATCTACCCTTGAATAATCTCTTACACCCATTACTTTAAAAGCGGCAAGAGCCATCTTTTTTGCTTTTTCCTCAACCCGCCTGGGAAGTTTTGCAGGACAAATAGGAATAGTTTTATGATAAGATTCGTGTAAAGGATCCCACTTAGCCTGATAGCTTACAATATTATAAAGGTGATCTGGCATTTTCTTAAAATCGATTTCACTGATAGGCAGTACTTTTGGATTTTTATCTCCCAAAACAGCAACATTCAATTCTCTTCCGTCAATAAATTCCTCACACAATGCCGGCTGATTAAAATGCTGAAATACATACTCTATTCTTTCCTTCAGTTCAGTCTCGCTGCTTACAATAGATTCATTTTCAATACCAACGCTGGCATCTTCATAAGCAGGTTTAACTATTACAGGGTATTTAAGATGGCTTTTATAAGCTTTTGATTTTCTTCTGAATACTTTAAATCTTGGTGTACGAATTCCATACTCACTTAATATTCTTTTTGTGAGTGCTTTGCTCTGGCAATTAGCAAGAGCTAATGGTGGAGCACCGGTATAAGAGATTCCAAGCAGTTCATATAATCCCACTATATTCATCTCATAACGAGCAATTTCCTTGTAAATCTCAACGAAATTGAAAACAACGTCGGGTTTATTCTGATTTATATCATCAATAATTGCCTGAAAGTTATCTTTAATATTAAGTGTATAGGCATCTAATCCAACCCTGGAAAGTTTTTTTGCCATCATTTCGTACTCTTCCATAGGAGTCAGGTTTTCAACTTCAAAATACTCCTGGAAATCGCCGACTTTTTCAGTTGATTCGGGAATCTTATAAAATTCAGGGTGGGCTTCGTTGTAAACTACCGCAACTTTAATTTTTTTGTCTTTCATACTTAAAAAATAATTATAAAAGACTTTATATAAAACTTGAACTTTCATTAAGTTTGTGCTCACTAAACAGAAAACAATTTATGAGCTTTTATCCTCAGCCTTATAAATATCAATGCGGACCGTTCGCTCTTAAGTATGCACTTGTTATGCTCGGCAGGTTCGAAAGTGAAAATCAAATTGCTGTAAAAGCCGGAAGTACATGGTGGTATGGGACAGACGAAATCGGTTTAGCGAAAGCAGCAAAGTTCTATAACTGTAAGATGAGATATTTCAGAAGAGAAAAGGGGCAGGATGCAATTAAGGTACTTACAGAAAACCTGAAAAAAGGTTATCCCTGCATTCTTAGTGTTGATAACTGGGAACACTGGTTTACGGTTGTTAATGTACAGCAGAGAAAATTCATTGTTACAGACAGCTCTCTTGATAAAGTAATTACAATATATACACCTAATCAGCTTCTGAAGCGATGGAAATATTATGATGAAGATTATGATGAGATCAGCTACGACGGATATGCTATTATTCCTCAATTCAAAATTACAACCAAAGCTGAATTTACCCTTGAACAAGCCAGGTACGTTATGGATTCGCGTAACCAGGCTTTGTCAAAAAAGTGGGATACATACTTTAATGATCTTATAGCTATCTGTCATCCAAGACATGCTAATACTACTCACCTAATTTCTTTTAGAGATTTTTTAAGGCGTTATGAAAAACTATTAGTAACCCAGGTTGCAAACTGGCATGGCACTCCAACAATACGCGAGCTTAAAAAAATTCTAAGCAATTTTCAGTTTATGGCCGATGTTTATGACCTTGTAATTCACGCTGATGAGCAGAAAAAAGCTCTGATAGACCTTGCTTCTATTTTGATGATGTATGCCTGCGGTAAATATGGAATGGATGAGATTTATTAGGGAAGACAAGAGTGAGAGTGAGATTAAGAGTAACATAAAGGAAGGATTATATGAAAAGACATCCATTAATACTTAAAAAAGAATCTTCGGCATTACTGATAATTGATTTGCAGGAACGTATTCTCCCGGTTATCAGAAATATTGATACTGTTCTAGATAACACGGTTAAGTTGATAAAAGGTTTCAAAACTATGCAACTGCCGATTTACTTCACAGAACAGTATCCAAAAGGTTTGGGTCCAACATCACAAAGAATATTAGATGAACTTTCAGAATATTCTGCAATTCAAAAAATGAGTTTTAGCTGTTCCGGTGCAGGTGAGTTGTTTGATGAACTTCGTAAAAAGAAATTATCTCAAATTGCTGTTTGTGGTGTTGAATCACACGTTTGTGTTCAGCAAACAGTATTAGACCTTCTCGCGAATGATTTCCAGGTAAATGTAACTGCCGATGCAGTATCTTCACGCAGAGATACTGACTACAACATTGCACTTGACAGAATGAGAACTTGTGGTGCAGAGATAACAACCACAGAGTCTGTTTTGTTTGAACTTTTAGAAGTATGCGGAACTCCGGAGTTTAAAGAGATATCCAGGATTGTTAAATAACATTAGTAATAAATTTTAACAACAAGTTATTTTTACATCTTTGTTCTGTCCATATTTTTATAAATCACGCTGATCCTGTCAAAATCCATTGCAGAGCTGGACTCCCAATTGCTTGCAACCCGAGAAAGTGTAAAATTATTTTTTGCTAATACAAACTATAAGCGAAATTTTCTTTGATTTCTGCTTCATAACGATACACATCCTTCTTTTTTCAACAAATTCACATTTATTAATCTGTAAGAATCTTTATCGTTCTGGCATAAAAGTTCGATATGCTGGAAATAATATACTTGGCATAACTGTTGACTAAAAGGAAACTGTAAAAATGAAATAATGCAATAGTGGCACCGAATACAAAATTAAATCTTATTGAAGTTGTTGGTGATTTTTTTAACCCGAAACAGATAGAAGAACTTTTCGAACAACTTAATATAAGCAGAACTGTAACTGAATCTGAAATTCAGCCAGAAAACTTTCCTGATATTAGTCTCAGCACTTCGGCAATTACTAAAGCGCAAATCGACTTGCTTATTACTTATGCATCGTCTCGTTTAAAGGAAGATAATTTTCTTGCATTATTATTACTCCTTAGTAACGCATCTCTTACACTGGGAGATTTTACTACCTCCCTAAATATAGGTGATAAGTTAATAACTCATTCAATCAACAATCCTTTGCTAAATCATATATCAGCAAATGCATATCTGATCAAGGGGGAAATATTCAGCAGGCAGGCGAACTGGGAAATGAGTTTTTCAAACATTGAGAATGCCAGAAATATATTCACTTCCATCAACGATAATACTGGTATTGCAAAGTGTGAGAATCTTTCAGGTACCATTTACGGTGATCTTGGTGATCTTACAAATGCTGTCGAACACTTCGAAAGTGCTCTGTCGATAGTTAATGAACAGGATAACTATGCATTCACCGGAAAGATTGAAATAAATCTTGGTATAGTTAATACTATCCAGGGTAAATATGATATGGCGGTTTCCTATTTCCGCAGAGCCATGATAAACTTTGAAAAAATATCTGAGTTGAAACGAATTTCAGAAATTCATCATAATCTTGGGATGGTCTATACAAAGAAGAATGATTTTAAATCGGCGCTCAAATCTTTTGATGAGAGTATCATACTTTCAGTTAAGTTAGGCTATCTGCAGACTTGCGGACTTGCATACCTGAGCAAAGCTTATGTCTACTCACAGATGAAGGATTTTAGATTGAGTCTTGCTTTTGCTGATAAAGCAATGGAAATAGCCTTTAAACTTGACGATAAGCTGACTATTGCTGAAGTATATAAAATAAAAGGTATCATTCAACGTGATTCCGGAAATCTTAATGCATCCGAAAATCTGTTATTAACCAGTCTGCGTATTAATCAGGAAACCGGTAATAAACTAAATGAAGCCGAAACTTATCACGAACTAGGACTTCTATACAAAGAAATGAATGACCAGATGAAAAGTAAAGAATATCTTGATAAAGCTTTGGATTATTTCAGAAAAATTAATGCTGAACCGGAAATCAAAAAGCTGGAGTCGGTGTTAAGGTATATTATTTAATGTTGTTAACAACTTTTATCTAAAAGTTTATAAAAAAGCCTGTCTGATAATCATCAAAGACAGGCTTTTTAATTTTCTATTAGTACTGCATTCCTTTGAATGCATCCATCATCATACCTCCAAGAGCAATAGCGCCTACTATCATACCGATTACGAAGTAAACTACAATTGCCACTATAATAACAACAATAAAATATCCAACCAGTTTGTCCTGCGGGGGGGCTTTAACAATCTTAAGTCCAAGATACATCAGAAATAAAGCGTATAAAGAACCGATTGCTGCAATCCAGCCAAGCAGGGGAACTATCATAAATATTCCTGCAACCCATGCTGCCGTGTAGGAAAATACGACAACTTTAAGTGATGCTATCAGATCTTTTGTTGAGCCGAATGATGGTGCAAGAGCATCGACAATTAACGCCAGTAAGTAAACAGCACCTACAGAGAAAAGATAATACAATACAAGGTATAATAACCCGCTGCCAATCGGTACTTTAAAACTTCCAAATGGTCCGAAGGAAATTCCGATTAATGATTGACCAATAAAATTACAAATTGCCGGAATAAGTGCCAGGATAAGGACATATTTAGTGAATAAATCACTAACTGTTGTTTGTTCATTCTTTATTACTTCCCATTCAGTCTTGGGTGTAATAAGAATATTTTTAGCCCGTTCGAAAAGGTTCATACTTCTCTCCTTAAATATTTGTTGGAAATTTATTTTGTTTTAAGTACAACCCGCGTGGAAATAGAATTTATTTTAGAAATGATTTCTATTATTGGTTAAAACATATAGAATTAACCAAACCGGTGCAAGACTTATATAATCTAAAAACGAACAAAATCTTCAGAATGACCATTTGAGTCTGAGGAAAACAGTTGAGCCAAAACCTCCATATTCGGTAAGTGAATCACCTCCAAACATCAACCCTGTAAGGAACAAATCAAGATTTGTAATTATTGAATAGCTTGCTGATGGAACAATGACATAAGATTTATCATCAGGATTTAGAATACCGAAAATTCCGCCTCTTAAAAGTGGTGTAAACTGATATGCAAACTCTTGAAAGATTGACAATCGTGCAGGAGTTAACAAATCCAATTCAATTGCTTCATTTCTGTAAAGGGATGCTAACTTTTTTGTTCCGATACTATTAAACAAAATTTCTGTATGAATGTAAAATGTGTTAGGAAAAGTATAATCTCCGGAAATTACAAATGAAACATAAGGTTTATCAGTTGATAAAGGCTCAATATCGTTAAGTTGATAGAGATGTGAATCATATTTTTGTTTTGGAGCTTGTGATATCAAAATCTCACCGCGGAATCCCGCATCCATTATATCCCCTACCCAGCCGCCTCCGAGTATCCATTTTTCTTTGTTATATCCTGCAATCAGGTGGAAATCATAATTCCATCTATTAAATGAGATTAACCCTGCTGCAGTCAAATCTTCTTTGTCCTGTCCCGGACTAACAGCCAACTCGACTTTTGAAACCGGACCGGTATAGTATTGAATCCTTAAAGCATCAGCACCGGGCATTTCTTCATAATCAAAATTAAGAACCTCTTTCGCATTAAATAAGTCTATCGGATTCCATGCCCAGCTTGTTCCCCAGGCAATTCTTTGTCGCCCAATAGTAAATTGCCAATCATCTTTAACATAATCTATCCACAGTCTGTCAATCTCAGCATAGCCTATTGATTTCTTTTCATTCCACAATAAAACATCCAGATTAACTAATCCCTGTTTTGATCGAATTAAATCAGAGTAGTTGTGGATATTTTCAACGGATTCACCGAAAAATATTCTTGTTCTTAATTCCAAAGCAGCAGTCCAAGATTGTGCGGGATACCATCTTGTATTAAATCTGGTATGAAGCAAATGATCATTAAATCTTTCATCTAAAGTGGGATACTTTACAGAGCTGAATAAATATTTTGAGTATCCGTTATAATCAAATGAAGACAATTGTGCAAAGGTCAATTCTGTAACGATCAACAATATTAAAAGACAAATCTTTTTCATATTTAGTATTCTTATGTAAGGCGCGAATGGTTGAATGACTGAATGTTCATTAAATTAATTCAGATTTCTCAACAATCATCCAACCATTCAATCATTCAGGAGTATTGGTTTTTAAAATTGTATTTTCATCCTTCTCAACTGCTCCATCGTGAAGTGTAACAACACGGTATGCTCTGTCAATCACTCTTTGGTCGTGTGTTGAAAAAACAAAAGTCATATTAAAATCTTTATTAAGCTTTTCCATCAAATCAAGTAATGAATCAGCCGTAACAGAATCAAGATTCGCTGTTGGTTCATCGGCAAGCACAAATGACGGCTTAGAAGCAAGTGCTCTTGCTACAGCTATCCTCTGCTGCTGACCGCCGGAAAGTTCGGATGGTTTATTGTTTATCCGATCACCCAGACCAACTGCTTCCAACAATTCAACTGCGCGTTTTTCTCTTTCAGTCTTGCTTAATCCTTGAAGCAGCATAATAAACTCGACGTTTTCTTTTGCTGTAAAAACGGGTATCAGATTATATGCTTGAAACACAAATCCGATATGATGAAGCCGGAAATTGACAAGTTCATCCGGCTTGTAAGTTGAAATATCAACGTTATCAACTATAACCTGACCTGAGGTGGGAACATCGAGTCCGCCGATAATATTAAGCAGAGTTGTTTTTCCAGAACCGGAAGGTCCAACAATTGCAGTGAACTCACCGATTTCAATATTCAGGTTTACTTTATCTAATGCTTTTACAGGAACTGCTGTTCCGTCATAAATTTTAGTAACATTGTTTATTTGTATAAGCGGCATATCTTCCTCCGTTAAAAAGTGCGAATTGCGGTTGCAGGTTTAAGTCTTATTGCTTTTATCGCCGGATAAATGGCTGAAAAAATCGCTGTGAACAAAATCATAATTGTTATTGATACATAAAAGTATAACGGCAGAGTCGGATGCAGTATTGATTCCATACCAAATTCTGATAAGCCGATTGCAAAAGCTGAAAGGTCGATTCCAGCAAAATTAAAATATGCAATTGTTAGTGATGCAAGTATCATCCCGATAGCACCACCTACAAAGGAAAGAACAATAGTTTCAAGAATTATCATTGCAAATACTTTGCGTCTTTTCATTCCGACTGCCATAAGAACCCCGAACTCTCGTACTCTTTCCATAACCGACATAAGCATTGTGTTTGTAATGCCAAACAGCATAGCAAAAAGTATCACAGCCAAAAAAATATTAAGTTGAACTCCTATCATGTCGTCCATAAGTTTTAATTCGGGGGCAAGCTCTCTCCAATCTTTAACAGAGAGATGATCATAGTTTGCTTTAAGAGTTTTATATAGCGAATCAACATTCTGTACTGTGTTAACTCTTATCGCTAATTCGTGATAGATTGGCCCCGAACCAAGTAAAGCCAGTAATTCATCCTCTTTTATAAAAACTGTTGAACGATCAAACATTGATGATTCAGTCTTGAATATTCCTGAAACCCTGAATGCGCCATAGATTATAGTTCCATCCAGTCCCTGAAAACTTAGCACAAGCCGTGACCTTTCTCTTATACCAAGATTTTCTGCAAGCTTTTGACCTATAAGAATCTGATTAGCGTCATCACTTTCGAAATAACTTCCTGTAACAATTTTTTTGTGAATAGTTGTAATGTTCTTTTCATCAGCAGGAGTAATTCCGGTTATTCTTACTCCGCCCGACGAAGTAGCAGACGAAATCATTCCTTCAATCATTAATCTTGCAGATACTCCTGTTACATTTTGCTGAGACTTAACTTCAGCTAAAATGCTTTTTGTTAATGGAATTGTATCAGTAAGAAGTCGATCATCCTCAAATGATCTTGTATGTATTTGGATATGACCGAGATCCCTATCGATAGTTGTATTTATCAGAGAATCACCCATACCAAACATTACGGCACTTGCAAACAAACCGCATAATAACCCAACTGCAATGGCTGCAATTATGATAAAACTGCGTCTCTTATTCCTCCAGATATTTCTCCATGCAAGACTTAAAAGCATATTAACCTCTCATTGCTTCAACGGGTTTAATTTTTCTAATGAAGTTTAATGGATATAATCCCGACACCAGCGCAATAGCAAGAACCGTCCATACTTGTGCGATGAACATTCCGGGATAAAGTGCAAAAGGCAGGATAGGATCAAATCCCCAGGCAACTATTGCATCAGCCATATCTCCTGTAAGCGGAATAGGATTATTAACAAAATAAATTAAAAGTGGCAGGCTGACAACTGCTCCGGCGACAACACCAATAAATGAAATAAAAATTGTTTCGAGTGTTGTTACCAGATAGAGTTTCCATTTTTTCATTCCGACTGATATTAGTATTCCGAACTCTTTAACTCTTTCTGCAGTCATCATCATAATGGTACCGAATATTCCGAATGCTATTACGATGTAAAGAATTCCGAGCATTATTATTCCCTGTGCGTTATCAATCTGAATATACTGGACCAGTTCAGGTGAAAGTTCTTCCCAGGTCATAATATCATAGACATCTCCAGAATTCTCATTGGTCGTTTCAAACAGAGTGTTAATCTTGCTTTGAATCGAATTAATTTTCTTTCGGTTATCAAGCATAATGGATAAAGAAGTAAGTCTATCCGGTGCTGAATACACCCACTGAGCATAAGGAAGACTTAAATAAGCGAAAGATTTATTCTGTGAAGGGAGTGTAAATCTAACCAGTCCTTGTACAGGAATTAGTTCAGCTGCAGTAACTCCATACAGTCCCTGACCATAAATTAAAATAGAATCACCAATATCCACTTTGAGCAGTTCAGCAAGCCCTTCGGCAAGCAATATTCCACGTGAACTATTTGAAAGATATTCTCCTTTAACAATTTTGTCTTTAAGAGAAGTGAGTGCATTTTCCTGTTCGGGATCAATTCCTACTACTTGGATCACTCTCGTAACCATTCCATAAGAGATAAGTGAAAAGGTTTCAAGTCTTTTTACCGACATCTCAACACCATCAATCTGATTAACTTTATCAATCATCTCATCGTCAAGAATCATACTTTCGTCGAAGGATCTTTTCTCCCAGTAATCCTTTCCCTGTATTTGAATATGACCGGTGTAAGTTCTTACAGAAGAATCAATCATATAATCATAGTAGCCTGTCTGCATTGAACGCATCAGGAGTGCGAGAATAACAGCAAAGAATACTGATGAAGCAGCAATTAGTGTTCGCCTCTTATTTCGCCAGAGATTCCGCCACGCGAGTGTTATGTATGTTTTCATACTTGAGCCTTTAATAATACGCCGCTTAGAGCTTGAGGCATAGCGCAAAGCGATCAGCAGCGTACTTAGTTTTTATTTTTAACGTTTTTCTGAAAATGATTATCATTCTATAATCTAAATTCGTTTTATCTAAATGCTTGATTATTTTTCCAATCCACATTTAGTGTTTTGCACTATGCGCAGTGCTCTTGGCGCTCTGCGCTACCTGACCCGTTTCATATTTTGTTCCGAAAAGAAATCCTCATCAATCTTATAGTTAAACTGAATTGCTGTGTACTCCATTATCGTTTTATTACCGGGCTTATCTACGGGTATCATTTCCCAACGAGTAAGAATGTTTCTTCCTCCCATTCTCTTTTCGTTGCTGCCGACAAATGATTTAATCAGTACATCATCTTCATCATAGTAATCAGCTTGTATCTGGAGGTAACTGTTCTTTGCAATCCAGTTAATTATTCTGCCCCAAACAACACCAGCTTCCGGTTTTGGTATCATTTCAATTTTATAGCAGTCATATCCGTTAAGTTTTTCCTCACCGATAAGTTTATGATTGTAATCATTAACCACTGAAGACTGACGGACAAGATCGTCATTCGTAAAATCCGAGCCCATCCATGATTGAAGCATCATCGAAGGAGGAATTTTAATTACTCGTTGTGCTGAAGGAAGCCAATTCCATACTTCAACTTTTCTTTTGAGAGTTACCGTTCCTTTATCTCTTGCGGGTTCAGTTATATAGATCATGGCATAATCAGGTTCAAGTGCCCAGATTTTCATTCCCATTGTGCGTGACCAATTAGGTTTCTCGATGGTCATTGTCATTTCTGAATAGCTGCTATTGGAACGCATAAGTTCGTCTGCTTTTGCTACTATTTCTTTTGCATTTTGTGAAAATGTTAAAGACGTAATTGCAATTGTAATGATTGTTATCAGTTTCATTATTATACTCTCCTTCTTCGTTTGGTAATCGGTGATCGTTTATAGGTAATCAGTATTTGCGAATGCGATCACTGATTACTGATCACCAATTCAAACAAACTGTTTAATTAATAGCTTCTTAACCTCTTCAGCCGGAAAAGATTTGGGATCAAGCATACAATGGAACTGAATCCCATCCATAACAGCAGAAAAGTATCTTGTCATAACCTCAGGATTCTCAATTCCCTTTTCCTTAAAGTATTCAGATAAACCTATCATATAAGGCTGACCAAGTTCCATCATTTTTGCAAAAACTATATTCATAACCTCGGGTTGAAGTGCAACACTGAAGTATAATTTCCAGTAATATGGTTTTTCCAGTACCAGGTCAATTCCGTTGTTGATGAAATTAGTTATGTCTTCTTTAGTGAATTTCTCTTTGGGCCTAATCGGCATATATTCACACATAAGAGCTTCCAGCATTCCGATCATCAGTTCATTAAGCAGATCTTCTTTGCTTTTAAAGTAATTATACATCAATCCTTTTGACACACCTGCTTTTTTAGCAATTGAATCTACAGTTGCCGACTGATATCCCTGCTGTGCGAAAACCTCCAGGGAAGCATCAAGAATTTTTTGCCTGCTGGTTTTTCTTATTTCCTCAAACTGTTCTTTGGTTCTTGGCATTTCAATGATTAAAAAATTTTGACTGAACGTTTATTCAAAAATAAATGCTTGAAATAGAAACCACAATAGCAATTTTAAGGACGATCGATATCCGTGATGAATGTCACTCGATGGATAAGAGGGATATAATTTGATCTTTAAACTATAAGAATAATAGCAAGTTTATGATAATCAACTGTAAAATAACGTTAATAATACCGGCTTACACTTGAATATTCTGAACTTACATTTTAACTTTTGACAGAATTTATTAACAAATAATAAGGAAAATTATTTATGGCTGATAGTTTGATTGCTCACGTTGAAATACCCTCAACAAATCTCGACAGATCTAAAGAGTTTTATCAAAAAGTGCTTGGCTGGGATTTTAAACCATTTGGAAATGGTTACTTGTTGTTTAATAATCACAAAGGAACAATGGCAGGTTTAAGAAAGGTGGATGAAATTAAGAAAGGTGAGTCAACAATATTTCACATAAACATTCCTGATATTGATTCGATTCTTAAAAGAGTTAAAGAGAGCGGCGGAGCAGTTTCAAGAAATAAAACTGTGATACCGGCAATGGGTTGGTATGCACTGTTTGAAGATCCGGATGGAAATATAGTGGGTCTGTATCAAAAAGGATAAATTAAAGATTGACTGATTGGTTGAATGAATGATTGAAAGAACAATAATTCAAATCAAAACCTCATTCAACCTTTCCGCCCGTGAATATTAATAATTTTTTTCTAGTTCGTTTCAACAATTCTGTATGAATGTTCAATAGTTACTGCTTTTTGAAGCATTGCAGTAACAGTGCAGTAAGTATTCTGAGAAAGCTCGATTGCTCTTTCAACATCTTTATTCTGAATATTCTTTCCGTAAAAAACATATTCAAGATGGATTTTTGTATAAACCTTAGGATGGGTTTCAGCGACCTCAGCAGAAATATTCATTTCAAAATTTTCCAGCTTAACTTTTTTCTTCGATAAAATACTAGCCACATCACTTCCTGTGCATCCGGCTAAAGAAAGCAGTAAAAGTTCTTTGGGTCTGTTTCCTGCATTACTACCGCCAAAATTTTCCGGACCGTCCATTGTAATCCAATGATTAGAATCTGTTTTTCCTACGAAAGTAATTCCCTGTAATTGCTTAACAAATGCAGTTTTTGTCGACATTATTTCTCCGTTATCAAATAATAAATATTCTTTTTTTTGCTCAGTGAGATGAAGGCATCCAGAAGTGGATTCAATTCTTAAAAATTGAGTGGTTAATGGTCAATCTTTTATACCCCTTGAAATGATGGAACTCAAATAGAAGATGTATTGTTGTAGTAAGTGTAAGTAAAACAATTATTCAAATAAAGGAGACACTATGTTATCAAAATTTGTTTTTAGTATGTTTTTACCGATCCTGCTTGTTGGATCACTTTCATTCGTGAGTATTGCCCATAATCATAAGGATAGTAAAAAGGATATCGTTACAACTGCCGTTGAAGCGGGTAATTTTAAGACTCTAGCTACTGCATTAACAGAAGCGGGTTTAATTGAAACACTAAAAGGTGATGGACCGTTTACAGTATTTGCACCGACAGATGAAGCTTTCGATAAATTACCCAAAGGAACCATTGAATCCTTGCTGAAGGATAAAGAAGCGTTAAAGAATATTCTTTTGTATCACGTTGTTGCAGGAAAAGTTAAATCCGGTGATGTGGTTAAGCTGAATTCTGCTGAAACTGTTCAGGGAAGTTCTGTAAATATAAAAGTTGTTGATGGTAAAGTAATGATTAATGACGCTCAGGTTATAAGCGCAGATGTCAATGCCTCAAATGGTGTGATACACGTTATAGATACGGTGATTTTGCCTCCGACTAAATAATGATTAGTTAATGTTGATAGGATGATGGTTAGCCCCGGGAGTGATGACCCCGGGGTTTTTTATTTTAATTCTTTGATAAATTCTTTTATCACTTCCCACGCTTCTTCAATATGCCGTTTCTCGTGCCGTATACTTCCGATTGTTAATCGGATAACAAACTTGCCGTTTATCTTTGTATGGGATAAGAATATTTTACCTGAAGCATTAATTTCTTCCAATAATTTTTCATTCAACTTATTCAATTCCTCTTCAGTTCTATTTCCGGGATTGTATCTGAAACATACTGTAGAAAAAGGAACCGGAGCTAAGCGTTCAAAATCTTTGTCGTTATCAATCCATTCTGCAAATTCTTTTGCCAGTTTTATGTGAAATTTTATTCTTTCAGATAGTCCATCAACACCAAAATATCTTATTATAAACCATAACTTAAGTGAACGGAATCTTCTGCCAAGCTGAATTCCGTAATCCATTAAGTTTTCAACTTCATCATCCTGTTTAGTTTTTAGGTACTCCGGAACAAGACTGAAAGCTTGTTTTAATATTTCAGGTTTTCTAGTAAAGTATATACTTAGATCCATAGGAGTGAACATCCACTTATGCGGATTGATTACTATTGAATCTGCTCTCTCCCACCCTTTTGTTATCCAATTCATTTCCGGAATCATTGCAGTAACGCCGGCATAAGCGGAATCAATGTGCAGCCAAAGATTATATTTTTCACATATCATAGCAATTTCTTCAACAGGATCAACACTTGTTGTTGAAGTAGTACCAACTGTTGCTATAACACAGAATGGTTTCCATCTATTCTTAATATCTTCATTTATCGCTTCTTCAAGCTTTGCTGGAATCATTTCAAATTTATCGTTAACAGGAATTTTTCTTACACCTTTCAGTCCAATTCCAAGAGTCACCGCACCTTTTTCAATTGATGAGTGAGCGTGCTCAGAACAATACATTATTAATCGTGGTACATCATTTCTACCAGCCATACCTTTTTGCCTGAAACCAAGATTTAGTTGTTCACGTGCAGAAGCAATAGCATGCATTGAACTAGTGGAAGCGGTATCATAAATAATTCCCCAATAATTTTCCGGCAGTCCGACCATTTGTCTGAACCAGTTCATCATCGTTCGTTCGAGTTCGGTGAAAGCAGGCGATGTTTTCCATAACATTCCGTTTAAACCTAATCCGGCAGAAAGAAGTTCGGCTAAAATACCGGGTCCGCTTGAAGTTGAATTGAAATAAGCCATAAAACCGGGATGATTCCAGTGGGTAATTCCGTCTAATAATATTTTATCTACATCACTTAGAACATTTTCAATATCCTCCCCCTTTTGTGGAGGTGATTGTGGAATATGTTTTAAAATATCACCCGGATTCACTTTTGAAAGCGGTGGATATTTTTCAATTTCCTTTAAGTAATCTGTAATCCAATCCACAAGCTGATAACCTGTTTTGCGGAATTCTTCTGAGGGCATATCTGCCATAACTTTTTCCTAGTAATTAAAAAAATTCGTGTGAAAATTAGTGATAATTAGTGGCAAAAAAATCTGCCACGAATTTACACGAATTACACTAATTAAGAATTTAATTTATCTTTTATGACGAACCGATTTTATTTAAGTTGAATCATACAATTCAAATTTTTTAATGTCATGAAACAAAAAATTATTATATATATCATCTTTACTCTTTTTCTTAATCTTACTCTTTTAACCGGCTGCTATGACCATTTTCCTTTAGATCAGGATATTTCAAGAACACAAAATGCTTTCCTAAATCAGGATAGTGTTGAAGTAGAATTTCCTGAACTTACAAAAGGTAAAATTACTTTAATGACTATGGTGTTTACTCATTGTCCGGATATTTGTCCAATGACCACACATAATATGCATCTGATTGAACAAAAACTGCCTGATGAAATAAAAGATGAGGTGAAATTTGTTGTGATCAGTTTTGATCCTGACAGAGATACACCTTCAGTTTTAAGGAAATATGCTGAACTTAGAGAGTATAATTTTACACGATGGTCATTGTTATCCGGGGATAAACAGAATACAAAAGAAGTTATGCTCAAGTTTGATGTGAAAGCAATCTTCACGGATTCAACTTATTCTGAAGATGGTGAGCTGAGTTATAATATAATGCACACAGACAGGATGTCTTTAATCGACCAGAATGGAAGATTAAAAAACAACTACAAAGGCAGTATTGCCAATCTTGATGAAGTAGTTGATGATATTAAATATTTAAGTAAATAAATATATTTTTCAATTCCCGCGAAGGCGGGAATCTCTCTCATAAAATAGGAGTACAAAATGAACTTACTAATTGCGCTATTAATAATATTTTCAAACCCATCGGATGAAATAAAAATAATTGATCCATGGATGCGTGTTGGTGCTGAAGGCAAAGCAACTGGATTATTCTTCAAAATTGAAAATAATTCAGATAAAGCTGATACACTTTACAAAGCTGAATTTGACCTTGCTGGTAAAGTTGAAATCCACGAAACTTATGACGCCGGCAATGATATGATGGGGATGCGTGAAGTGGGAATGATTGTGGTTCCTGCCAAATCTACGTTTGAACTCAAGCCGGGTGCTCATCACGTAATGCTTATGAAACTGAAGAAGGATATAAAGAAAGGTGATGAGGGTGAAATAGCTTTATTCTTCAAACAGGCCGGAGAAATAAAGATTAAAGCTCAGGCAAAAGAAATGATGATGAAAAAGATGGAGCATAAACATTAACATATTCTATCCCCGGGGAATAGTCATATTTTCCGGGATTTAATTAATTTATTTTGACTCTATACTTTGTTGACAATAACAACTTTTTAATTATTTCAACTATAAATAACCACAAGTAAGAATAAGGTTGAATAACTTCTAAAATCCGCTAGAGAATATTTTCTACCCTGATATTAAACTTTTTCTTCAAAGTATTGTTATGTAATACATATAACAATCAATATTTGATGAAAGATCAGGATAAATCACTAAAACTAGCTTATAAATTTGCCCGCTCGCAGACGAAGCATTACTCAAAAAGTTTTTTCATTTCTGCAAGTCTTCTCCCAAAAGAAAAGCGATGGGACACCTTTGCGCTGTACAATTTTTGCCGGTACGCAGACAATTTAATCGATAAGCCCAGAAATCGATCTATAGAGGAATTAGTCCTTGAAGTTGACCATTTTGCAGACGAAGTTAAAGCGGCATACAAATATGGAGAATCAGAACATCCGGTCTTAAAATCATTTATTGAAGTTGCAAAAAAGTATCAGATGCCGATGAATTATCCCCTTGAACTTCTTGAAGGTGTAAAGATGGATTTGACGCATAAAAGGTACGAGACATTTAACGACCTTTATACATTCTGCTATAAAGTTGCAGGGGTAGTCGGAGTAATGATGACTTATATTCTCGGATATAAATCCAACCATGCATTTTGTTATGCTGAACATCTTGGTGCTGCGATGCAGTTAACAAATATTCTGCGGGATGTTAAAGAAGATAAGGATATGGACAGGATATATCTTCCTCTCGATGAACTTCAAAAATTTGATCTCACCTATGATGATATAGTTAACGAAGTATTTGATGACAGGATACGTCTTTTTATGAAGTATCAGATCGATAGAGCAAGCAGATATTACAGTGAAGCAAGTGACGGTATTAAATTGTTAACGCCTAATACCCAGTTTGCTATTTCCTCAGCCAGCAGAATTTATCGCGGTATTCTGTTGAAGATTGAAACAAAAAATTATAATCCTTTTGATGGAAGGGTTTTTGTAAACCTTGGTGAGAAACTAAGGATCTTATCGGGTGAGATTTTAAGAACACGATTTTTAAACCCATTATTAAACTTATTTACATAAAAAAAATATGAAGAAATCATTAATAAATTTGACGCACTTGTTTTTCCTTTTTACCTTTTTACTTCCGGGCATTTACCCGCAGGAAAAAAACGGAACAATAATCATTGAACTGGACAAAATCGAAAACCAAAAGGGTTCAATACAGGTATCTTTATACAATAATGAAGATGGTTTCCCTGATGATTATAAAAAAGCATTTTTCTATAAGACTTATCCTATAACTCCCGAACTTAATAAGATAACTATTGAGGAAATTCCTTACGGAACATATGCTTTGGCTATTCTCCACGATGAGAATGATAATTTCAAGTTAGACACAAACTTTTTAGGAATTCCGAAGGAGGGATATGGCTTCTCAAATAATGTTAAAGGAATGTTTGGTCCGCCATCATTTAACCGAGCAAAATTTGAGATGAATGAAAAAGAGTCCTATCACTTAATCAAATTAAATTATTAGAATGAAAAAGAAGGTAATAGTAATCGGCGGCGGATTTGGCGGACTATCAGCAGCTAACCGTCTTGCTGCAAAAGGACACGATGTTACGCTTTTTGATAACCGCGATAAACTCGGCGGAAGAGGTTATCAATATGAAATAAACGGATTCAAGTTTGACGGCGGTCCGACAGTGATGACTGCTCCTTATATATTTGATGAAATTTTTGAGTCCGCAGGAAAGAATCGTGAAGATTATTTCAAAATGGTTCCTCTTGATCCTTTTTACAGAATATTTGATCAGGACGGAAATTATTTTGATTATATGCATCAGCTTGATGATGTATTAAAACAAATTGATAAATGGAATCCATCCGATAAAGATGGATATGTTAAATTTCTTCAAAATACCCGCGGAATATTTGAATTATTTCATCAATACACTGATCAGCCGTTTCTTAACTTTGCCAAGATGATGAAAATTATGCCCGGAGTAATAAAACTCGGAGGATATCGCGGAACTTATAATCACGTTTCAAAATATATTAAGAACGATTTTTTAAGAAGAGTTTTTTCATTTCATCCTCTTCTTATTGGCGGCAATCCTTTTCATACTCCATCGCTATACACTTTGATAGTGCAGTTTGAAAAGCAATGGGGTGTTCATTATGCAATTGGCGGTACAGGTGCAGTTGTTGATGGATTCGGACGATTACTAAAAGATCTCGGAGGAAAAATCTATTTAAATCAGGAAGTTGAAGAGATTCTTATTAAAGATAGAAAAGTAACCGGTGTACGATTAAAAGATGGCTCAAAGTACGATGCCGATGTTGTAATATCAAATGGCGATGTAGCATTTACTTATAAATACCTTATTCCAGAAGTTTACAGAAAGAAATATTCCGACAGCAAAATTGACAGGATGAAATACAGCTCTTCTCTTTTTGTATATTACTTCGGGACAAAGAAGAGATATCTTGATTCAAAATTCTCACATCATAATATTATTATAACAGATAAGTACAAAAAACTTCTCGGAGAAATATTTGACGGGAAAGAAATGCCGGATGATCTGTCGCTCTATCTGCATATGCCAACAATAACAGATAAATCAATTGCTCCTGAAGGTTGTGAATCATTTTACGTTCTGGCACTCGTTCCAAATCTTGATGCAAATATTGATTGGAAAATTCAGGCAAAACCTTATCGCGACAAAATTGTTAATTATCTCGAAGAAAATTATTTGCCGGGATTAAGTGAAAATATTATTGCAGAGCATTACATTGATCCACTTCATTTTCAAAACACATTAAAAAGCTACAAGGGTGCAGCTTTTGCATTCAGACCTTCGCTTTTACAATCCGGATATTTCAGACCACATAACCGTTCTCAAGAGTTTGAAAATCTTTATTTTGCTGGTGCAGGTACGCATCCTGGTGCAGGCGTTCCGGCGGTTATTTCTTCAGGTAAAATTGCAGCAGAGTTGATTGATCCAACTCCCACAAATGGTAAAGGAAACTATTAGTGCGAAAAGCTTTTAAAATAGGATTCGGTACAACCGAGAATGAACTGGTTATTGATGAACTCCCACTCATAGGTAAAATTCCTGAGTGGGTTGAAGGAACTTTACTAAGAAACGGACCGGGAACATTTAAAGCCGGAAATCAGGATTACCGTCACTGGTTCGATGGACTTGCAATGCTCCACAAGTTTACCTTCAGAAACGGTACGGTATCGTATGCGAATAAATTTCTGCAGTGCAAAGCTTACAACGAAGCAAAGCTAAATGGTAAAATTTCATACTCTGAATTTGCTACCGATCCCTGCTACTCGCTTTTTGACCGTGTTAAAGGTGTTTTCTCACCAAAGATTACAGACAGTGCAAAGGTTAATATCGGAAATCTTGTCGGAAAATTTGTTGCACTCGGTGAACCTTCACTTCAGATGGAATTCGATCCTGATACTTTAGAATCCGTCGGAGTCTTTGCTTATGATACAAAAGTTAATCAGCATGTCACTACCGTGCATCCGCATATAGATAATAATGAAGTTATAAATCTGACTACCCGTTTCGGTCGTGTTAGTAATTACAGGTTTATGAAATTAATGAAAGACAGTGATCCACACTTAATAGCTTCACAAAAAGTAAAAGAGCCGGCATATCTTCATAGTTTTGGCATGAGCAAAAACTATCTGATAATAACGGAATTCCCATATGTTGTTAATCCGCTTAAAGTATTATTCAAAGCAAAACCATTCATAGAAAACTATGTCTGGAAACCTGAAAGAGGCACTAGAATTTTTATATTCGATCGAATCAGCGGAAGACTTATCAAGAAAACTATCACCGATGCTTTCTTTGCATTTCATCACATAAATGCATTTGAGAAAGGTAATGAACTGATTTTTGACATTGCTGCTTATCAGGATCCGGGCATCATTCAATCATTTTATCTTGACCGGATAAAATCTGAACAAAAAATTCTTCCCGGCGGAGAGATAAGAAGATATAAAGTGGATTTGAATGGAACTCACAAAGTAACCTATGAAAAATTGACTGATGAACTTATTGAACTGCCAAGATTTGATTATGATAAACTCAATATGGATAGCAGGTATCAGTTTATATATTCTATCGGCATAAATAGCAAAACAAAAAACAGTTTCTACGATCAAATAGTTAAGAGTGATATTATATCCGGAAAATCTGTTGTATGGTCAGAAGAAAATTGTTTTCCGGGGGAACCGGTTTTTCTGAGAAATCCCAATGGCAAATCCGAAGATGACGGAATAATACTTTCGGTTGTTTTGGATGAATCAAAAGGCAATTCATTTCTGCTTGTATTGGATGCACAATCATTTATTGAAATAGCCAGGGCAGAAATCCCGCACGCAGTATTATTTGGTTATCACGGTAATTTTTATACAAATCTTCAATAATCAGTCATTAACAGTTGGAATAATGAAAATCACATTAGTCATAATTATTGCTTTCTTAAACTATTTGGTTCTCTATGCTGCAGAAGGAACGGGAAACATAAACGGAAAAGTAATAGATAATCGAAATCTTCAGCCGTTGATAGGGGCGAATATTCTGGTTGATGAAACTAATTTTGGTGCAGCGTCGGATGTTGAAGGAAATTTTACTATTCCAAACCTGCCTGCCGGAAGTTATAATCTGACTATAAGATTTATCGGTTATAAAATTGTAAAACGGAACAATGTTATTGTTAATCCAAACCGATCGACTGTTCTGGAAATCAGGATGGATGAGGATATTATTGAAGGTGAGGTTGTTGAAGTTACAGGCAGTTATTTTGAAAAATCACGCGATGCTATTGTAAGTCACCGTTCAATGGACTTTGAAGAGATAAGAAGAAGTCCCGGGGATCTTGTTGATATTCAGAGAGTTGTGCAGGCACTTCCTTCAGTTACTTCGGGCAGCGATCAGCTGAATGAAATAATTGTACGCGGCGGTAATCCCGGTGAAAATTTATTTCTTATGGATAACATTGAAATACCAAATCCCAATCACTTTGCTGTTCAGGGTGCCGGCGGAGGACCTATAAATCTGCTTAATAGTTATATGGTCAGTAATATTGATTTTTATGCCGGAGCTTTTTCATCACGATTCGGTGATAAAGCATCTTCCGTTATGAATATCTCATTACGCAATGGCTCATTTGAAAGATTCAGAGGTGAAGGATCAATCGGTATGGCTGGTGCCGGTGCACTTATTGAAGGACCAATAGGCAGTTTTGGAAGTTATATTTTCTCTGCCCGCAAAAGTTATCTCGACTGGATAATTGAAGCAACCGGTTTAACTGCTGTACCAAATTACTATAACACTCAGGCTAAATTCACTTTCAATCTGGATAAAAAGCATACATTGTTTCTAAACGGAGTTTATGGTAAAGACAACATCAATATTGAAGGCGGGGATGAAGCGGGATATGGAAGAGGTGCCGAGAATCTTGATACTGAAAATTCACAATACATCGCAGGATTAACTCTAAGATCAATATGGTCAAAAAATTTATATTCCTTTGCAACAATCTCTGCAGTTCAAAATGATTTTTATGTTGAAGTTTATGATATGCCCGGCCGTGATATTTTCTTCACGAATAATTCAAAAGAAACTGAGTACACAATAAAAACCGATTTCACTTATCAGTTGAGCAAAGGTTTGGAATTCAGCTTCGGCGGAGCCTATAAAAATGTTGTCTTTGATTACGATGTCAATGGTGACGCAGATACTCTTTTCATTTATGATACTATTGCTCGTGATTCTATAATCGGGATTTTTGATATATATCCTGAATATATAGTAAATCAAAATGTCAGCTCGTACAAGGGAGCTGCATATTCCCAGCTTACACTGGATTTTCTCAAATACTTCAGATTAACAGGCGGAGTAAGATATGATCATTTCGACTACACCGATTTTCACTCGTGGAGTCCAAGGTTAGGATTATCATACTTCATAACGCCATCAACTTCGTTTAACCTGGCCTACGGCAAGCATTATCAATCACCTGCTTATATTGAACTGGCGGCAAACGTAATTAACAGAAATCTGAACAGTAAATTTACAGAGCAATATGTAGTTGGGATAGATCATCTTTTCCGTGATGACATTAAACTAACAATTGAAGGTTACTTTAAAAAATATTTTGATGTTCCTGTAAACAGAACTCTTACAACTCCGGATCCACTGGATTTTGACGATGGAACCTTTTTAAATCTTGGAAGAGCAGAATCAAAAGGAATAGAAGTTTTCCTGCAGAAAAAACTTGTTGAAAATTTTTCCACAATCATCAGTTATTCATACTCGGAATCAAAAGCTATTGATCCGCGGACAAATAAATTTTACAACTGGGATTATGATTATAGAAATGTGCTTACTCTCATAGCAGGATATAAATACAGATTTTCAAAAAATGATTGGTACCGGAATATTAAAAACCAATGGTGGTTTTATACCATCTCCTGGTTCCCTTTAATGCCGGCAGATGAATTCGAAATAAGTCTTAAGTTCCGTTATCTCGGCGGAAGACCTTTTACTCCTCCGATTTACAGGCCGGAATTAAAAAGATGGGTGGTTGAGGAGCAAAGCAATCTTAATACTGAAAGATATCCGGCTTACAACAGACTGGACTTGCGAATTGATAAAAGATATAACTACGACAACTGGAGCTTTGTAATCTTTTTTGATATTGTAAATATTTACAATCAGGATAATGTGTGGAGTTTTCAATACAATGATGACGGTACGATTGACAAAGTTTTACAGTTTAACACTTTGCCTGTTGCAGGTGTTACAATTGAATTCTAAGAATTGGTTAAAGAAAACCTTCAAGGTCAACGGCTTAAATCAGATGTTCAGACCTTGAAGGTTCCGATAATTTTATCTTCTGAAAAATTCCGATACGATCTTTTCCCAGTTTACATCATTCAGCTTTTCAAGCTGTCCGATGTATAACTGATTCTCATTCACATATTCATCACCTTTCTTTTCTGTTTTAACTATATCTTTCATTATTGATTTGAAGTGATCAATATCTTTCTGATAAAAGGCAACTGCTGCTTTTCCTATATGTAATTCTTTAATCTCATTATCGATGTTATCTGTGTCGATAGCACAGAACCAGTTTCTTTCATAAGGTGTTACATCAAGTGCATCCGGATTTTCTTTCAACAATGTGTTGATAGACTTAACAATACCGCTCACAGGTGAATTGAAAGCAACCTTCCGGTTTCCCTGACGTATGGTAAATAACGGCTGCCCTGCTTTAACCTGCATTCCCAGGTTAGGCAAATCAATCACTTCAACTTTGCCAATAAGTTTTTTTGCAAAGTCATCCATACCGACTTTAGCAATTCCTTCCTGATTCAAACTAACCCAGGTATGGCTGTTACCGATAAAGACTCCACCCGGGATAGCAAATTCACCCGAAGCTGAATCTTCATCAGCAGGCAGATGGGAAATATGAACTTTTGGTTTAAGTTGTTTCTGGATTCTATCCTGTCTTTTAATTAAAGCTTTTTTTGTGAACGCAAGAAGTTCATCCTCAGTAAATGGTTTCTGAACATAATCCATTGCACCATACTTCATTGTTTCAACAGCAGTCTCAACAGAAGCATATCCGGTTATGATTATAACATCAATATCTGGTCGCATATGTTTTACTGATTTGGTTACTTCAACACCATCCATTAGCGGCATCTTTAGATCAGTAAAAACAAAATCGTAATGATGAGTTTGAATGAGCCCTAATGCTTCCTGACCGGTTTCAACAGTATCAACCGAGTAACCATCGAGCACAAGTATTTTTCTGAAGCTGCTGAGAATAACTTCTTCATCATCAACACAGAGAATTCTTGCTTTAGGATTTTCAACCTCGGCTCGTTTCAGAGATTTTGCCTCCCTGCTAAAATCAAGGCTAAGGCTTTCCTGCAAAACCTGTTCACGTTCCTGTTTTAATTTCTTCTCCTGTATTCTTTTTGCTATCATACGGATAAGAATATCTGCTATGATGAATATGATTATTGCAAGTATGAATAACGGCATAATTTCCTCCTGAGGAATAAATTAATTTCTATTTTATTATTTAACACTTTAAATTCTGTCCGAACTACAGGGTATCAGATTTTTTTGTTCATAATCAAGATCCATAGGTATAGCACGATATATCCAGCCTTCGAAATACGGATCCTTTTCAATTAAACTCGGATGGTCTTTTAATTTCTCATTTACGTCCACTATTCTGCCCGACACCGGTGATAAAATTTTATGCGCTCTTTCTTCTTCAGAGATAATTGTAAGACAACCTATACCCTGAGCTATCTCATCTTCCCTGTTCTGAAATTCTATATTTTTTATTGAATCAACTGTCTTTAAAAAAAGATCGCTAATACCTGTTAACACTGATCCATCTCTTTCCTGCACCATCCATGATGAATAGCCGAGCCTGAAATATTTTGATGGACATGGGACATAATATAAATGGTTTCCATTCTGATGACTGCTGATTTGTTCAAGCTTATTCTTTATTTCCTGATATTTATTTGCACGATATAGTGAATTCAACAACTCATCCACAGTAAATGGTTTTGGAATAAAATCTATTGCTCCGCTGTAAAGCGACTTAACTGCATTCTCAACTGTTGAATAACCTGTTGTCATGATAATTGTACTATCAATTTTTCTGTTATGCAATTCATCAATTATCTGAAATCCATCGCCGTCCGGCATCATAATATCGCAGATAATAATTTTGTAATAACTGCCGGATATTTTTTCAGTTGCAGACTTAACATTCAATGCAGAATCGACAGAATATCCATCGAGCGAACAAATTTTTATAACAGCATCAAGAATAACCTGCTCATCGTCAATCACTAATATGTCTGCTGTTTTATTCATCTTTTTCTCTATCTCTGCTGGTTTAATGGAAGCCGGATTGTAAAAGCAGTTCCTTTTCCAATTTCACTGTCAACAGTGATCGTTCCATTATGATTATCTATAATTCCCCAGATTACTGCCAGACCAAGACCGGTTCCCTTCTGTCCTTTCGTAGAAAAGAACGGATCGAAAATCTTTGAGAGATCTTCATTGCTTATTCCGCATCCCGTATCAGATATTTTCACCTCAATAAATTCCTGTAATCCTGCAGTATCAACATAATCCCACTTCTCATAGGGACAACCTTTTGTTGAACATACCTCATAAAAACCCTGTCCGGGTACTTCAATTCCGATAACCGGCGAGTCACATTTGGGACAATGTTTTTTCTCCATTAATAAAGATGTATTGCATTCGGGACATAAATACTGAGAATCTTTCTTTTCCTTGTAATTATTATCGTAAATGTTTCTGATCTTCCCGTAAACAGGATCAAGATGAATAATGCTATCTTCATCGTTAAAGTGTACTTTGACTTTAATAGATGGAATCCCGTCAATCCTGACTTCATTATCCAGTAAGTTATGTCTTTTGGGGCATTGAGCTTTCTTTATCTGGGCTGTTCCGTAAGGAGCAAGTGAAATATGGTTTGTGATAATAGCGATAGTCCCGCCATCTTTTCCGATTGCATCCGAAGCATTGACAAGAAGATTAATAAAAACCTGCTGTATCTGGTTGGCATCAACAGTTATTTTTGGAAGATCAGCTGAAATTTGTTTTTCAACTTTCACCTTATTCATAGAAAGCTGGTTTTCAATAACTTCAATCGATTTATTTATTATCTCATTTATATCAGCACTGCTTTTTTTAGGAACAGATTGTCTTGCAAAATCTAAAAGACTTTTAACAATTTCCCTGCTTCTCATAGTTTCACGAACAATAACTTTAAGATCTTCCTGAAATTCAGGGTTTTCCTTTGTTCGTTTTAAAAGAAAACTGCTATAGGTTAGCACACCTGTAAGCGGGTTATTTATTTCATGAGCAACTCCGGCAGCTAGCCTTCCTAAAGAAGCCATCTTATCTGACTGGAATAACTGCATTCTTGCCTCAGCAAGTTTTTTTGTCATATTGTTGAAGGACTGACCAAGCTTTCCAATCTCATCTTCACCCATATCTTTTATCGAGTAATTAAGATTACCCATACTAATCTGGTTGGTGCCGGTTAGCAGTTCGTTAACGGGATTAACAACCCAGCGCCGCACGAAGTATCCGATTATAAATCCTACAGCAATAACAGCAACAACTGCAAAAATTATTATCTCAATTTCACCCTTAATGATATTCTCATCAACATCATCAAGGGATATGGTTACATCCAGAACACCAAGCACTTTCTGATCGGACGGATGTGCATGACAATCGGCTTCCCAGCAGGAACGATCATTGTTAATAGGGGTTATAATGCCGATGAATCTTGTTGAGTCAGGGTTTAGTTTGAATATTCTTGTACGTTCTGTTATGGATATATTCTCCAGCGGCTCATCAGCCGTATGACAAGCATAACATGCTTCTGCATTCTTATCAACCATCTGATTAATCATTAGCGGATTACTGGAATATGTAATAACACCTTCTTTATTAAGTACACGTACGTCTCTTATGTGCTGCTGCTGACCAATAGTATTTATAATTTCCTGAATGCGTTCCCTTTGATTAAGCATCATGTCAATTCGGGTACTGCTGATGACTGTTTCACTAAGCTGATTGGCATGACGCTCAACTTCCTGTATCAGTGCAGTAGTGTGCGATTTTACATTAAAGAATGCAAATACGCCGATTATAATAATCGACGTAAAGCCTGCTGCAATAATTAATCTGATACCTATCTTATTAAACATAATGCTTAATCTTATTTTTTGGATCTTTTAAAATAATTTTCCTGATCGCTTTTCTTTAAACTAATTATTTACGAATCAATTTACCCGGTAAAACTTTCGGATAAACATAATCTTCATGACAATTGTCGCATGTTGGTTTTATTGCATAGTTGTTATCAGTATGACAATCGGCGCAATCAAAACTTTCATGAAGTTCATCCAGCTTTAATCCGGTAACATTGTGTTTGAAATTATCAGCATTCCAATCTTTGTGACAACTTACGCAATCTTTACTGATTTTAGCATAAGGTATTTTTGAGCCGTGACATTTCTGGCAACTAAGTTTTGCATGATAGGATTTAAGAGCCCATCCGCTGCTTCTGAAGTGATCAAAAGGTTTCATTTCTTCATTGCTGTGACACTTACTGCAGTTATCATCTTTATGGCAGCTTATACAGTTTTTATGCTGCTGTTCAAAAGTAAGTTTAGTTTTGCTGAGATCTGTTACTCTTCTTGCGCCTTCAGTTGTTTTTCTATTCACATCGTGGCAACTTACACAGCTTTCATTTTTGTGACAGGTTATACAATCCAGTCCAAAAGTTTTTGTATGATCATCGTGGTAAAAAGTAGCGAGTTTTCCTTTATCAGTTTTGGTTTCATAAACTATCTTAGTCGGTTCGAGAATAACCGGGTGCGTTCTTCCTTTTAATCTTTGGGCTATCTGTTCCTTTTCAGTTCCTTTAACATCTCTAACTGGCAGATGGCAGGAATTGCACGCAGTTGAGTGACTCCATTCACGATGACAATCCATACATTGCCTGTGATATGCACCGAGCAAATCGGGAATGCTTACATCCTGTCTTTTTCTAGAAGTTTCATGGCAACTATTACAGTTTAGTATTGGTCCGGAAGTATTATAATGATGGCAGCTTCCGCATCCTCCTGACATTTCAGCCATTTCGGCATGAATTCGGTGTGAAAAATATACCGGTCCATACCTGTTCATTAACTGATCAATTACTATCAATTCAGGAGTTTCAGACGGCTTTTGATAAATGGTTGCAATTCTTTCACGGGGACAAATAACCAAACAAGGATCGTTTTTTGTTGGAACTTCACAAGTATGGCAGGTTTGGCAGCTAATATTAAGCTTAGAATGATCCTTACCTAGGTTTACTTGCGCATTAACGAAAGAACTAATACCAATGATAAGAAGAATTATAAATAACTTTTTCATTATTTAACTCCTTTCACTGTGTACTTTGCAGAAGTACCGGAAGGTTTACCTGGTAAACTGACAATCGGGAAATTTATTACGAAGAATCTGTACAACAATACTAACATAGCCACAAATCCAACCGTAACAGAAATTTCACCTATTGAAGGGAAATATGAATAATCTGCATAAGGAGGAGTATATGCTACAATAAAATTATTAATTCTATTCAGCAAAACACCGGCAACAACCAAAACAGCTGCCGTAAATAATAACGCTGGTGATTTAAGTACTTTGGGGGATAGAAGCATCCTCAATGGAATAACTACACCAAATAAGATCTCAACTGTAAACATTACACTTGCCGTATTGAATTCAGTCAGATAAACGAAGGTCTCACGTATTACCATATCACCAATCTTAAATGCAAGATATAAACCCAGCAGTGGAGCAATCATTCCGCCAAGCTTTGAAAGAATGTGCATTTCAGGTTTTAATTTCAATGAACGTGATGCTATTAAGGATTCAAATATCACCATCGGGAATCCAACTGCTATTGCAGATAATAAAAAGAGTAATGGTAGTATCGGTGTCTGCCACAGCGGATGCATTTTCGGTCCTGCAATTACCATCAATGTACCTAATGATGATTGATGTAAAGTTGAGAGTACAACTCCGGCAATTATAAAAATGAACATCGTTTTTGCTAATCCGCGGTCAAGAAGCCTTAATACTTTGTCAATGATCTTGTTTAATTTTGACAATATTCCCGGCAGATTAATCTTTCCTATGAATCTCTCTGTAACAATGGGTAGAAATTCAATATAAAGAACAGTCAGATATATCATTACACAAATACCAACCTCAAACAATGCTGAATTTCCATTCCACATATAGATTGGATGATAAATGTAATACCACCTTCCTAAATCAACTAATACACCCATTGCAACAAAAGTATAGCCGAGCATCGCAGTAAGAAGTGCGGGCCTGACCACGGCAGCATATTCTTCTCTGTGCATTACATGACCTAATGCAGCAGTTGTAAAACCTCCGGCAGCCAATGCAACACCGGCGGCTACATCTATTCCAATCCATATTCCCCAGGGATACTGGTTATCCAAATTTGTAACAGCACCAATACCGAAAAAGAATCTTATTGCGAGGAATACAATTGCATTAAGTGCAAGAACACATAAAATTATTACACCCGGAGTGAAAAATTTTCTTTTAACCGGAACAGGATTTATATCTTCGTGATTCATATTTTTTCCTCCTGTTCTAATTCTTTACGCCGTTTTGAAAGCCACATCATTCCACCAAGTAATGCATAAAGTGAAGCCGGTGGAACAAAGTATGCAAAAATTCCATGCTGAATTGATTCTGAAACACCTGGAGCAGGATCATTACCAAGTTTTGGAAATCCTAGTTCCATAAAATCTTTACTTGCCATATACATCCAGGAAGTACCGCCGACTTCATACTCACCAAATATGTGATCCATATATCTGTCAGGATTTCTTCTTATTCTTTCACGTGCAATTAAAACGAGCTCAGTTCTCGGACCATATGTAAGAGCTTCTACAGGACAAATATCCACACAGGCAGGAAGCTTGCCTTCCTTTGTTCTTTCAAAACAAAAATCACATTTAGTTATATCCGGACTCAAAGCTTTATGATATTCAAACGTCGGTATCTGGAAGGGACAGGCAACAATACAATAGCGACAGCCTATGCACATGTCAGTATCCCATATAACCGATCCGTTTTCCTGCTTTGAAAATGCACCGACAATGCAGGCAGATACACATGCAGGGTGATCACAGTGCATACACTGTACTTTAACATTAACCGGCAGGTTTGAATGTTTTCCGGGTGAATATTCATTTATAACTGTTAGGGCAGTGTGATCAGGTCTTCTATCCATTTTCATAATCTCACGTTCTTCGTAAGATTCAAGTTCTCCAGCCGGAATATTGTGAGCTTCTTTACAAGCCCACTCGCAATTACGGCAGCCGATACAAACAGTTGTATCTACCAGCACTCCCATTCTATCGGGAGAAAGAATATTTTTTGGTGCGGCTTTTGCCGAATTGGATGATAAACCTGTTATTCCAGCCCCTATTAAAGCAGATGATTTGAGGAAATCGCGGCGGCTTTTGCCAGACATTTTCCCCTCCTTTCAGTTATGTTGTAAAATTCTATTTAACTCTGATTTTTCCAAACACAATCATTTACAGAAAATCATACCAAATCATCAATTATTATCAGAGTTCATAAAATGATTGAAAATTATAAAATTGAGGGAAGAACGAGATATGCGATTTGATTTTTAAACCTCACGCGGCCAGAATCTTTCTCATTGGTGATAAGGTAAGACTTTATTTTGCTGATAAAGAGAAGCAATTGACAAATACTAATACTTGCCGAATGTGTATCATCAAAACATTAACATAAGAATTGGTCTATGATTGTGCCGGAGCAGGAATTGAATGTTTAGTTCCACATTTGGGACAACGAAATTCAGATTGTTTATACTCAGGCGGAATTTTAATTTTCACTCCGCAATTGCAATTAATGAAGGAGAAGTTATTCAGTGTCATCATCAAATCTCCAGTAGTACGATTCACTTCTTTTATATTTTTTGGTTCATACCATCCAACCGGTGGTTTTTTAAGAGCAATGGGAACTGCATCAAGTGCAGCGCCTGAGGGTAATATCTTTTCGCGGGAATTTTTTATAAACTGGAATGCGCTCTGATAACTTAAGTAGTGAACTCCATTCTGCATCGCTCTAAGTATTTTTATTCTTTCAGAAATTGGTGGATGAGTACTGGTTAGATTTGAAAGTTTAACTCCTTTTGGTTTTAAGGGATTAACTATATACATCGGAGCTGTGATAGAATTAGCTTTTTTCATATCAATGGTGTTATCGGATATTTTTTCCAGCGCAGATGCTAATCCTTCCGGATATCTGGATAAACGAACTGCTGATGCATCTGCCAGGTACTCCCGTTTTCGTGATATCCCTAAATAGAGCAATCTTGCCATGATCGGTGCCAGTATTGCAAAGACCAACGCAACAATCATTATTACGAGCTGGATCTGACCACCCTTTTCAGATGATTTTGATTTATACCTGGAACCGCCGCCATAAATAAGACTTCTTAAAAAAACTTCTGAGATTATCGTGATCGCACCAATTGTAACTCCCGCAAAGGTCATGAGTAAAACATCCCGGTTAATGATGTGTGCCATTTCGTGAGCAACCACTCCCTGTAACTCGTCTCGGTTCAACCTTCCCAATAATCCGGCTGTAACAGCAATAACAGATTTTTCAGGTTTTATACCGGCAGCAAAAGCGTTGGGTGCAGGATCATCAATTATATAAATCTTGGGCATATGCGGCAGGTTAGCCGCTATTTTCATTTCTTCAACCACATTGAATAATTGAGGATGTATTGCCTTAGTAACCTCTTTTGCTCCGCTGATACTTAACAAAATTTTGGTTCCCGCAAAATAACTACTCGATGATAGCACTAACCAGATGGAAAGTCCAATCATTACACCAACCGGACCGCCATATTCGTCATTGTAGTATCTTCCGAATATATAGCCGCTGAAAAATAAAACTGCACCCAAACCAATGAACAACAGAACAGATTTCTGTCGGTTAGATTGAATAAGATCCCACATAAAATTAATTCACCTTAAGAAAAACTAACTTTAGGAACTTCTTTTTCTCTTTGATCTTCAATCTGGAAGAATTCTTCTATTTTAAATCCAAACATACCTGCAACAATGTTTGAAGGGAACATCTGTATTTTATTATTAAAGAAGAGTACCTGATCATTGTATGCCTGACGTGCAAAAGAAATTCTGTTCTCTGTAGCCGTTAATTCTTCCTGTAAAGAAAGAAAATTCTGATTGGCTTTCAGATCCGGATAATTTTCAATTTGAACACGAAGCTGACCAAGTGCGCCGCTCAACAAACCTTCAGCTTTGGACTTTTCACCGACACTGCCAGCCTCCATTGCCTGACTCCGGTATCTGGTAATGTTTTCCAGAGTATCACGTTCATGTTTCATATAACCTTTAACCGTTTCAATCAGATTCGGTATAAGATCATGTCGCCTTTTTAATTGAACATCGATCTGCGACCATGCATTTTTTACCTGGTTTCTTAAACGAATAAGTGCGTTGTAGATTGAAATCAGGAAAAGAGCTAAAGCAACAATTATGACAAGAATAATAATAATTGACAGCATGTACTCTCCTTATATAATGAATTATAAAATTAATTTTTCAGTTTCCGAATATCTCTTTTAATAGCAATGAAAACCTGTTAACACCGTCAGGCAATGCTGCTGAAACCATAGTTTCGAGCTCACCTTTATCAAACCAGATACCATGATTATGAATACATTTATCAGTTATGATATTGACTTCCTTATGTCTGACTTTTTCCATTTTGTCTCTGCATAACGGACATTTTAGTTTTTTCTCCTTTATGTCTTCAACTATTTCAAGTGATTGTATTAGTTTTGCTTTTTCCTTTTCACCTTCAAGCATTAATTCAAGTTCACCTGCATCAAGCCATATACCTTTACAGTTGGTGCAATAATCTATTTCTATCTCGTGAAGTTCGAGTATTACAAGGGTTTCTTTACAAGCAGGACATTTCATAGTGTTAATAAATTTTCTTGTCAAATTTGCGAAGAAATTGCTTGATTTGAAAGAAGTATTTTACTTCTAACCATAAATGAATAGTGAAGAAGTTGCATTTCTAAACCGTGTGCTTCACAAAATATTCAGTCCTTTCATTACTAATTAAAACAAATGTACCTAAACTCAAAGGTTCAGTTACCCTATAAATTTGATTTTGTCACTTCTTAAAAACAATCAGCACTACTTGAATCAGATACGATTAAAATTATTAACCAAATAAGGAGTCCAAAATGAAAGTTCATCTAATAGCTGGTTTAGCAATACTATTTTTAGTATTCACAGCACAAGCCTGCAAGGATAATTCAACAGATCCTTCAAACTCATTGCAGAGTGAGCAGTCACTCATACAAAAATCAACTTCAATGTCAGGCGGAGTGCCAATTGACTCAAGGAGGTTTGACGATGGATCACCAAAGTTTGAAGTAAAAGTTGATATGCCGGGTGATGGCGGTATTGTAAAATTTGAATATCACTTCTCAAACAGTGCTCTTCGAGAAATCCAGGGATTAACTCCATCTTTCGATTATGAAATTGTACCTGAAATGGGATTGATCAATTATTCCACTGCTAAAGCTATCGCACTTGATGCTAAGAATGGACAAGTTACTTTCTGGAAACTTCAGAAAGATGAAAGTGGTAATAACTGGCAATACAGATTTGATATCCTGTCAGCTGGAACTAAATGGGAAGTTAGAATAAGTGCAGTAAATGGTAATGTGTTGAGAGTTAAGAACTAGGTTAAATGACAGATAAGAGATGGCATCTATTAAAATCGGTGTCATCTCTTTAATAATTCTATTTTGGAAATGATTTTTTAATTAACATTTTGGATTTAAACTAAGTTATTGAATCACTGCTTATAAAAACTTCAACCCTATCAATCGACCCGTCTCGGCTAAAGATTGATTGACTAAAATCTTCACCTATTTCCAGACTACCCAAAGTAATTTCTTCCCCATCCTTTTTATGAATAACAATTTTCTCTGTATCTGAAAGATTATAAATATAAGGGACCTGACAATAAGTAATTGCAAGTGAATTTCTTTTACAATTTATATTTTGTTCTTGCAAATTGAGATCAGAGTAAGTTAATAGTTCCTCATCTTTCAAAAATTCTTCTTTTTTAAGTAAGGATGGTTGAATCAAAATTTTGCCGGACTTTATTTGTATACCTAATTCTTTAAACCTTGTAATTATATCTTCTTTAACCTGACCGGTCATGCCTGGCTGCTGCACACCGGAAAATGAGGGCGTATGCGAATATGGATCTGTAGGAAAAGCACCGTAATCATCCGGCTTCTTACCAACGCCTATTCCGCTTTTTATATCATAATAAAAATTTTTTATTTTCTTTAAGTCATTTTTCTTGGCAGCATTTTTCTCCGCTATAAAATAAACTTCCTGTACCGCCAATAATAATTTCGAAACCATATGCCAGTAAATTGAACCTAAGCCTTCGTATTTGTAAAAAGTGTTTGCTCTTCCAGTAAATTCATTATGAGAAAATGTTTTTTCGTAGATATCCAATAACAGTGATAATTCCTCTTCAGCAAGTTTTTTTAGTTGGCTATCATTTAAAGATTCCATTTTCTTTCTGAGCTCTTCAGAATTGATAATATCACTTTGAAAATGAATGCCTCCATCTATATCCTTATAAATAATCTCTTTGTTTCCCACAGATAACATCGAACGCAATAATTTAGATTTGTTTACCAACACTTCAGAAATATTATTCTTCTCTATAAAAAGTGGTAATTTCTTATCTGGATACAGCATATAACTGTTTTGATCTTCTCTATAAAGTCTGCTTTTCTTTAAGGCTGTTAACAACTTAATAGATTCTTGAGGAGACAGATGTCCCGAACTTAATACAGCAACCTGACCTTCCAGCATTTCATAAAGATTAGTTATTTTTAATTCATTATCAGAAATATTTAGGATATTATATGAATGATACAGACCATCTTTTCTTCTATTTTCATCAATCGTACGATCAATAACAGAAAGGCATGAATCACAAAACATTTTAATCAACTCTGTTGATGTTTCCTGCTTTTCGCCGCTAAATCCCTGCTTGTAGATTTTGCTTCTATACTCAGAACCGGCAATGCCTAGTTGATCAACAATTGTTTTTCTTTCAATACTATTGATTTCTCTTTCGCTGATTTTTGATATTTCAGAAATCACATTATTAATGGCTTGTAAGAATTGTGCTATCTCAATTGAAAGACTGAACTTGTTCTTTGAGGTATTTCCCAACAAACCTTTCAGGAAGTTAACATAGCGTCTGATGTAATATAAAGTAACCACTGAAACACCATTTCCTACTAATGCATTCTTTGCATCGTTCCATTCAGGTCGTTGAGTGTTCATCCAGATGCCACCGCCCGGAATGAAGTTGGACATTTTTACTAAAAGCGTAAGAAGTAGTTTTTCCAGCAAACTTACCTGTACTAAAGAATAATCTTTTCTTTTAAGAAGTTTGGTATCTGAGCCGTAAAGTTTCTCATCTGCTTTAAGCTGTTCGTCTAACTTATAATCAAACTCAATTGTATTTCTAGGGTCCTTAAGTATCTCCTGATAATCTTTAATTCGATAAGGTACATTTGCAAAAGTGAATATTTCAGTATCTAATAGTTGCTCAAGCGAATCATGGTTAAACTCATTAGATAATTCCAGTAATTTCAATAAGTAGATTATCTGATGGTCTCCCCAGTAACCTATATTAGCCCAGGGATTATGAGGTTCCTGCTCTTCCCAATCAAAACCATCCCTGAAAATACGATAGGGATTATAACCATCTGCTGTAGAATTATTAAGAAACTTCGTAATCATTGACTCTAAGAATTTGGGGTATGAAAGAGCAAGAGCTTCCCAGTTTTGGAATATGTCACGCCAGTTACCCTGATAATTAAGCACTTTATGATTATTCGAGTCCTTAATATCAATCGAAAATAAATTCCATGGTCTGCTCGGATCACCATGTCTTCTGCTGAATGTTAATGGTAAGTATTCAAAGGCTAATTTTGTGAAATGTGGATCGCCAATACTGCTGACTGTGCTTTTTAATTCTGAAATGGTTATCTGATTCTTAAGAATTTCAAGAATATTTTTATGTGCCTTAAATACAAACGGGTTGGCTTTCTTTACAAATGAGATGAAATCATCTTTCTCAACACTATATGAATTATTAAATATTCCGCCACGCATAACATTGAACAGAACATTAGAAAAATGTCTTGCAGTATTTAATTTGTTTCCTGTAAGCTGTATTCCGTCTGCCTGAGCAACAATATTAGTAAGCTTTTGCTTGCTTTCCTTAATATCAGCCAGAACGAGTTCATAAGCATTTTTCCTTTTTATGGTATTTATTAAACCGATAAGATTTCCAGCATCCTGATTTAATTCAGCTGCAATGAGCCAATTTATAGCACTTTTAGGTTTTATCTTAACTTGCGAAAGAATCAAATAAGATGCTCTCATTCCATTTATTCTATCTTCCTGATCAACAGAAATATTTTGTCTGAAATTTGCAACTTGTTTAGAGCTTAACAAATATTTTTCTGCATCAATCCCTGCAGACCAAACGGTTGCAGCCTTCAATGATTCTGCCGGTTGAGCTCTATCTGACGGAATAGAACTAAGTGAAAACACTCCTACGCCGTACTTTGACATCAATTCACTTTTTTTATATCCATCAATCAATGTGCTGAATTCATTTTGGAGCTTATGTGAAACTCCTGACGGGAGAATATTCTGAATGCCGTCTAATATTTCAACTTCTCTTTTACTATTTGAATCATTCGATATTTGGGAGGTTTTAATAAAACCGTATTTCTCGCTGGATGTCCAGCTATACTGAAACTTTATTTTGAGATCGTGATTTATTTCTTCAAATATTATTTCGGTACTTGAAATATTTTTGTAAAGATTCCTTGTTATTGAATAGATGCCTAAATAATATTCAGAAAACGGTTCCCATAAATAAAGTTTCCCATTAGCAGCTATTCGCAAAATAGATTTACTTCCGGTTATCTCATTAACATCGTGAAGTGCATCATCATTTGTATAAGCAAAAAGCGCATTATCGGGATTTTTTCTTCCGGCAGTAATGCCTCCTTTGCTGGAAATATACATCCAGTGATCAGAAGCACTCACAATGCTTATTAGAAAGGGCGGCATTTTATCAAAGTTAGAAATCCTGTAAAATATTTCATCTTTTATCTCAATGAATTCACCTTTTACAGGAGTCTTATTAACTTTTAATTTTTGACTAAGAATATGGATTTGTTTTTTCTTCATATTATAAATATAAACTTTAAAACTAAGAGGTTAAGATAACATGTTCCGGAGATATGAAGATAAATAAAATAAAAATACTGGTGTTCGCGAATCTGAACACCAGTATATAAATATTGAAATACTATTTAATCAGCATCATCTTTTTAACTGAACTGAAATTACCAGCAGACAATACGTAGGTATAGATGCCTGAAGGTAAGTCTGAAGCATCAAAATTAACTTCAAATCTTCCCGAACTCATAAATTGGTTAAGTACGGTTGCTACTTCCTGACCAAGCAGGTTGTAAACTTTTAAGGTTACATTACCTGCCTCAGGTATGCTGAAACTTATCTTTGTAGATGGATTAAATGGATTGGGATAATTTTGTTCCAGACTGTAATCCGACGGAAAAACATTTGGAATTTCTTTTACATCTGATATTGTTGTTGAAAAGTAGATATTATCAAAATAAATAGTACCATTACCATCAAACTTAAACTGGAATACATTGGTAAGATCAACTGGAGCAAAATCAGCTAAAGGTATGTTTACGCTTATCCACGTCTCAGTTGAACCAGGTGGCACTAATGATACTCTTGCTTCAACTGGTCCCGGACTGATTAAATACACACCAAGATCAGTAGAATTTGAATTCCAGAAATCAAGATGAAGGTACTGCATTCCCGCAGCAGTTAAATTCTGATTGCTACCTAATTCAATTCCCTGATAGTTTAAGTTAGTATATTTCATAGTGGTATCGCCCTGAATCATCAGAAAAGACACTGCAGTAGATTGTCCCCAATTTGGATTGAGGTTGGTTCCCGGAATACCAGCATAAACATCACTGAATACAGAAATAACACTACCTGCAGGAAGTGTTGGTGTTGGCGCCGGAACGGTTGGAACTCCCACTAAAATTTCCGGAGTGAATGTAATATTATCGAAATAAATAATATTATCCTGAGTTCTTCCATCTAAATCAAAATCTGGAAATATAACGATTTGATCTAATTGACCTTCAGATGGTGGTGGATTAAGATAACCTGCAAAGTTAAATGTAAGTTCTTCCCATTGATTAACAAGTGTATTAGGAACTTTAATTTCTCCTTGTGACCAACCATTGGCTGAGACCAACTTAACACCAACATCACTTATAACTGTTTTCCATACCATTATTTTTATGGTAGAATTGCTCGCATCAAGTACAAATGGTCCAAGATCGGTTGTACCGTGAGCGGATTCACAACCTGCCCAGGGATTACCTGATTGCAGTGCTGTAAACTTTGCAACTGTTGCGGAGGTATTAATTCCGGATGCGTCCGGATTTGGTATAATTTCAAGCGGTGGATTTGTGTTGTTTTCAAACACAGTCCAGGTCCAATTTGCGCCAAACCCGCCTGTTTCAAAATCAATTGGTTGATTTTGAGCTGACACCATTCCATTCATCGACATAACAAATAGAATAGCAAACAAATAAATTATTTTGTTCTTCATTTTTTTCTCCTGAAAATATATTGTTACTAAGTTCATAATTATTATCAAGGGCAGGGGGATAAATTCATCTCACCTCTGCCGTTGAATATTTACCAGATCTTACTTAAGTAAGATCATCTTCTTAACATCACTAAATGTTTTACCACTGTTGCTGATGGCTTCAATTTTATAGAAATAGATTCCGCTATTGAATCCCGCTGCATCAAAATTATACGTATGTAATCCTGGCGCCAGTTCATTATTAATAAGTGTACTAACTTCCTGCCCAAGTACATCGAATATTGTTAAACTTACAAAAGCAGCCTCGGCAATTGAAAATTTAATCTTTGTAGCTGGATTAAACGGATTCGGATAGTTTTGTTCCAGTGAATATGCATCAGGTCCGATTATGTCTACTTCAATGGAATTAGAGTATTCGAAAGTTCCATCATAGTCTACTTGTTTTAGTCTGTAATAATAAGTTCCCGGATTCAGATTAACATCAATAAAAGAATAACTCATCGGATCTGTAGTAGTACCGGATCCACTAAGAAACCCTATTGATTCGAAATCTCCACTAGACTTTCGTTCAACATGGAAACCACTATTATTATTCTCTGTTGCAGTTTTCCAGACAAGTTGAACACTGTTACTGTTTGCTGTTGCAGTGAATGATGTTAACTCGACTGGAATTATTCCATTCCAGAAATAAATATTATCAAAATAAATGATTCCATTACCATCAAATTTAAGCTGGAAGACATCTGCCAGATTGACCGGAGCAAAAGCAGTTAGAGGTATATCAACACTTACCCAGGTTTCATTAGGTCCGGGTGGAACCAATGCTACCCTTGCTTCTACTGGTCCAGGACTTATTAAATATACACCAAGATCAGTTGAGCTTGCATTCCAAAAATCCAAATGTAGATACAGCATTCCAGCGCTTGTAAGATTCTGATTACTGCCTAATTGAATTCCCTGGTAGTTGAGGTTTCCATATCGCATAGTGGTATCCCCCTGAATTAACGGAAAAGTAACCACTGTTGATTGACCCCAATTAGGATTAAGATCTGTTCCAGGTATATCACTATAGACATCACTGAATACAGATATAACATGAATTGCAGGAGGCAACGGAACGGGTGCATGTACAGTTGGTTCTGGTAATGTAAAACCATCGGGAACCTGAATATTATCAATGTAAATTATGTTTTCCTGTGGTCTTGCATAAAAGTCGGGAATAATGACAAGCCGACTATATGTGTTACCTATTCCAGCAGAAAAATCGAATGTTATTTCTTCCCATTGATTGATGACAGTATTTGTACCTACTAGTTCAATAGCAGGACTGAGCCCTTCGACTTTAAAGTGAACGGGGCTTATTACCGGTTTGTAAACCATTATTTTTACTGTAGTATTGGTTGCATCGAAAGTAAATTGTCCGTCATCATCAGTAAAAAACAATGCCCAGGGATTTCCTGTTTGTCTTGCTGTAAATTTAGAAACCATAGCTGAAGTATTTATCCCACCACTAACTGGGTTTGCAATAAATTCGAGTGGTGGATTATCAGCATTCTCTGATACTATCCATTCCCAATTTGCCCCAACACCGCCCGCTTCAAAATCAATTGTATGAGTAGGTTGTGCAAATAATACATTGTTAAACGCAAATAAAAATATCAATGCGAATAAACGAAGTATTTTATTATTCATCTTTTCCTCCTGGAAATTAATTAAGTATAGTTATTTAATTGTGACTTTTTCATAATGCTTTAATTTCATAGCGATCATAGCTCTTCTGTTTCATACGTCTTCAGGAAATTTTGAAAAGATTCTTTTGGCGTACGGTTTTCATAATAAACACCCCAATGCTTTTCAATTTCATTTGGACTTGACAATTCACCGCCGCCTTTCCAGGGTTCATCAAATGCTTCAAAAAGAAATGTTGTAACCTTATTAGTATCAGTCCATCTTGACAATTTTAAAAGAAATTTTTCCTGGGCTGCATAACTAACTTCTCCTTTGATTAATGAGCCTTGTTGTCCGTCTCCCGTTCTTGTTGCATCATAATTAGTAGCCCATCCTATTTCACCCAGAACCAATATCTTATCAGAGTGGAATTTTTTTATTTCATTGAAGAAAATATTGTTCATCCAGTCAATTGAATTTTCAAGCGTTATTCCGTTCCAGAGCGGATAAATGTGAACCACAATAAAATCCACTTCCATAGCAACTGATTTGCTTATTGGTTTATTCCAGAAATTATAGTCATCTGCGGTAGTCACAGGCACACTCGTGTTATTCCTTACTATCCTTATGTAACGTATAAGATCTTCGATTTCCATCTTATGCGCTGACCAAAATACCTGTGTTTCATTGCCAACATTTATTGCTGAAATAATTTCAGAGTATTCATTCGCTAACTTTACTGCTTTCAATACTTCCTGAATATTTTCATTTTTTCTCTCCGGATTAACTTTTTCATCTTCTAACCAAACGCCAAGCATAACCCTAATTGGCAAATTGTTTTTTCTGATCACCTTCAATACTTTTTCCGAGTTATTATCGGAACCATATACTCTAATCAAATTCCAGTGATTGAGTATTATTTCTAGGTCTTCAAGTATTTGCGTTTCACTGGGACCTTTTACTCCAGGTGACTGACCTTTACGATAAAAACCATAGGAGATTGCTTTGCCGATCCACCTTCCGTTTATGTACGGATCAAATACTCTTGTTATGAAGGGTTCCTGTCTGTCTGTTAATGATAACTTTTCCAGATTAAGTTCGAAAATATCCATTGATGCTGATTTGTTTTCTTCTGAATTAACGTTTGAATTCTCTTGCTCGACAGTTTGACAACTGACAAAGAGCAATAGAATTATGGTTATTTGAAATAGAATTACACGCATTATTTATACAACAATCACATAAATGATCAATTAACACATTATTCTAATTTGCTTACAGATACGTATTCAATTTTGAAGTAGCTTTTATCAATTGATTCTTTACCATCGCCGAGCACAAAATCTTTACAATTGTTCAACGAATTATCTGTATCGTCAAACTCATATCCTGCCCATATACCGCAAAGCGTAATATTGAAAATCATCTTTAAATTTTTAAATTCACATTTGTTTTTGCCTTCGCAGGATTCGCACTGCCATGCCTTATGGCTTACTTCGTCACATTCAGTGCTTCCATCAAAAAGTTTTACGTGATTTTTTAAGGAAGTTTTTTTCCAGGAATCCGGATCTGGAGAACTGCTCAGAGGACCGCCTGATGATCTAACCTCTTCTTCAGAATCCCAGTAGTAAAAACGAAAAGAATTGTTTTCCCATAAGCAAGCGAAAGTCCCTTCAAGTGAATTCACCTTATATGATTTTCCGCTGCAGCCGGAATTTGGATCAATCAATGTTGCGTTTGCACAGTTGATAATAATTCCGTCATTGTTCCATTCAGAATCACACATCTGCGGGCAGGTATGAATTGTATTATGAATGATATTATTACCGTTAATTGTTTCAATGATATCAACTTCACCGGCGGCAGGCCAATCAGTGCAGTTAACCGGGCTTGGAGTATCGTAGAATTGTCCAACGTCCGAATATTTATCAAGAAATTCATCCGACACAGATTGAATGCTTTCTTTGTAAAGCCATTCGTCCTGTCTGCTTCCGTTTAACCACCAGGCAGGCCAGACTCCATTTGCAGAAGGAAACTTTCCTTTGAAGACAAATAAAATTTTTTGTGCATCATTATTCAGATTGTAATACTGTTTTGATGTAAATCTGAATGAATCAAATCCTAAAGAATCGTTTCTGCTTTTTATGAAACCATAAAACCCATCGTATCCGGATAACTTAATCATATCATCATTTATCCATTTCACACGATCATAAATTACATCACCTTGTGTGGGATCATCGTGCGGAAAAGTTGTAAAGAAATAATTCTCGACTTCTGAGAAGTCGTATTGATTATTTTCAAAATCCAAATAGAAAAATTGATTCTCATAGTTTAATTGCTGGACATTTTGAGCAATGCACACAATACCGGATAAGTTCAGTATCGATAAAGAAATTAAAAATATTTTTATGGAATTATTCATTCTTTATAAATTCATTAAAGTTGAATACGAATTGTCTGTACTGAATTAGGTGCCATTTTTACAACTGCGTATTGATCATCTATTTGGAGGCTAAACTCCAACGGCTCTTTAGTTGTATTTAATAATTGAACAGTAAGAAGATTTGAATCATTAATTGTTGCACAGGTATGCAATGCATCATTATCCAGTCCATCTAAAAACTTCTCAGCTTGAACTGCTCTATCACCCGGTCTTATTGTTCTGCTGAATTGTGCAAGGACATAGTAAATCGGTGTGTAATAAACATGCTTGCTTTTCGTATTAATCATAATCGGTGCGCCGCAATAGTTACCTACGTGATTTGGTCCGCCAATTTCATCTAAGACAACATTCCAATCAATCCACCCTCTTAACCAGTGATTGATGCTTACAATTATATTTCTGGCGTATCTATGAACCGGAGTGTAGATAGGATGGTCTTCCAGTATAACAGCTTTCCAGGTTGCTGAGTAAGCCCAATCTGTAGCATTTTCATTCCACCAGAATGAATCATTATCAAACCATTCAGTTTCTTTAAAGCGATGCGGATCTAAGATTCCATCAGGGGCATCTTTGCCTAAATCATCAATGCATCCTTCAGTGTGTAAAATGGCTTGATCAGGAAATTTTGCACTAACTCTTTCAAACACATCTTCATAAACTTTATTCGTACTTTCGTACCAGTGAACAGCAGAACCATAAACATATTTTGCTGTTTCTTTATCTCCCAATATCACATCTGCCCAGTGCTCTAATCCATCTCTGTTCTGATCATAGATGAGAAGTTTTACATCTTCAAATCCATTCTCATTTAATTTTGGTCCAAGGTATTTTTTAATAAACTGATTTTGTGATTCCGGAGTGAAATGCATACTCTCCCATTGACCATTGTTACCGTGAGGTTCATTAACCGGAGTGATTCCCCAAATCTCAACTCCCTCTTTTTTATATTCAGCTAAATATCTGATTAGATAATTGGCATAAGTCTCTTCATATTCAGGTTTTAGTTTACCTCCTGTTCCCTGATGATTATTTTCCGGTGTTCCTTTGATGAACCAATCCTTAATATCTTTCATCCATGGAGGTGCAGTCCATGCTGATGAAACAATTCTAAGTTCATTGTCTTTTTGTTGATTTTTAATTTCCATTGCTTCTTTTATCATCGGAAGTAAATCATAAGAAGGATCCTTAATGCCGGGATATTTTGCCGGATCAAATCCTTTTTTATCGGGAGCGATAGTAAAACTTTTTAATTCGGTATCACCGGCTTTATCGAGGTAAGAATATTTGCCCTCGACAGAAAAATCGCACGAGCCGATATGAGTTCTTGTAAGAGAAAAGTTAGCACCTTTATCACTAAATATTTTTTCCATTACCTCTTTGCGTTTTTCTTTATCCAGATGTGCCAGAACAAATGCAGAAGCTTCTGTAAAAGATGAACCAATTCCATCTATCGTTTGTCTTGTTATGGATGGATATATTTTAATAATAGTTCCTTTTGAAGCTTCGCCTTTAATAAAATTTATACTACCCTTCTCAGCTATTTTATCTCCTGCTTCTGAAGTAACAAGATTTTCTTTTGTCAAAAGAGTTTTTTTACCCTGATCACACGAAATAAAAAATGCACCTGCGATCAGAATTGCAGGCAGAAAGAATAATATTTTTAACATAACATGTATCTCCAAATGAATCTCAATTATCAGATGTTCCAAATTTCAGATTTCCGTCTTTATCCCATAAGCCCCAGTAAGCACCAACATCGCCTTCTTTTTCTATTTTCCAGGTTTCATCAAAGCTTGAAAAATATATTACATCAACATTCTCCTGATTAGCCCACATAAAACTGTTGATGAAGTATGTTAGAGCATTTTCATAGGAAGGTACTGCGTTACGATCAGGTGTACCGACGTTTGGCCAACCTGTTTCGCTTATAATAACTTTTTTACCTTTTGCAGCTGAAACTGCCTGGTAATACATATTCTTTAAATATGCTAAAGAATGTTCTATTGGATAGCCCTCCCAGAAAGGATAGCAGTTTGCCAGAATAACATCACAGAGGTTACACAGGCGAGGATGATTAACAAATTCAAAATACGCATCAACATAGCCTACAGGAATATCCGGAACTTCCATCTTTACTTTCTGGATATACTGAATAATTTCATCTTCACTTAGATCGCCACGTAGTAGTACTTCGTTACCAACAGCTATTATGTCTGTATAACCATCTTTAGCAAGTTTAATTACACTTTCAATTTCTTCATCATTTTTTTCTTTATCATCTCCAAGCCATGCCCCAACAATTGTTTTCAATCCGTACTTATGTGCGATGCGTGGAATATGCTCATTACCATCAACACAGGAAAAGGATCTTACCCACTTAACATAAGGTTTGATAATTTTCATTCTTGCTTCTATTTGTTCTTCAGAGATGATAGAACCCGGACTTTGATTTTCTAAATAAGCGCTGAATGATATGCCATGAATTCCTTGCTTTAATAATTTCAGAAAAGTTGATTCAAGTTCTACTTGATTTAAAGTCGAAATATCAATTCCGGATAATATGCTGTATTTGGATCCGCTGCGGGACATTTTACCTCTTTCTTAAATATTATGAATAACTAAAACCGGAAGCTTTGATTTATGTAAAACTCTGTTTACAGTACTTCCAATAGTCACATCATCTAATGTTGTTTTGCCCTTAAATCCCATAACTATAAAATCACATTCCTGCTCTTCAGCAACCTTAAGGATAATCTTTGCTGGATTTCCTCTTTCAACAAGGATGTTAATATCTTTAATAATGTCTTTACCGAATGTACCGGTGATTTTCTTAATAATTTTTTTTCGTGTGTTTGAAGTAAAATCTTTTGCTTCAGAAAATTTTTTATCGATGCTGGAAGATCTTTCGAGTCCCACATCAAATGTCAATAAATCGATCAGTTCAGTATTTAGCACATAAAGAAAAGTGAGTTTAGCTTTGTATTGTTTTGTAAGTCCCAAAGCATGACAAAATACATCTTTCCAGGTTTCTGAAAATTCAGTTGTGTAAAGAATATGTTTATAGGTTACTTCGGGTGTTTTCATTGTTACTCCTAAATTTTTGAGCATAAAAATTTCTTTTTCCTCTCAGCTAATCACATCGCTAAATATTTTCCGGGAATGTCTTTATAACCCCAGGCTCTTAGCTGACGAGACCAGCCGCCTAAATTTTTCATAGTTACCGGTATAGTTTTTAATCTTATTATTTCTCTTACTTTCTTCTTCAAATAAATTTTATCTATTACTGTCTGAACTGATACCTCACCCCAGGTAAAAGTTGGTTGACCTAACAATACCTGCACATAGTTCTTTTCTATATATTCTAACTGAATCGGAAGTGCATCCACAGCAACAATTTTTATTTCGCCCGGTTCAATAATGTCTTTTAATTTTTCTCCAAAGAATGCCCAGCTTCCAACCATAGCCCAACCATTTAAATCAGGATTTAATTTCAGAACATCATTCATCGTTTCAATGGCATCTTCTTCAGTTTCGGAATGATAATATGTTCCTATTATTTCAATGTCAGGAAAATCGGCTGAGGCATCAATAATCCCTTTAACTCTTTCCAGAAGATTATTCGCCATCCTGTTACCGCCAAGAATTGCGATTTTACCTTTCTTATTAATTAATCCTGCTAATTCATTCATCAAAGTTTTACCCATTTCCAAATCATCAGGACCATAAAAAGCAAAACGCTTCGAATTAGGTGCGTCACTGTCAAAAGTCATAACCTCTACACCATTATCAACAGCATAATTGATTGCTTGTGTAAGTGTATCTTCATCCGAACAGGAAACAATTATCGCTTGAGTTCCATTATTAACCGCATTTCTTATTATTTCAGCCTGCTCAGAAGCGTTTTCGTTTTCCGGAGTCTGCCAATCGATAACAACTTTTAACCTACTATGTTTTTCGGTTAAAGCTTCTGCTGTTTTAACTGCACCGGTTTTTGCTGATATGAATACAGGATTAACAGAACTCTTAGCTATCATTGTAATAACAATCGTTTCTCTATTAGTAGTGCTTTTACTATCCGAATCAGAATCACTGCATCCAGATATTACACCTAATAATGCAATTAATAGTAAAGCCGTTAACTGTTTTAATATTTTTGTCTTAATTAAAAATCTTTTTTTCATCTTATTTTCCAAAAGATATTACCAAAAGGTCTACGCTATTTTTTCAACAGTAATTAATTTAGTACGGCGTTTTTCTAATTCACTTCTGATTTCATATGATTTTTCTTCTGTGATTTTAAAAGAAGCAACAGAGTAAATTGCTATGAGTGCACCAATTGCCGGAATACCAACATCAACAACTCTCATCCAGAAAAATGTGCTTGAGGTTTGAGCGCCTCCATAATCAACAACGAAACCAGTACCATTAAGCAGAAAACCTGAAAGACCGAAAGCCAGTGCCATTCCGAGCTTAACCATCCACCAGTAAATCGATCCAAACATACCTTCACGTCTCTCCCCGGTTTCTAATTCATCAAGATCGCATACATCTGCAATCATCGAACCCATCAGAGTAAAAAGAGCACCCATTCCAACCGCAATAAATGGAGCTGGAATAATAACTAACCAGGGCGTCATCGGATCATAGCAAAACCATTTTAACAAACTGCCGAACATCATTATTGATGTTGCCAGTATGAAAGTTTTTCTTTTTCCAATACGTGATGAAATCCAGGTAACAGCAGCTATAGCAGCAAGTGTTGAAATGGTGGTGACTGTTCCAAACAAACCCATGTAGTAAGCACCCATACTTTTATCGCCGCCGCTTACATAGAATATTGTAATATAAGAACTGAATGCTCCAACCAGCATTATTCCATTAAATAGAAAGAAGGTGCCTGCACACAGTTTCAAGAATTCAACACGCTTAAGAGTTATTATCAATCCCTTAAAGAACAGGGCAATATTCTTTTTTAAGCCTTCCACTAATTTGTTCTTTATTTTTACCTCTTTGTCTTTACCAACAAAACGCTCCTTGGTAAATATTGCAGGCATTATTCCAACGACCGCAACAAAAACACCTATTATAATTGCGAGTGTTCGCGCACCCTGTACAGAGTCTGAGAAGAATCTGTCATTTTCCATAAATGCATAAAACCACGGAAGTGTTATCCATGCGAATTGTCCCATAAAATTCATAACACCCATTAAGCGTGTTCGTTCGTGATAATCTGAGGTGAGTTCGTAACCAAGTGCGACCCAGGGCGTTGCAAACATTGTGTAAAATAAATAGAAGATGATTGAACCGATAAGAAAGAACCAGAAATAAAACATCTCACTGTAACCTTCAGGCAGCTGCCACATTAAGGCAAACACTAGTCCAACGAAGATTGCACCTATGAAAATATATGGTCTGCGTCTTCCGTATTTTGAACGGGTATTATCTGAAATGTATCCCATTACAGGATCTGTTAACGCATCAGTCAATCGAGGGATAGCTTGAAGTGTACCTACAAGCGCCGGATTTATTCCGAGACCAACATTCAAAACAATAGACATATAACCAATTGCCCCGCCAAGCAAGTTGTTGACAATCGATCCCAGACCGTAAGCAAACTTTTGCCCGTTAGGTATTTTATCACTTGCTGCTGTTTTATGACTTTCTTTGGTACTCATTAATTTTCTGTTTCCTGATTGAAGTTGAATAGTCAGTTATTTATTTGCTACTAAACTTTTGTTCATATCGTTATTCAATCATCAAGTCTATTGTTCCTTATAAACTCTTACATAGTCAATCACCATGCTTTGTGGAAAAGGAGTCTGACTGGTTGGAAACCCAACATAGTTGCCGCCAACTGCTACGTTAAGAATTATAAAAAATGGTTTGTCGAATACCCACGTGCCGGATAAATCTTCAGGTTTAATTTCTTTGAATAACACGTCATCGACAAAAAACCTCAGATAATTTTTTCCCCATTCAACAGCAAAAAGATAAAAGTCTGTATCAAATCTTTTACTCTCAAAACCAAAACTTTTTGAAACTCCACCACCACCAGAGTACCCGGGACCATGTACAGTAGCATGTATTAAGTTGGGCTGTTGACCTCTGGCTTCCATAATATCAATTTCACCGCAGTTAGGCCAGCCAACAGTTTCAATATTTGACCCGAGCAACCAGAATGCAGGCCACATTCCGGGTCCATAAGGCAGTTTCATCCTTGCTTCAAATCTGCCGTAAGTCTGCTCAAATAAACCTTGAGTCTTTATTCTTGCTGATGTAAACGGCATACCGCCGAAGGATTCTCTTCTGGCTGTAATAACTAAATTACCATCTCCATCTAGTGAAATGTTTTCCGGTCGGTTAGTGTAATACTGCAATTCCTGATTTCCCCAACCGTTATCACCCGTTCCGATATCAAAAGTCCAATTTGATTGATCCGGACTTTGTCCTGCAGGTCCAGCAAATTCATCCTGCCAAACGAGCTGCCAGTTAGGAACTTCCGGATCCAGCGGATTATCGCAAGACGGAATTGAAAAAAGTATAAGTGCGAAAACTATAAGTGTTAAAATGTGTTTGTTATAATCTTTCATAAATTCTCCTGTCACTTCTGTTTTCATTTAAATAATTTATTACTCTTTATTTCAACACAGCCGGTGCTGAATTCTCTCTTAAAATTTTTGGATCAGTAAAAGCTTGTTCAATTGCCAAAGTTGCAGCACCTATAGCTATTCCTTTTGAACCAAGTGCACTTGGAATTAATTTTGTTTTACTTACACTGCTAACAAGAGCGCTTGAATCTATTTTTTCCTGAATCGGATTAAGTACCAATTCTCCAAGCCTTGACAAACTACCGCCTAGAATTATTAACTCGGGATTCATTAAGTTTACCAGACTTGTGATAGCACTTGTTAAATAGTTAGTTGCTTCATTAACTATTTGGATAGCCAATGGATCATAGTTAAGTGCAGCATCTTCTATATCAATAATTCTTAAATCTCCATTAACAAGAGGACTATCAGGATATAGAGATGAGAGTATTCTAACTCTTTCTTTGAGTGCCCAGGCAGAAATTACTGTACCTAAACATCCTCTTAGACCGCACCCGCATAATCTGCCGTTAGGATCAATCGGCATATGACTCATTTCACCAGCAATACCTTTTGAACCGCGATAGAGTTTTCCGCCAAAGATGTAACCGGCACCAATTCCATTTGAGATTTTTATATAAATCAGGTCATTTACACCTTTCCCCGCTCCCCACCAATGTTCGGCCAGGGCACCAAGGTTAGCATCATTATCCAGATAAACCGGCACACGATATTTTTCACGTAATCTCTCTAAACCGCTTTTTCCATGCCATGCAGGAATTATAGTTTCGGATAAATATTCAGGACGGATCGGATCAACAGGGCTGGGAACTGAAACACCCATACTGAGAAGTTTATCGTATCCCATATTCTGTGAAGAAAGAGATTCGTCACAGAGTTCGTTTATTAATTTATGTGTACCGTCTGAATCTTCTCTTACAGGAAAATCTTTTTCTTTCCAGAAAAGTAATTTGCCTCTCAGATTTGTCATCGCAACAGATACGTGAGTAGCACCAATATCAATACCCAGAATTACTTTAGCATCATCCTGAAATTGAAGTAATATTGGTTTTCTGCCTCCGCTGGATTCACCGCTTCCAACTTCGGCTACCAGACCTGTTTGAAGTAAATCTTTAATAATTTCTGTTACCGTTGAACGGGATAAATCTAACTGGCGTGAAATCTCAGCTCTTGATATTTGATGTTCACGCCACAATAATCTCAGGACAGAATCCATTAACGGTAATGTGATCTGCGGATCTATTTTATTTTCTGCTGTACTGTTTAATCTATGCATACTTGTTAAATGAATTTAATTTATAAATTCAGTTATTTATGAAACAGTATGTTGTCTACATACACAGTATTCGGGTCACCGGATATAATCAGCTGAGCTAAATGACCCTTTGTTGTTAGTCCTGTAAAATTCGACAAAGGAATATCAAACCTTATCCAGTTTCCTGTAACTAATGCAGGAGTTGAGTTTGCATTGAATGTAAGTTCATGCTCTTTATCATCTTCGCCGCCGAATGCACCATCAGCTCCAAAATCTACCAGCTTAATTCTAAACACTGCAGGCAGTGCTGTTGGATCTGGTGTCCAGATATCCATATGAAAATGTGTCATATCTGAAGCATCAACCGTTTGGTTAATAAATTCAATACCAGCAAATACTAAGTTTGTGTAAAGCTTCACATCATTGCCGGCAATCTGAACATCTGAAACATCTGCCTGATCCCACACTGCAGACCAGGTATCAACAGGTACATTAGGGTAAGCATTACTGAAAAGAGAAATTACATTGCTAGCAGAAAATGTTGGAGTTGGAGCCGGTGCAGTTGGAACGGTGGGTGTTGTTCCTCCTGAACGATAGAAATAAACATTATCAACAAATACAGTATTCGGATCACCGGATATGACCAACTGTGCTAAGTGCTTTCTGGTGGTGAGTCCAGTAAACGCTGAAAGAGGGATGTCCAATTGAACCCACTGTCTCGTTGCTAAAGCCGGATTAGTGTTAGCTGTAAAAGTAAGTTCGTGAGATACGTCATCTCCTCCTCCGAATACACCGTCCGCACCAAAATCAACTAATAATACTTTAAATGCTGCCGGAGGTGCAGTTGGATCCGGTGTCCAGATATCCATATGAAAATGAGTCATCTGGGTCGCATCAATAGTTTGTGATGCAAACTCAATACCGTTAAAGTTAAGATTTGTATAAAGTTTTACATCATCACCGTCAATTTGTAATTCCTGAAGAACTGCTGTTGAATACAACCAGCCGGTTGCCCAGGTATCAACATTTACATTTGTATAAGCATTGCTGAATAACGATATAACATTTTCTGCCGGAACAGTTGGAACCGGTGCTCGAGGTGGTAATTCAGCTGTATTTACAGTAATAGAACCTGCTGCAGCTTTGTCTCCAAATTTTGCCGTTACCGTAGCAGAGCCCATTCCGCTAATAGATATCTGGCCATTTTCATTAACTTTAGCTACCGATTCATTCGATGATACATAATTAAAATAGCCGGGTGCTACATTAACCCGCTGATCAGTTCCATAAGGCATGTTAAATAATACGTAAGTATCACCTATTGTGAGTGTTTGACCAATAAAGGCAGTTATATTTTGATTTTGTTCATTTAATATTACTGGCCTAGGGTGTGCAATAGTACCAACTTTTTCAAACTTAACTTCATCGAACCAGATTGTATAACCTCTGCCATCCTCCGGTCCTTCCGAGTAGAAAAACATTCCTCTCTCTGCTGTCCATCTGGCGGGATCGGGAATAGGGATATAGTATTTTTTCCAATTAGTATTTACAGCAAGACCAGTTATTGTAGCTTGATTGCTTGACAATCCGAGGTCGTTGCCAATTCCAACAATATCGATATTAGCAGGTTGACTTGCTTTTGCCCAAAATGTTAATGCATCGTATCCAGATAGGTTTCTGCCTTCACCAGTAAAGTAAACCCCTCCAGCATAAGCACCAAGAGGATCTTCAAAATCGGGAACTTCAATCCGCATCGAAGCTGTACCGTTATACTTTACTTCTTTGTCAACATCGAATGCAGTAACTTTTGAACCACCGAATGCTGCATAATTAAGACCACTGCTAAAGCCATCTATAAAAACTTCGGGAATATCCGGATATGTTGCTGGTTCCAAAACATCCGGGTCTCGTTGGCAGCCAGTAATCATTAATAATGAAATGATTATTAAGAGAATCGATATCTGATATAAATTATTTTTCTTTATCATTGGTAACTCCAATAAATATTTAAATTACATGCCAATATTGAAATGCAGATATGTTCTGATTTCCCACTCATTTTCGTCTGCATAACCAGGAATTGTTGGATCACAAACCGGTACACCTGATACATTAAGATTTTTTGCTGGACAGTAACGCGGTGAGTACTGATCCAGTGAGCGCCATGTACCGCGAATTCCTAATCTGGTTTGTGGTAAATCGAACCATTCAGGTAATCCTAAATTAATAGACACATCTGCAATCAACTGAAGTGGATAGGTTAAGTTAAAATCTCTGTGATAATCATAAGGACCCCAATCATTCACTTTAACTTGTGTTATTACTTTAAATTCTTTCATCACGAAACGAATATCGCCGCCGTATCTTTCGATAAGCCTGCCATCGCTGCCGTTAGCTTGTCCTAATCCGCCATAAAGATTAGCTATTAAACCAAAATCGGGACTCATTTTTGAAACGATACGTGAATGAACTTCCCATAAGTCTCGCGCAGGCGGAGCACCGGGAAAAGCAAAAATCGTTCTGCCATCAGCCAAAATACCAATTGAAGCATCTCTCGTAGTTGGATGATGTCTGAATACATATCCGGCACTGATTGCAAATTTTGCATCTTCTCTTTCATCACTATCCCAGGCATACATCCATGTTGCCGGAGTGGGATCGTAGGTAATTAACAATTCGCCTGCTATTGTTTCTCTGTTTCCCCGAACAGCAAATGGATCGGATAAAATATTCCTTGGTCTCCCGGGAGCTGGAACAGTATTGGGAATAGGACCTTCGATTGGTTTCTGCCACAAAAAATTTGGTGCAATTTGTAAATCACCGAAGATTACTGCTAAACCTGTAAGCGCACTATACTGATTTCCCAAACCGCTGTTTTTCAATCTCCATCCTGTAAATGTAAGAGATTGATTAACGCCTCCATCAGCAACCAATCCTTGAACTGCACCTTCGGCGTACCAATTCCATCTTCCACTTTGAAGGGTAAATTTAACCTTTCCCCCAAATGCATCAGATTCTTTGATTTGATCCTGCAGTATTCTATAATCACCTTCTTCACCATCAGCTATCTGGAATGTCTCACCTTTTTTTGTACTGCCTGACCAGATACCACCTACTTCGAATCCAAACACACCATATTTGGCGGCAAGGTGTAATGTTGCTCTTCTTGTTGGTGGAAGAGGAACTGCAAAGGAACTAACTGCCTCACCTTGTTCATCCAAATCTTCGTGAAAAATTCCTGTAATTTTCAGAAGACCAACACTTCTGCTGTACTTCAATAAAATAGCCGGATTAGCTCCCCACCAAAGTTCAGGTCCAAAAGCAAGTTTCAATCCTTCGAGTTGTTTTTTACCGGCAATTTCAAATCCAAGAGGTGCGTTGGCATTGTAAATATCTATGTTTGGACCATAGTTAGCCTCGGGGTACAGACCAAAAAAGTCACCTTCATAGCCCCAGTGATAATGACCGGTTCTATAAAAAGCATCCAGATTAAACCAGGAATGATCCCAGGAAACACTAGCACTGTAAACTTTTATACGGTCTATATCCTGAAGAGTAAGTTGATCGTCTGTTGTTAATACAGTTTTTGGACGTCCTCTGTTCTCATAAAATATTTCATCAATCGGATTAACTGGAACATTACCCAAAACATTTATTGCAACTTTGCCAGTAATGTTTGCTGCTGGTTGAGATTCTAACTGAGCATAAAAAGATTGCTTGTGATCAAATCCCAGAAATGCAGGGTATTGCGTAGCTGTTTCTGTCCTATCAGTTGGGGTGGTTATCTTATCTCCTCCGGTGCTATATGTCTCAAGTTCAAAACGTAAACCACTTAAACGAACAACGCTCAAGCGGGTAGTCTGTAATGCGGCTTTATCACCTCGTGCTTTTAGTACATATTCCATTGGATTTAATTCACCTATCATTTTTGCAATGACAGATGCACTAACTTTTTCATCGAGTGGATTGATCTTATGAACATCCATAAGTGCATAATATGCGGCACGGGGATATAAATCATAGTGTCCGCTTGCAAGAGTTGGACCTTTGGCACAGATACCAAACCACTCTTCATTCATATTATTTTCACCCTCAATATAATCTTCTTCGTAACCACCATTAGACCATGATGCGTGTGTGTCATGCACATCTAAATTACTTTCCTGCAAATATTTCCACCAGCCATCACTAAATTGGAAAGTCATACCACCAAGTGAAAGGCCTGTTTTATCATTGCCATAAGCGTGTTGATATATTTCTTTCCAGTTTGCAAGCTTATATCTGGTCTGCATTAATTGATCTTCACGCATTTCCAGCGCATTAAAAGCATCGGAACCAAATTCAGTAAAGAGTAATGGAACATTCAATTTTTCTTTAACCTTATCAAACAGATCAGTAAAAGAAACACCTCTGTATGCATTCACACCGAATACATCCATATCCTTAACCTCTTCGGCAATGATGTCGATAAAAAGTAAATCACCATTACATATTGATACAGGGTGATTAGTGTCGAATTTTTTAATCTCGAGAACACCTTCGTTGAAGAGTTTATACATGTGTTTTGCTCTAACAGATTCAAGAGTTTCGCCAACCGGAATGTCTTCTGTTTCAGCTCCACCCCAAAACAGACCATAATTATTTTCATTTCCCAAAAGGTACATTAACAGACCTGGAACATCCTGAAATTCTTGAGCGAGAGCATTTACTTCTTTTAAAAGCTGGGCGATTGTTTTTGGGTCAGCATAGTCGGTATTTGGAATATAAACCCCATCAACTGTAACACCATAACGCCCGAATGAATGATTAAGGACTGTGTATATTCCAAAATTCTTGTAAATGTATTCAATCCATTTAGGTTGAATTCCGGTATAAACACGAATTACATTTACTCCCATATTTCGAAGAAGAGACATTTCACTATTCAGAGCCCTTCTGATAAAATCATCAGGCTGTGTCCAAAGACTATAAGTATAGTTTGTACCAATCGGGAAATAATCCCAATTCATTCCGTTTACTATAAAGTCCTTATCATCTACAACTAACTTCGCACCTTTTTCGTCCTGAACAATTTTAATCTGATTTACTTGTGCAATAGAACTTGTAAAGCTTAATAGAAACAGATAAATAATTAGAAAAAACCATTTCGGTTTCAGTTGACTAAAGGTCATAAAAACCTCCTAACAGTGTGTATAAGTAATTTTTATTATTGAAAACAGTATTAGAGCTTTTTGATATTATTTGATTAAGAATTATGTACTGATTTGAATTTAAAGATGAGGAGTTTTGAATACGCAGAACTGATTTGTAGTTAATCGCTATCCCGGGAATAGGAATGTCGATTTGCTTCTTATGCAGTATCCTGAAAAGCATTTATTACTTTCTAAATGGTTGCAGTTTATTGTGCAAAAGAATTACCTGTAAAATTGAATAGAATAAAAACTTTGTTCGATTTCCGAACAAAGTTAAATTATTAATTTGATAATGTCAAGTATTTCCATAACTACTGCAGATTTATCAATAATAACTTGGTTTTTTCGCTATTTTCAAAGAATTAACAATAAAATTCGAAGGAAATTGAATCACATGAAAGTAATTATTTTTTAAACGGAAGTAATCCAGGTGAATCTTAATTTCAGCAATCCTGGAACATGATATCTTTAATCTGATTTCATCCATATTAGAAAGATAGGAGTCCGAAACCCAAAAAATAATTTCAGAGGCTTCGCATAATGTAAAACAGAAAGAACTTGACTCTAACAACTAAAATCGAAACAGTGTGGACGATTTTCATTCCTCAATCCCCTGGATTTTGTTATCTTGAAACCAAAATTTTTATGATGTATTAACCAACAGAAGGAATAATTATGATTAAGAAATTTGTAATAACAACTGTTATCGCATTTGGATTTCTATTTTCAGAATCCGGTAAAGCCTGCACCAACTTTATTGTTACTAAAGGCGCGAGCACCGATGGTTCTGTAATGGTTACTTATACCGCCGACTCATTCGGATTCTACGGTGAGCTTTACCATTTTCCTGCTGCAGTTTATCCGAACGGTGCAATGCTTGATATTTATGAGTGGGATACAGGTAAATATCTTGGAAGTATTCCGCAGGCTTCTGTTACTTATAATGTTGTTGGAAATATGAACGAACACCAGGTTGTAATTGGTGAAACAACATTTGGTGGTAGGAGTGAACTTAGAAATAAAGAAGGTATTATCGATTACGGCAGTTTGATGTACATTGCCTTACAAAGATCAAAAACTGCACGCGAAGCTATGAAAGTGATGACCGATCTTGTTGCTGAATTCGGTTATTACAGTTCGGGTGAATCATTTTCTATTGCAGATGCAAATGAAGCATGGATTCTTGAAATGATAGGTAAAGGTGAGGGTAACAAAGGTGCTGTGTGGGTTGCTGTTAAAATTCCTGATGGATACATATCCGGACACGCAAATCACGCCCGTATAACTACTTTTCCTTTAAATGATCCTGATAAGGCAATCTACTCACCGGATGTAATTTCCTTTGCACGTGAAAAAGGTTACTTCAGCGGTAAAGATTCTGAGTTCAGTTTTTCAGATGCTTATGCTCCAATTGATTTTGGAAAGATAAGATTTTGTGATGCTCGGGTCTGGTCTTTATTCAGAAGATGCAACTCCGAAATGGATAAATATATTTCCTACATTCGCGGAGAGAATCTTGAGAGGATGCCGCTTTATATTAAGCCAGACAGAAAACTTTCTGTCCACGATGTAATGCATTTAATGCGTGATCACTACCAGGGAACCGAACTCGATATGACTACCGGAGTGGCTGCAGGTCCTTATGAAATGCCATACAGAGCCAGACCATTGGTTTGGGAATTTGAAGGTAATCAATATTTTAATGAGCGACCGATTTCAACTGCACAAACCGGATTTTCTTTCGTTTCACAAGCTCGTTCGCATCTGCCAAGAGAGGTTGGAGGTGTATTATGGTTCGGTGTTGACGACACTTATTTTACAGTTTATACTCCAATGTATGCTTCAATGACAAAAGCTCCTGAAAATTTTGCTAAAGGTGTTGGTTCTTTATCTGAGTTCACCTGGGATTCAGCATTCTGGGTATTCAATTTTGTTTCCAACTGGGCTTATCCAAGATTCTCTGTTGTAATAAATGATGTTCAAAGAGTACAAAATGATCTTGAAGGTAAATTTCTCGCTCAACAGGAAACTATTGATGCTACAGCTCTTTCACTATTAAAAAATTCGAGAGGCGAAGCAATTAAATATTTAACTGAGTACTCGCTTGCCTCGGCTGAAAAAACTTATAAAACATGGCGGAAACTGGGTGAAGATCTGATTCTGAAGAATATAGATGGAATTGCGAAGGATGAATTTTTCCAGCCCAAAAACATAGGTTATCCTGAAGAATTTAAGAGAATGATTGTTGAAGAATCCGGTGATAAACTTAAAATGGTAAAAATTAATGTGGATAAAGAATTAGCCTATAATGAAAGCATAAGCAAAGCTGATAAATATTTGCAGGATAAAAAATATTCTGAAGCAAAATCTTATTATCAGAAAGCACTCGAAATGAAGCCGGATGAAATTTATCCCAAAACAAAAATTGAAAAAATTAATTCTGTTTTAACGCTGATTGATGAAGTGCACTTAAGTACTTTTTAATTTAATCATTCACTAATTATTGTCAGGGGTACTATGAAAGAAAAAAAAGAAGAACTGTTGTTTGAACCGGAAATAAAAATTCTCGATAAAATATATCTTGATATGATAGAAGCTATCGAGAATATTCCATCCGGACAGGATTATGAAGTAATGCGTCTATACGTTGATAACTTATACGGACTTCTGAACAGAACCGTAACCAATGTTAAAGATGTAAAAAATGGTTTGCTTAAAGACAGGAAACTAATACACGAAACCTGGAATCCTCCGGCTTAGATTATCCAAACCGTCATTTGATAAAACGAATGACGGTTTTTTTTTGCTCTGTTATTCTATCCAGAATAAGCTGGGAATTTTCGGTTTACGATGTTTTCAACAATTCCATAGCCGGTTTTCTTGTAATCGATTCATTTCTCATATAACTACGAACTATTGATTTCATGATCATTATAGTCATATCATCCTGTTGATGATTTGAATTCCATAATAATGCCTGATTATTTATTTTTTGTAAAATTTCCTGTGCTGATGCGGACGAGTTAGAAGCTACTATATCTTTAATTTTCTGAGTCCCGAACATCTCCTGATCAACATTAAAAAGTTCAGGCAGTCCGTCAGTCATAAACACTAAAATATCATTTGGAAATAATCTTATTTTTCGTTTTATAAATGGAAAGTTCATAAAGCTTCCGAGTGGCATACCTTTAAGCGGAATTTCTTCAACTAATCCATCTTTAGCTCTGAAAATCAGAAGTGGGGGTAATCCTATTCCGGATACTTCAAGAATATCGCTCCTGATTTTTCCTACAGCAAGTGACATAAATAATTTTGGAAGCTTTATTTGCTTAATAAAATGATTAGCCTTTTTAAGAAATTCCGTTATCTCCATATAAGGAGCATAATTGGAAAACAGAGTTTTAATAGCGGTAACCATTGCCCCGGCTTGTGCCCCGTGCCCAGTAGCATCTCCGATAGTAAAAGTTAAAGTGTTATCTTCTGAAAGATGGAAATCGTAATAGTCCCCGCCAATTTCAGAGGCGGTACACATACAAACTGTTATATCAAGATTAGGATGTTCGGGAAGAACTTGTGGAATCATTGAAAGTTGAATTTGCCGGGCAGCTTCAAGTTCATCACTTTTTCTTCTGTATTCTGATTCGAGTTCCTTACTTTTCTGTTTTAAAAGATGAGTTTTTAAAAATTCACTTCTCATATAAAATTCAATTCCGTAGCTGGCGAACATTCCAAGTATGTTAGCAGATGATAAAAAGAATGCGCTGTTTATATTTTGTGAAACCGTAAGAACATCAGAACTCAGAGAAATTATTAAATATGTAACGACAAGCAGCCAGGTTGACAAGGTTGCATTAATAAACTTCATTCTCAAAAGACTATGAGCATATATCAGTGCAAGTATAAGACCTACATATAAGAAATTTTCACCCGCAATAGTAATGAGTATAACATTTATTCCACCTCCGATTATAAAGAGGGTTACAAACTTCTGATAATTCTGCGTGAAGTAAGAAGTAAAACTCAAAAAATAAAATGATATAAAGAATACGATACCAAATACTCTTATTATAGTAATACTGTCAGCCGGATTACTTAAGATAATCGATTGGATAAATCCAAAAACTATATAAATAACTATTGCAAGTAATATTGATAACCGGAACACCCTCAATGCTTTTGTTGCTTGATAAATGGAAAAGGATTCATTCATTATATCCGAACTAAAAGATAAAGTAAGCGGATTTATCTTTACTTCATCCTGGTCATCCATTGAATTATTTAGTTTTCCGAAAATGTTCATAAATAATTTATTTTGCCCTATTCTTTAAATGAGTTTGCGATTCGTATAACAGCATCTGCACTCAGATTAATATCATCTTCGGTAGTAGCCCACGATGAGACACTAATACGCATTGCTGATTGATCTTTCCATAAAGTTCCGCTGCAGTAACATGTACCATCTTCCTGAATGGCTTTAATAATTTTTTCAGTTCTGTCATTATTCCCAAATGAAACAAGTACCTGATTAATTTTAACATCATTTAATATTTGAAAACCTGCTGCTTTTAATCTTAGAGAAAATAACTCGGCCAGATGACACGTTCTTTCTATAAGCTCTGACAAACCCGCTTTCCCTAAAGTTTTTAATGCTGCCCATATTTCAATTCCTCGCGCCCTTCTTGAAAGTTCAGGTGTAAACAGATATGGTATCCTTGCTCCGGTCTGATCAAGATATGAACCGGACATTGCCATTGAAGCTTTCAGGTCTTCATTATTAGCACAAATTATTATTCCTGAATCATACGGTACGTTTAACCATTTGTGCGCATCGGTTGCCCAAGAGTCGGCATCTTCAAAACCTTTAGCAAGATGAGAGTATTTTGGTGAAACACCAGCCCATAATCCAAATGCGCCATCAACATGTACCCAGGCACCCATAGCCTTTGCAAATGGGATTATATGTTCGGCTGGATCAAACGAACCGGTATTAACATTACCAGCCTGTAAACAAACTATTGTATTTTCATCCACTGATGGAAATTTTCCTACACGCATTCTTCCCTGTGCATCAACAGGAACTTTTATTACTCTATCCCTTCCAAATCCCAGAAGACTTAATGCCTTTAACAAGCTCCCGTGTGCTTCTTCACTGATAACAACTTTTATTTCGGGCGCACCGTATAAACCGCGACTTTCGACATCCCAATTTTGTTTCTTTAATATGTTGTGCCTTGCTGCAGCAAGTCCGGTCAGATTTGCCATAGTTACACCGCTTGTAAAACCTGCAACTGATTTATTAGAAACAGGAAGAAGATTAACCAGCCATTGTGATACTACATCCTCAATAACAGCCGAAACCGGCGAGGTTACTTCAAGACCTGTATTTTGATCCCACACTCCAGCCAACCAATTTGCAGCCAGAGCTGCTGGTTGAGCACCGCCAATAACAAATCCAAAATATCTCCTTCCCGCACTCGCTGTGGTTCCGGGTGACCCAATTTTGTGCAGCATTTCAATTGCAGATGAAGGATCTACGGAATTATCTGGCATTGATTCATAAAATTGATTTAATGAGTTCAATGCATCTTTTGTCGGATAAACTTTTCTATTATTGAGATTGTTAAAGTAATCCATTCCATAACCTTTCGTCAGGAACAAAAGATCGTCTAATTGATTCAATCTTTCATCCTCGGAATCAGGGTAAGGACCATTTTCCATTTTCATTACTTCATTATTATCAATTGAATAATTTCTACTTTCGAACATTTAAACTCCTTTAAGAACTTTGTTGATGATTAGAGAATTCCTCGTGCAATGAGATATGGTACCAGAATATACAAAATTGTATCTCTAACTGTGTAATATGCAACTATTACAGCAAAAACTTTCCAGCCTCTTTTTTTTAATAGTGACTTAAATCCTTCGCGCTTAACAATCAGGATACTGTCAATTATATAATATTTATAAAACCTTACCAGAAAATTCCTTGCGGATAAACGTTCTAATGTTGCTTCAATTGCTCTCATATAATTTCCTTAAAAATTATTAGCTGCAGACTATTGAGAGTCTGCAGCCGGTTATTATAAATTATTCTGCTTCACCAAAAGCAGGCTTGGCAGTTTTGGATTTTTTACTGATAGGAAAAATCATCGGAACACTTCTTCTATAATTGATGTATTTTTTCCCATGCTCTCTGACTAAATCTTTCTCCTCGAGAACTATTGCTATAAAAATATAAGCTGTGGTAGCAATAGCAAATAACAGATGTGCTATTGTCATCACGGGTGTTGCCCAGAACATTATCAACCATCCAAGATATAACGGATGTCTGATAACTTTGTAGGGACCGGGAGTAACGAAACCTAATGGCTTATATTCTTTTTTTCTCCAGAATAACCAAACTTGTCTTAAACCGAAAAGATCGAAATGGTTAATAAGAAAAGTAGTAACCAGAACTATGAGCCACCCGATCATCATCAATCCATTTAATATTAATTGCAATGTTGGATCCTGAACATTCCATATAGCGACACCCATTGGCTGCCACAACCAGTATAACAGAATTACAGCAATACTCGAGAACAGCACATAAGTACTTCGCTCAGCTGCCTGAGGAATAATTTTAGTAATCTTATCCTTAAAGCCTTTACGAGCCATAACACTGTGCTGAATTGCAAATAGGGCTAGCAGCCCTGCATTAATTAAAAGTGCTTCACCAAATGGACCTGAAGCAGGTGAATCAATGGATTTGGGAACTATAAAATTGCCCATAAATCCCGGCAGATATAAGAACACCCCAAAGAATATGAAGTAGCTTATCACTCCATATAAAAAAACCAGATGACGTTTCATATCATCCTCCTTTTTGTTTGTTAATGATTATTTATTTGTTTTTAATTTCCCGGCTGCGAGACTTTTAATTTACAGACAGCAAAAACCGGCAGAAATTTCGGTAGCAAACTTAATCTTTAATGAAGGCGAAGGATTTCAGAATTGATGCAAAGTTTTTAAGAATTGTTGCGGGGAGAAAAGCTGGATTTGAGCTGTTTTAACCATTGTTGCATTTGTTTACACTATTGTTGTATGAGTCTGAAAATTATAATTTTTTAATAAAATCAGAGGGAATTAAACCGGATAAATATGATTATAACCTGCAGTTATCATATCTGTCCAAAATCTCTTAATTTATTTCGTCCCTGACGGGACTTTGAATTAGAGATCGTTAAATATTCTATAAATATTCAGTCCCTAAAGGGACTATTTAAAATGATTTTTTCACTGAAAACTTAGAGGTTTTTTGTCCCGATAGGGACAAAATATTTCTAGAACAGAATAACCGCAAAAAATTATTAGTCACGTAGTGACGAAATAGGGTTTCATTTTCAAGCGAATAAAATTCAGTTGTGGCAAAGCCATCACTATTTGAAAATCAGCATCTATTCTAAATTTTAATTTAGTTACGAAATTTTTTTGAACAGCAATGGCAGTTATTCAATCAGTAGAAATTCTCCTATTTTTATTTCAGATTCGGTAAGTTCTTCACCGATTTTATCTATTTCTTTAAAAGTTTTGATTTCACTTTTGCGAAATTCATAATAAGCCTCCCTGGACTTCCAATAATCTATAGTTACATACCGGGAAGATATTTTCAAATCTTTGTGTAATTCGGTTTTTAGATAATCAGGATATTTTCGGAATAGTTTCACCCATGCACCTTCATTACCGTATAATTCCTCAAACTGTTTTTCTTTTCCCGGAATAACATTATAAGTCCAGATTGTAACAAAAGCTTTCATTGATATATTCTTTTAATAAAATTATAATTTTGCTTATTACTTTCTTTTGTATTCTGAGGGTGAACAACCAAATAATTCCTGGAATGATTTATTGAAGTATGCCTGACTGTTAAATCCTACCTTATATGCTATTTCAGCCATACTTCCTGAATTCTGTAAAATCAGTTGAGCAGCTCTTTGAAGACGGAAGTTTCTTATAAATTCTGTTGTCGAATGATTTGTAATTGCCTTTAGTTTTCTGTGAAGTTGTGATCGGCTCATCCCGGCTTCATCGGCGAGTTTATCAACTCCAAAATTTTCGTTCTCCATATTAGCTTCAATAATTCTCTTTACTTTTTCCATAAACTGAACCTGAGAGGATGGTACAATTACTTCAGCAGGTTTAAGAACCATTTCGGAAGTAAACTTCTGTCTTAACTCTTCTCTTATCCGGATCAGATTTCTTACACGCAGTTTTAATTCATCCGGATTGAAAGGTTTTATAAGATAGTCATCAGCACCCAGTTCAAGCCCTTCAAGTTTATCTTCAGTTGCAGCTTTTGCTGTAAGCAGAATTACAGGAATATGATTAGTTCTTTCATCGGCTTTTAATTTCCTGCAGAATGTGTAACCATCCATTTCGGGCATCATAACATCACTGATAACTAAATCAGGGATTATGTCTGATGCTTTATTAAGTCCCTCTTTTCCATTGGATGATTCAATTACCTGGTATGTGTCTGTTAGAGTTTCCCTTATATATTTTCGGAGATCAATATGGTCTTCTACTACAAGAATTATTTCATCTCCTGAATTTGAACCGGTTGAAAAATCTTCTAGCGATAATTCTTCCGCTATTTCATTTTCGATATATACAAAACTATCATCGTCGGTATCAACAATGGTATCAGGCAGAACATCATCGGATTTAAGATGCGCTTTACCAAGAGGAATTTTCACAATGAACTCGGTCACATCATATTCACTTATAACTGATATCGTTCCTTTATGAAGTTCAACTAGTTCTTTAACAAGTGCAAGCCCGATTCCGGTTCCTTCAAACATTCCGCTTTCAGCTCTGTGTACTTTATAATAACGATCGAACAAATGAGACAAATCTGCTTTTGAAATAGTTACTCCGGTATTAATAACCTTAATTTGGGAGCAATTATCCTCCGAAAATATTTTCACATCAATTTCATGGTCTGCCGGGGTGTATTTTACCGCATTAGATATGAGATTGGAAATAATTTTTTCCATCTTATCCTTATCGAAAAAGACACTTATACCTTCACTAGTTTCTTCATTAATGTTTTTACCGTTGAACCGGAGTTTTATATTCTTTTGCTCAGCATATGAGGCGAATGAAACAAAAATTCTTTTTGTGAATTTTACAATGTCACTTTCAGAAGCTGATAATTTAGATTTTCCCGATTCTATTTTTGATAGCTCTAGTAATTGATTAATTAACTGAAGTAATCTGACAGCATTCCTCTTCATTATACCATAATCTGCAAGATCGTTTTTATCAGATGTCTTTGATTCAAATTTTTGTAAAAGTCCTAATATAAGAGTCAAGGGAGTCCTGAATTCGTGAGAGATGTTTGCAAAGAAATGAGACTTCAGTTGATCAACCTCCTGTAATTTTTTTGCCTCAAAATCTTTAAGCTGAAGTTCATTACGCAACTTAACTCTTTTCATTTCATATTGACGAAGAGAATAAAGTATGGACACAATAAAAACCGCATATAAAATATATGCCCACCAGGACTGCCACCAGGGCGGGTCAACAATTACTGTTAATGATATTCCATCTTCATTCCAAACACCATCGCTGTTTGTCGCTTTTATTTTGAGTATATACTTACCCGGATCAAGATTTGTATAAGTGACAAATCTCCTGCTGCCGGAATAAATCCATTCTTTATCAAAGCCTTCAAGTTTATATGCGTACCGATTCCTTTCCGGATTAACAAAATGAAGTGCTGCAAATTCAAATGAGATAACATTGTCCTGATGCGGAATATGTATTTTATCAGCATAACTTATATGATTTATCATATACCGATCACCTGTTTCGTTGATATCAACTGATCTGTTTAATATTTTAAAGTCAGTTAACGCAATTGCAGGGAGTGTTTTGTCATCAATCATTTTTGAAGGATTAAATAATGTTAAGCCGTTTTTACCGCCAAAAATAATAATCTGAGATGCAGTGTACTTATCTGCTGTTCTGACTGAAAACTCATTTGATGCAATCCCGTCACTTTGATCATAATTTTTAGCAGTTAGATTTTCCGGATCGAATTTGCATAAACCTTTATCTGTACTTAACCAAAATGATTTCTGATCATCCTGAAGAACAGCCCAGACAATATTACTTGGTAATCCATTATCCGTACTAAAATGGGTGAACGATTTGTCTTCATCATTATATCTGTTTAATCCGCCTCCAAAAGTTGCTATCCATAAATTGCCTTGATCATCTTTATAAAATGAATTAATTCTGTTTGAACTAATTGATTGAGGATTTTTATGTTCATGTTTGAATTGAACAATTGAGTTATTATTGCGATCATAGAAATACAATCCCTCCAGTGTAGTTCCGAACCACAAATTGTTTTTTTTATCTTCGATTATACAATGGACTTCTTTCCCAGCAGCAGAATAATTAATCTGAGATAATTCTATAGTAATAAATTCATCTCTATTTTTATCCAGCTTCATTATTCCTGATGTCCCAGTGCCAATCCAGATATCCTGATTGACATCTTCATAAATAGAATTTATATAAAAACTTCTGAGACCACCATAGTTTGGCTGAACATCAACATAACTTTTATAAGACTTCGTTGAAGGGTTATATCTGATTACACCTCTTCCATATGTTCCGATCCAGATATTTCCTGAACGATCTTCCAAAAGTGCAGTTACATTTTTTTTATCTGTAAGTTTTAAAAGCTGCTGATCTGCATTATTAACATCAATACTATTTAAACCATTAAGAATCGCCTTTAAAGGCGTTTTAAAGATTCCATACTTGTCCGTTCCAATCCAGAGAGTACCTGATCTGTCAATCAAAACTGAGCTTACAACAAGTTCCTCAGAAAAACTTTCAGAACTGTTGAAAAATATAGCAAAGAATTTTGTTGGTGTTGAAATAATTTTGAATAAACCTCCTCCATCAGTACCAATCCATAAGACTCCGCTCTTATCATTAAATACTGCGCTGATATTTCTTGTAATTGCACCTTGTATCTTATTTTCTATTCTGTCAACATTGCCATTTACAACGTTCAGCCTCAATAATCCAAACTCAACAGTGCCAACAAGAATATTACCTTCACTATCTTCACCAATTTTTCTGATTTGAAAGCTATCCGGTAAATCAGATAAATTTTTATTTAACTGATGTGCCTTAAAGACAGGATTTTCTATATCTAAAGTATTAAGATCCAGACTGTTCAGCCCGACCGATGTGCCAATCCATAATACATCTTTTGTAGCCAGATACATTGTAATAATTCTATTGGACAGCAATAGTCTTGGTTTTGAAGGGCTATTACTGAATATTTTAAATTCACCGGTTGCAGGATCAAACATTCTTAATCCGCTGACAGTTGATATCCAGAAATATCCTTTACTATCTTCTGCAACAGATGTAATATTTGTTTGAGAAGGATCGGATGGATTGCCGCCGAAATAATATCTTTCAAATGAGTTTTTTTCTGGTAGATATTTATTCAATCCGGAACGAGTTGCTATCCACACATTCTTTTTCCTATCTATCATTACTGACCAGATCACATTATTGCTGATGGTCGTTTCATCTTCGGGGTCATGATGAAAGTGAACAAACTTTTCAGTTCTTGGATCAAATCGATTTAATCCATCTCTTGTCCCTATCCACAAAAAACCATATGGATCTTCTGTTATGCAATGAACCGGATAGTCGCTTAAGCTATTTATGTTTTGGGGATTGTGTCTGTAAACTCTAAAATTATATCCATCAAACCGGTTTAATCCGTTCTGTGTTCCAATCCAGATAAAACCCTTGCTGTCCTGAGTAATATATTGAACCTGGTTTTGTGAAAGACCTTGATCAACTGTAAAACGATCTACCCGGAAATCATTCATTTGCGGAAAAGCTAAAGATGATAACCAGAGAAAGTATAGAAGTATAGCACCATATGTTGATTGTATGGGGATCATTAAACTCTAATATAACCTTTTTCAAATGCTCCTGAAGTGTATGGGGAAAATAAGACTTAGAAAGTAAAATACAAAACAAGCAGTATAGATTAAGACTGAGAGATGATGCTACCGATTATCAAATAGTAGTTCAATGGTTAAGGAAGTCTATACTTTAAGATCTTAACCTGCTTTCGAAATCTTCCTGCCGAGCATGTATAATATAAATCCGGCTAAAAAACTTAAAGCCGATATATAGATAAAATCTTTTGAGCCCTGATAAATTGGTCCTTCAGTTTCACTGCTTTTTTGAAATATCAGACTAACTGCTAAAGCAGCATTGTAAAGGCAATATGCAAATCCTGCAACGGAGAGTATATAAAATATCCTGGATAAAAAAGTTCTCATTTTTAGTTATAATTAGTGAAATTAGTGGCTAAACTTTTAGTTAAACAAAATCATAACTAACCGATATAAAAGTATTAATAACTTACATCTTTATCAGAATAGTTGTAAAAACCACAATAAAATACGTTAATTTTTTAGTAATTTTGAACCGACATTTTTTATGAATTCCGGAGTCAACTTATGACAAATGAAGTTAAACTTGGTGATAAACCCGATCTTAAAAAAGATTTTCCTGCTCCATCGTATGAGGAATGGAAGCAGCAGGTTGAAAAAGATTTGAAGGGCGAATCATTCGATAAAAAGCTTTTTACTAAAACTTATGAAGAAATAACTCTTCAACCTTTATACACATCAATTGATACTAAAGACTTACCACAATTAAATGATTTACCAGGCTTTGAAAATTATCTGCGTGGAAATGCTGCTGCAGGATTTAACGGTAAAACCTGGGAAATTGCACAAGAGTACAATCAGGCTTTGCCCGAAAAATTAAATGAAGTTATAAGATATGATCTTCAACGAGGATTGAACTCAATAAGTATTTTTTTGGATAATCCGACTCAGCTTGGTTTGGATGCTGATCAATCTACAGCCGGAGAAGTAGGAAAAGATGGATTATCTATTTCCGGTGTAAGGAAAATGCAGGTTCTGTTTAATGATATTGATCTCACAGCACAACCGATTAATATAAAAGGAGGCTTCTCTGCCCTTCCGGTCACTCTGCTTTTCAAAGCCTATGCTGATGAAACAAGAACAAGTCTGATGAACATTAAAGGTTCAATAACTTCTGATCCTTATGAATATCTTCTCACCAGAGGCTATCTACCAGTTTCATTAAATCAGATTTTTGATGAAATGAAATTAGCAACTGAGTTAATGATAAAATCAAACTCTGCATTAAAAACAATTGGAGTGAGTGGATTAGCGTTTAATAATTCTGGTGCAAATGCTGTGCAGGAATTGGCATTTACCCTGGCAACTGCAGTTGAATACTTAAATGAAATGATTGATCGCAAATTAAAAGCCGATGATGCTGCAAAGAGAATCAAATTCACATTTGGCGTAGGTTCATTTTACTTCATGGAAGTTGCAAAACTTCGTGCAGCAAGAATGTTGTGGAGTAAAATTCTTGAAGCGTATGGAATCCCGGAACAAAATCGGAAAATGTTTATTCACTGTAAAACAACTGAGTTCAATCAAACTTATTTTGATCCTTATGTGAATATGCTGCGTACAACCACAGAAGCATTTTCTGCAATTGTCGGCGGAGCTGATTCAATTCATACAAATCCTTTTGATGAATCATTTAATCACTCTGAAAATTTCTCAAGAAGAATTGCCCGAAATACACAAATTATTCTGAAAGAAGAATCTCACCTCGATCAGGTTATTGATCCTGCCGGAGGTTCTTACTTTGTAGAAAAGCTTACTGATGATATTGCAAAAGCTGCGTGGGTATTATTCCAAACTGTTGAAGGCAAAGGTGGAATGCTGAAAGCAATTCAATCAGGATTTGTAAAGGAAGAAATCGACAAAGTTGCTGATGCAAAGAAAAAAGATTTTGCTAAACGTAAATCTGTTCTTGTTGGTACAAATATGTACGCAAATCCAAAAGAAGAGTTGATGGAGATTAAAGAACCTGATCTTGCCTCTGTTTATAAAAAACGCGTTGAATATATTCAGAAGTACCGAATAACCGGTGACGATCTGAAACATACGGGAATACTTGAGAAGCTCCAGAAAATTACTGATACAAAATCTTATGAGTTGATTGATTACGCTGTTGATGCTTATCTGGATGGCGCTTCACTTGGTGAAATATCAAGATCAGTTCGTGCATCGGCTGAAAAAGGAATTTCTGTGCAGCCACTTAAACAATTCCGACTTGCAGAAATGTTTGAAGAGTTAAGAATTGCTTCTGAAAAATTTAGAAAGAAAACCGGTAGTAAGCCAAAAGTATTTTTGGCAACGATGGGTACAATAAAACAATTTAAAGCCCGTGCTGATTTTTCAAGAGCATTTTTTGAAGTTGGCGGATTTGAAGTTGTTTATCCAAATGGATTCAATTCGACTGATGAAGCTGTTAAATCAGCATTTGAATCAAAAGCACAAGCGGTTGTTATTTGTTCGACGGATGATGCATATCCCGAACTTGTTCCATTGTTTCTAAAGGGTATTAAAGAAAAATCTAAAGATATAGTTGTGATACTCGCCGGTTATCCAAAAGATCAGGTTGAAGAACACAAAAAATCCGGAGTTGATGATTTTATTTATCTCGGTGCAGATGCATATCAGATACTCAGCAATTTAATAAAGAAAATAAAACTATTGTACACTGATTAGACTGATGTAACGGAAGTACACAGATTAAATCAGCGTAAATCTGCTTAATCTGCGTCATCAGCGTTCCATTGTTCTAAAAAAATTGAGAAAACTATGAAACCAAACTTCAAAGACATAAAACTTGATTTATCATCCAAACAAATCACAAAAAAAGAGTGGGAAGAAAAATTCAAATCAGAAACAGGAAAATCTGTTGAGGATTTTATCTGGGAAACTATGGAGCAGATTCCTGTTAAACCACTTTACACTCAAGAAGATATAAAAGACTGCGAACATATTGATTATCTTTCAGGCATTCCTCCCTTTCTGCGCGGGCCATATTCAACAATGTATGTTCAACGTCCATGGACTGTTAGACAGTATGCTGGATTTTCTACTGCAGAAGAAAGCAACGCTTTTTACAGAAGAAATCTTGCTGCGGGACAAATGGGACTTTCTGTTGCATTCGATCTCGCTACTCATCGCGGTTACGATTCCGATCATCCAAGAGTAGTTGGCGATGTTGGAAAAGCAGGTGTTGCAATCGATTCAATCGCTGATATGAAAATCCTGTTTGATCAGATTCCGCTTGATAAAATGTCTGTTTCGATGACTATGAATGGTGCGGTGCTTCCGGTTCTTGCATTCTACATTGCCGCAGCAGAAGAACAGGGCGTGAAACACGAACAGCTCACCGGAACAATCCAGAATGATATTCTAAAAGAGTATATGGTTCGCAACACTTACATTTATCCTCCTGAAATGTCAATGAAGATCATTGCTGATATATTCAAGTTCACTGCGAAGAATATGCCTAAGTTTAACAGCATTTCCATTTCAGGATATCATATGCAGGAAGCCGGTGCTACTGCTGATCTTGAAATGGCTTACACTCTTGCCGATGGTTTGGAATATGTTCGTACAGGAATAAAAGCCGGAATGGACATCGATGAATTTGCCCCGCGACTTTCATTCTTCTGGGCACAGGGAATGAATTACTTTATGGAAGTTGCGAAGATGCGCGCAGCAAGGTTGATCTGGGCTAAGATGATTAAACAATTCAATCCTAAAAATACTAAATCAATGTCGTTAAGAACTCACTCGCAAACATCCGGCTGGAGTTTAGCTGAGCAGGATCCGTTTAATAATGTTATCAGAACCTGCATTGAAGCAATGGCAGCGGCACTTGGACATACACAATCACTTCATACAAATTCCTTGGATGAAGCAATTGCATTACCGACAGATTTTTCTGCTAGAATTGCCCGTAACACTCAACTTTATCTTCAGGATGAAACTTATATAACCAAAGTTATTGATCCGTGGGGCGGTTCTTATTATGTTGAAGCATTGACTGACGCACTTCTCAAAAAAGGATGGAAACATATTCTTGAAGTTGAATCTTATGGTGGGATGACAAAAGCAATTGAAGCCGGGATTCCGAAGATGCGAATTGAAGAAGCATCTGCAAGAAGACAAGCAAGGATCGATTCAGGTAAAGAAATTATAGTTGGTGTTAACAAGTACAGATTAGAAAAAGAAGATCCGATTGAAATATTGGAAGTTGATAATACAGCAGTTAGATTATCACAAATAAAAAGACTGAATGAAGTAAAGAAAAACAGAAATAATGAAGAAGTTCAAAATGCACTGGAAGCACTAACTAAATGTGCCGAAACCGGAGAAGGAAATTTACTTGAACTTTCAATCGTTGCCGCAAGAGCACGGGCAACACTTGGAGAAATATCATCAGCAATTGAAAAAGTAAGCGGAAGGTATCAAGCCGTGACAAGAACAATATCAGGAGTTTACAGCAGCGAATATGCTCAGGATGATGAACTGTTTGAGCAGGTTCGCAAAATGACGGATGAATTTGCTAAGCAGGAAGGTCGCCGTCCGAGAATAATGATTGCAAAAATGGGACAGGACGGACACGACCGCGGTGCAAAGGTTGTTGCAACTGCTTATGCTGATATGGGATTTGATGTTGATGTTGGTCCGTTATTCCAGACTCCCGAAGAAACAGCACAGCAGGCAGTTGAAAACGATGTTCACGTTGTTGGAATGAGTTCACTTGCAGCGGGACATAAAACTCTTTTGCCTCAGCTTGTTGAAGAACTTAAGAAACTCGGAAGAGAAGATATAATTGTAATTTGCGGCGGAGTTATTCCTGCACAGGATTATGATTTTCTTTATGAGCATGGCGCTTCGGCTATTTTTGGTCCTGGCACAAAAATTCCTGCCGCAGGAATTAAGATTATGGAATTGGTGAAGGAGAGGTTTTAGAGCAATAGAACGCTGATGACGCAGATTTGACGGATTTACACTGATTTAATCCGCCCAATTTATCCTATCTCTCATATTCTCAAATATAAATTTTATTTGGTGAATCAATTTCAAGGTAAATTTGCTATATTTACCTTGTAAACGATTCAAGTTATGAACTATGGAAAAAATTACTAAAATATTTATAAAGAATAATGGATATGCAAAAATGATGGAGCTTCGCTCTTCAGGGATTCAAACCCGCGATGTTGCGAAAGCAATACAGCAAGGCATAATTGAAAAAATAAAACCTGGACTATACAAACTTGTAAATTATGAACATGATGAACATGAAAGCTATGTTGAAGTTTGTCATGCTAATAAACGGGCAGTTATTTGCATGCTTTCAGCAGCAAGTTATTATCAGCTAACAACATTTAATCCATCGGAAATTTATGTTGCAGTCCCAAATAACACCGATAAATTTGTACTTAGCTATCCACCAATAAAAGTTTATTACTTTGCAGATAGCTATTACTCACCAGGTATTGAAACCCTAAAAACAAAAAGTGGAATTATAAGAATCTACAATAAAGAAAAAACAATTGGTGATCTTTTTAGATATATGAAAAAGATAGGTGATGATATTGCTGTTGAATCACTTAAGACATATCTGCAAAATCGGAAAGAAAGGAATATTCCAAAGCTTATTGAGTACGCAGAAATTTGTGGGGTAAAAAGGAAAATTGAACCGATGGTAAAGGCAATACTATCTTGAAAGAGAAAAAAGAAATAAAAAATGTTGCCGCATCTGTAAAAGAAAGATTGAGAAATATTTCGGCTCAAAATGGAAAAGAATTTCAAAGTGTAGTTAGCCAGTATGTTCAGGAAAGATTTCTATATCGTCTTTCAGAATCAATTTATTCAAATAATTTAATATTAAAAGGCGCTTTACTTTTTATAGCTCACAATATTAGCAGAAACCGTCCAACCAGAGATATTGATTTTCTAGGTTCAAAGATTCCAAACGAGATTGATGATCTGGTTGAAGTGATTAAAGAAATCCTAAACATTAAGTCCGATGATGGATTAAGATTCGATCCCGATTCTGTTGAGGCTGAGAATATAACTGATGATGGTGATTATAAAGGAGTAAGAGTTAAGTTTTATGTATATCTTGAGAACTCCAGAGAAAGAATGCAGCTTGATATTGGATTCGGTGATAAAATTACTGCCGGTCCAATAGAAATTGAATTTCCCACTTTACTAGACTTCTCTGCACCAAAACTAAAAGTGTATTCTATCGAAACGGCAATTGCTGAAAAGTTTGAAGCAATTGTATCACTTCAGCTACAAACAAGTAGAATGAAGGATTTTTATGATATCCTGTTTTTTGCCGAACATTATAATTTTAAGAAAGATATAATCTCTAAAGCAATAAGTACAACATTTAATAATAGGTCAACAGATTTATCATTAAGCAATAGAATATTTCAAGATAAATTTAAGAATGATCAAAATTTCCAGAAACTTTGGTCAGCATTTCTTGATCGTAACAAACTACAAAGTGATAAAACATTTTCTGAGGTTGTTTTACGCATCCAATCTTTCATCCAACCCATATTCGATTCTAAAACAAAGAATAATTGGAATCCCGAAAAATGGGCATGGGAATAATTCTTAAATTGCATATATGAAAAAACAAAAACCAAATACATACAAACCTGACTGGACTCCAGAAAATGCTGGCGATGAATTTGCTGTGCGAGTTGTAAAGGGGACACAAAGTTCAAGATCAAGTTCAGGTTCAAGTGAATTTAAACGTAAACATCTTTCTGTTGATGATTATGTAACTGGTGTTTTAAAGTTCGATAGAAATATTCTTGCGCGTACAATTACATTAATCGAAAGCAATAATCCATCTCATCACGATACTGCACAGGAAGTTTTAAAGAAGCTTCTTCCTCACTCCGGTAAATCGTTAAGGATTGGAATTACAGGTGTACCCGGTGCCGGTAAAAGCACTTTAATTGAATCACTTGGAATGTATCTTATAAAGCAAGGTCATAAAGTTGCTGTACTTACTGTTGATCCAAGCAGTACTGTAACCAAAGGAAGTATTCTTGGTGATAAAACCAGAATGGAGAATCTTTCAAAAGAGAAAAATTGTTTTATTCGTCCTTCTCCTTCCGGCGGAACACTTGGCGGCGTTACAAGAAAAAGCAGGGAGACAATTACAATTTGTGAAGCTGCCGGATTTGATATAATTCTTATCGAAACCGTCGGAGTTGGACAAAGCGAAGTTACTGTCCGCTCTATGGTTGATTTCTTTTTGCTTATTCTGATTGCCGGAGGCGGTGATGAATTGCAGGGAATAAAACGCGGTATAATGGAACTAGTGGATGCAATCCTCATCAACAAAGCTGATGGTGATAATGAAAAGAAAGCTAACATTGCAAAAGCCGATTATAACAATGCACTTCATTATCTTCAGCCGGCAACGAAGGGGTGGACTCCGCAAGCTTACACCGGATCAGCATTAACAGGAAAAGGAATTCCTGAATTGTGGGAAGTAATTCAGAAGTTTGAAAAGCTTGTCAAAGAATCCGGCGTGTTTGATAAACGAAGGAAAGATCAGACAATTGAGTGGGTCTTCAGAATGATTGAGGATACATTAAAGGATGAATTTTACAATAATGAAAAAGTTCAGAAAGCTATAACTTCAATTAAAGAAGAAATCATTAGCGATAGAATCACACCTACTTTAGCTGCGGAGAAATTGCTGGATACATACAGAACGTAATATTATAAAAGAGAGAAGCAAAAAATCATTTCATTAAAATCATCTTACGGCTCAGTGTTTTATCCCCAATCTGAATTTTATAGAGGTAAACACCGGAGGACAAATTTCTTCCATCAAATTCTACTTCATAATTTCCCGGAGGCTGTTCATCATTTACAAGTGTAGCAACTTCATTTCCTAATATGTTATAGACTTTTAATGTAATTCGTAGAGATGTTGCATCAGCTTTGGACTGATCGTAAAGCAACGTCTCTACTGAATGAACTGTATAATTAATTTTTGTAACAGGATTAAAAGGATTCGGATAATTCTGTTCAAGTCTGAATTCATAAAGTTGAAATGGCGATTCATTTATGCCTGTCGGAATATCTACAACAAAATTGAGTGTGTTGCTGTATGTAAAAGTTGAATCTGATGTAGATGCTTTTACCTTCCAGTAATAGCCGCCGTTCTGAAGTTCTGTAATAAATGTAGTATCGGATATACTTCCTGAATACAATATGATGTTACTAAAAAACTCATCAGTGGAAATAGTCAATTCGTAATTTACTTCATCATAAAGGTTCAATGAATAAACTGAATTCCAGGTGAATGTAATTTCAGACTCAACTAAAGTATCTTTCGGTGAAATCAGGTTGAATGATTTTGGCGCTAAAGGTTTAAGTTCATACTGAAATATTATCGAAGTATCATTCTGTGCTTCAATCCCAAAGGCATATTTGAAATATGTAGTATCTTCTTTTAGAAATAAGTTAAATATACTTGTAAGGTATGTCCTTGTTGCTGTAAGCTGTTGAGCCGGTGTTAAATACCCATTCGGATCCGTCCAATCCCATATACGCGTATCCATAAATTTGGTATGATTTCCACCTTTGATTATTGGCAAACCTTTAACCGGCAAAGCATTGTTAAACATTGGAAGCTGGTTTGTATTTACGGGTGTTATGCCATCATTCTGAGCCGATATCAGATACAGAACGCCTTGTATTTGGTTCATAACCGAAATTGCTGATGGATTTGTTTCTGACGCTGCTAATGGTGCTGCCACTGTTATGGAAGTATCATTGGCAGCAGCGAGAAGACTTGCCCCTCCGCCCATCGAATGACCGGACAAACCAATTTTAGTAGTGTCAATTAAATTATAAAATCTAGAATCAGCATTTTGATTTTGTGATTTGATGTAATTAGCACAGAAGATAAGATCGAATCCAAGCTGAAGATGATTTACATCCGGGAATTGCGGGGCAATTACTACATACCCATAACTTGCAAGATGTTTGAACAGTGAAACATAGTAGCTGTTCTGCATAAAGAAACCGTGGCCAAATGCAATTACCTGGTATGGTCCGCTAACTGTATCTATTTGCGCATTACTGCCTTCAATAAAGGATGGATAATAAATTATTGAATTTAAATTCCTTCCGTCACGATTTAAAGATGCACCTGTCCATCCTGATTGAAGCGGTCCTGGGTTTTCCGGTTGTGCTGGTACCAAAACGGAAATAAGTAACGATAATAAAATGATTTTTTTCACAGAGAGAATTTACTAAAAATCATCTCCATTAAAATTTCCATTTTCGTTTGCTCTGTCTCCTTCATTCCTTTGGGTGTTTAGATTAAACCTCAGGTTTAACATAACAACGGGAGTTTCCAATGAATAAAAATTATAATTGTAAAAGTTTAATCCCTCGGTAGTGTATTCTCTATTAGCTGTACCAAAAATGTTTCGAACTTGAAGAGTCAGTGTTAATAATTGACTCAACAAATCCTGTCTTACAGCCAAATCAGTTGAAAAATATCCTTCTCGTCTGCCTTGTGAAGAAACAGTAGGACTATTATAAATATTATTTATTTGAAGCTGTGTTGAACCACCGATTTTGAACACATTATTAAGTCTAGTTTGCCAGTTGAAACTTTCTCTCGAAAAGTCTTCCTCAAATAAGGCGCCTTCAACTTTATAGTTATAGATATTGCCCATAAGATTTACATTCCAGAAATTGAAAATATCAAAGAGCAGCATAATTTCTGTACCTAATGAATAATCCGTTCCTATATTTTCTACAGTGTTAAGTGTCACATCTTCCTGAAATGCTGAACGAATTCTTTCAATTTTATTTTGAGTCATCTTATAGTAAACTTCTGTTGATAGGGAAATATTACCAAAGTAAGTTTGAATACCAAGTTCATAAGAATCAATATACTCGGGCTCAAGAGCAGGATTACCTCTTCTAACATTGTTTGCATCCATCCAGGTATCAAAAGGTTCAAGCTGCCAGCCGCGAGGTCTTTCAATTCTTCTAGCATAACTCGCCATTAACTGCCTTCCCCTTTGGAATTCATAAGATGCATGCACAGAAGGAAAATAATCCCATCTGTCTAGTTCATAATTCTGATTTAGTAAAGGAAGGTTAATTGTTCTGAAAGTATATTCACCGCGAACTCCACCCTGCAGCCCAAAATTATTCCAGGTATTCGATAATATTGTGTAAAAAGCATGCTCGCTTCTTGTGTATTCAGTTTTGTAACTGTACTCAGGTTGAATATCATAAGTACCACTCGAAGTATTAAATTCAAGGAGCGAAGTATTTTCTTCGGAGAGATTGTACTGACCCTGATAACCAGACTCAAACTTACTATTCAAGCTCAATGGAAGAACATAGTCAATTTTACCACGAAGGTCAGTTGAAGGTCCGGCTTCCGTTGTCCATCTGCCGTCAAATTGAATAGCATTATCAATTTCAGATGACCGGGTGAACTCATCAGCATCATTTGTACTGAATACAAATTCACTGCTCAACTGGTGACCGGACTGATTAAACTTATGCAAGTATCCAGTATTTAATGAGAAGAATGTTACAGTTCTTGAACGTTCAGCGCGGCTAAGATAATTAAACTGCTGAGGGTTACTATCGGACCAACGGTTGTAATTAAGCACCGAGCTTCTCTGGGAATCACGGTGACCAAACCTTCCTCCAAAACTCAGAATATCAGATTCAGAAAAGCGGAACTCCATTCCCCCTCTCATACTATAAGCTATTCTACCCCATTCTCTGTTACCAAACGAATTAATGAAGTTAGTATTGTTATCAATTATGAATTTGTTTTCCTGCCTTCTGTCAGCAGGTGAAAATCTCCTGTTGTAATCAAAACCAAGGTGTGAACTGAATTTATCATCGACATATTCAATTATAAAATCTCCTCCATACTTGTCGTTTAAACCTGCATTAGCGTTTACTATTCCGCTGAATCCTTTCAGCCTGCTTTCTTTAAGTACGATATTAATTATACCTGCTGTTCCTTCAGGATCATATTTGGCTGATGGATTGGTAATAATCTCTATTGATCCTATAGAACTGGCTGGAATCTGTTGAAGGATATCCTGTGCATCTAAAACTGAAGGTCGTCCGTCAATTAGTACTGTAAAACTTCCGCTTCCCCTCAGACTTACGTTTCCGTCCACATCAACAGTAACTGATGGAATATTCTCAAGAATATCGACTGCACTTCCGGAAATGACAGTCTGCATTTGGTCGACATCTATTACTTTTTTATCAATCTGATAGCTTACCGGGGATCTCTGTCCTTCTACAATTACTTCATCTATATCAATTTCTGTTGCTGAAATAAATATTTCACCTATATTTAAATTCATTTGTTCAGGAGTAAGACTAATCTCAAAACGTTTATCTTCAAACCCAATGAACCTGACATCAAGAAAATACTCGCCTTGAGGAACTTGTGTCAGATTAAAATATCCGTCTGAATTTGTTATCCCGCCTGTGACAAGGGTTGTATCCAAAATAGAAAGTACAACAATGTTGGAGTACTCAATCGGCCTGTTTGTACCATACTCTAAAACCCTTCCGGATATCGATCCATCAGATAATTGTTGATTGCTTCTTGTCTGTGAAAAATGATTTTCAGAAATAACTATAATCTTCAGCATTACAATAAAAAATATTTTATGCATACTATCCTTAATTTTTATTAAAAAATATAATAATGTGAAAAAACCGGAGTATTTTAGAACGCAGTGGTTCTTTGCATCAATTTAAATCAAGATAAGATGATTTATTAAATGATGCAATCTAATAATGTGGTAATATGAAATAACGCACTCTATTTAACAAAGTGAAAGTATTATCCGGGCAAGCTAATGTTAAAACTCATCCATCATATCATCATCTTCGCGCTGTCTTCTCTCTCGTTCTCTGTTATTATTTCCGTTACTCAATCTGAAAGTTATTCCAAGATATGCAACTCGGGACTCAAATTTTCTGTAAGAAGTTGTTAAAAAGTTCGGACCAAATGTTTCGGATTCCCATTCTCTTGTATTGAATATATCACTGACTCTGAATGTTAGTGATAACTGACCATCCATGAAATCTTTCCTCATCGCAAAATCTGCAGTAAATTGTTCTTTGGTTCGTCCCTGCAGTGAAAACCCGGGCGCATTGTAATTCATATTTATCTGGAAGTTAAAATCTTTTGCCGGTGAAATAGTGGTGTTCAATCTGGTCATCCAGCTATAGTCTTCATTTGATAAGTCAAAGCCCTCGAATTCATTGCGGAAGTAAGTGAAACTTGCATTCGCTCTGAACCAATCGAATATTGGAGAGCTTGCCGTAAGTTCTAACCCGTAGGAAACATTTTTTGCAAGATTACGCCAGGTAGTTTCTGTTACACCATCTTCACGGATAATTGTATAATCTGAAATAGCATCCTGTGTATTGCGATAGAACACAGAGGAAGTAACTGCACTTCTACCAAATAATTTTGAGTAACCCAACTCAAAAGCATTGATAAATTCAGGATCCAATTCCGGATTTCCGTAACGAATATTTAATGAATCGGATCTATCTACATAAGGATTAAGAATTCTGTTATGTGGTCTGGATACCCTTCTGCTGTAACTTAACTGAAGTTCCTGAAAGTCGGGTAATGACTGAACAAGATGCACAGTTGGATATACAGCAAAATAATTCTTTTTGAATGAAGTGGGATCAAGCAATTCATCACCGGCTACGTCTGCCTGCTCTGCCCTTAACCCAACCTGATATTTGAAATCCTCATAGCTATTGGAATAAATTCCATAAGCAGCGTAAATATTTTCTTTATATTCAAAATTTCTTTTTCTCGATAGATCATTCAACCATAATCCTGAATCATGTTCAAAATTGAGATAATCGTTTTTAGAATTAAAGTCCCTTAAAGATATCTGGAATCCGGTTTCAATTCTGCCAAAACCTTCTATCGGATTTATATAATTCGTCTGAATTGTCCACTGTTTATTTTTATTATCGGACAGACCACGCTGTAATATATCCGGTTCACCGGTTGGCTGTTTGTTTATATCAAAATTAGTTTGAATAAAGTTTTCATCACGATCCATCTTGAAGTCGCCAAAAACAATATCGGAAGTCAGCTCTGCGCCTCTGGTGTCAAATGTACGCCTATAGCTAAGCGTATAGTTGAAAGCTCTCATCTTACGGTCATTATCACTTTCACGTTCAAAATACCTGGTAATCTGATTCAGTGAATTTAATGTTGTATTCTGAACGATACCGCTATTATCCCAGCTATTTCTTCTGCCGCGGAAAGAAAAAGTTATTGTGTTATAATTATCCGGTATATAATCAACGCCTGTAGTGAAATTGTATCCCATTCTTTCAAACATACCATCACTTGATTGGTCAAGGTATGAAATATTGTTGTTGAAATTATTAGTTCTTAAGGAATTTCCCCAGGTATCGTTCTGCCCCATTCGGGAATCAAACGAACCAAAGAAATTTATTTCGGGTAAACGATAACTGAAATTGAGCGAACCATTGTATTTATCACCTGTACCTGCAGTTGCACTGATAGTACCATTTAAGCCGCCATCAATTTTTTTCTTCAGAATTATATTCAGGATTCCGCCTGTTCCTTCAGGATCATATCGTGCCGATGGATTGGTGACGAGTTCAACAGATTCAATATCAACAGCCGGAATACTTGATAGAATATCACCGCTTCCTAATCCTAAAAGTTCACTTGGTTTTCCATCGATTAAAATCCTTACGTTTTGATTTCCTCTGTAACTTACGTTGCCATCAACATCAACGCTTACAGAAGGAATATTCTGCACAACATCGACTCCGGTTCCTCCGATAACAGTAAGATCCTTATCAACATTAATAACTTTTTTATCAAGGTTGGTAATCAACATTTCCTTTTCCCCGGTTACTATAACATTACCCAGCATAATGGAACTCTCATCGAGTTTTAGAATCCCAAGATCAACTGACATTGCATTTGGTCTAATGCGGATAGAGTCAATAATAAGATCATGGTATCCGATAAAAGATGCTCTTAGGAAGTACATTCCAAATGGTAGTTTACTGAGTATAAATTTTCCTTCACTGTCTGAGATGGTACCTGTAACCATTGAGGAGTCTCTATAGCTGAAGATGACCACGTTGCCATACTCAATTATTTGTTTTGTTTGATTGTCGATCAACTGCCCGGTTAAAACTCCCTCAGGTGGAGACATTTGTTGCCTGCCTTGCTGTTGCGGGTTTGTCTGAGAGATAATATTATTCGAGATTGGAAGTAAAATTAAAAGTGCTATTAAATTATTAAATATGATTTTCTTCATAATTTCCGATTATTAAACTGTTACTAGGTTAATATTAAACTGCAAAATTAGACAAAAATTTTCAATTAAAAGTTTAATATTTAGATATATTTATCACCAAAAGGTTTCCACCTTTTTGTTAGTTAATTCACTGCCGGAAGCAATATTTGTCGCTCACATCTGACTTTAAAATCAGCAGAATACCTACAAGCTCCTATTATTTTAAAATTATATTTAGTCTGTCATAATAAAAACCTTTTGATGGGCGAATTAAAAAACATTCTTTACATAGAAGACGAGGAGGTTTCTTTTCAGGTAGTAGAAAGATTCCTTGAAAAATTATATGTGGTTGAGAATGCTGAAAATGCTGAAAAAGCTATTCAGTTGCTTGAGAAAAAAAATTATGATTTAATACTGATGGATATTTCCTTAAAACACAGTATAAGCGGATTAGATTTAACCCGCCTGATCAGAGCCATGCCTGAATACTTACATATTCCTATTCTGGCAGTAACTGCACATGCAATGGTTGGTGATAAAGAAAGAATTCTGGAATCTGGCTGCGATGCATATTTGTCCAAACCTTTTTCCCGAATGGAATTAATTAATCAGATTAATGAATTAATGAACAGATGATTTGTTAACCGTTTACCAGAATAATCAATCCAGTCAGAATGATAATTGCTGCAATAACTCTTTTTAAAACATTACTTTCCTTAAACAATCTACCCCCGATAATAATTGCCATCAAAACAGATAATCGTTTAACTGATAAAACCAATGCTACTGCGGCAATTTTGGTTGCTTCAATCTGAGTATATCTATAAATAACAGTAAATATTGAAATCACAATAATTAGAAAAACTATATTTCTGTTCAGAGGTTTGAAAATCTCTTTAAATTTTTTCTTTCTGAATAAAATCAAGCTTGAAAATATTATAGCAAAAAATAATTGCTGATAAGCCATGAAAGTATATGGAGGCAATTTAAAATCTTTGAGAAGCACACGATCTATTAATGATGTTACAGAAAAGAGAATCAGAGCAAAGAAAACGTATTTATATTTTTGAAATCTTAATAAAGATTTAAATGGATCTATAAAACTCTGATCGTCCTTCCGTAATTCCAGTATGTATGTTCCAATTAACATTAATATAAGACCAATCCATTCATTCAGTACTAAAACATCACCAATTAACAAGGCACCAAGAATCGCTACAAGTCCGGGTGAAAGAGCCAGTAAAGGAAGCGCCTCACTTATTTCAAGATTTTTAATAGCAAGCATAACACAAAGAAATGCAATGGCGCTGAGTATTGCTTTGATAAATAGAATAATCAAAGGTGTTGAAAAACCAAGGTCTAAAGGAGCATCGAAAAAAAATGGAATGGATAGAACCAGTGTAATTACCGAAACAAAAAATGAAAAATCAAGTGCGTCCAGTTTAAACAGAACTTTTTTTTCGGAAATTGCTGCCAGCGCTGAAAAAACAGCGGAGATAAATGCTAAGTAAAACCAGGTCATATATCAGATATTATCAATTTAAATCCAGTTTCGATGTCAAATTTTATTATGTTATTGTAGAAATCATATACATACTTATCTTCTCCCGCTGCAAGCTACCAGCCTGTTACAAGCCGGATATAAAAATTCCTGCCCGGTTCCGCAGTTATTCCACCTCGTGTGGTCGATAAATGGTTCCTGTATGATTTATCGAATATATTCTCAACACCAGCATTAATATTCATAACAATTGAAGCAAGACTTATATTTTTAACCTGCAATGCCAGGTTAAAAGTTGCGTATCCAGGGGTTTTAATTTCACCGGTTGATACTTCATTCTGCGCTGCAAAAAAAGTTGACGATAGTTCGATGCTAAAATTATTTAGTAATGACATTTTCATTCCCGCTGTTCCGTTCAACGGGGGTATCTGCGGTAAATTAATATCTTCTGACAGATCATCACCTTTAACGTAAGATATTGTAAAGAATGCCATCCAGTCATTATATAAATTGTAGTTTAAAAGAAAATCAAAACCGTATAAACGGGCTTTACCTATATTGGTTTTAATCTGAGCACTTTCACCATTAAATACGCCCGGTTTTTCAACAACTATATCCGTTATATAGTTATAAAAAAAACTTGATATTATTTTCAGATCTGATTGATAGTATCTAAATCCAATATCTGTTGAGTAACCTTTTTCAGGATTAAGTTCAGGATTACCAACTCTTTTAAGATTACCAAGATCGATAAACTGAAACCTTTCTTCCAATGACGGTGAACGAAACGAATAACCGAGACTAAGTGTAAAATCAAGATTAGTAGTTATTGAATAATTTGCTCCAATATTAGAACTGTAAGATACATCATCACTGTTCGTCTTTTTCCATATTACAGTTTGATTAGCAGGAGAATTATTTATAATGCCGTTATTAATTTCATAAAGCGGGTTAAGTGTTTCCTCGCCTGAAATATCTATCTTGTCGATACGTGCACCGATAGATAGTTTTAATTTATCTTTTATCAATTTAAGATCATCCTGGGCAAATAATCCGATGCTTTGCATTCGTGAATCAGGTAAAGGCTTTTCAGCAATCACTCTATTAATTGTGTTTACTACCGTATTCCCTGTTGAATCGAGCATTTCGATTTTCTGATACCGCAATCTTTCACCATTATAGCTTCTGCTCCAAAAGTCTATACCGACTGTTAATAAATTACTTTGAGAAAGCACTAAATTAGTCTGAGCAAGAAAATTATGACTGTTATGGTCTGCGCGTGGAGCGATCTTCAACACACTTATTCTTCTTGGTGGAACATTTTGAATAATATTCGGAATATTTTCTACATCTCTTAATATATATTGGTGAGAGTATCTTAGTAAAACCTTACTGAAAACTGATGATAGATTCTGGATTTCATAACCGGCAGAAATCAACTCTCTTTTTTGAACCGGATATCTTACATCTGCCTGCTCGGGAAATAAAGGAGCTCCGCCCGGTAATCCGACATCTTCAGCTTTAAAGTGCTGATAGTTTAACTTAATAAGGTGATTACTGACTGGTTGAATGTTTACAGAGCCCGAAAAACTGTAATCACTGAACCTGCTGTTTCTGAGTTTGCCGGCAGGAGTTTCAATATCATCTGCCTTTCTGTATGAACCGGATAATTTTGAAGACCAGAAGTAACCGGAATTATAAATTGTTCCGGCAATTGACTTTAAATTATTTACGGAACTATATCCTGATGAGATATTACCACTAAAGCTATATGTTTTACTGAATGATGGTAAACTTGAAACTATATTAACAATACCACCTGTAGCACCGGAACCATAAACAGAAGATGCAGCACCTTTAATAACCTCAATCCTCTCTATATCATGCAGGTTGATCATAGATAACCGGGCTGATAAATCATTAGCAGTCTCTATTCTGATTCCATCTATTATTGCCACAATGTTATTTCTGCTTAATCCTCTTATATTTAAATCAGTTCCCCACACACCGTCTTTTACAATGCTTATTCCTGCTTCTTCAGAGAGGACATCAGATAAGGAATTAAAATTTTTACTTCCAATCTGTTCTCTGTCCGTTAGCACAATTGAAAATGGCGAATCTTTAAGGAATCTGTCTCTACGGTCAACACTGACGAGTACTTCATCAAGTTTTATTGGAGATGGTGTGAGAGCAAAATTGTAAATGTATCCTTCTGCCTGAATTAAAATTTCCTTAGTAAGAGATTTAAATCCGATGTGTGATACCCGAACTGTGACTTTGCCTGGTATTTGGTTTTTAATTTCAAACTCTCCGGCAGAATTTGTATAAGCTATATTATTGGCAGGTATAAATATTATTGCACCCTGGATCGGGACATTATTTACCGCATCCGTTACCTTACCTTTAATAGTAATATTTTGAGAGAACGTTAAGTTAAATGTTAATATAATTAATATCAGAATACGCATAATACCTTTCTCTAAGCACATCATTTTACACCTAATTCGATTTTTTATTCAAAGCCTGAGAAATAATTCCTAATAATTCAGATTTATTAAATGGTTTTGACAGATAGTGCGTACATCCATTGCTCAGAAACTTTTCCTTATCACCTTCCATGGCATAAGCTGTAACGGCAATGATCGGAACATCATTGTAACTCTTTAGCTTGAGTATTTCTTGTGCCGTTTGTAACCCATCAATATCCCCTTGCAGTCCAATATCCATAAGAATCACATCGTACTTTACCTCTGCTGCTTTTAGTATAGCATCCCTTCCAAATCTGACCCAGTCTGTTTGATATGAATCGCTTAACAATCGCAATATTACTTCGGCATTTATGTTTTCGTCCTCAACCAACAATAGTTTTTTAGGATTTATCTTATCGATTATGATTTCAGGTTTTTCACTATTAACTGCCATATTATTACCTGTATTTGAATTTTCAAAATGGTTCGGGATTTCAACTATAAACAGTGATCCTTTCCCTTTTTCACTTATTACACTTATTGAACCACCAAGCACCTCAACAAATTTTTTGGTTATGGTCAATCCAAGACCGGTTCCCTCATATCTCCTGCTGTAACCTTCACTTGTTTGTCTGAATGGTTCAAAAATTATATTCAGATGTTCAGTATCTATACCGATACCGGTATCTTCTATTTCTATTTTCGCACTATTATTTACTAAATGGGTTTTTACTGTGATCTTACCATGCTCTGTATATTTAATAGCATTGTTCAAAAGATTGTTGAGAATTTTCGTAAGCAGATTATCGTCCGAGTTAATTTTTATTACATCATTATTCTTAATAAAAGATATTTCCAATCCTTTTTCTGAAGCAGCAGCATCAAAGAGGTTAATGCATTCTTCAACGATGTTGTTTATGTCAATAGTCTTAATTCTTTTTTGTACGCCTTCAACTTCAATCTTTGAAATATCCAGAATTGAATTCAGAGTTTCGTGCAGCCTTAATGCACTGCGATGAATGGTTCGAATCATTTTTAAATGCTCTTCCTTATCGACTTCCATTTCGAGTATTTCAGCATTTCCCAGAATCCCTATCATAGGGGTTCTTAATTCGTGACTCATATTGGTAAAAAACAAACTTTTGATCTTATTCATTTCTTCAGCATTTTCTTTTGCATCAATTAAATCTTCAATAAGTTTTTTCTTTTCAGTAACATCTTCCTTTATTGCTACAAAATGAGAGATAGCTCCTTGTTTATTAACTAAAGGTGAAATTACTGTATACTCCCAGTAATATTCACCATTCTTCTTCCGGTTAAACATTTCTCCCTGCCAGTCTTTTCCAGAAGTAATATCTTCCCACATTTGCTTATAAAATGAATTTAAATGAAAATCAGATTTGAGGAATCGCGGATTCTTTCCTTTCACTTCCTGAAAGGTATAACCTGTTAATTCAGTAAAATAAGGATTTACATATTCGATGCTGCCTTTACTATCTGTGATTATAACACTTATTGAACTTTGCTCTATAGCCCTTTTTAGTTTTTTTAATTCTTCCTCAGCAAGTTTGGTTTCAGTAATATTAAGAGCAACTCCGTTCAATCCGCTTACTTCACCATTACTTATAATTGGATTTACAAGAAACCTTAACCATCCATTACTTCCATTTCGACTAATATAGCGGAATTCAATGAAGTGATCCGGCGATGCGTGAATAAGTTGTTGTATGAATGATGCATGAACATTCTCACGGTCATCAGGATGAACAAATTGAAGGTAAAACCTGCCAAGTATTTTATCCACGGTTGATCCAAGCGTATTTGCAGCAGCTTCATTGAGATAGGTGAATCTTCCTCTGGTATCTGTACTGAAAAGCAAGGCATGAGTATTCTCAACAAGCATTCTGTACTTTTCTTCAGATTCAATTAATTTATTTTCTGCATCTTTTCGTTCGGTGATATCACGGCCTGTCCCGATCAGTGCTGTTACCAGTCCATTTTCAATTACAGCTTTAGCTTCCCATTCCAGCCATCTCCATCCAAATTTTGTTTTGGCTCTTTCCTGATATCGACTTGTGAAAGGAGGTTTAAAAAGATCAGCAACAGCTTTTTCTACATGTGGCAGATCTTCTTTGTGAACCAGTGGAGTGTATAGATTTCCAAATAACTCATCTTCTGTTTTATCGAACAGTTGACAATAAGCCAGATTAGCAAACAGAAACCGTCCTTCAGTATCAGTTTTAACTATGAGATCTGACTGGTTTTCAACAAGCAGACGATATTTTTCTTCACTGTCTGAAATCTTTTGAAGATAATTCTGATTGATTTCCTGATCAAGCAAAATCTTTCCGATCAACACAGTAACAAGAGGGTAGGCTCCAATTATGGTGATGGAAAGTGTTTGATATGCCTCCAAAATTTTATCTGATGGAAGCATCATTACGAAAAGAAGCATTGCCAGATGAACGAGAAGCCCGAATACATATAGTCTAAGGTTGGTTAGAATTCTATAAGGATACTTTATCTTTTGCAGGTAAAATAAATAACCAATGATGAAAGATGATGAAATGACAATAATACCCATTACAGTACCACTGCCACCCAGTGAAATTCTGAACACCGCTGCTATAAAAGCAGAAATTATTCCTGAAACAGGTCCAAAGAATAAAGTACATAAGCTGATAACTATCGATCTTCCGTCGAATATTATTCCTTCTGTTAAAATAAACGGATAAAGCATACCGATAATTGCAGTAGCACCAAACAGCAGTCCTTGGTATAGCTTTCCCGCTAGTTCTGTTCTCTTATACCTGTTGCTGATGAATCCTGAGAAAACACTCAGTGCAACAAGAACCGAGAGATTGTAAATTAATTCTATAACGATCATATATTATCTCATTCAGCTTTTTAAAATTTTCTTAAATGGGTTTAATTTAAAACACCAACTAACTGAAGAAATTAATTACCTGACAATACCAGAACAAAACTTGTTAGCCTACGGGATAATTCGCGGTCTAATAAAATTCAGGTTATCCATCGTCAGATGAAATTCTGTATTTTCTTTTTTTGCTGCCTTCGTAACTGTCAATTTGAAGAAGTACACCCTCTAATTTACCATTTACAAGAGGAATTCTTCTGCTGGTTCTTAAACCAATAGACTTTCTTAATGCAGGATCACCGGTATAAATAAATGCAGATGTTCCTTTACATTTTGTTTTAAGAAAGTCTCCAAGTTCCTTAAATAAAATTTTAACCTCATCTGATATGCCAAGTCGTATACCATAGGGCGGATTAGTAATGAGAGTTCCGTTTTCAAACTGCTTTATATGCTGGAATGGATGACATTTCAGATCAACAGAGTGTGAGTAAGGAAGTCGTGACAGGTTATCCTTCGCCACTTCAAGTATCTTTTGTGATTTATCACTACCGGAAATTAATCCTTTTTTAAGAGGGCGAATCTGACTATCACATCCGGTTTTAATTTTATTCCAGAGATCAATATCAAAATCCGGGAGGTTAATAAATCCAAATTTCTTTCGGAGTATTTGAGCCGGAATCCTGCAGTAATGCATTAATGCTTCACATAAAATAGTACCGGAACCACACATCGGATCCCATAGCGGATTCTCACCATCCCAATTACTAAGTTTAATTATCGCAGCAGCCAGAGTTTCCTGCATTGGAGCTTCACCTGCAAGAAGTCTGTAACCTCTTTTGTGCAGAGATTCTCCCGATGTATCCAGACTTATAACTGCTTCGTCTTTTTCAATGTGCAGGTTAAATCTGACATCGGGATTAACGGTATCAACACTGGGTCTTTCACCCGTTTTATTTCTGAAATAATCTGCAATTGCATCCTTCAATCTTTGTGATGCAAAAAGTGAATTATTGATATTACTTTTAGCAACCGATGCACTTATAGAAAAAGTTTTTTCAATTGAAAGAAAATCCTCCCATTTGATTTGAGAAGCAGTTTTATATAGAACATTTGTATTATTACAATGAAATGTTTTTAGAGGAGCAAGGACACGCGACAATATTCTTGAAGTATAATTTATTTTATAAAGCGTCTCTTTATCAGATTTAAAATAAACACCGCGGTATACTACCTCAGTATTCCGGGCACCGAGTTCAATCAATTCCTGTTCACAAAGGTCTTCCATCATTCCTGGAACCTGTGCAAAATAACCCTTAGTTATATAATCATACATATAATCATCCGGTATCAGATTCAGCAACTGTAGTTTATTGTGTTAAAATATTTAATTAAAATATTATATGTAATTTAACAAATTCAGGAATGGATTATAACCGAAAGTATTGAAAGAGGAACAGACCCGGATACTATGATCCGGGGCTGTCAAATAAATATTAAACTCGGAAATTTGAATTATTTAACCAGGTTCATCTTCTTAACAGAGGAAAAATCCCCTACTCTCAACTGATAGAAATATATTCCGCTGGGAAGATCATTTTTAGTTGTTGAACTGTTAAACTCAATACTGTATTTTCCTGCCGGTAAATATTCATCCACCAGGGTAGCAATCTCAACTCCGAGTACATCATACACTTTTAATGATTGATGACTGCTGATTGAAGTTTGCCAGCTTATTATGGTACTTGGGTTAAACGGATTGGGATAGTTCTGATGTAATTCAAAATTATCAGCAATAATTTTATTATCAGGAATTTCAACAGAAGTAGCGCCATCTTCCGGATAAAAAGTGTAAGCAATTCCGCCTTTATTGAACCAGGCTTGCGATATACTTGTTTTATTATAGATGTATGAATATCCACTTGACTTAGCCGGATCATGAACAATCGGTCTGCCGTCATTTGTAAATCCTGCAAGCATAAATAAGTGACCTGTGTACAATGGCTGTCCAACCGACATAGCGATTCTTCCATTATTTGCTAAAACTTCTCTGGCTTCACTCCAGGTTCGATAACGGGTTACTGCACCATCCAGACCAAATTCAGCTGCGTTTTGAACTACTCTTGGCCAGACACCAAAAAGATTATAATAAGGGTCGCGGGTATCCAGCGCAAACTGATACGGATCTACTTCAATATCATAGCTTTTTAATATCATAGATACTGTTGTTGGTGAACAGATATCACCGCCAATTACCGGATCGACACCGTACTGGTAAATAAATGTGGTAGGAATAAATATCGGATCCGGATTGTCATTTACGATCTGTGAAATATTTACGTTAGTAGTGGTTCTGGAATCGCTGACAAAAAAACTAAGTTTATGAACAGTCGGTGAAGGTTCTGTAACAGATGTACGTGTCAAAATTATTTTAAATTGCCAGGAATTCTGGTATGAATTTAATTTAACATAATCTATATCAACAAATCCTCCGCCATAACTTGTAGTACCGTATACAGCCCAAATATTTTTTTTCCAGAATCCTACAGTAAGCCATGGCGACCATCCGCCTCCATAAGGAAATCGCATCTGAACTTTAAAGCTGCTGTTATTCCCCAAAGCTGATCCGTTCCAGGAAGGCAGACCATGATTAAATGGCTGCGCTGAAGTTTGTGTTTTAAGTTCAACATAACCGTTTGTGACGCTATCTTCAAGCATTATGCACTTACCATCATCACTTAATTTAATTCCCTGGTTAACTTCAATTTTAGCGAATAATGAATCTATTCTTAATTCATAATGCTGATCGGGATAAATTTGTGCATAAAGAAAAGAAGAGCAACAACCCAGGAAAAAAAGAAAAGAGTTTAAAAGTAATTTAATGTTCATCATAATTTGGAATATTTTGTCAATAGTTGTTTATATATCTAATAGTAAATTATTAAAATATTATAAGACGGCAAAAGAATTATTTTGTTTATGAATATATAATTATGACAATATTCAAAATGTAAATTGTAAAAACGAAATTTATATTACTAAAAAGTTATCAGGAATAAGAAATCGGATCTAATCAAAATAAATTTCATTGGTTATTAACCGGAATTTATGGATTGAAAACTTTTAATCCGGGATCTGTTTTTATTTTAGAATTTTTCACCTAATTTACGAGTGTTAATTATTATAATCAGAAAGAATCCGAATTAGCTCTGGGAGGTATTATGTTTCTTTCTCGTGTACTTAGCCTGTTTGTATTCTTCTTAATTGTAAACTTCACTTCTTTATATCCGCAAAATGTTTCTGTTCAATGGGGTGAGATTCCAATTGAAGACCTTACTATGACATCATATCCTGCAGATACTAATGCTTCAGCACTCATATTGTATGACTTCGGAGAAACTACCGTAAATGATGATTTAGATTTGGAGTTTTACACTCACACCCGAGTTAAAATATTAACACAGAACGGTTATGATTTTGGCACTCACTCTATAGTTATAAATTCTGATAAGGGTGCCGAAAGAATTGAAGGGCTTGAAGCAGTAACTTATAACTACAACTCAAGCGGAGGAATTGATAAATATCCACTGAACAAAAATGATATATTTAAAGAAAAAGTGGATGATTCACGGACAAGATACCGTTTTACATTACCAAATCTTCAGCCCGGAAGTGTAATCGAGTACAAATACAAAATCGTATCACAAAGTCTTGGAATGACACGTGATTGGATATTTCAAACATCAGAACCAGTCCGGTGGAGCGAATTTGTTCTCAGAGCCCCAAAGGCTATTGCATTTGCAACTGTAGCTACAGGATTTGAATCATGGGCTGTAATGACAAGTGAAGAAGTACCACAGCATTTTAGCGGAAGGGCTGCTTCCTATTTAGGTAAGAACATTGTTTATTGTAACCAGTATCGCTATGCTGTTAAAGATGCACCTGCTATGAGAGATGAGCCTTATGTAACAACAATAGACGATTACTGCAATAAGGTACAGGCTCAATTAGCCGGGTATGCATTTGCAACCGGAGGGAAGCAGGAAGTACTTACATCATGGCAAAAATTAATTGAGGACTTATTAGATTATAAATATTTTTATGACAGACTTGATGTGACCGGAAGAATAAGAGAAATTTCTAAAGATGTAACTTCCGAATCCGCAACATCTCTCGAAAAACTGAAAGCAATATATGATTGGGTGACAAAGTCTATAGTATGGACGAAAGAAAACAGAGTATATTGTTCCAGCGATAGCGATGACGTTCTTAAATTAAAAAAAGGAAATAGTTCAGACATTACATTTCTTCTTCTATCTCTTCTTAAAAGTGCAGGTATCGAGGGTGATCCGGTAATTCTTAGCACCAGATCTAACGGAAAAATAATCGAAGCTTATCCCATTATTTCTCAGTTCAATTATGTTTTAGCACGGGTAAGAATTGATGGAGAATATCATTTTATCGATGCTACAGATCCTTACCGGCCGTATGATCTTCTGCCGTTAAAAGTATTAAATGTCAGGGGATTGGTTATTAAAGAGGGTCCAATCGAATGGGTTACTGTTTCATCAGAGAAGGTAATTCACGAAAAATCACTTACTGCTTTAACTGTTAACGAAGATGGTTCTGTGAACGCAAATATCGAGGTGCAATATTCTGATTATAAGAGTTTAAGTATCAGACAGAATATTGAAAATAAAACCGACCTCGATCTAATTAAGGAACTGCTTGATGTAGAAGCTTTAGGATTTAGTGTAGATTCATTCACCGTATCAGGCAAAGATGATGTTAGTAAACCAATTAGACTTAATGTGAGTTTGACTTCTTCCACATATGCACAAACAGGCGGAGATATGATTTATATTAATCCATATATATTAAAGACAGTTAAAGAAAATCCATTTAAAACCAGAAAAAGAAAATTTCCTGTTGATTATTCCTATTTGAGCACTAAAACTACTGTCTGTCTGATTAAATTACCGGAAAATTACGAATTGAAGGAAAATGTTAACAGCAAGAAAACCAATATTGGTAAGTCCGTTATATACTCAAAGACTGCAGGCATTAATGGTGATCAGATTCAGCTTTTAAGCAAACTTGACTTAAATGAACAAACAATTAAACAACAGTTTTATGAGCAGCTTAGAGCGGTTTATAATCAGATAATAAATGCTGAATCAGAACTTCTGGTACTAGGCTTAAAAAATAGTGACTCAGAAGAAATCAATAATTAAATAATAAGGCGGGATGTTGAAATGATTAAAATCTTAATTTCATTATTGACTATCATTCTGTTCCTGACTTCATTTTCGACTGCACAAGAGTATTCAGTGGATAGGATTAATACTGAACTACTCAAAGGTGCTAATGCTGTAATCAGAAAAAAGCATATTCATTTTGAAGTTAAGGATGAAAAGAGTGCTGTTCTGAAAGAAACTGTTGCGGTAACTATATTTACAAAGGATGAACAGCAATATGGCAAGAAAGTTTTGTGGTATGATAAATTCAGAGATATTGAACAAATTAAAGGTAAGTTATTTGATTCGCAGGGAAAACTAATCAGGGAATTAAGTAATAAAGAAATCAACGACTACAGTGCATTCAGTGATTATTCATTATATGCCGACACAAGAATAAAATACGCTGAATTGTATTATGATAAACTCCCGTATACTATTGAATTTTTTTCTGAGATTTATTATGACGGTTACATAAACTGGCCAACATGGTATTCGAGAAGTAATATAGATCCGGTCGAACATACAAAATTTGAAGTTGTCATTCCAAAGAAACTCTTGCTGAGATATTGGAGCAATCAGGAATCCGTAAACCCTACGGTTAAATCTGATATGTACAATAATTATTATGTTTGGGAAAAATTTGATCAATTGCCATTAACACGCGATGCGATCGGCGAAGACATAGAAGATGTTGCTACCATTGTAATGATTGCACCTGAACAGTTTCAGATTGAGGGCTACAAAGGAAATATGAGTTCATGGAATGAATTCGGAAAATGGATGCAGCGGCTTTATAATGAACGACAGGTTACCCCGAAACCTTTACTTGAGATAGTACCATCCCTGATTTCATCAGCAGAAACACAAAGAGAAAAAGTTGCAATTCTTTATAAGTACCTGCAATCAAGAACAAGGTATGTTAGTGTTCAACTTGGTATCGGAGGCTGGCAGCCTTTTGATGCTGCCTATGTTCACGACAGAGGTTACGGTGACTGTAAAGCACTGACAAATTATATGATTTCTTTGCTCAGAATTGCTGGAATTAGTGCTTATCCGGTTTTGATTAATAACGGATCTGACCGATACCCTTTAATCGAACAATTTCCAAGCAATCAGTTCAATCACGTAGTCGCCTGTGTACCACTGGAAGCAGATACAATATGGTTGGAATGCACCAGTCAGACCCTGACATTCGGAAGGATTAGCTGGAGTAATGAAAACAGAGCAGCTTTGATGATAACTCCTGAAGGCGGAGTTGTTGTCAGAACGCCAACATCAACGCATCTTGATAATACTGTTTGTAAGAAAATAAATGCGAAAATTGCCGGTCGTAATCTGGAAGGCGATGCTTTCATTTCCTGGAATGGAAATAAAATGGATAATGTTCGTCCTATTGCAATTCAATCATCACCAAAAGAACAATCCCAGTGGATTTCTTCTATGGCAGGGCAACAGGGATTTCACGTCCACAGTTATTCCTTTGATGATCTTGAGAATGTTTCTGGGAATATGAATTTAAATTTTAAGTTCACTTTATCTACCTATGTTACCTCAACCGGAAACAGAATTTTCATTAATCCGAATCTAATTGAAAAAGTAACTTCTGTACCTTCAGAGGTGTCTGAAAGACTATCACCGGTAAGATATAAATTTCCCAGTTCCACAATTGATACAATAACTTTTTCCATTCCTGCGGATTATAAAATCGAATCGCTTCCTAAGGAGATATCATTATCGGCATCGTTTGGAAATTTTATATCTAAAGTAATACCTAAAGATGATTTTACTATTGAGTACGTGAGACAACTTGACATCAAGGATTATTTGATACCTGCAGAAAAGTATACAGAGTACAGAAACTTTTTTATGGAAATCGCCAAAAACGACCGGTCGCAAATTGTACTGGTAAAGAAATAATCTGTTGAGTTTACTTTATCGTTTATATTAAAAAGAGTAAAGTATAAGCATCTGCAGTACACTTGTAACTATCTTATCAACAGCATTTTTTTACCTTGAACAAAATCTCCTGATTTAATTCTGTACAAGTATACACCACTTGGCAGATTCACAGCATGAAAATCAACTTTATAAACACCTGCAGGTTTGAATTCGTCTATTAATGCAGCTACCTCTCTCCCAAGAATATCATATACTTTTAGAGTAACATAAGAACCAATTGGTACACTAAAATTTATAATGGTATTTGGATTGAAGGGGTTCGGATAATTCTGCGATAATGTATACTGACCAGGTACGGTATTGTATTCACCATTCACTTCTGTTGCGCCCTCAGCTTTTTTAACTGCTCTCAGATCATCAAAATAAATTATACCTGTTACAGAGCTCTCTGATGTTTTTGTGAGTTGATAACTATCAATTCTGAAATATTGCCCGTTAAGAATTCCATCACCGATCCATATACCAACGCTGTTTGGATCGTTCAGTTTCCATTCTATTAATTTCCATCCGTGCCAGTCAATAGTTACCCATTTTGAAACCTCATGATCACCCCAGGCTGATCCGGTATATTCATCAATACAAAATCTGAATCGTGTGTTGCTTCCGTCTCCATAAATGAAGCTCTGCAATACATAACTGGTATCAAAATAAACAGCTTGTGGAAGTCCTCCTGCAAGGTATTCGCGGATCAAAAAGCTGCTGGCGCTTTCATCCCACAGATAACCAAGCTTTGCAGATCTTTTCGGACTTGTAGCTGGTAAGTAAATCTGATTTGTAAATTCAAAATAAGTTCCGGATGTCAATATCCCCGTTGTTGATCCGCTATAGCCGGGTTGTTTCCAATCACCGGGTACTGTAAAATCATCAATCATTTTTATTTCAGAGTAAGAAAATCCTGAAGTGGTAAAATTAATTTGTGCTTCTGTACCGGCTACATTGCCCAGGGTATCAGTAATATCACCACTGATGGTTACGTTATAAATTTTCCCGGGATGGAATAGTACATTCGGTTGAATGCAAATTATACTTTGGCCTTCTTCAGATTTTGTATGCTGATAACTAAAATTAACCGGTGAACCTGCTTCACTAAGTGTAATTGCACCGCTTGATAAGGACTGGGCATCAATCTCTTCATCGAATAGAATTGTTATCACAGAACTTACATCGATATTTGTATCGTTAACAGCAGGATAGCTGGAAATAATCTGCGGACCGAGAATATCTTCTTCATTCGTCTGGTAATTAAGAAAAAACGGATCGCCCTCTATTCCGTCACCGTTTCCATCTAGCAGTCTTCCATTAATATCTGTTACAGATGAATCTATCTTTAATGTATACTCAGTCTGATACTGATGACCTGCAGTTATAAGTGACAGTCTGGTATGACTTTCATTCCATATAAGATTATTAATCTGTACTATTGGGGTTATAGTAACGGCACTATTAAAAGAACTGATATCCATTGTCTTTGAAAAATCGATACTAATATTGCTATTGATATTCAATATCCCGTTCTGTGGAGGATATGTCGATGAAACCGTCGGTGCAAATGAAGGTATCAACTCTGTTGTAACAGAATTAGATATTTGAGATTCATTCCAGTATCTGTTGAGTGAGGTTGCAAAGTATTTATAACTTCCGTTGAAATTCTGTAATCCTGTAAAACTATCTGTAAAGTTGTAACCGGATTTTCCAAAATGAATATCCACAATAACATCATTACTAACATCAAGTGTATCATCTTCGGATCTGTAAATGATGAACCAATGATCATCCATAGTCGCGGGATCCGGTGTTACATTAATTTGATAATTAAGTGGATCTATTTTTGTTAATGAAATGACAGGTGCTTCGGGTTCATAGACAAGCTGGACATCTCTTAATTTTACTTTTTTACTGAAGAAAGTGGAAGCTGCTTCATCCCAGTAATCGTAACCTTTCCAGCTGCCGTAACTGAAAAACTGAAATCCATCGACCCACTGTTTATCTCTTAATCTATTAACTATACCAGCATGATTGGACCACACATTATTTTCTGCTAACCTGTAAGAACCTGGTCCGCAAGTGTATAGTCTTCCAGCCTGAATACCCGGCTGAATATTCGGTTCCCAGTCTGAAGTAATTGCATTAAACATATCATTACCGGTTAACCAGTGGTAATGCATAGGAGTAAGCTGTTCGATATATCCTTCATTGAACCATAAAGCTGCATCCTGAAAAACAACATAGTAGCCATTCCATCCGGTAGAACCGCCAGTTTTATATTTACCTAAAGCAGCCGGTGATAACCGAACCCACGGTTTGACGGATTGTACAGAGTCATGTAATGTTTTTACAAACTCTGTAACAGACCATCTCCACCAATCTTCCCAGCTATTAAATCCTGCGGGAACTCCTGCGCTGTAAGGATGCTCCACGTCATATAAGAACCTGCTGGCACTCTTGGTTGAAGTCAATTTATTGATAGTATTAATTGAAAAAGCACCATCAGGTTTAGTCTCCTGTTCAATTTGAGAAGGTGCATTTATCATATCATCTGTATCGTATTCATTCCATCTAACGTAATCCAGATGCAAACCATCAATATCATAATTCCTTACAATTTCCATTGCTACATTGATGGTGTAATCTCTAACAGCCTGCAAACCCGGTGATGCTGCCCTGTTAGCGGTCATAGGATTTCCATTCTGATCCCTGCAGATCCATTCGGGATGTTTATCGGCAATGGTACCGGGATAAGTTGACGCTACGCTAAAAGTATTAAACCATGCATGTAATTCAAGACCTCTTTTGTGTGCTTCTTCAATGGCATACTGCAGAGGATCGAAACCAGGGTACGTGTATCCCGCATAATATCCCCAGGGCTCGTATGATGATTGGAAATATACGGTTCCGCTTTGTCTCACTTGAAAAAGTACAGAAGTCATATTTGCTCTTTTATGATGATCCAGAATTTCTCTGATACGCGCTTTATTTGCTTCAACCGTACTTCCTGAACTAATATACTCCCAGGTAATAACCCAGGTAGCTCTGAATTCCTGATTATTCTGTTGTGAATAAATTGCAGTAATTAAGAAGAATGAAAGTAAGATATAATGATATTTTGTTTGAATTAAATATTTCATTTTATATTTCCTGAATGCGCTTCAAAACTACAAAAAAGTAATTTAACTATTGTTAAATGTTGAAATTGATACTATACATTCCGCACAGCATAAATCTGTTTATTAATATCATCTTCAAGAAAATATGCTTACTTAAGTATGACTTTAATCCAGCTGAATTATTTCAGAAATCTTTGATTTTAAAAAGAATATTAAGAATCTCAGTTAAGAATTCGCTTAATGACTTGAACTGTAAAGCAGAATATTTAATTATTTTTACTTAACTTTTATGGGAAGCCTTCATAATTTTTGATATTTAATTTTATGTTAAAACTTTATTATACAGCATACACTGGTAAATCCATTGATAAGTAAAACTAATTTATACTTATACTTATTCATATTTATTTTCGGCTTCTCTTCGATTCAAGCTGGTCCCTTCTCCGATTTTCAAGGTACTACACTGAAGTTTAAAAAGCTTACAAGCAACGAAGGACTTTCACAAAATTTCATTTCTGATATTTATCAGGATAAGTATGGATTTATATGGATCGGAACAAAAGACGGCTTGAATCGTTATGACGGATATGAATTCAAGGTGTATCGTCATAATCCTTTTGACACGACTTCGCTCTCAGGTAATTTTATTCATACAATCTTTGAGGACTCAAAGGGAAAACTATGGGTTGGATCTAACTCTCTGGACCTTTTTATACCGGAGAATAATGCATTTAAAAGAATTGATCTGAATCTGCGAAATTCATCTGCGGATCCCACCCGGAGTAATAAAATCAATTCAATCACTGAAGATCTGAATGGGTATTTATGGTTAGGCACAGATGACGGCTTGATCCGTTATGAACCACAATCAGGTACTTCAAGGCTGTTCTATCAACAGCAGGAAAGAGGTACATCTCTTTCGGACAATCTTATATTATCCCTTGCTACTGATGATTCATTAATTATCATTGGAACACAAAATGGCATGAAGCTTTTAAATATTAAGAAAGTAACGGCTGATAGTGCTACATTTACAAGGATTTCCCATCTGCCTGCATCCGAACTGATCACGAGTAAAAGGACCATCCTTACTCAATTTCGATATTCTTCACAAATCATTTATGCCGGTACACCGTCGGGATTGATCAAAATTAATTTATCAACCCGTGAATCAGAATTTATCCCCTATAGGGGTCACACTTTTTTTCCATTCTGGCACAACAGAATTTTATCAATTGTTCAGGATAAAAATGGCAACTTATGGTTTGCTTGTTCAGGCGGGCTGGTAATTTATAATCCTATCAGCGGCTACTTTAGATATTGCTTTCATGATCCAAAAGATGATCAATCATTGAGTTTAAATAACATAACCAGTTTGTTTACTGATCGCGGCGGTAAGATCTGGATTGGAACTGCCGGCAAAGGAATAGATCTGTTCGATCAAAACAAAAAAGAATTTTCTTTATACAACGGCTTGGTTGATAGAGAACCATTCAAAACTTCGTTTAGCGTATCCGCGATTTTAGCTGAGAACGATAGCTTTTTGTGGATTGCCTCTCAGCAGAAATTGTTTCGGTTGGACAGGGTGACCGGTGAATACAAATATATTAATCTGCTATACGGTCCCGAAGGAGAAATAACATCTTTAGTTAAAGATAAAAATCAAAACATCTGGGTTTCTTCAAGCGGCGGACTGTATAAAATTTCTGATTCAGGTAAAAAAATAACTCGTTATAGCCATGATCCTTCAAATGCCAACTCACTCAAAGATGATTTTGTAAGATTATTATTTATAGACAGCAAAGGAAACTTATTTGCTCTTAACTCAAGATATATAAGCAAGCTGAATGAAGATTCTAATTCATTCACTCACTTCGAACTGAAATTTGCTGATCAAACTGATATCACACCGATAATCAGATCTATTTACGAAACCGTTGATGGATCATTTTGGTTTGGATGGTATGAAGGGCTTGTGAAGTATAATCCCCAAACTGAGGAAACGATTGTTTACAAACATCAGGCTGGAAATAATAACAGCATCAGCAACAATGAGATTCTTACAATTTGTGAAGATCCCGTTCAACCGCAAAAATATTTATGGGTTGGAACTCAAGGCGGTGGTTTGAGCAGATTAAATCTTGAAGAGAATTCATTTAACAATTTTTCTGTGAGTGATGGACTTCCAAACAATGTCATATATGGAGTTCTATCATCCGGAAATGAGATATGGCTTAGTACAAACAATGGATTATGCAGAGTTACTACCGATAAATACGGCACGCCAACTTTCAGAAACTATGATGTGTCTGACGGTCTTCAGGGAAATGAGTTCAACACCGGTGCTTATTCCAAAAGCAGTTCAGGCGAATTATTCTTCGGCGGACTGAACGGAGTAAATGCATTTTTCCCCTCCGATATTCGTGATAACATTTATATCCCGCCTGTTGTATTCACGGAATTAAAATTTTTAAAAGAGAGCTATAGTGCAGATGATGTTGTAAAGAACCAGGTAAGCGAAGCAATTATTAACTCAAAAATTACTATTCCATACTCGCAAAACTCATTTACTATTCAATTTTCCTCGCTCGATTATACCGCCACTGAAAAAAACAGATATATGTATAAGTTAATCCCTATCCACAATGAATGGATAAATCTGGGAACGCAAAGAAACGTTACGTTTACCCAACTGGGAACCGGATCATATGAGCTAATTGTTAAGGGATCAAATAATGATGGTATCTGGAACGAGGAGGGTGCTAAGTTAAGTATAGTTATCACTCCTCCCTATTGGCAAACCGCCTGGGCGTATGCAATCTATTCTGTTCTAATAATAATTATTCTTTATATGGTAAGAAGATATGAATTGAGCAGACTCCGGTTAAAGAACAGACTCAAAATAGAATCATTCGAGACACAGAAACTTAAAGAGCTTGACGAAATGAAATCGGGTTTCTTTGCCAACATTTCCCACGAGTTCAGAACACCGTTAACCTTAATACTTGGTCCTGCAGAACAACTTGAGCAAAACGAAACAGACGATAACAAAAAAGAAAAAATTCATACTATAAAAAGCAGCGCAAAACGTTTGTTAAAATTGATTAATCAAATACTGGATCTTTCAAAACTTGAAAAGGGAAAGACAAGATTGCGCTGTGAGGAAGGTGATCTTGTAATATTTTTAAAAGGAATAACAAATTCCTTTTCAAGCATTGCTGAGAGAAAGAAAATCAGTTTACACTTTGTCAGCGATGCTTCAGAAATTCAGACATATTTCGATAGAGATGTGTTTGAGAAAATATTCTATAATCTGCTTTCCAACGCTTTTAAATTTACTGCTCAAGGCGGCAGCGTTGAAGTAAAAATTAATAAGCTTGAGTCAATCAGCAATCCAACTGCAAGTGATTTTTGTAAAATTTCTGTTAAAGATACAGGCATTGGAATTAAGGAAGATGATCTTCCGAAAGTGTTCAATAAATTTTTTACAGTTGAAAATATTAATGGATTTACTGAACAAGGAAGCGGTATAGGACTGGCTTTAGTGAAAGAATTAGTTGAACTTCATAAAGGCTATATAATCGTTGAAAGTAAAATTAATAGTGGTTCAATTTTTACTGTTACTATTCCTCTAGGAAAAGATTTTTTGAGTGAAGATGAGATTGCCGGAGAAACAATCAGTAATAAACTTATTTCTGAAAGAAATATCAATGAACTGATTGATGAAGAAGTGATTGAATTTAATACTGAAAACAATAAGGAATTTAACAGTCAACCGGAGGACTCATTAATTGTGCTGTTAGTTGAGGATAATCCTGATCTGAGGAAATATATCGGAGTTCATTTAGAAACAGATTATAAAATTATTGAGGCTGCAACCGGCAAAGAGGGCTGCGAAAAAGCAGTTGAAATTATTCCGGATCTGATAATAAGTGACATAATGATGCCGGAAATGGACGGCTACTCCTTATGCAAAAAGCTTAAGTCAGATGAAAGAACCAGTCACATTCCCATTATATTATTGACTGCAAGAGCCGGTGAAGAAGATAAACTTCACGGATTAGAAACCGGTGCCGATGATTATCTGACGAAGCCATTCAGTTCGAAGGAATTGTTATTACGCGTTAACAACTTAATTGAAGTCAGGCAAATCTTAAGAAAAAAATTCAGCGGATCGCTCATAATAAAACCGAAAGATATAGCTGGTAGTTCAGTAGATAAATTATTTCTCGAAAAGGCAATAAGGGTTGTGGAAAATAATATCAGTAACGAAAAATTTTCAGTTGAAGAATTCAGCGAAGAAATGAATCTGAGTCACTCACAGCTTCATAGGAAATTAAAAGCACTCATTAATCAATCCTCAATTCAGTTTATCCGGTCTATCCGTATGCAGCGGGCACTTGAGCTTCTTCAGCACAACTCCGGTAATATTGCCGAAATTGCCTGGCAGGTTGGTTTTACAGATCCAAGTTATTTCACAAAAACCTTCTCGAAACATTTTGGCTATCTTCCTTCTGACGTAAACAAATAATCTAGTTATATATTCTAAAAATACCCTGCTGTTTTTTGAGAATTTGCAGGTCTGCAATAAATTTACCAGACAATGCAATATCTATTATATACGCCCACTTACCCCGTTAGCTATGTTTGCAGTAGTTTAATTTAAAAATAAACAGACATTATGAAAATACTCGCATTGCTATTTTTCATCGCTTTGGTGGTGAGTGGTTGTAAGTCTGAAAAGCTTACTTCTGAGCAAATTGATACCGAAAAAGCTAAGATAAAAACACGTATAGAGACTTTTCTTATTTCATATGAAAAGAAGGATATAAACACAATAATATCTATGCTCTCTTCATCAAAGGATTTTAACTTTTTAGGAAGCGACGTATCAGAGATAAATAAGAATAAAGCAGATTTTCAGAATCAGCTTGACCAGGATTGGAAGCTGTTTGAGTCGGTGGATTTTGGAGATATAAGAAACCTTTCTATAAGAATATCCGAATGCGGTGATCTTGCCGTAGCATTATTTGATGCACCGATGACAGTTGTTGTAAAAGGCAACCAATCAAAATTCTTCTTCAGAATGTCAAATACATTTGTTAAAGAAAACGGTCTCTGGCAGCTGGTTCAGGGATTGGGGTCAATTCCATCAGTGGGCGAATCATCTGTTGAGTTAATTCAGAAATTAAAATAGTGTAGTGTTACTAAACAACTTAATCATCAAACAAAAAGGAGCAAGTGCTATGAGACAAACAACAAAAATCTTTGTATTAATTATTGTTGCTTTTCTTTTCCTCAGCGAAAGTAATTTCGCACAAAACAACGAGCAGCCGTTGTTAATTGTAAGTTTTAATATGGTATCAATGGCTAATGTTGCAAAAGTAAATAAAATGGTTGATTCAGTTTTTGCACCTGTATTGAGAGAACTTGTGGATGAAGGCATGATATACAGTTTTGGAAACTTCACTCATAATTGGGGTGATGAGTGGAATGTTAACACCTGGTATACCGCGAAAGATATGGCATCCTTTGATAAATTTTGGGATGAATATGTAAGCAGAATTGGCAAGAGACATCCCGGAGCGTGGGCAGAGACGGTAAAATATTTCCAGGCACATAAGGATAATATTTACAACATTCGCAATCAGTATCCTGCTCCACCAACTAAATAATTGTAAAAGTTTATATCATCAACAAACTAAAAAGGAGTGCTATGAAGTACTTTATTGTGTTTTCATTTCTAATGTTATTATTACTTACTGCCGGCAGCCAGACATTTGCTCAGCTATCGGGAGGTAATGCAGTTATAGTCCAGAATCTTGAAAGAGCGTTTCCTGAAAACGGCACAATGGCGGAATTTGATTCTCTTACACATCTTTACAATACAAAGGTGTGGAACAAAAATCCCTATGTCATTAGTCATAAAACAGTTCGTCACTGGTGGGGAAATGACAATCGCGATGTAATTGAAATTACCGAAGTTAAGAACTGGGAAGATATTCCTAAGGCAATGGCTAAAAACGAAGAGCTTTTTATGGAAGCATGGTCAACCAAAGAAGCACGTGATGCTTTCAACAAAGCTTACGATAAATATTTTACTGGTAAACACTCAGACGAAATTTACCAGGAAGTAACCTTCAGCAAATAGTAATCGTATTCAATGATTGTGAGGAGTGGATAATCTCTACTCCTTTACTTATTAATTTCAGTTGCCCCCGATATGCATTTTTGTTATTTATTTACTGTCAAAAATTGTGTAATAAATCGTGCTGGAATTAACTTATCACACGAAACATTTTTCCATCTGTAATATTAGTGCTTATGAAATTCATCGTTTGGGGAAAATTCAAAACCGGGGGGATAGTTTAGAACCTAATTACCTTAAAGATTGAATTAAATCCAAAAACCATTTTTACTTTCAATAAGGGGGTCATCCTTTTAGTCTACAAGTAATTATTACTTAATTTTAATTTTTTATAATTCTTTAATTAGGAGAAAAATATGTTCAAGGGGTGGAAAATATTAATTTTATTTTTAATTAGTTGCATAAATATCCTTTCCCAGGGCTTTAATTTTCCCTCTAAAGGAATCCAGGTTTTTAATTTGAAAGATGAGGCTGGCAGAAATCAGGCAACTTTTTTTAGTGAAGCCCGGTATGAAAATATTTCTGGTTTATCAAATAATGTTTGGGGTCAAGTTTCATTTGATGCTAAAGATTTAAAAACAACATTACAAGGCGAGGTCTCAATATCGGTATCTTCTTTAAAAACAGGTATTGAAAAAAGAGATGAGCATTTGCAAAGTTTATCGTGGTTAAATGCTGAGAAGCATCCAACCATTACGTTTCGGATAAAGGAAGTACATAATGTAAATCTGATTGAAGATAATGAAGTTAAAATTTCATTATCTGGTGATTTTAAACTCCATGGAAGAACCAAAGTACTTTATACAACTGCAACAATGAAATATTTAAAGGAAAACGACATAACAAGAACAATAATGCCCGGTGATTTAATAAATATTGTCGCGAAGTTTGAAATAAAACTTTCAGATTTTGGGGTGAGAAATACTCTTATTCCTAATCGGGTTTCCGATACTATTCAAATTTCAATTAACATAGTCGGTTCGGATTATAAGTAATTATAGTTGAATCTAAGGCACTTGAATTGACCGAAATAAAGTCCTTGAAAGATATTCCGGCAGCTATGCAGAAAAACGATGAGCTATTAGGGGAAGCCTGTTCAATGAAAGCAGTTATCGCAATGCTTTCAACAATCCACAATATATGTTTCACAGGAAAAAATTCAAATGAAATTTACCAGGAAGTTAAGTTTGATTAAGGTTGAGTTGAAAAGATTGCTTTATATGACCTGATCGGAATAATCAATAATCAGAAATTGTACTTTGAAGTTCAATTTACCAAATGCCGGATATAACCGTGATAAATAAGTTATATCCGGCATCATGTTTTAAAGAATCAGAATGTCAAACAGCTTCCCGAATTGTGAAAACAGTGTTCAGTCTAACCTTCGAAAGGATATCAAAAACTTTTTTACCAACACCCGTTAAAACAAAATTAGCATTCCTGTTAGTTGATGTGGTAAAAGCATGCACAAGCATCCCTATTCCCCAGCTGGTAATATATTCGACCATTGAAAGATCGACCTGTATCTCGTTAAAACCTCTGTCAAGAGTATTGAGAACCGAGTTTTGAAAATCAGCCGCTTCATCTCCGAGAACACTTTTTTTGTTCAATTTGATCACTGAAAAATTATGCTGGTCATTAACAGTTATTTCCATTTACCCTCCTGATAAATATATTCAAAAAATCTGTTGTAAGAATAATATAGATTTTTATATATAGCAAGTATTATAATGTAATGATTTTCCAGATTATACTTCTAATAGTTAATATAATGAGCAAATACCAGCAAGGTTCCTCCAACAAGAGTTAGTATCAGGAAAAGCGGCAGATAAAATTTAAACCATTTTTCATAAGGTACACCCGCAATTGCAATTGAAGCCATTAAAACACCACTGGTTGGTATAATACTATTTGAAAAACCATCACCAAAAATAAATGCTAACACTGCCGTTTGTCTTGAAATATCAAGAAGATCGGACAGCGGAACGATCAACGGCATTGAAACCAGTGCTTGTCCCGATGCTGAAGGAATAAAAAAATTAAAAACGGACTGAAAAATAAATATGCCTTCTATAGCTATAACCTGATTGAAGTTTCCAAGCATTAATGCTGTATGGTAAAGAATAGTGTCAATTATTTCTCCTTCAACCATTACGACCTGAATGCCTCTTGCAAAGCCGACTATCAAAGCCGGCACAATCATCACTTCCAATCCTTTTACAAAGACTTTCATTGACTCATCACCTGACATACCGCTTATCAAAATTGTTAACAAGCCAACTGCAAAAAATCCTCCGGTCATTTCTATTAAACCCCATCCCATCGTTTGAACTGCAAATAATATAGCACTGAAAAAACCAGCCGCAGTTAATGCAATCCAGATATGCTTTTTATTAATAGGTTGATTTTCGCTAAAGTATTCTTTTTCTTCATCTTCAGAATCTGCAGGTAGAAGAGATTTGGAAGGATCATTTAATGTTTTTTTACCGTACCTCATAATGAATAAATAACCAATCGCAGTGCAAACGAGGAAGGCTACAACTCGCAGACCCATTCCGCTTCCCAAAGGTAATTCGGCGACTGATTGAGCTATTTTCACGTTGAAGGGATTTGTAATTGCTGTTGACCAGCCTGTTCCTGTAGCTACGATTAAAATTGCAACACCGAATATTCTGTCAAATCCCAGGGATTTTGAGATTAAGATTAACACCGGAATAAGAGGAATGAATTCTGCGCCCATACCCAAAAATGTAGAGCCAAAAGCAAAAGCATAGAATAAAAGGAAAACAAGAAGCGAAGGTTTATCATTGTATTTTTTTAACAGGTATGAAATAAAAACATCTATAGTTCCTGTATGTCTGATTAAGTTTACAACTGCTCCGATTATGAAAACAAAAAATATTAATGGAGCCGCACTATTAAGTCCCTTAGGAATAGCTGTAAAAACTCCAAGCACGCTAATTGGTGATGCGTATCCATCAATTCTGTCTTCGAAAAGCACACCTTTTAAGGAGTAGTTCTTTGGAATTTCTTTATATGTGTCCGGAACAACGAGTGTCTGTTCTGAATCATCGACAGTTTTGGTTATGCGTTCAAAAGAGCCGGAAGGTATTATATAAGTCAGAATACTGCAAAAAAGAATTATATATGAGAGGAAAATAAATACATGCGGAATCTTAAAATTTTTCATTTACCAAAAAATCATTTTTTTCAAAAACATTTTCATTGAAATTTAATAACAACAAATGTTACATCATCATCTGGTTCTGCTCCATTAGTCCAGTGTGACGCTGTGGTTTTCAGTTCTTCAATAATTTCACCTGATGTTTTGTGCACTAAAGATCTGAATTTCTCTTTGATTCTTAAATAACCGTATTGTTCATTATGTGAATTTTTTAATTCTGCAAATCCATCACTCATAAGCAAAATGGTATCCCCTTTTTCATATCTTACTGCTTTCAACAAATAATCCGTGCCTTTCATTCCACCTAACGGCAAATTATTGCTGACAAACTCTCCGGCTTTTTGTGACTTATTTCTAAAGTACAACAGAGACGGCATTCCTGCATTAGTTGCAATAATTTTCTCTGAATTTATTTGCACACCGATCAGCGGCATCATCATTCTGCCGAGATGCATCTCTTTAAATGAATTGTTTGTGTTCTCAAAAAACTCTTTGAGGTTAATACTATTTCTGTTTGATATGAAAAATGATTTCATAATCGAAACCATCATTCCGGACATCATTCCGTGACCTGTTGCATCTCCAACTACAACAGTTAATGTTCCATTTCCATCAATATTAAAATCGTAATAATCTCCGCCAACTTCCGTTGCGGTTTTCATATAGACGGCTATATCAAGATGTGGTAATTTAGGAAGTTCTTTCGGAAGCATAGAAAGCTGAAGCTGACGTGCATCTTCAAGCTCCTTTGTTTTGCGGTCATTCTCTGCTTGAATTATTTTATTCTGGGCTTCTGCCTGCTTCAAATCATTAAAGCGTGTATAAGTTAGATTAAACACAGCAGCAAATCGTTCCAGCAACTGAATAGTCTCCAGTTTGGTTTCATCGGGAGAAGCTACACCTATAAATCCCTTTGAAAAATACGCAATGTATTGAAGTCTTCTTTTTTGTGAGAGTCCTCCTTTGAATGGAATATTCAGACCACTGAGGTATTTAAAATAGTCCTGAAGTTCTTTTCCCTGCATATCAATTAATATGGACTTTTTATTTTCCTTCCATCCGGCATACATTTTTTGAAAAGAATTATTATGATTGAGATTAGCGTTGAAAGCTGAGCTTACTTTACTTCCATCTTCATCTGTAATCCAGAATTCACAATCCCCTGATTCATCTTTAATAATTGTAATGTAAATACGGTTTGGTTCAATTCCTAAATTAATTAATTGCTGAAAAACCACTGCCGCAGTATCAGCCAGCTCATCGCTGCTCTGCATAGACATGGTTTTACTTCTTACTTTTTCAAGAGCAGCTTCTATCCGGGATTCCCTTGCTTGCGCTTCCGCTTTTTGCAGATCAAGGAAACGGGTGTAAGTTCTCTCAAATTCCACAGCAAATCTTCTGATGATTTCTTTTTCATCAGCTGTAAGTTTACGTCTGATATCAATACCGAAACATCCATATTTCATATAAGCCTCGGTATAATAAATTCCTTCCGGAAATAAATGAGGTTTAAATTGCTCTGCACCTCTAAGTAATTCTTCCCAGACAGCAAAGAATGAATTGATTTGATCGGGTGGCACGTAAGTTTCGTGCACAGTTTGTCCACTCTCCCAGTCCGCATAACACTTCGCTGTACCCGGCTCTGTTTTATCCAATGGATATTTTATCGCTTTACTTTGATATTGAGCAGCGCCATTTTTTTCATTCACCCAGGTAGCCCAGAACAAGTGTTCATGTTTGTCTTCATCCGGAAGCCATACAAATGAGAATTCAGAATCAATTCCTAAACTCAGTAGCTGCTCGTGAAAGGTTTTTGAAATATCGTTGAGTTCACTGGAGTGCTGCATCATTATACTCTGAGTTCTGGTACGCTCGAGTGCCAGTTCTATCTGTGCTTCACGGTGTTGTCGTTCTGTAATTTTCAAGTCCTCAAAACGTTTATAAGCCAGATCAAATACTCCTGCAAAACGAGTCAAAGTTTCCAGGGATTCATTAGGGGGATCTGGAATCGTACCGGGCAAACTGTAACCTATTTCTCCGTGAGTTGTTCGCGCCATTATAAAAGTGAGCCCGCCGATGTGGCGAATGTCATCCAGCGTTGGTGCCTGTGGATCTACTTGTTGAAAATCACCAAGTGAGATCATTTTTTCTACATAACCCACAGCGGTATCTACATCCATTGCAAAAACGATTGTGGGCTCATTACTTTTTTCCCAATCAGCTATTAGCTTAATATCTCCGTGGATATGTCGGGGTAAAGTCATTACCATTCCTATTCGGGTGCCATCACCTGAAGTCATCGCTTTTTCATATTTATCTGGCAGATATCGCATATGCCAAAAATAGTGTGCTTCGTGACCCAGCGCCACAAACTCCGAACGCATTGTTACAACAATATCTAGCAGTTCGGAAGACTCTCGCATAGCGGTTACCTGGGCACGAATACGCTCCATTGAAAGTTCTATCTGCGCCTCTCTTGCTTGTGCTTCAGCTTTTTGGAGATCGAGGAAACGGATATAAGCCTGATCGAAAACTTTTGAAAACCGCTTTAAGATGTCTATTTCATGATCCGACAATGATCCCCCTTCAAAATCATTGATGGTGATCATGGCATGCTTTGTGGCAACAACCGAAATAGTGTAAAAGGGACTTTGGAAGACAAATTGTTTGATATCATCCGGCAATTCATCTTTCAATTGAGAATGCTCAATGACATATTCATAGAAACTATCCTTTTCATCTTTTGAATAATGGCCTTCAAAGAATTCGAGGCCCTTTTCTCTAACCTCAAAAAAGTCATTAGCTATTTTGTGGTCGAAATAGGACAACCTGTAATTATTGATGGCGATACCTGTTTCATTTTGTCCACACACATAATTATTCAAATCTTTTGAATCTTCTATATAAATGCTTATACCTACAGCAGAAACAGGAATGTCGAGTTCATTCAGTCTTTCAAATAACACCGTGACAACCTGTTTCAGTTCATCACTTTTATGCATAGCTAGTGAACGGCTTCGCACTTTTTCCAATGCGGTTTCTATCTGCGCTTCGCGTGCCTGTGCTTCTGCTTTTTGAAGATCGAGGAAACGGGTATAGGTTTGTTCGAATATTTTAGCGAATCGCTGAAGAATATCACTTTCATCCTCTGAAATAGCATGGCTGCGCGAGACTATGAGCAATCCATATTTCATGTATGCTGCTGATAATACTATCCCCTCTTCTATATTGACGATTTTTTTATTGGACTTAGTGACCTCATCAGGAACTTTGCTATAATCAACATGATCAATTAAATACTGGATATAGGATTTTTTTAAATCCCCTGAAAGTTCATGAACACTGAAGGAAATTTTGTTTAGAAAAGAATCAATCAATTTTTTTCTGAATGGATGCTCAAAATGCGAAATAAATACTCTGTAGGTTATCAAACTATTATCCGTTTGGTGAGCTGACCATACATCGGAATCACAGGTTTTCTTGTCTATAAGAGAAATGTTACAAACGGTTGGGTCAACACCAAGGTTCTTCAAGCCATCAAACAGATTTAGAACTACTTCTTTCAATTCATTACTTGATTGCATTGCCATCGTTCTGGCACGAACTCTTTCAAGAGCAAGCTGAATCTGAGTTTCTCTTGCTTGTTCTTCGGCAAGCGCAATATCGTTGTACCTGCGATATGCGAGATCAAACACGTTTCTGAAACGTTTAAGAATTTTTATTTGTGATTCGTTAATCGGTTCTAATGCAGATATGCCGATATCACCTATACCAATAGAGAAGAAGTAGTAGTAAAGCGCAGTTGCTTTATCTAATCGGGGATCGTCAATCTGTCCGGAGTTTCTTCTGAAATTTTTCCATTCTTCAAGCTGTTCTTCTTTTATTACTCCCTGGTAAAAAGCATCTTTAGCATTTCTAATTTGCTTCACGTAATCTTCTACTACAGGATGAGAACCGTACTCTATTTTTGTTATTGCTCCGCCTGTTAAATCAGAGAAGTCATAATCCATAAAATATTTTTGTTCATCATATTGAATGTGAATAAGAGCATTTCTGATATTATCGAAGCCAAGTTTCCTGAACTCTTTATATGAGATTTCGCAGATACTCAATAAATCATCTGATTTATTCATACCCATAGCAACGGCTCTCACTCTTTCCAGTGAGGCTTCAATTTCAAGTTCTTTATTCTTCTCAATTAATTCAACCGTCTTTTCTTCAACCATTTGCTCAAGCTTTTCGGTTTTTTTCTTCCACTCATTTACATGCCAGGGGTCCTCACCATCTGAGACATGCTCTGCTGTTGAACCATGCCAGTGAATTAATTTCCATGCTCCATCTATGAAGTTAAACACAGATGTCATTCGCAAATCCAATTTGTTTGAATCATTTCCTATTACAGAAACCAATTCAATTTCGTCAACAACAACGGCTGTATATGAATTATCAGTAAAGCGGATTAAAACAGGTTTAGAGGTGTAATGAAAATCATCAAAATTTATTGATTGTTTTCGCTGTAATTGGATGAGTTCTACGAATTCAGTTATAGAACGAATCTTTTCATCGCGTGCGGTTCCATATCCCATAACATTGTGCTCAATAAAACTTGAAAGGTCATCAATAGACCTATTCCCCAGCCCTACCTCCAAAACTTTTTGATATGCTTCTTTAAGTGAATCTTCTCTATCTTTAATACTTTTTTGAACATTCATAATTTATTTCACCTTTATGACCACAAATGTTATATCATCATCAGGTTCAAGGCCACTCATCCATTGTGAGGCTGAGTTTTTAAGATATTCAACTATTTCATCCGGGTGCTTTTCTGCCGCTGACTTAAATTCATCTTTAACTTTTGTGTAACCATACTGCTCATCATTTTCGTTTTTTAATTCAGGCAAGCCGTCACTCAGCAGAAGTATCGTATCACCGCTTGATAATTCTGTTTCTCTGATTTCATACGGAAAGTTTTTCATTGCACCGAGCGGCATCCCGGTTAATAATATTTCTTCTACTTCATTTATATTTTTTCTGTAAATAAATATCGGCGGCATACCTGCATTAGCAAATTCTAGCTTGTTAGATTTTATCTTAAGCATCATAAATCCCATCATTAGTCTGCCAAGTTCTATCCCCTTTAATGTTTCGCTGCTTTGATCAAAAAATGTTTTAATATCTAAGTGAGATCCACCGGAAGCGAAAAGAGCTTTTATCATTGAGACAATAATTCCGGCTTTCATTCCATGTCCGGTTGCATCACCAATTACAACCGTAAGTGTTCCATCAGTATCAATATTAAAATCATAGTAATCGCCGCCAACTTCCGTTGCTGTTTTCATATAAACGGCAATATCAAGATCAGGCAATTTAGGCAGCGCTTTCGGAAGCATAGATATTTGAAGCTGCCGTGCCTCTTCAAGTTCTTTTGTTTTACGGTCATGCTCTAACTGAATTATTTTTGCCTGTTCTTCAACTGCTTTTCTTTTTTGCTCAAGCTCTTCAATGGTCTCTTCCAATAAAATTGCAGTTGTCTTTTTTACTTTCTCAGTACGTTCAAGTTTAAACGCAGTTATCATTAACTCTTTATCCGCATCTTGCAGGGATTTTAAAAGTGTGTTCTTTTCCTCCTCGCTCAGCTTTCCGTTCTGCTGAATTATATCAAGTATGTTTTGAAGACTTTGATTCATTTAATTTTTTATTGTTTTTTAATTATCACCAGACTGCTGGTATAATTGTGAAAATCATTACTTCCGCCCTCAGATCTTCCGATCTCACCCAGACAGAAAAATCCAGCCATCGGACTTTCCCATACTTGTTTTACTTTTTCAATTTCCTGTTCGATCAGAGGGCCTAAAGCCAGTTTTCTTCCACTACAACTAAACATAATGACTGCATCGGCTTTAATATTCTTTTCTTTTTTTAATTTTCTGCATTCTTCAGGTAGCACTTCAATAATATCAAAATCTGGCGGCAGAGAAAAACGGAATTTAGTTCCTTCAGGCATATTGCTTTGAAAGATTACTGAATAATCTTTTTTGTTAAAGAAGCTTACATCTCTAATTACACTGTTTCCTGATTCTTTTACAATTTGAATTGGTCCAAGCTGATCTACGTTATATTCCATTTCTTTTTTAATATCTTCATTAAGATCAACACCCAGAAATCTGGTAAATACATCCAGCGCCGGCTGATTGTCAATGGTATAAACAGTTCTCCCGTCACTTTTGGTAATTATATGTTCATTGCCAAGAGGTTTCCAACCATGACTTGTTAGTCCTGATATCTGTAATTTATCCTGATCAATTATTAAGGCAATAACAGCCTCGGATGAAAAATGAGAATTTGTAAAAACAAAAGTATTATCATCATTAAAGTTATTTCCGGCTCTTCCACCAGAAATAAATACATCAGAACCTATCGTATTTTCTAAACTTTTAATCAGTAATTCAACTTCGATATTCATTCCGGAGGTGGTAATAATGTATGCAGGATTAGGAAACGACTCAAGCCCACATTTTGCAAGTTGCTTTGCAATATCTTTAGCAGAATTTTCAGGTGTTTGCTCATAGTATATTCTGAAAAAAGAGGGATTAAGATTGAGTAAAAGAATGCCTGATGAACCGTCTTCAAATTCTTCATCAATAAATCCTGCAACAGTAGTGGAACCAAAAACCGCTATTTCTTTAGAGGAAAAAATATTTGTTATCTGTTTTATATCTACATTTGATGATAAAAAAATAAAGGCCAGATTAGGTTTAAACCCATCTTTCATACTTTCAGCCAGAGCTGATTTAATTTCTTCAGGTGTATTCCCTTTAATTGATTTTGCTTTCATGGATATTCCTTATTAAGTACAATTTGTTATTTTTCTTTTAATGCTACCACGCAACATGCATTATTGTGATATTCATTCTTACCGGTTTTAGCTTTTCCATATTCACCATAGGTAAAGAAACCTGTCATGGGCGCATTCCAGATTTTTTGCACCTGCTCTATCTCTTCCTTTACTACCATCCCAAACGCTAAATGCCTGCTCACACATGAAAACATGATAAGCGCATCGGCTTCATTTTGTGCATCATCTTTAATGGTTTTACAGTCTGCAACTACTTTGTCAATGGAATCAAAATCAGGCGGCATGGAAAATTTAATTTTTGAACCCTGAGGCACTCTTCCAGAACAAATCAGTGAACGGTCTACCTTGTTGGCGAACATAGCTGTACGTATGACGGGATCTGCCTTTTCCCTTTCCAGTTCCAGTGGATAATACCAGGAGCTCAGGAATGTCGTGATATCCGTCTCCACATCCTCTTTGATATCCACACCGAGGTAATTCATCAATATATCCAGCGCAGGTTTATCGTCAATGGTATATACAGTATTCCCTTCACTTTTTGTAACTGTTTTTGTGGTGCCAATAGCCTTCCACCCGCAGGTAGCTATACCCTTCACATCAATTTTATCTTCATCAATAATCAGCGCAACAAGTGCAGAGTCTTTACTCTTTCCATTGGTAAAAACAAAAGTTGATTTTAGTTCCAGATCATCTCCGGCCTTACCGCCAAATATGGTTACTTCCCTGCCTCCAGGCGTGGAAGATTTTTCAAACTCTTGTATAATGCCTTCAACAAATGGTTCACCATCCATTGAAACTCCACTGTTTGCTATTATGAACGCAGGGTGGGCAAAGGTTTGTTTTCCCATAATAGCCAATTTGCCAACATCTTCGAAAGCAGTCTCCTGGCTTGTTTCAAGAAATGCCATTTTAAAATAAGACGGATTCATGTCGAGCAACATCATCACAATGCTGCCAGATTCAATTTCGCCATCAATAAATTCTCCGGCAGTTGTAGCACCAAATATTTGAATGCCTTTTTCGTCGAGTAATTTAGAGATTGCCTGTATATCTTGTTTAACTGAGAGGAATACAATGGCTAATGTCGGTTTAAATCCATCATCCATACTTTCCACTAAAGCAGATTGAATTTCTTTCGGCGATTTTCCTTTAATTGATTTTGCTTTCATAAAATAATTCTCAAGAAAATAAATTTAGTTTGTTAAACCAATTGGCAATTTATTTAAAGGACGACTTCACTAATCTGAGCAACTGGTTCAATATCAGTAAAGTTCGGCAGGTCTGCTAATAAAACATTCACATTGGGCCCGAACGATTGTTGAAAATCTTCAAGTGTATCGAAATACATATTAATAATTGCTACAAAAGGCGCTGGTGACCCCGGAACAAGTCCGCCTAATCCGGATTCAATACTATAACTTTTAAGTGCATCACTTAAAGAATCTTTAAGAAGTGACAAATGATTATTGCTATAATATTCCAAATCAAATTTCTTACCTTCGGAATGAGGGTATAGTACACTTACTTTAATCATTCCTTTTTTCCTGATGCGCTCCTTTTTTAGTTTTGTTTGTTATTATTTTTCTTTCAATGCAACACAGCAAGTTGTGAGGTTGTGCATTTCAAGATTTCCGCCGGTTGCTCTTGCAAGCTCAGCATTTGAGAACATTCCGACCATAGGAACATTCCAGACCTTTTTTATTCCCTCAATTTCCTGGTTCATCATCGGACCGAAAGCTAAAATTCTACCGGCACAACTGAATACGATCAGAGCATCCACATCCGGCATTTCATTTTCCTTCAATTCCTCAACACCTTTTATTACCTTTTCCATCACATTAAAATCGGGAGGGAGAGAGAATCTAACTTTAGAACCCTGTGGAACCGTCCCGCTGCAATAATATGACCTGTCATTCCAATCGACAACCAACCCCGGACGCATAACAGGATCACCTTTTGAACGTTGTAACTGAAGAGGCAGGTTTGCAGCGATTTCAAGAAGCAAGTCTTCATTGTCTGGTGTTACATTTTCCAGACCCCCATATTTTATCATGAGGTCAAGTACAGGCATACCCTCCACGGTATAAACATGGTTGCCTTCACTTTTAGTTACTGTTTTTTCCGTACCAGCAGCTTTCCATCCGCAGGTAGCTTTACCTTTAATAAGGATTTTATCTTCATCCAATGACAGAGCAACAATGCCCCGATTACTTTCCTTCTTATTCGTAAATACAAATTGCTCGGTAAAGGTATAATCATCGGATGCCATACCGCCAAAGACGTTCACATCTTTTCCCACAACATCCTCAAAACCAAAAAGCAATTGTTCAGCATCTGTTTCCAGATGAGAGCCGGAAATGAGAAAAGCTGGTTTTGAGAATTTAGCCTTAGCTTTTTCTGCAATACCTGACGCTGTTTCCCGGTAATTCTTTTGGGGAAAATCCTCCAGGTAGATCTCAAAATGATCCCGGTTCATATCCAGCAGCAACATTACTACCGTGCCTTTTGCAGTTTCTTCATCAATGAATTCACCACTGGTGGTGGCACCAAAAATAGAGATGCCTTTTTCATCCAAAATATTTCTAATGGTAGCTCTATTCTGCGATACGGATAAAAAGACAATTGCCAATGTGGGTTTAAATCCATCTGCCATACTTTCATTCAAAGCTGATTTAATTTCTTCCGGTGATTTTCCTTTTATTGATTTTGCTTTCATAATTATTATTATCCTTTGTTACGTAAACCGTTAAAACAGTTATTATTAATTATTCTGTAATCAGCCCACGACTTAAGTTCTTTATTGAACTCCTACGGAGTTCTGGTGTTGTGTTTATGTTTAGTTCTACAAATATTTAACTCCTAACGGAGTTAGGAAATTCTGTTTTCGCTCCATAGGAGCGATATATTTATAGAAAAAGGCAACCAACAGGAATCCGAACTCCGTAGGAGTTCAATATTAAGACAGAATTGCCGTATTCAATTTTGTAAATATTTATAAACCAAAATCTAATTCTCACACAGCCACTTAAGTCGTGGGTTAATAAAAACTAAATTTAAAATGGAAACTTTTTTAACAGTTTATGAATCCTCATAATCTCGGATTTCATTTTTCTTTTAGCGCTACCCAGCTTACCGTTGTTCCGTGAAATTCACACCGTCCCTCATCCAGTTTTCCGAATTCACCCAATGAGAAAAAGCCCAGCATAGGCTTGTTCCATGTTGCGGCAAGACCTTTTATTTCGGTTGTAATCATGGGTCCAAATGTACCCAGCCTGCCAACGCAGGAAAAAATGAGCATGGCGTCTGCCTCAGGCATATTCTTTTCTTTGATGGTTCTTGTACTTTCCACAACTTTATCAATTACATCAAAATCCGGTGGCAGGGAAAAACGAAAAAGGTCACCTTCCTTCACTTCACCACCTATCATTACTGATTGATTGGCAGTGTTGAAAAATAGAGCTGGCTTCATTATAACATTTCCTGATGCTCTCTCAAATTGTAGAGGATAGCCAAGATCAGTAGGAAGCAGCCCGCTCGCTTGATTGGTAGAAACTATTATTTCATTTCCTAAAAAGCGCTGGATGACATTCATTGCCGGTTCATTATCGATAGTAAAAACCCAGGAGCCTTCACTTTTTGTTATTTTTTTGGTTGTTCCCACAGGTTTCCATCCTGAAACGGCCAATCCGTTTATCAAAATTTTTTCCTGATCAATAATAAGTGCAAGCACTCCCCCTTTACTGGATGAGTCATTTGTGAATAAAATACCAGAGAAATCATCGGGGTTACCGGCAACACCGCCCATGATGGTGACAGCCTGGCCTGCCGCATCCGTTAATCCCCTTATCAATTCATCACCAGACATTCTGAAATCTATTGGTGAAATGATGAAGCCGGGATTCGCAAATAAGTTCTTTCCGGTTATTCCCGCCTGGTGTCCGGCCTCATACGCAGATGACTCCCCGTAATCGTTCAGAACAATTCTGAAGTATTCCGGTTTCATGTCCATTAGCATTGCTACGATATCATCAGATTCCATACCTTGTTCAGTAAATTTTTGGGGTGATGTAATCCCGAAAATTGCAATACCTTTTGCCTCAAAAATTGATTGGAGTTGTTCAGTATCATCATTGTTGCTTAAAATAATGATGGCGAGGGTTGGTTTGAAGCCATCACTGAAACTTTCATCCAATGCTTTTTGTATTTCTGAAGGAGATTTTCCTTTAATAGATTTTGCTTTCATAATCGTTCCAATTATTATTCTTTAGAAATCACTTCACTTTTATTACAACAAATGTCACATCATCATCTGGCTCTTTGTCATTAGTCCATCTTCTGGCTTCTGCTCTTAAATGTTTTATTATTTCTTCGGGTTCTTTCTTCGCTGATTCTTCAAAACTATTTCTTGCTCTCTTGTAACCGAAAACTTCATTGTTTGCATTTCTGAGTTCTGCAAAACCATCACTCATTAATAACATAGTGTCGCCTCTTTCTATTGGAATTTCTTTAACCTCATAAGTGATTCCTTTCATTGAACCGAGTGGCATATTATTAATAACAACCTCTTCAATTGTTTGAGGATTTTTTCTATAAATAAACAACGGCGGCATTCCCGCATTTGTAGTTACTATTTTATTATTTCTGATCTGCACACAGGTAAGAGCCATCATCAATCTGCCGAGCTGCATATCTTTAATCGCTTCATTTGCATTTATAAAGAATGGTCTAATTTCTTTGTTAGTTCTGTCTGACATAAAAAGCGATTTCATTATCGAAACCATCATTCCCGACATCATACCGTGCCCGGTCGCGTCACCAAGTATAACGGTTAAAGTTCCATCCATATGAACATGAAAATCATAATAATCGCCACCGACTTCAGTTGCAGTTTTCATAAATACGGCGATATCAAGATGCGGTAGATTTGGAAGTGCTTTTGGAAGCATTGAAAGCTGAAGCTGACGAGCTTCTTCAAGTTCTTTTGTCTTTCTTTCATTCTCAAGCTGAAGTAATTTTTTGCTTTCGTTTTCTTTTCTTCTCTCTAATTCAAACTTCCTTATTCCTCCGAGCATTCCAACAAAACCAACAATATAAATTCCATAAGCCCACCACGTCAGCCACCAGGGCGGATTAATTCTAAATGAATAAACCTCCTCATTTGTTTTTACCCCATTTGAGGTGATACCCCTAACTCTGAAAGTATAATTGCCCGAAGGAAGATTTTGATACTCGACAAATGGAAGAACTGACGGACGGGACCACTCTTTATCAAATCCTTCAAGAAAATGTTCATAAGTCGTTTGACGGGGGTCTCTGTAATTAAAAGCAGCATAATTAAACACAAAAGAATTATCTGAGTTTGAAAGAGTTTGAGGATATGTATAATAATAAAGCTGTTTGTTAATACTAACAGAAGTAATCTTTAAAGGATAATTTTTCTGCTCACGATTATAAATGTGAAGTCCAACGCCATTATAAAACGACACCATATTTCCAAAACCATCAAGTGTAGAAGTAGACGCCCCTCCAATGGCAATATTTTCGTCAAGTGGAAATAATTGGAACTGATCGCCATTTGTTTTTATTGAACCCAATGGTGATGAGAAATAAACATTTTCCCTGAACGCATCGGGAACAGGGTTCGTAAGATCGGCTGAAGGAAGCCCATCTTTCTTAGAGTGGAATTTTAAATTAGTTCCGTCAAAAATTACAAGCCCTCTGCCCCGAAGCCGGATATATAAATTATCTCCTGCCTGTATATCTGTTTTAGTACCGGCGACACTCGCGCCTTTTAAAATTCTGAAATCAGCAGTTGCAGTTACACTATCAATTAAGTTCACAAAACTCTTTCCGTTAAATACATAGAAGCCCCCAACAGTTAAAAAGTACATTCCATTCTTGAGTTTACCCACATAGTGAAGCTGATCTGAAGGAACATTCCAGCTTTCAGGCGGTGTTGTCCAGGACTTTCCATCATATAACATTATTTTAGATCGGGCAGCAGAAATATCCTTTATGCTCTCGGCAAATATTCCGATAAACCAAATCCTGCCATCATTATCTTCAAGGAGATTAAACAAGCGATATTTACTATTATTATCTGAATTACTGAATGGGGATTTAATTTCAACGAATTTTTCTCCATCAAATTTCCCCAGATAATATTCGGATTCAACAAGCTTATCGGCAGCAGGTCTTACATAATTATTCCATGTATAAATTTTATCATCGCTTGTTTCAAGGATGTTCGAAGTGCTATAAGGCTTCCTGCTATCTTCAGGAATACTCTTAAGTTTCAGAATCGCTTCCCCGTCACTATTTAAAATCTTATTAACCATAGTAACTCCTTTGGAGGTTGCAATCCAGATTCGCTTCTGGGAATCCTGATAAGCGCTGAAGGAGATATTACCGGAAAGTCCATCTTCTTCAGTAATTTTTCGCAAGTTATGACCATCCCAAACATTCAGTCCAACATTTTCGGTTCTTGCATAATCGGGAATTTCGCTATACGAATATGAAATCCAGACAAAACCATCATTGTCCGCGTAAAGATTTGTGATACCACCTTGCGTTAATAATAGACCATCTTTTTTGGTGAGCATTCTGGAGTAATTAGGATAATATATTCCGAACCCCTTTGAAGTATTTAGTAAAACCCCCTCATCAATTTCGGTTCCGATAAAGCCATTCATTGCATCGAATTTAACCATTTTTTCATTGCTGAGTGAAAACATTTGATCGGGATATTTTGAACTTAAATCTTCTATCGCTCCGGGCAAAACAAAAAATTCAGGAAAATATTTATTAGGTTTTGTAAATAGAGCACTGGTAAATCGAAAATCGTTTATTGGTTTGCCGGATTTCAAATCTTTAAACTCATCGATTCTTTTCAACATATCCGATGGTTTCCACTTACCATTAACAAATTCATAAATAATATTATTATTAGTATTGAATAACTCACCGTCAAAGGAAAAGGTACTTAGAAATAATTTATTCTGATTTTTACTGTAATAAACTTGCAATGGACGCTGATCTGGTTTAAGCTGCTTCATAAAGTCAGTAAACTGGTGGAATTTATTGCCATCATACATTAACACACCGGGATTATTTGCTGTCTCGATAACAAAACTGCCACCGTTGAAAGCAATCCATGTATTTCCATCCTTATCAATAGATGAATGCAAAGCATCGGGAAAAAACATAGCGCCCTTAAGTGTGATGCCCATTGACTCATCTATCCTGACAAACTTTCCACCTTTAAATAAAGCTAAATAGGCCCCCTCAAAAGTTCTGGTATTGTGTCCGGAGGAATTGAATATCAGATCTCCATAAGGAGTTTCAATGAATCCTGTAGCATTATCAAGGGGGAAGCTAGTAGAATCAAAAACTGTAAACTTATCATTTTCAAAATATGTTAATCCCCCGTTATTTTTTTTATCTACGAACAGTGTTTCGGAGCCAACCCATATACGTCCTTTGCTGTCAGGTCTGATAAATGAAATTATCTGACCCGATGATCCTTTTATAACATATCCCTCGCTCTCAGTATATACTTTAAATTCTTTTCCATCGAACGATATAAATTTTGTGGGCGAAGCAAAGTACATTTTATTATTTGTTGAATCGTAATACATTCTTTGCATAGTAGGCAGTCCAATATCAGTTCCAATTTCTTCAAATTCATACCCATTAAATCTGAACGTTCCTTCTATTCCTGAAATCCAAATAAAGCCGTCTTTAGTTTGGACAATATTGGAAATAGCTGTAGAAGGCAAACCTTCTTTGGTTGTGTACTCGATTAAATCAGCGTTAGCTTCCGTTTTTTGTTTCTGCTGTGATATCAGCACTGATGAAAAAACAAATATCACGAGGATTACAAGATATTTTAAAAATGCTGTTTCCATAAAATTTGCCATATATAATATTAAAATTGACTCGACTTTTGGCATAGCCATTCCTCTGGAATAAGTCGTGGAATAAATATAAAATCTTTCTTTGGGCTTTCGCCAAAATATATTATACTACATTTGGCTAAAGCCGATACGCCTTAATAATAATTATTCCACGACCTGAAGGTCGTGGCTATTGATTACAAAAAATTATTTTACTTTTATAACAACAAAGGTTACATCATCGTCAGGTATTTCAGTTTGTGACCAATCAGCACCGGCAATCTTTAGTTCTTGAATAATTTCTTCCGGATTTTTATCCGCAGCTTTTTCATATGTTACTCTGACTCTGTCATATCCAAATAACTCTTTATTTTTATTGAACATCTCAGGCAAACCATCACTCATCAGCAATAGTGTATCTCCTGTAAATATTTCAGTTTCTTTTAGTTGATAAGGAAAATCCTGAAATGCACCTAAAGGCATACCCTTAAGCACAATTTCTTCAACGGTTTTTGTTTTACTTCTGTATATCAGAGCAGGAGGCATACCTGCGGCAGATATCTGCATTTTATTTCCCTGAATTTTAATAATTGAGAGACACATTGAAAGCATTTGCATATTCATATGCTTAATACAACGTGTAATTTCCTGAAATGTAAAAAGTATATCAGGATTTGAAGCGTGCGAACTGAATAAACTTTTTGTGGTTGTAACCATAGTACCGGCTTTCATACCGTGTCCGGTTGCATCACCGATTACAACTGTTAGTGTTCCATCCATTCCAACACTGAAGTCATAATAGTCGCCGCCAACCTCGGTCGCCGTTTTCATATAAACCGCAATATCAAGATGCGGTAATTGCGGCAGTTCTTGCGGAAGCATTGAAAGCTGGAGTTGACGTGCTTCTTCAAGTTCTTTTGTCTTGCGCTGGTTTTCTGCACGAAGCAATGCTAACTGAGCTTTCCTTTGTTCGATATTCTTAATCCGGGCTCTCTGATATCTGTCAAATCCAAAACCTGCGGTTAAGAACAATAATATATAGGCGGCATAAGCCCAATTGGTTCTCCACCATGGCGGTTTTATAATAAGCCGGATTGATCTGCCTTCTTCATTCCATAATCCATCGTTGTTGGAACCTTTTACCCTGAAAACATAATCGCCGGGATCCAGGTTAGTATAAGTCGCGATTCTAATATCACCAACATACCGCCATTCGTCTTCATAATTTTCTAGTTTGAAAGCATACCTGTTTTTTGATGGATTTGAAAAATGCAATGCAACAAATTCGAATGAGATATCGTTTTGCCAATGTGATAAAATTATTTCTTCTGCTTTTGACACCTGAACCATTAAAGGAGAATTTTTTCCAACAGGGATTGATTCGTTAAATATCCTAATATCTGTAATAACAATGTTTGGAATGAATTTATTGTCTGTTACTTCAGAAGGATAAAAGAAATTAAATCCTTTAATGCCTCCGAAAAACATTTCGCCGTCAGGAGCTTTATAGTAAGATCCTCCGTTAAATTCCTCGCTTTGTAATCCGTCATCAACTGTATAATTTCTGAATTCAAATGTATTTGGATTTAATTTAGTGATTCCGCTGTTGGTTGATATCCAGAGATTTCCTTCTTCATCAGGCAGAGCTCCATAAACTCCATTATTTGGTAAATCGCTATTTTCCTGTGTGAACCTTAAAAACTGTTCAGTTTTCGGATCGAAACGATTTAACCCACCGCCATAAGTTGAAATCCATATATAGCCATTTTCATCTTCATAAAAATGCATAACGTTTGGATGGCTTAAGCTGGTAGGATCTTTGGGATCGTGATTGTAGTAACGAAATGTTTCATCTTTCAGGTTAAGAATATTGATCCCGTTTGTGGTTCCCGTCCATAACTCATCGGGCCTGTTTTCAGAATACCAAACGGTTCTAACAAAATTGGCTCTGTTATTTAAGCTGGTTTCATCTTCCGGATCATAAGTGTACTTCTTAAAGGTTTCATTTTTTTTATCAAATCTTACCAGTCCGCTTCCGCTCGTTCCAAACCATAAATAACCGGGTAATGTTTTTATTTCAATTATATTATAACCAAATGAATTAATTCTGAAATCAGGTCGAGAGGGTTCAATATAAAACCTTTTGAATTTTTTTGTTTTCCTGTCAAATCGGTTTAAGCCTTCTTGAGTTCCAATCCAGAGATAGTTTCCATCATCATAAATACATTGAACAAAATTGGTGCTTATAGAGGATGGATCATTTTCCATGAAATTGAAGATTTCATATTTCTCATTCTTTCTATCGTAAGCAATTAATCCGCCTCCCAGAGAACCAACCCATAATATTTGATTTTCATCCAGATAAAATCCTCTGATCGGACCTTTGATCATATTCTGTTCTTCCGGACCAGTGGTAACCAGCGAAAATTTTGTAACTGATTTATCATAAACATTAAGTCCTGCAATATCAGTTCCAATCCATAAAACACCAGTCTTATCAATTAATAAAGATAAAATAAAATTACTGCTTAGGCTTTTAGGATCTTTGGGATCTGCCAAAAATTCCTGAATTTCACCTGACTGGCTATTAATTCTGAGTAAACCAGAACGGTCTTTTGCATTTATGTTAAAACTTTCATCAAAAGGAAATCCGCCTACCCAAATATTACCCGACTCTTCCACTTCTACTGCCAGTATAGCCAGAGAGTTTAACGCTTTGTTATTATCCTTTACTGCAAATTTTGTTAAGATATTTTTAGTTCTGTCAAAATGGAATAGACCTTCTCCGGCAGTACCAAACCAAAGATTTCCGTCATCAGTTTCTTTTATTGAAAGTGCTGCTGTTTTAATTAGTTGATTTTCAAATTTTTCGGGCTGCAGTTTCGGAATTCCATTTTCATTATAGCTGATCTTGAAGCAATGAATTTTTTCTACTGTGCCAACCCACAAATAATTTTGTTTATCTTGATGGATAAAAAATAACTGGTCTTGTGAAATTTTATAATCTGGTGGAAGCATATTAGTCATATGAATGAATTTTTCTTCATTGACTATCATATAGTCAAAACCTTTATTCTCTGTGAGAATCCACAAGTTACCCTTCTCATCTTCGCTAAATGAAATAATTATATCTTCAGATAATGTGCTTGGATTTGTATGATCATGATTGTAACGGGTAAAGGTTTTTGTTGCAGAATGGTATTTACTCAATCCTGTTAGTGAGCCGCCAATCCACAGAGTTCCATCTTTAGCAACATGCATAGCAAGACCCATATTATCATTTACGGAAAGACTATCTCCCGGACTCCTCTTAAAAATTTCAAAATTATATCCATCGTATTTGTTGATGCCATCTTCGGTACCGATCCAGATAAATCCATCGTGATCTTGTACAATTGAACTGACTCTGTTTTGGGATAGTCCATCACTCGAAGTAAGGCGATTAAATTTAACCGGTTTTTTCTGAGCTACAGTGATTGAAGAAAAAGTTATTACTATAAGTATGTATACTGCATACTTGAGAAGGCATGTTGTGTTTTTATTAATCATCATAATCATCTTCAGTTTTTATTTTACTTTTATTACAACAAATGTTACATCATCATCGGGGGCTTCATTATTCGCCCAATCAGATCCGGCATTTTTAAGAACCTCAATTATTTCCTCAGGACTTTTACCGGCAGCCTTTTTGTATGTTTCAATTACCCTGTCATAACCAAACATTTCTTTATTTCTGTTAAACAACTCCGGTAATCCATCGCTAAGTAATAATAAAGTATCGCCTGGTTGAATAATTGTTTCTTTTAGCTGATAAGGAAAATCCTGATAAGCTCCCAGAGGCATTCCCTTTAAAACTATCTCTTCAACAGTTTTTGTATTATTTCTGTACAATAAAGCGGGCGGCATACCTGCCGCTGATATCTGCATTTTGTTTTCCTGTATTTTTAGTATTGAGAGGCACATTGACAGCATCTGCATGTTCATATGCTTGATACAACGGGTAATTTCCTGAAATGTAAAAAGTATATCAGGATTTGATGCGTGCGAACTAAATAAACTTTTGGTTGCTGTAACCATTGTACCTGCCCTCATTCCGTGTCCGGTTGCATCACCAATTACTACAGTCAAAGTACCATCCAATCCAATACTAAAATCATAATAGTCACCGCCAACCTCTGTAGCAGTTTTCATATAAACAGCAATATCAAGATGAGGAAGATTCGGGAGTTCTTTCGGAAGCATGGAAAGCTGAAGATCGCGAGCTTCTTCCAGTTCTTTTTTCTTCATTTCATATTCAACCTGAAGCACTTTCCTTTCTGCCTCAGTTGCTTTTGCCTGAAGTTCTGCAGCTTCAATACGATGTTCGGCTTCCAGAAGTTTTTGTTTTTCCTTTTCTTTGCTCAGAAGTCTTTTCCGCTGAATCCTGTCGATTGCAAAAACAAATCCAAAAAATAAAAATCCGTAACCAACATAAGCCCAGGTTGTAAGCCACCAGGGAGGCAGAATTGTAATCTTAATTGATTTACCTTCTTCATTCCATACTCCATCCCGATTTGAACCTTTTATCATAAAAACATATTCGCCGGGATCAAGGTTGGTATAAGTTGCAAAGCGCTTGCTGTCATAGATCCAATCCTGGTCATAACCCTTTAACATATGTGCATACTGATTTTTCGTTGGCTTTGCATAATGCAGAGCAGCGTATTCAAAGCTAAGATCATTTTGTGTATGTGAAAGCTTAAACTCTTCCAAATCATACAATGAAGTCTTTAATGGAGAATCACCACCCATGCTAAGAACAGATTTATTAGATATTTTTAAATCAGAAAAAATAAGAGCGGGAGGAGTTTGATTCACATTAATCGGGCTGAACTCATTTAAACCATGCTCGCCTCCGAAGTAATATTTTCCCTTACTTGATTTAAGTGCAACCAGGGCAACGAAATCTGTTCCTCCAAGTCCGTCTTCAAGATCATAATTAACGAATGTAACCTGATCTGTTACTTTACTGGTAACCATTTTGGAAATACCGCTGCGGGTGGCTATCCATAATTCACCATCATTATCACCGGGGAGGATTGAAGCAATATAACTTGTAGGCAAGCCATCCTCTGATGAATATACTGTAAATATTTCGGTTTTCGGATCAAACCTGTTTAAGCCGGCATTAGTCGCTAACCAGAGTAAACCTTTGTGATCCTCATAAATAAATTGAACGCTGTTATCACTTAATGTATTGGTTTTATCTAATTGGTAAGAATAATTCTTTGCTTCCTTTGTTCTAATGTTGTATTTGTTTAATCCCTTATCATCGGTGCCAATCCAAACAATATCACCAGAAATGTGAAGAGATCGGATGTTAGTTCCTTTAACAAATTTATTCTCTTCAGCTTCTTTAATGTAAGATTTAATATCACTAATCTCTTTTGAAGTTTTTAACTCATAGATCCTTATTCCCCAAAAGTCTCTGTCATAAGCCGGCTCTGCATTCCATTTTTCGTATGAATGGGTGGCGTCGGAAATATACCTTAACGAGTATTGACCAGGATTTAATTTAACTATATCTATTCTTATTCTGTTTTTTAAAGCACCGCCAAGGTGGTATGATTTACGGAAATCTGCTCCCGTCCAAATCTCTTTTCCATTTGCACTCTCAAGCCAGCCATGATCTGCTGTTAACGAATCTCCAAAACTCCCTTCACCGGCTGAAACTATAAGATAATCTGCGGTTTTTAGTACAGAAAATTTTTGTGTGAGATTCTGATTATCACCAACATTTTTAATCTCTGAAATAAAATCCTTTTTTTGATTCCTCTGTCTTAGAAATACATTTAATTCATTCGGATAGGTTGATGAAGGTCCATCTTCAATTCTGGAAATTTTTTTCTTCTTAAGATCGAAAAAACTTAGACTTTGATTTCCACTGCCAATCCATAAATTGCCATCATTATCTTTCCTTAACACTCTGATAACATCATCAGAAAGACTATTATTATTTGTTGAGTCATAATTATACCGTTCAACGATTTCGTAATTAGAATTCATTTTTATTAAGCCATCGCCCCATGTACCAAGCCACAGTGATCCATCCGGTTCTTCTAAAATTGCTCTTACAGAACCTCCAAAAGCATCACCAATAACTTTATATGGTATGTTTGTAAAAGTTTTTGTTGCAGGATCAAATAAATTTAATCCGCCGCCTCTTGCACCCACATAAATTTTACCGGGGTGTTTTTTTGATTCCAGCAAACCGAAAATCTGGCTTGATTTAATACTGTTTTTATTTTCAGGATCATGCTTATAGAGAGCAAACGGTTCAGCATAAGGATTGTATTTAAATAGACCCGCCAGACTTGTTCCAAACCAGAGCAGACCAGTATTATCTTTCATAACATTTGTGAAAGAAATTTCAGATCTCCCATCAGGATATGCTCCGACACCTTGAACCTTTATGTCTGAATACTTTTCAGAAATACCATCAAATTTCAGTATTCCTCTGAAATTATTTGCAATCCAGACATTTCCTTCTTTGTCCTGAGTAATCCCATTATAGAATGCAAAAAATGTTAATTGATATCCGGTATACTTTTTAATTGTTTTTATCTCATTTGTCTCAGGAAAATATTTATACACGCCATCTCTTGTTGTTATCCATAAAACATTGCTTTCATCGAAATAAAGACAACTCAATTCCTGACCGGGTTGAGTAAAGTTTGGTGTGTCAGAGCTTTTCTTAATTTCTGCCTGTTTGAATACATCTTCTTCCGGGTCAAAGAATATTAATCCATAGGCAAATGAACCTGCCCAAATTTTTCCATTTCTATCTTCTGTTATTGGATATGCTACTCTTGAGGTAGGATTGAAATATGTTGAATCTGATACAATAGTATTCGGATTATCCCAGCTCTCTGATTGCGGATTGTATCTGACAAAATCATTGGTGATAGTTGCAGCCCAAACATAATTTTTAGAATCAATAAACAGATAATTTATGCGAGCCTGTGTTACAAAGTTGGCTTTAAGAATATCTTTAGTTTCATAATTAATGAATTGATTTGATGCACGAATATATTTTGACACTCCTTCTTCTGTAGCGATCCAGATATTTCCATCTCTATCTTCTTTAACTGTCCAAACATTATTATCAAGAATACTTTTAGGGTTACCAGGAATATTTTTGAAAATTTTGAAACTATAACCATCGTACACATTTAGTCCATCCTGAGTTGCAACCCAGATTAGACCGTAACTATCCTGAATTATATTTCTGATATTGCCCTCTGATAAACCCTCTTTAATTGAGATTCTGTCAACTTCAATTGTTTGTGGTAAACCATTCGAGAGAAAGATTGATATTGTGAAAAGAATAAAGAAAATTCTATCAGGTTTTAGCATAACTATCCTGGTTAATTTTTAAGTAAAGAAATTTATGATAACAAAATCAGTTTCGTTTAAGAAGCATGGCTGTGATATCGTCGCTTTGCTGAGCTGAACCAGCAAAGTCTTTAACACTTTTAACAAGTGATTCAATAAATCCTGTTGATGATTTTTCAGAATTTGCCAGAAGAAAATTTATCATTTTATCATCGGAGTATTCTTCTTCACTTTCGTTCATTGCTTCCGGAATCCCATCAGTGTACAAGAATAATTTATCACCGGGATTCATAATCATCTTCTGACCTTCGAAGGGAAGTCCGAAGTCAAGCATACCAAGTCCTACTCCGCCCGCATCAATTTTTTCAAGCGTGTTATCTTTTCTTAACATAAAAATAGGATTATGTCCGGCGTTAACAATATCCAGTTCACCATTTTGTGAATTCAAGACTGCAATAAAACAGGTAATATATTTATCTGAAGGTGAAGATTTATAAATGAGCTTATTAAGTCGTTCTGCCATTTCGGAAAGTTTTATATCGAATTGTAAATAAGAGTAAAGTGCCGCATTTAATGTACTTACCAGAAGAGCAGCGCCAATTCCTTTTCCTGCAACATCAGCAATAATAAATGCATACCGGTCTTTTCCTAATTCGATGCAATCATAATAATCTCCTCCTACTTCACGTGAAGGAATGTTTATTCCTGCAAGATCATAACCTTTTAGTAATGGCAATTTATCCGGAAGGATTTTCTGCTGAATTGATGCTGCAACATTTAATTCCTGCTCAATTTTTTCCTTTTCAACTGCCTGTTTGTGCAAGTAATCATTTTCCAATGAAACGGATACCTGTCTGGCGATGGAGTCAAGAAGCTGCTGATCGAGCTGATTAAAGGAAGTTGTGCTGTGACGGGTTTCTTTTTCCGAAAGTACAAAACTGTATATACGGTCTTGATTTTCAAACGATGACTGAATCCTGAATTTATTATTTAATATTGAATCAGGATTAACGCCTGAAGGAAAGGTGATGTATTTCCGCGAATTATTTTGATCCTTCTTGACTATTTCTATCAATGCAGAAGTTGCGTTAGTTAGAGAGGTTATTCTTTCAAGAGCTATATCATACAAATTGCTTTTCTTATTATATCTGGATATTTCTATTCCTGTGTCTATAAGACTATTAAGGTGCAATACTTTTTCATTTAACTCAAATATCAAAGATTTCACTTTCTGCTGATTCAGAAACGATTTGTGAGCACTGTCGAATACCTGCAGCAGTATCTGTAGAGTAATTTTATCAAAATCAGAGAAAGGGGATTTGTCCAATTTTGTACCGATTAAAATTCCAAGAATTGAATTATCGGGTAGCGGTAATTGAACAGCAGCACCAATGTTTCTCTCTTGAAAGTAATTTATAGTTGTGCCTGGGATTTCACTGAAATAAGTCAGATAAGATGTATCAGGTATATTTTTTTTAGAAATCAAACACCACTTTGATGCCGGATGCATTTTATGAAAAGCATAGACTTCAGTAACTAAAAAATTTCCTCTTATTATATGAAGAAAATTTTTTACCATTTCAACAAAAGTGAATGACCGGGAAAGGATTTCAAATCCTTCCTGAAATGATTCTACCTGCAAAGCAAGTTTTTCTACAAGGCTATTATTTTCCAAATTACTAGTTAGTTTATTAGAATTGCAAATTACTTCTGATGCTCAATACAGAAGTCAGACGATTTAATCAGCCTTTTAGGGCAGACTCCACTGTATCAGCTTTTTCAGCAAACTGAAACAGCCCCATTATAGTAAATGTTTTTTCAATTGTCGGATCAAGGTTTGTAAAAACAAGTTTACCGCTGGTTTGGTTTAATCTTTCTATTACTTCAATAAGATGAGATATACCTATTGAATTAACAACTTTGGAATTTTCAAGATTCAGTATAAGTTTATTGATATCACTGTGCTTTTCAAACTCATTAACTATCTTTTCTCCGCCGGTGTTGTTGATATATCCTTCTGTTTTAATTACTAAAGTTTTATCGTGTAATTGTGAGGTCAGGTTAAATTCTGTGCTCATTAAATTTCTCCGCTAAATTAATTTTTTAATGATTGTGATTCTTGTGCCATTGGGTCCGGACTCAATGATGAGATCATCGGACATAGATTTCATAAGTTTAAGTCCCCATCCGCGTTTATGTGAGCTATGTATTTTCTCACCAATATTAGGTTCTTCAACACTATCGGGTTCAAACCCTGTCCCATAGTCTGTAACAAGAATAATTAATTTTTCTTTATCCATAGTAAATTCAACATTCACATAAGGATTATTTTCACCGGAGTGTTCGAGTCCGTTTATTATGGCCTCTGTTACTACAATTTTGGCTTCGTCGACTTTGTTACCGGGAATGCCAAAATGTTTACCCATAAGCAGCAGACTTTCAACTGCAACAAGTTCAATATCCGGTATGTTGGGTAGTTTTATCTCAAGTTTGATCGGTGTATCCATTCAGTTACTTTCAGAATAATTATAGAAAATATAATTTTTAAAACAGCTATATGAACTTTGTGTTTAATATAACACTTTTACTTGTATATGCATATCAAAAATCACCTAAAATGTTTCGTACTTGACCTGGTCAAACTTTGTTACAGTAAATGAACTTATTTTACTTTTATAACGGTTAATGTAATATCATCCTGCTGTACAACCCCGTTCATCCAATCATCGCCTGCTGATATCAGGCTATTGATAATGTCTGCGGGTGCTTTCTGAATCGAACTCAAAAAGCCGGTTTTAACTCTTTCATAATCAAACATTTCTTCTTTAGAATTCATTTGCTCTGGAAGTCCGTCTGAGAGCAATAATATTGTGTCTCCGCTTTTAATTTCTTTTTCAAAAACACGATAGGGGAAATTCTTCATAGCGCCAAGCGGCATTCCCTGGATAACAATTTCTTCTATTTCATTGCTGTGTGAATTGTGATAGTAAACCGGCGGCATACCGGCACTAGTTATATGTAATTTATGATTTTCAAACTTCAGGTAGCTGAAGGACATTAATATTCTCCCCAATTCAATTTCCTTTATCATCCTGCTGCAGTGATTCATAAACTCCTGCATTCCAAGCTTCGAAGAATCAGATGTAAAAAATCCTTTCATTAAAGTAACCATAGTACCTGCCTGAAGGCCGTGTCCTGTTGCGTCGCCAAATGCAACGTATAATTCTCCGCTTTCATTTACTCTAAAATCATAATAATCACCACCAACTTCTGTAGCTGTTCGCATGAAAGCAGCTATTTCGAAACCGGGCAACTCAGGTAATTTTTTAGGCAGCATTGAAAGCTGCAGTTGTCTTGCCTCTTCAAGTTCTTTTGTTTTTCTTTCATTCTCAATTTCAAGTGCGCGCTTTTCAGCCTCAGTAGCTTTGATACGCAATGCAGATTCTCTGATTTGTGCTTTCTGCTCACGTCTGTTTATTTCATATCTTCTTAAACCATATAAGAATCCAAAGACTGCAATAAAATATGTTCCATAAGCAATATTAGTCTTCCACCATGGCGGTGAAACGTGAATCAGTAATGATGCGCCTTCTTCATTCCATACGCCATCGTTGTTTGAGCCGATTACCCGTAAGACATAATCACCCGGAGACAAATTCGTGAAGGTAACTTTATTGTTATTGCCTAATTGTATCCAGTTTTCATTAAAACCTTCCAGCGTATATCGATACTGATTCTTAAAATTATTATAAAAACTAAGTGCAGAAAATTCTAATGTTACAATATTGTCCTTATAGGTTAATGATATTTCGTCCCTGACAGAAATACCATTTTCAAGTATTGGCTTGCCTTCTTCATCATCGGTATTATATCTGATATAATTTGTAAAGGAAATTCGGGGTACGTAAGTATTTCCCTGTATGCGCTCAGGATTGAAAACGTTGAATCCATTTTTACCGCCGAATAATAAATTTCCGGTTTTAAAATCTTTTGCAAATGCATTTTGGTTGAATTCATTACTCTGCAATCCGTCTTCAACATAGTAATTTTTAAATTCTTCCTTTACAGGATCAAATTTTGAAATACCGTTATTAGTACTTAACCACAAATTACCTCTGTCATCCTCAAGAATCCCATAAACAAAATTGTTCGCTAATCCGTTTTTATCAGTATAAGTTTTAAATTTGCCTGTATCGGAAAAATAGCGGCAAAATCCTTTTGTGGTACCGAACCAAAAATTTCCTTTGCTGTCTTTGAATACACGAATTATATTGTTGTCGCCCAAACTATTCGGGTCATCAGGAGTATTAATATATCTGATGAATGATTCCGATTTCTTATCGAATACATTTATTCCGCCGCCGAAGGTTCCTATCCAGATTCTGCCATCATCCGCTTCAACCAGAGTCCATACACTATTCGAACTTATTGAAGCGTTATCGTTTTCATTATAGGAAAATTTTTTAAAGGTTTCTGTTTCTTTGTCAAATTTGTTTAATCCTCCGCCATAGGTTCCAATCCATATAATACCATCACGGTCTTCAATAATTGAGTATATCCTGTTATCCGAAAGTGAATTTTTATCTACTGGATTATGAGTGTATGATTTGAACGAATTTGTGAGTGGATTGAATGCACTTAATCCGCCGTTGAAGGTTCCAAGCCATAATAAACCTGACCTGTCTTCATAGATTACGGAGACAGAATTATTTACCAAGCTGTTTTTGTTGGAAGGATTGCTAGAATAATTACTGAACTTCTTCTGCTGATAATCAAATTTATCAAGTCCTGCATTTCTGGTACCGATCCAGTAAATTCCTTTTCGATCAACGTGTAAAGACATCACCGAGTTATCACTCAGAGTATTACTGACTTCAGGAATATTATAATAATGTTCAAAAACCTGAGCAGACGGATTAAAATAATTTATACCTCCCGTGTTAGTTCCAACCCATATCAATCCGCTTCTGTCTTCGTAGATTGAAAAAATAAAATCATCATTAATGCTTTTGGGATTTGCAGGATCATTTTTATAGCTGGTAAAACTTTCTGTTTGCGGATCGAATTTATTTAAGCCTCCTCTTACTGTTCCCACCCAAAAATTCCCTTTTGAATCTTCAAAAATCGGCCATACCCAATTATCACTTATACTATTAGGATTGCCCGGAATATTTTTATAGTGTATGAATTTGTTATTCTTCTCATCAAATCTGTTTAATCCGTTTGACGTTCCTGCCCATAAATTTCCATTTTTATCTCTGAGAATCGAATAAACTTTATTATCGCTGATACTGAATTTATTATTGTTATCGTGCAAATAGCTTTTTACTTCCCCCGTATTTTTATTTTCCATGGTTAATCCGGTTTCACGACTTAACCCACCGGACCATTCAACATTGCCTCTGTCAAAGAAAAATGCCAGCACAGAATTTCCTTTCATTTCACGTAGGTTAAGACTATCAGAATCCAAAACCATGAAAGATTCGTTAAGCGGATTATACCTGTGAAATTTCCCCGATTGTGTTTGAACAATCAGAGTTCCATTATTATCCTCATATATGGAAAAAATGAAATTATCCGATAGTGTTGTAGAATCACCTGAAGAGTTTTTGAATACTTTGAAGTTATAACCATCATAACGATTAAGACCATCCTGCGTACCGAACCACATAAAACCCTGTGTATCCTGGAAAATACATGTTACTGCACTTTGCGATAATCCATTTTCAACCGTTAGATGATTGAAAGAAATATTCGTTTGAGCATTCAATGTTGAAACGAATAATAAGAACAGTAACTTCAAAAAGATATAGTATTTCAGTATTGTCATATTTTTTTATTGTAAACTCAACTATTTAAAACAAAGATACGCAAAGAGTTTTATTCTTAGCGTATCTTCGATAGAGTTCTGCCTCCTTTTTATAGAAGACTATTTATCGGATTACTTCAACAGCATAAGTTTTTTTGTTGCAGAAAAAGAACTGCTTTGTATTTTATAGAAGTAAACACCGCTCGCAAGATTACCAGCATTCCAGGTCACGCTATGATAACCGGCTTCCATTTCCTCATTAACAAGTGTTGTGATTTTACTTCCAAGTATATCGAACACTTCAATTGTTACAAAATTGTTCTCAGGCAGTTGATATCTAATCTCCGTGCTCGGATTGAACGGATTAGGATAATTTTGCTCAATACCATACTCGGTTGGTAAATTCTGTAAATCGTTATTGCCCATTTCCTTTTTTAATGTGGTTCCAAGAGCCTGCTGCGCAAATTTCCATGCATTTGTCAGATGATTGAATACATTTACTATATTTTGTTTTTCAAATTCACGAAATGCTTTACCTAGCTCTGATGTGGCAGATTGAAGTAACTGGGTGCAATTGGAAGCCACGCAATTATCTTCAGCTAACTCAATCGCATATTCGGCAAAGATTCTTGATCCTTCATAGAGCAATCTATAAGCAGCGAGTACCTGGTTAATTGCTGAAGGAACAGTGGTTAATTCTGTTAATTCATTAACAGCAGATTTTAATGCGTCATAGAATTGCATACCATATTCAGAAAGATTATTGTTGTCGATAAAATTGCGGCTTTTTAATGCAGTCTGCTCTATAGATCTTATTGCAGAGTTCAACCTGTTCTTTTGCCGTGAAGTTAGCTGTGACTGCGGTATTGATTTCAACGAATCTAAAGCCTGCTGAATTTTAGCTTTACCTCCTGAAAATACCTGAGGTAAAGCGCTGTTGCTAACATAAACGGAATGTTCTGCACGTATTAAATAGTTTTCATTTATTTTAACTTCCGGATCACTTCCTGTTGTTACGTTAGCTGCATCGGTTGCATTTATGATAATATTATAACTGCCTATCATATTTGCCGTATAAACCGCTCTGTAAATTCCGTTTCCAATATTATCTAATACTAATAAAGGATAGTCATCGGGATTATTAACTCCCGGCAATGTTATCTTAGCTACAACCAGTGCATCATCAATCGGATTACCCGTTGTAAACTGATGGTCTGAAAATCTTCCGCCGTCACCGCCTTCAAATAATCTTGCCTCAAGAATAATTTGTTCGCCTAACAAGTACCGCTCCTTATTTGAATTAACTATCATATACCTGTCGGACTCCTGCGCAATATAAATACGAACAGGTTCAGTACTATCCGGAGCAATTAACTCTTTCACATATCCGCTCCATCCACCCTGAATTGGGTTGTTGATACGGAAAAATTTAAATGGTGAACCGACAGAATTATAACCATCAACGAGTTCGATATCAAATAAAGTAACCGGAATACCGTCATAAACAAAGAAGTCAGGATTGTTATAGTTTTGCTCGGTTATTATTTTAGAATCATCATCTTTATTATTACCAGGTGCAACAAGCTTAAGCCCGTATTCGCTGCCCTGCCAGTAAAGCCCTGCTTCCATTCTACCACCTTGCCAGTACAAACCGCCCTGCCAATACAAACCTCCCTGCCAGTATAGACCGCCCTGCCAGTACAAACCTCCCTGCCAGTAAAGGCCGCCCTGCCAGTACAAACCGCCCTGCCAGTACAAACCTCTTACAAGTGCATTGGCAATATCTATGCTGCTGATGGGATCAGAAATATAAGTAACCTGCATACCAAGTAAACGGTACCAGATAACATTAACTACATTGGCAATTTCTGTTGCATCTGTAATTTTGAAATAGTCGCCGCCTGTATTATTTGCAACCCAGCCCATTAAATCCTGTCCGGAAAAACTGGATTTAAATCCTAAAGTATGAACAGGATAGGTTGGTAATGAATAATTTGGATCAATCAATGAAGGTGAAGAAAATTCCTCACCGGCACTGAATAAAATAATTTCCTTCTTTCTTTCAGGAATTCCGTTTGTATTTAATTCGGTCTGTGCAAGCTGAAGCCGTTCTGCTAAATTAGCATTACCGCCAGGCTGCATATTTGATAGAAATTGAATGGCACTTTCTTTAGTAAAGCCAGTCAGTGAATATCCGATGGTGTTTGAGTTCACAATTGCAATACGATCACCGTCTCTTAATTTTGTAACTAATTCAAGAGAAGCATTAATTGAAGTATAAAATCCGTTATAAACATTTTCTGAAGTGAAATTTGCTGAACCATCAAAAACCAGAACAATATCTGCAAGCGAATTATTAACATTCCTGTATATTGCTTCAATACCTGCTATATCACCTTTCTGACGCGGAGAGTTGCCGTCATCAAAAAGCGACCGTTTACTAAATTCATTAATGTTTATTCTGCCGTATAAGGTTTGTTCTTCATTTCCGGCGCCCATTCCAATTCCCAAAATATAGCCGGCATCTCCCGGATTATAAAGGTCTTTCAAACCTACAAAATGACCTATCTCATGTGCAGCCGTATTTTGAACATCGAATTTATTATCGGGCAAACCTGAAACAGACCATTCAAAAGTTGTATTAAGAGAAAATGAATATGGAACTGCGTTGAATGCAATATCTACATCTGTCATTTCACCGGTAAGAGTATTATACCGCACTCTTGTTGCAGCAAGAACATTTTCCGGAATATCTGTTGCTGCCCATTGAACAGGTGTCATCCAGACAATATTATTTACTCCATCAGGATCACCGCCCCAGTTTTCGTTTGTTGAATCTGGCGGTAAAAATCTTCTGGTAAATGTTAACTGTTCCAGAGCACTGTAAGTATTGAATGCCTGATCAATATGGGAATCATATCCCAATGCAACAACAGAAGGAGCAATTGAATATTTAGATTTACCCTCTTTCCAGTGCAGTGGTATTCCTCCAAGAGTAGTGTTAAAAAGATAATGATCTCCGTCATCAAATTCAGTTGTAATTGCCATTGAAAATTCTGATGTATTGCCATCTTCATCGGTTGCAGTTGCACTTACGGAATGACCATCGGCTATGTTAACAGATGCATTTACAAGATTCGCCTGAAATTCAACAATGCCATTTAAATCTGTTGTGTAGGTTTTCTCTCCGAGAAATATCTCACCCTCTCTTGGATCAAGTTGATTCGGGTTCGGAGAGCTAGAGAAAAACTGAAGTTTAAAAGTTTTGTTTGGTGTACTTTCCAAATACCCGGCTATACTCGTACCTGTACTGCCAGAATAGAAATCTGTAAGCACCGGATAGTTTTGAAGATTATTATTTCCTTCGTCGGCATCAAGCGGATCATTCTGATTAATTCCGCCGGTTAGATTACCATTGCCATCCAAACTCCATAAATCTATCCCGATACCCTCGTTAGCAAAAATAGAATTTGATAAAATCCGGTTATTAATTCCATTCTTAACTGCAAAACCTGCGGCTCCGTTATAAGAAATAATATTATTTTCAATAAGATTATTGTTCGACTGAATTCCACCGGAAGCCGGATTACCTAACGAAATACCATCTGCAATAAAATTCTTAATAGAAAGTCCTCTTACAGTATTACCGTTTGAAAAGAAAGATAATCCGGTTTCGATGTTTTGACTTCCGTCAAGAAGAATTAACGGACTGCCAGTATAATTTCTTTGAGATGTTGCATCAAGTTCTACAGAATCAGTAACATAAGGAAGGGCAGAAGCTGGCTGAATAACATGCGGACCATTTCCGGGAATATAAAAGTAAATAATTTGCTTACCGGAAAGAGCGTTTGCTTCTTCAATAGCAGCCCTTAGTGAAACAATACCATTGCCGGCATCGGCTTTTCCATCACCTGGTAAAAGATCAGGTAAATCACTTGTTGAATTAACAACAAGGAATGGGATATTCTTACTGGGTACAATCTGATTAATATTCTCTACTCTCAGATTGTTAAGTGAATCTGATAAATCTGCCAGAAATAAATTATTTGTAATTCCCGTAAATGAATATTGACCGGCAAGATTTGGTCTTAATACAGATGGAAATGGTTCTGCAGGATTTCCATTTCCGCCTGAACCGTTTATGTTATTATCAGTTAATGCTATTTTCCAAATTCTTATCTCATCTATCAATCCTTTAAATGCGCCCTCTTCGGATTTTCCAATGTACAACCCTTTACCTGCAGAGTATGGATTATTCAATGATACAGGTACACTTTGGGATAATACATTTCCATTATAAATTCTTAAATTTTGACCATCATACATACCAGTAATATGAATCCAGCTAAATGCCGGAAATTCGGAAGTACTTACTGGCTGGCTGTTTCCAACACTAAAATATGCTTTGTTATTCTTCACATACATTGAAAATGAAGTTCCGCCTTCAACGGATCTGTATATAATTGGCATAGTAACACCGGGATTATCACCTAAAAGGTATATCCACGCTTGAACAGTTATATTATTATTAGTTGAATTGACCCTGTTAAAGTATTGAAAGGCATTTTGCTTTGCATTTGTGTTAACAGGTTGGCCGTCTTTAACATAAACAACACTATTTTCACCGTTAAATACAAATGCATTGTTGTTGGACTGCTGACTAAAAAGTTTACCTGAAAAAGCAAAAAATGTTATTAGAAAAAAAACTGCCGGAAAAAAATTTTTAATTGTTTTCATTATTAAACTCTGTTTTTAATGTTGGTAGTAAAAATCATATAGTCTGAATTTTAACGTGTTTATTCTGACCTGATATAGCTGCTGATTTCTTTTTTGTAAGCAGAAATTTTCTTCTTGTGCACAGTTACCTTTTCGCCTGTAGATGGGTCGACCATAAGACTGATTTTACCAGCTTCTCCGTCTGATACTGTATAGTTGTCATTATCTTTTTGCTTCTTAACGAATAGAAGAACATTTTCATTCGATGTGAATCTTGGAACGTGTGAATATACTTCTCCCACTTCTCCAACCTCCCCTCCCGGGTGAGCAATAGTTATAGTACTTTGATTTGATGACCCTTTCAGATACTCGTCAACCTTTATCGTTACTTTAGTATAAATTCTGGTTTTATCAGTATTCCATTCGGACTTTTGATCAACTACTTTTCCGATCAGTACAGCATCCGAGCTTTCTGTCATTTTCTTCAGGTCAGAATGAATAGTTTGAGACATCACAGGAAAGTTGATCCCAAGAAGTATTAATAGAAGAAATGAATATGAAATATTTCTACGCATAGCATTATTCTCCAGTAAAATCGATGATTAGTTTTTATTCGAAATAGTTCTGGTTTCATTGGACTACATAAACCGGATGTTCGCCTTTTATGTGACCAGATTTTTGAGCACGCAAACTTAATAAATTGATTCGGGGGGGTGATAGGACAATTATTGCATTCTCTGGTAATTTTATTGCAGTAAAAACTTTGATATTCTCTCAAATTCCAAGCAATTATTTTGTTGTATGCTATTTACTACAAGGCAATAATCGAATATCTCCTTTGTGATTGTTAGCAAATAATAATATTGCTAATTATTTGTTTCGGGTACTAATCAAATAGATAAACCGCCATTTGTTCAATAATTATCAGACTTTTCTGAGACTGTTATATAACCAGATGTATTTAGAGAATTGAGCCGGGTAATTACTCATTAACAGGACTCATCTTTCAATCTGAGTCCTGAACCGATTTTATAAATACATAAATTGAAGTTTGATAATATGAAAAAAATTATAGTCCTGGAACAGACACAGCAAATGATTAAAAAAATTTTCAATCATTAGTTTATTTATAAAAATTAAAACTATTTTTACAAAAGTTTTTCGGAAAACAATTGAGCATTGATTTCCATTAATCATTCCTTCTAAAAGTATCTCTCATTGAGTAATTATTTGTTTAACAAAATAACATACAGACATATAATATTTTTTTTACTTCTGAATATTATTAAAGTAAATGCACAGCAAAATATTTTATTAGAGGAAAATTACTTTGATAATATCGTGCTTGATAAATTTGTTTATATTCTTGAAGATCAATCAGGTAAATTAAAAATAGACGATATCATTTCAGATTCTTTACGAAGTGAATTTAATTCTTTGGAAAGTGGTGAAATGAATTATGGATTTACTTCTTCTGCTTACTGGATAAAATTTACAATTGAAAACTCATCTGACAGAAAAATTAATGCTTACCTTGAAGCAGCTTATCCCTTAATTGATTATATAGAATTATACTCGCCGGATTTTTCAGAAAATTATTTATTAAGGAGCACAGGAGATCATTTACCATTTGATTCCAGGGATATTAACCACAGAAATTTTATTTTCAGACTGCTGATAGAGGCAAATAGTCAGCAAACCTACTACATGCGTTTTAAGACGAGTAGTTCAATGAACATACCACTATTGCTCTGGTCTGAAAAAGCTCTCTTTAACAAAATTGAAATTGAGCAGCTCCTTCTTGGCATTTTCTTCGGGGCGGTAATTATAATGATTGTTTATAATATTTTTCTTTTTATCGGATTCAGAGATAATAGTTTTGTTTATTTATTTCTCTTTATAGTTTCATGGGGATTTGCACAATCAACCATCAATGGACTTTCATTTCAGTATCTATGGGCAAACTGGACATGGTGGTCAGATGTGAATCTACCGTTCTTTATTTTTTCAGCACTTGTAACTGCTATTCTATTTTGTCGTTCATTATTAAACACTAAAATAAATTTTCCTCTATGGGATAAGTTCTTAAAATTTGAAACTTATTTGTTCTCAGCCGGCATGTTTTTTTCTTTGATTGCTGAATATGCGATCAGCATCCAAATTGCTTCGGGTTCTGCAATTGCAGCAATTTTGTCTGTCACCATAACAGGATTGATCGGTGCAAAGAAGAAAAACCGGAGCGCAATAATTTTTATTTCTGCCTGGGGATTATTTCTCCTTGGCGCAGTTTTATTTGCAGTAAAATCTTTCGGAATTATTCCAAGTAATTTTGTAACTAACTGGAGTGTACAGATCGGATTCTTTGCTATGATGGTGCTGCTTTCAATAGCAGTTCAGGATAGAATAGAAATTGAGAAAAAAGAAAAGCAAAAAGTACAAGAAGAACTGATCGAAACCTTAAAACTTTCTGAAAGAGTTCTCGAACAAAAGGCTGAAGAAAGAACTCAGGAGATTAACAGAATTAACATTTTGCTAATGGACAGAGCTATAGAGCTTTCAAGCATTAACCAGCTTTCCGAAAAGGTAAATTCCTCACTTAATCTTTCAGAAATACTCGATTTCGCCTGTGAGGAAATCGTTAAAATATTTTCTGTCACCCAGGCATCAATATTTTTACTTGATGCTGATAACACAAAGCTTACAGAAGTTGCTTCATTTGGTCCTGAGAAAGATGATCTGGCGAAACATAAAACTGCTAATGCAATCATTTTAACCGAAAATGATATTTTTAAGTTTGTCTTTGATTCGAATCAACCGATTGCTATTCAAAACGTTCAGAACGATGTTAGATTAATTTCGATGAAAAATTACTTGAAAAAGAATAATATTAATAGTTTACTGCTTGTTCCAATAATCTCTTTGAAAAAAATTATCGGCATAATTAGTTTATCTGTTTCAAATAAAGATCGCGAATTCTCCAACTATGAAATTGATCTTGCCCGTACCGTTTCCCTTCAGGTTGCCAGTCCGGTTGAGAATGCAAAGCAATTTTCCGAAACCGAACACGCCCTGAATATTGCAGAACGTGATCTGGAAATAGGCAGACAAATCCAAACCGGATTTTTTCCTGAATCAATTATAAAAATTCCAGGATGGCAAATATCAGCTCATTTTAAAGCTGCAAGACAAGTCGCTGGCGATTTTTTTGATGTGTTTCATTTAAATAATAACAACCTGACTGCATTTGTTATAGCTGATGTTTGTGATAAAGGAGTTGGGGCAGCTTTATTTATGGTTTTGTTCAGAAGTTTGCTGCGAGCTTACAGTGCAACAAAAATAGTTGCAGACAACATTGCTGAAGATTTGAGACAAGTTATTAATGACACCAATAACTACATAGCAACGACTCATTCAAAATCTAATATGTTTGCATCAGTGTATTTTGGAGTTCTTGATGTTGCTACAAGTACAATATTTTATGTTAACGCAGGACATGATTCTCCTTTAATCATAAATTCTGAAGCAAAGATAGTTGCAAAGCTGGAACCAACCGGACCAGTTGTGGGTATGTTTCCTGATATGAATTTTAATGTCAGATCGATTCGGTTAAATCCCGGGGAAATGTTATTCGCTTTCACTGACGGAACGACGGATGCTATAAACTTTCGAAATGAATTTTTCGGTGAGCAAAACTTATTAAACATATTAACTTCAAAAACTACCTCGGCATTCAGTATCCTTTTTAATCTTAATTCTGTGCTTTCAAAACACATCGGGAACAATAACCAGTTTGATGATATTACACAGATTGTTATCAGAAGAAAACTTAGTGAACATGATAACACGCATTCCATAAGCAGGGAGGCTAAGCTTGAAAACCTTGAAGAGTTGCGCTGCTTCGTTGAGTCGGCTGCTTCAGATTTTGGATTTAATGATGATGATTCCTTTGCTCTTAAATTGTCAACGGAGGAAATTTGTACTAATATCATCAAATACGGTTATGAAAATCAAAACGAGGGTGTAATTCATATTTCTCTTACTTACAACGGACATAAAGCCATACTGAAAATTTCAGATTATGGAAAACACTTCCCTCCCGATGAAGCTGATATACCCGATATAAATGCCTCAATGGAGGAGAGAAAAACAGGAGGACTGGGTTTATATTTTGTTAAAGAATTTATGGATAATGTTAAATACACTAAAGGCGATGATAACTGTAATCTTTTAATTTTAGAAAAATCCATTAAATAAATTCAAATATTCAGGAGGCAAAAAATGAAAATTGAAGACACTCAGAAAGATGATGTTACAATATTATCGATATCCGGTAATATTGATGCATTGACTTCTTCTGCATTAACTGATCACATAAAAGAACACATTTCAAAAGGGAATGTAAAACTCATAGCTGATATTCAAGGTGTAGATTATACAAGCAGCGCGGGACTGCGTGTACTGCTTGGTGCAATCAAAGAAACCCGGGCGCTAAATGGCGATCTGCGTCTTGCCAATATTCAATCCAATGTACAGAAAGTTCTTGCCTTGAGCGGATTTACAAACATTCTAAAAATTTTTACTGATGTCGACACAGCAGTAAAAAGTTTTTCGGAATAATATTTAAATATTTTTTAAGAGGATATTATGATTTTAAATACCAGTACTAAAAATGGGATAACTCTCGTTATAGGTTCCGGAGCAATAAAATGTGCAGCTTCTATCGGGTTATGGCAGGTGTTAATCGAAGAGAATATACCCATCGATATGATAGTTGGATGCAGCGGCGGTAGCATTTACGGAGCCGGAATTGCTATGGGAATGACACTTGACGAAGTTAAGCAAGCTTCTGAAAATACATGGACAACCGAGTTGATGCAGGATTATACTGCTAATTTAAAAGCGTCGAAAGACGGAACACTAAAATTTAATGAGCGGAGCGGTCTTGTTAACGATTCTGTATTAAATGAAAGATTAAAAAATATTTTTAAGGATCATACTTTTGATGATTTAGAAAAACCCCTGCTGGTTGTGGCTACAGATATGATGAATGGTGAAAAAGTAACTATATCCAGCGGAAGTTTGTTTGATTCAATACGTGCAAGCATAGCGCTTCCAATGATATTTCCTCCGTGGGAAGTGAATGGTCAACTACTTGTTGATGGAGCGGCTTCCGATCCGCTGCCGATTGATATAGCAATTCAACATGGTGCAGGATTAATAATTGCTATGGGCTTTACAATTGATTACAGAAAAAAATTCCGCTCGCTAACAGCAGTACAGGAACAAATGACAAGTATCTATATGAACAATATTTTAAAATCTACTTTTGCTTTTAATAATCTGGCTCATCATTCAGAGATATTTCCCATTATTCCGGAATTTGAAGAACCGTTATCTATGTTTGATGTCCATAAGATTCCATACATAATTGAGAAGGGTGCAGAAGCTACACGCGAACAAATACCGCATATAAAGCGGCTTCTTAAATCTTTTTAATTAACCGGGACGGGTAATTTACCTGTCCAATTTTATTATGAAGTATTCGAATATCAAATGCTCGTTGATAGTTCGGTTAATTTCACTCAAACTCTTAACGCAATATATTTTAGGATTGTCCTTCCTAGTCCCAAAATCAATTAGGAAATATTAAGAATTTATTCCCATTTAATTTGCGGTGAGCGATAAAAATTAATTCCGATTGCTTTCCAGTAAGAACCGTGATTCGCTATACGGTGTTTGTATTTTTCCCAGCTTCTTGCTTCAAGAGGAGACCAGCCGATCTCTGCAATACCGGGAAGTCTTGGAAATAACATATACTCTATGTCAGAAAAATTCAAAATAGTTTCTGTCCAAAGCGGCGCTTCAACACCAAGAATATCTTTATCAGATAATCCTATTATCTGAGTTACAGGATCCCAGTTATATGCGTCACCAGTTTCAATATATGCAGCCCAGCTTAACCCCAATTCCGTATCAGGAGTATATTTCATATCCAAATAGACTTTAGTAGATGGCGACATTATAAGTTTAGCGCCCTGCTGCACTCCTTTCAATGCTAAATCCGGTTTTCGCCAATGCTGTACAATAGTGTTAGGCTTTAATTTGCTTTGAGCAATTTCTTCCCATCCGATCATTTCCTTACCGTAAGATTGAACAATTTTCTGAACTCTTTCAATAAAATTGATATAATCAACTGAATCTGTTGCCATTGCTTCATCGCCGCCGATATGCACATAAGGACCGGGTGTTAACTGGGCTACTTCTCTTATCACATCATCAATAAAAATATATGTTGAATCTTTATCTATGCAGAGAGAACTAAAGCCGACTTTAATACCTGTATATAGTTCCGGTGCTACACCGTCACAATTAAGTTCAGGATAAGAAGCTAACGCTGCGTTAGTATGACCCGGCATATCAATCTCCGGAACAACTATAATATATCTTTGATTTGCATACTCAACTATTTCTTTATAATCTTCCTGAGTAAAATAACCGCCTTCTCCGCCTCCAACCTGAGTGCTTCCTCCATGAAGCGTTAAATTGGGCCAGGAATTAATTTGTATTCTCCAGCCCTGATCATCGGTAAGGTGTAAGTGTAGACGATTTATTTTGTAAGAGACAACTCTATCAATCAGCTTTTTAATATCACTCACACTAAAAAAATGTCGTGCAACATCAAGCATAACACCACGCCATTCAAATCGGGGATAGTCGGTCATCTCAACAGTTGGTATAACAACAACATCTGAGAATACCGCAACCTGATTTACTACAGGAAACAATATCTGACCGATTGTTTGAACTCCGCGGAATAATCCTTCCGCTGTATTAGCTTTTAAAGTAAGATTGTTTTGATTTATTATTAATTCGTATCCCTCCTGACCGCGCAAATCTTTAATGTCATCAATAATCAAATATATATTTCCACTAATAGTGGTACCTTCCGCCGCAAGTACTTCCAAATCAAATCTGGTCAGTGATTCTATTTTGTTCTGAAGGAACTGTCCGATAAATTCTGTTTCAGAATTCAATGGCTGGATATAAATTTTTGAATCAGGTTTTAATCTAAAAATACCACCGGTTGGATTTACTGATACAGGGACAGGTATAATATGATCAATTGAAGCTGTTAGATGATCAGGTTTTCTTTCATCCGTTGGTGCTACAGTTTTGCAGGATACGAATTGTAGAAGCATAAGAACTGAAAGGATAAATATTTCTATACGGGAGTTGTATCTAATGTTCATAATAATTCCTTTTAAATATGCATTCGGAAAGGTTTTATTGAAGGTATTGCTCATAGATTTTTGAAGTATGGATAAGACCACAATATTTACTTCTAATACATATGCAAAGTAAATAAAATGCAGCACACGTTCAAAAGTTAAAAGTAGGGTTTTATACAAAGTAAATTTTTAGAAGTCTTAATGAGTTGATTTCTTTAAATAGATGATAGGCTGCCTTTGCTGTTCTTTCAGATATCCGCTGGTTGTATTACGCTGATAATCAGAATTATTATAACCCGATATTTGAATATTTTAATCCGGATATTCTTTAAGAATAATGGCTGAGAAAAGTATCTATAATAAAAAAATTACTTGATTAAATTTGCGTATGCAACCAGTTTATCTTCATCATACTCAATTTTTATTTCAGGAAATCCATCAAGAAAATGAGAAAGCTTTTCGTAACCGAATTCTTTATGATTAAAGGAAGGGTTTTCACGCTTAATCATAATGCCGATAGTTGCAACATTAACTTTGCGTTTTTCTTTTTTCAGCAGAGCGATTACACTATCCCTTATTTGTTCATTTAATTTCTTTTGCGGTGTTTGTAATGATTTCGATTCCTGGTGTTTAATTTTTTCGGGTCTATATTCAATAATACCATCAGCAACATTCACAAGATCGCGTGCTATTGAACCGGGAACTCCCATTAAATAAGTATTTTTACCAAGCGATCTTAATTCGTTTAATAGCGGAATAAAATCACGATCACCCGTAACTAGTATCAGTGTATTTATGTTTTCATTCTGCATAAACAGTTTCATTGCGTAAACACAGATATAAGTGTCGGCGCTGCTCTTTTCTGAGCGCGATAATGGTGTAAAGACAGGCTGAATACCGCTGGTTTGAAGACTGCTGATCTGATCATTAAAACGAACCCAATCGCCAAAGGCTTGTATGGATGCTATGCCACCTTTTTTCTCACATAAATTTCTTATTATCATTAGATCAGGTTCTTCACCATAATTATTAAGCGAAGAGTAATATATGTTTTCGAAGTCAATAAAAACCGCAATGGAATTGTGCAATTGCTCTTCAATTTTATTCTTCACTGATCGTGTCCTTTTTATTTTTTATTTAAACCTTTTATGGAGAATTATGGCAGAAAAATTACGGACAATTATGGTCTGTTCAAATTGTTCAAAAATATTATGTAAGGAGCCTTAAGCTCTTTATTATAAAAATAAATTCTTATCACTTTATTTGTTAAATCATTGTTCATATCAGTTAAAAGCGTTACAGATATAATAAGACTTTTCGCTGAGCAATTTATTATTTAAATCAATCAATATCCTGAATACACTTAATACAGAAATATCTTTTTGTTTCCAAATCCTTAATACGATAATAATTTTCTACGCAAACTAAATACCAATAATCCGGTTTATTAACCTCTATTTTTCGGCAATATAATTGAGATGAAATGATTTCTTTTCCATACTATATAAATGTCTTATCGAATACTGAAAAAATAGGGTGATTTAATTCTTTTGGTAAATTGAGTTTAAGCTTGAATTTTATTTAGTTTGTAATTGATCTTATTTACAACATTTTTTACTTGTTTAAAAAGTATTTTTAATAATGAGTATTAATATTCTCAACATATAAATGAAAACAATACCATTAAGATTTATAAATTCAAATCCAAAGGCTTTGAATGAATTTGAAAATTTCAGTATTAGGGAAATTTCTGAGTTAGTTGAAAAAAATGATCTAGTTCAGGATACACACAGGCACGACTTTTTTTTCATACTTGCATTACTAAAAGGAAAAGGTGACCACACAATAGATTTTATACCCTACAAGATTAAGAACCATACAATATTTTTTATGCGGCCGGGGCAGGTTCATCAATTGAATCTTAAAACAGGAAGTACAGGGTATTTAATCCAGTTTAAAAAGGACTTCTATCTGACCAATGATAAAGACTCGGGATTATTATTAAGAAAAGCAAGCAGTAAAAATATTCTACAACCCGATGCTGCAACTTTTAATAAGTTATATTCCATGCTAACGGAAATATTCAGGGAAAGTAATAGTAAAGACGAAAAATATTATGAAGTTATTAGAGCAAGCTTCAGTATCTTTTTTATTGAATTGATAAGGTATCTGCAAAGGTATGATCTGGATATTGATAAAGGTATAGCATTAAACCAGGATCGATTAGAAAATTTTACGGAACTTTTAGACGCACATATTTCTAAAAACAAACAGCCCGCTCAATATGCAAAGATGTTAAACCTTACACCATACCAGCTTAACACAATTACTAAAACTGCATTGGGTAAAACGAGTTCTGAACTTATCAATGAACAAATAATCCTTGAATCAAAACGCTATTTGCTCTCTACATCAAATCAGGTAAAGGAAATTGCCTACCACCTTGGCTATGAAGATACTTCATATTTTATAAGATTTTTTAAGAAACATACCGGCCTTTCACCGGAAGCTTTCAGGAGCAATTTCAGTTAAGTCCTGTTAAACTTCACTGTTGTCCTATCATACTGATTCTCTGTACTAATAAATTTATTATAGAAAATAAATTAATTAAAAAAGGTAGGCAGTATGAAATCAAAACTAAAACTAATAGCAAGTATAAAAATCTGGGTTGTAATATATCCGGCACTAACTCTGTTTCTTTATTTATTTAAAGAACCTTTATCTGTAATGCCTCTTTATTTACGAACATTAATTATGACAATTTCTCTTGTACCCCTAATAGTGTTCGTCGGTGTTCCATTTGTTGATTCGATCCTCAATTATTTTTCAAGAGCAACAAAGGAGAAGATGGAAACGAAATGAATATTTTATTAAAAATAAGCGCTATCGGCATCGGAGCTACTTTAATATTGGATTTCTGGAATTACTTGTTGAGTCTATTTGATATTAAAAGTTTAGACTATCGTTTTATAGGAAGATGGATTGGCAATTTTGTTAATGGCAAATTTTATCATAGTAATATTATGAAGGCACCACCTGTTAAGAATGAATTATTTATCGGCTGGGCGGCACACTATCTAATTGGTATTTCATTTTCGTTCGTGCTGATTATATTGTACGGAAATGAGTGGCTAGAAAAACCGTTATTGGTGCCGGCAATCATTATTGGTTTAGCTACTGTTATTGCTCCTCTTTTTATAATGCAGCCTGCATTAGGCTTTGGGATTGCATCTTCAAATTTGCCGAAACCAATTATTAGAGTTTTTAAAAGTATAATTACACATCTGGTTTATGGTACAGGATTATATTTATCCGCATTACTGGTTAACAAGATATGAATATTTAACTAAAGCATTATTAATACATAAGAGGCAAACTAAATGGATCACTACAAAAAAAACTTTACGAAAAGTACTTTCAATAGAATTTTATTATTTCTAACAACATTCACTGCACTTATGATTGGATGTGCCCCGACACCAACATTTATTAAGCATGATTTTGAACAAAGGAGAATTAAAGTAATTGCAGTAATGCCCGTTGTTGATAAAAGAAATACTGCTGAAGATATAGTTGATGTGCAGCAAAGTCTCGCAAAGATTGAAGAATTAATATCAAAAAAAATCATAGAAAAAAACTATGATGTAGTATCGGCAAATACTGTTAAAAATTTACTAAACGGAAAAGAAATTCAAAATCTAACTCCCGAATATTTATGTTCGACACTTAATGTTGACGGAATTATTTTCAGTGAGTTATACGATTTTACCGATGTGTTTTTTATAGACCATTCAATAAAAATGCATTTTAGTTTTTATGATGCCAAAGGTGATAGTTTGTGGATAAATGAATTGGATGATAGTGATAAACCCTTTTTATCTGCAATCGGAGCATCCTTAGGTTGGGCAATTGGTGTAGCTGTTACCGATGAAGTTTCTTCTAAAAATAAATTACCAACCATACTTGCCGGAGTGGCTGCAGCAGAATTGATTTATGGTATAGTTGACGGAGTCACTGATGAAACTTCAGAAAGTATTGACAAAGTTTTTAAATCTTTACCAGAAGCAAAAGGCACTATAAAATGAAATTTATAATCACTTAAAACAAAAAAATTTATTCTATTAGGTTATTAAATTATTTATTAAAACTATCAAAAAGGAGAAACAACAATGACGACTAACGAAAGGAATGCAACTTCAACTAGAAAAATTGCGATGACGGCGGGCATTTTCTACTTGCTCACTTTTGTCTCCATCCCGACTTTATCACTTTACACGTCAATACACGATCCAAACTACATTCTTGGTCCCGGACCAGATACTAATGTTTTCATCGGTGTAATCCTGGAACTCATCGTGGCCTTATCCGGAATCGGTAGTGCTGTCGCACTTTATCCGTTACTCAAGAAGCAGAATGAAAGTGTTTCATTAGGTCTCGTTGGAGCAAGAGTTTTGGAAGCCGGAACAATCTTCGCCGGAATTGCATTCCTTCTGTCGATTGTAACATTGCGGCAATCCGGAGTTGGTGCAGAAGCTTTAGTTACCGGGCGTGCACTCGTCACTCTATATGATAAAATATTCCACGTAGGACAAGGCCTAATACCTGCTGTGGATGATTTGTTGCTTGGCTATTTATTGTACAAATCCAGATTAGTACCTCGAACACTTTCACTAATTGGATTAGTTGGAGTTCCAATGCTTGTGACTGGTAATATATTGGTGCTGTTCGGTTTCATCGGGCAACGTGACCCATCAACATTCTTATTTGCCGTGCCAGTTGCGCTATTCGAGTTTTCATTAGGTGTTTTACTGGTTGTTAGAGGATTTAATTCTGTAGCACCATTAATCCAAAATTATAATAGTAATAATTGAGCAAACAAAATAAATTATATTGTTATAGGTTGAGGAGAATTTATTCTTATAGCAAATAAAAAATTAAGAAAAAGCTTGAACCAATTTTCAAATTTTAACTTTGTATAAGATTATTTTAAAGCATCCCAAAGCTTATTTTAACTTAGGAGAAATTGGAAAAAAGCTGGAATAAAATAAAAAATGTGAACCTGTTAAGTGAGGTTCGCACTATTGGAAGGGTCAGCTCCGCAAACACGATACCAACTCAAAAAAAATTCATCTCGTTTTACCAATTTTTATTGCTAAATCAGCCAAAAATAGACTTAAATTGACTGTAGATCGTGATAGATTACCAAATTATTTATTCCTTAGCATAAGGAAGTGTTATAAACTAATGGAGGGATTTTATCTGCCTGAACCCAAAATAAAGGTGCTTCCAAGAGTAAAGATTGATTATAAAAAATTAGCAGAGGAATATAAGTCCTTTATTGAAGCTGGTATCGCAAAAAATCAATCAGAACTTGCAAAGAAATTAAAGGTTAGCAGGGCTTGGGTGACAAAAGTATTAAAAACAGATAATTGTTCATTAGATATCTCTGTTTAATTATATTTGCCATTAAATAACCAAATATCGAAAAAGCAAAATCTATTTTCGAAAAAATCAAACCAACAAAGCTAAAGCAACTAAAATATGACCTGTTTGATATAGCAATTCGTTATGCTCGGATTCACACAAATTGGTATTTTATGTAAGTTGAAGAAAACTTTTAAGTGATAATTTTGGTAATAAAGTGCTGGTTATATAATTATTTAAAAATCAAATTTTAGTACTTTAAATTAATAGAACTCGTAATTAAACTTGTAAGAGGTTGATAATTTTTTTTCTGCATTATTAGTTGTGATTTCAATGGGTAAACCATTTTGATTATATAGTATATTTGTAATACTTTTTTGATTATTTTGTTTTCCCTTATAAACATAAGTCACCCATAAAGTCAATTCTTCTATTAATCCTTTATTATTATATCTATACTCAATATTTTTTGTGTTTTCTGGTTTTTGCATATCCAATACCGTAAATTTTATCAATCTGTTATCATTGTATATGTAAGTTTCTTTACTGATATTTTTTTGTTCACCACTTGATTCTGATCCTATACTAAATATCATTTCAATCGGTTTTCCGTTTTTTGTAGTATATCTATATATTGGCAATTGTTCAGAGTCGTTATTATTTTTTAACATGTGGTCGTTTTCGATACCTTTACTAATTATTTCAATCTCATCTCCGTTTATATTATAATTTGTTTTACTGAATGCCCTATCCAAGTTTTGACCCCAATAATTCGTTGTTTCAATTAAATTACCTGATTTGTCATAGCTATATCTTGCAAATGAATTAATATTAGTCAATCCATTTTCAATTCCATTAGTTGTCTTAGTTATTAACCTGTTGTTTTCAAATAAATACTCAAACTCATACATTCTTTTTTCTTTTCCATTTTTATCAAATTCTTTTCGTTTTATCAAGTAGCCTGTTTCATCATATTCCAAAATTTTATCATTCCTATGTGATACTGTAGAATTAACACTCTCAAGATCATTTACTTTAAATTCAATTGATTTTATTTTGAACTTTGATATTACATCAGGTTCTGGTAACTGTATATCAAGGAGATTAGTTGGGTAGAAACCATCTACAATTGCTAGAATATCGCTCCCGTTCGCCTCCTGGGGTTCTGAATTGCAGAAATGAAATGCTAATACGAGTAAAATAGGGATAAAGATTAATTTGCTATTTTTCATCATCATTCCTCTTTTTATTATTCAAATAATAACTTATTAGTTTGATTGAATCCTATATTAAAATGATATTTCCTGATTTCACTAATCTTAAAATCAATCAAAAAATTCATATTCAAAACTCATGTAGCTTTTTAGAACATTTTGATCATCAAAATTATTTATTCTAGTTGGTAAATATTGCCCTCTAATTAATAGATTATCTAATTTAATAACGGCTCCCAGTTTTTCCTGTAAATACATTTTTATCTCAATTAAATTCATATCACCATCATATTTAAATTCCAGTTCCTGATTTAATTTTCTTTTATCAAATATTTTTAGCTTAGAGACCCCACCCCTTGGATTATAGAAAATTTCCATTTTGCCAGTCAGTTTATTTTCTTTATCAAATAATTCTACCTCTGACGGATTACTATTGCTGTCTAGGTAGATCTTCTTTTGTGCGCGAATAGACCCATCATAATCCTTTTCAACTTCCAAATAGCCTTGTGAGGTTTTTGAATATGTTATTGCTTTAATTAGCTCCTCTTTTGTTTCGTTTCTAAACACATTATGTTGAGTAATGAAGTAATCAATTTCAGCAATAGTACCATTTATATAGGAATAAACTGTTCTCCTTTTAATATTTGAATTAAACCAATCTCCAACTTCGTTATATTCTATAAGTTTTCCTTCTTCATTTAAAGAAAATATTTGTTTCTTATTTGTGTAACTAGAATCCTCTCTTACACCATTGCCGAGACTTTTATTATATCTTAATAATCTTCCATTTTCATCAAATTCAAAATCCTGCGAGTACTCCCCAACACCGTTGCCCGATGTATAGTTAAAAACATAAATTTTAATAATTTTTATTTTTGCATTTATTATTCTTAAGTTACCATACCCTATATTCTTAATGATGTATTTATCAGAAGGATATTCCCAAGGTATTGGGAGGTCCTGTGAATAATTAAAAGTGGTGGAAACCATAAATAAAATTATCACTAAAAATAAAAGTCTATTGATAGAATTCATTATGTCTCCATTTGGTTAATAAATTAGTTTCTGCAAAATTGTACTATAATTTTTTTTCATAAATTATTAAAAGCCTTTTGGATTCGCTTTTAATACTCCGTAATCATCTTTGGTTATAATATACTCCGCTTCACCTTCAAACAGTTCCCTTCCACCAAACATTTTTGTACAGGTTCCCTTAGCATAAATTCTAACGGGCCAATAATCCTTTGAGCCCCTTTCCTGTACTTTCCCAATATCAATTACTCTGATTTCTTCAACGACAGCATTTTGTCCTCCTGTCAAATGTTTTGCTAAAGAAACAGGAACTCTTTGCTGAAGCGATGATTTAACAGCCATAATGATATCATCATCTGATGGTTTAGAACAAGAAATAAAAAATGTTAAAAAGAAAATTAATGGGCTTATTAGAAAATATTTTTTCAATTTCATTGTTGCAACTCCAAATTAAAAATGATTCTGTAAACAATATTTTTAACTTTATCACAAGCTAATTCTTATTCCACAGGTTTCTTGGGTTTTGCTCTTAGTAGAGTTCCATATGCAATTAGTTTACCTTCATCAAATGGTTTTGTGTAAACTAATTGATTTAAGATGAATCCATCAAATTTATTTTGCTTGCATGTATTCACAATTTTCTCATTCAATTCGTTAATCGCACTTTCAGTAGGGTCACTCAACACTTGAGACTCAATCGAGACAACAAAAAATGCTGTCTGGGAATATTCATAATTGTGGAAAAGTGAATCGGGTTCAATTGAGATAATAAATGGTTGTGCTTCCTGACAATATAGATAGTCAGAAAAATATATTATAACTAACGTAAAAAGAATCAAATGTAACTTTTTCATTTTAGCTCCATACTTATAATTAATATTTACAAAAGTTGATTAGTATTTCATTTTATTTACACTCAAACCCTTAGATCTTCAAATTGACTATTGAACCATATATGCGTCCCTCAAATCTGTAAAATTATTTAAATAAATTTCCCAATCCGTTTTTTTTTCCAATAGCTTCTAATCGAAAAGTGTGAATAAGTCCGTTTTTATCAGTAGCTTTTATTCTGAAACTGCTCAAAGCCCTTTGAGTTTTATCTTTATAGCTAAAGGAATGAAACTGGTAGGGTCTTAAGCTTATTCGCTCTTTAAAGTCTAGTTGAACCCAAAATTCTTCTAATTGTTCCATACTTTTTTCAAATAATTTTGCATTTAATAATTTATCTATTTCCTCCTGTAGGATTCCACTCATTCTTTGATATTCAATACCTTCATCTTTAGAAATTAATAGATGCAGTAGATCCTCAAACCTAGCACCATTATTAATAAACTGTATGTATGTTTTAGCAAATTCTTCCGGTGTTGTTAAAACTTAAATCTGAATTTTGGGATCATTATTATGTGTACATTGATAAAAAATAAGAAGCAGATTATTGAGAATATTAATCTGTAACTTGTCATACTTTTAATTGATCCCTTGATAATTTTTATTCTATACTTTTATTTTTAATGATAAATACTGCTATAATAGTTTATTATTTTCTACAATTTCGACAACTCTAGACTTGAACATCCATAACTATCAATAATACCAGTTATAACTTTGTAATCTGAATTCAATTGTCCAGAAACATCAACCATTTGATAATAAGAGGGTCTATTTATCCATTTCTTTGCATTCAATTTAAAACTTCCGTCTTGGCTAAAAACACCTTCAAGTATGAATGAACCTGCCTTCACATCAGGATTCGATGGTAAAGGATAAAAGGAAAATACAGCGGTCATTTTGCCATTAGAAAAAGCTGATATTTTTAAAGTTAGACCCGTTTCCCCTTGATTACATTTGTATCTGCCCTTCCAATTCCCACTGAGTCTTATAGCATATTCACTTATTAATACACTAAACTTCTTTTTCAATTCAGCTACAACATTAGTGGTTTTGTTTTCACTAATTGTCAAATTGGAAATAATTTTATCTTCATAATCTTTACCCTTTAAAATAATTTCATGTTTCCCAACGATTATTCCATTTATTAGTTTGGGCGTTTGACCAACCAATTGATTATTAAGATAAATATCTGTTTTATTCGGCGTTGATGTAACGAAGAATGAACCCGTCTTTTGTTCTAAGCTGAATTCGAGTATATTGTCTTCATTTCCTTTTAACTCGATATTTTTTACCTGCTCTTTATATTTCTCAGATGATACTGCAACTTTGTAATTACCAATGAATAAAGAAGGAATCTTTATATAGCTTTTTCCAGATATATATTTGTACTCAGATTGGATTTTTATCTCATCATTTACTTTTAATGTTATTAAATCCGGGCAATTTGTAGATATTAATAAATCACCGTGTGTATATTTCCAACTGAAAAATAAAATAAATATAAGCGCTATTAAGGAAGCGGCTCCTAAAAATATAATTTTCTTCTTTCTGGATTCTTGATAACTAATTTTTTCTGTAATTTTTGTATTTAATTCGGCAAATTCTGATGTGTTAGGATTTCTTTTTATAGCTAAAAGAATTTCAGATTTTGCCATATCAAGTTTATTATTAGCTAGGTAGTTTTTGCTTTTCAAATAATGTATCTGTGCAATTAACTCCTCAGCCTCTTTACTTCCGTAATCCGCAGCTAAATTCAATTGTGCTATAGCTTTATCAAACTCCTTATTCTCGAAAAGTTTTTCGCCCTTCAAATAATAAATCTTAGCGTATGTGTTATTAGTATCTACCTTTTCATTAAAATTCACATCAAGTTCTTCTAATTTGTTTAGAATTGTAATCACATCTTCAAGTTTATCATTCGAAGTATTATTTCTGGTATAATGAAATATGGAAAGTAATAGGTTCTGTTTTTCTTCTCTTGTTATTCTAAGTAAACTTGTCTTTTGAATAAGCTCTAGTACTTGTTTAAAATTATCACTTTTAATATTGATATTTATTGCATACATGGTTACGGCATCATAGAAGAAGGAAAACGAGGGTATTCGGCTTATTTTTTCAAGTGCTTCTTGAAACTCATTATTCAAATAATGATTTTTTATTTCTTCCAAAATATCCTTTGATTCAATTAAACTTGAACCGCATTGACCACAGTACTTTTTACCATAATCAAAAGTTAAGTTACATATCGTACATTCGGCCATAATTTTTTCTCAACATTTTAAAATGAAATAAAATAGGATCTTATCTAATTAATACTCCACAATTTGAGCAAAACTTATTTTCATCCGGATTTTCTGTACCACATGCCGGACATTTAAATATTGTTAGGCTTGAGGTTAAAATTTCAGAGAAATGAATTCCACAACTCGTACAAAATTTTGCAGCATGATCATTCTTTGCTCCACATTTGGGACAAATTACAGGATTTAAAGAGATAGATTCCTTTTGGGAAGGAGGTTCCGTCTGAATTTCTTCAGAGAAAATATTTACTGCCCCAACGATTGCGATAATAAAACCAAGAACAGTCCCAATAATCCCAATATTTGGTTCGAATATGTCAATTCTCTTTTCATATTTTTCAATAAACGTAACTATTTTAAATCCCAGAAATCCACCGCCGAGGAATAAAGATGACACTAATATCTTTTTCACTTTGAATAAATCCTTTTTGTATAAGAAATAGATTGCCAAAGTAAAAATTGCGGATAATAAAACTACTAAAATAATAGGATCATCTTCCGCTATTTTCATCCCTGTCAATTCAATTTTTTGACTTCCACACCTAACATTTATCCAAGGAAGAAAAAAACAAAATATTATGGCAATTGTACCTATAGGAGTTAATTTGTGAGTATTATTTTCCTTTTTTTCCATCATCAATGCCTAAAATACCTTCCTTTAGTAATAATTTACTACCACACTTTACACAGTACTTTGCAGTAGGATTTTCAATTTTAATCTTACAGATGGGGCATTCTTCTATAAGTTTTGTACCGCAAATTGAACAATAAATATGGTTTTCATTTTTATGTGAAAAGTTTGCACAATTAGGACAGAGTTTGTAGGAATCTGCTTTTTTATTTTCAGTAAATGAATTAGATTCCGACTTGTGTGATGTTAGTTTCATATCGACCTGATGTTTAATTTAATCAGGCAATAGATGTGCCGAAAATGATTATGGCATTATTGAGGAAATGGTATACTGGTACCTTTGAGGTGTAAACTAAATTTTAAATTATGTAAATATTAGTTTACATTTCTTTAATGAGGAATTTCAAGCTCATTTAATATTTTATAAACTGCCTGCCTTGTCAGTCCGGAAATTCTGGCTACTTCTGAAATTGATGAATTTGTCTCTTCCAGTAAATTAAGGAAGTACTGTCTTTTAAATTCCTTTTCAGTTGATCTAAAGTCTTTTTTTTGCTCTAACTCATTACTTTGATTATCATCCAGAATTTTTTCAATCATATCTTTAGTAATGATTTTAGTATTTGAATTCACTATTACTCTAATGATAAAATTTTCTAGTTCTCTTACATTTCCACTCCAATCCATTTTTTTTAGTAATTCTACGGTTTCATCAGTAAATGAATATTCCTCATCGACAATTCTTAAGGAATGATGTGATACAAAGTATTTTGCCAGCGCAGGTATATCATCCTTTCTTTCTCTTAAAGGTGGTATTATTATTTTCAGCACCATAATTCTATGATAAAAATCTTTACGTATAAGACCTTTTCTTATTAAATCCTCAAGGTTGCTATTGGATGCAAATACTAAACGTACATTAAGTTTTATTTTTTTACCGCCAACTTTTTGTATGTTCTTATACTGAATAAACTCAAGCAATTTAATCTGGATGTTCAGCGGTATTTCTGATATCTCAGGAAGATACAAAGTACCACCCTCTGCCTGCTCAAATTTACCTACCTTATTTTCATTTGAACCGGTATATGCTCCTTTTACTGACCCAAACAACTCTGCCTCTATGATTTGTTCTGATAAGCTGCTCAAGGGAACAGAGATAAATGGTTTGTCTCCTCTATTACTTCGTTTGTGAATTTCATATGCAATTAAATCTTTACCGACCCCAGTTTCTCCTAGTAAAATTATTGATTCGTCAGTTCTGGCCAATTTAGTAATCTCATAGTCAATGGCTTTCATTTTAGTGCTTGAGTACACAAAATTAGAAATTAATAAATCAGATCTGAGCTTTTGTTTTTCCAGCTTATTTTTCTGTGGAAAATCATTTCCCTCAAGCAAATGAGTCAGGTTATTGAAAACAATATTCAATGAAAGCTGCAAGTTTTTCAATAATTGTACATCTAGTCTCGAATTTGAATTAATTAAAAGCACGCCAAAAGCAACTGGGATATCCTCCCTGTATCTTGTCACTACCAATTGGTAATCGTATATATTCGATTTTAACCATGAATGAAGTAAAGAAGTTATAACAAAAAATCTTACCTGAGAAATAAAGCTGTGATCTTTATTATAAAAACTGACTTGAGTAAAATCAATTATGTATTTATCTATTAGAGACACAATCTCTGGACTATTTAAAAACTTCTGTACTTCTTTAATAAATATTTGTAATTGGGTAGATGAAAAGAGGGTATCTAACTTATTATCTAAAATTGAACCACTGAAAAATCTTCTTTCGGGAGTAAATTTTTCAAATGATAATTCTTGCTTTGAAAAAAAATTTTCTCCAAGCATTCTTGCCGAATTATCTTTATCATATAAATCAGGAATTGTTATTGAAATTAACCGCTCTTCTTCATTGTAAAATACTTTACTATCGTCAAGATCAATATTAGCATCACGTATTGTTTCAATTTTTAACTTATCTCCAAAAGTGTTAATTGTGATTCTGTTTGCTTCGGAATGAAATTGCTGAATTATACTTGTCGCTGTCAAGAAAGCTGCAATGTCCCTCAGCATCCCTGAAACGTGATTCTCGCCAACAGTACTTATATCAATCAGCGTAGGAATATTTAATAATCTGCCATTAAAAAATCCTTCTGAAGAAGCATATTCAGTAGAGAAATACTGAAAATTCACAAATCTCAAACATATCTCTTCATCTAACAGTGAATGGATTTGTCCTAAATACCATTTAAGATAATCTGAAGGATTATCGAAAACGTTTCGATCTGGCGTAGTTATGGCTAGTTTGTGAAGTACTTGTAAAGAATCATCTAGCATTAATAATCCCAATTCATAAAATCAATGAATCCAGGTTAATATCTAATTTTATAGTATTATATAGAGAAAACTTAAAGATTCGGAAATTTTTACTATTTATCATTCAATTAATTGTTCGGTTAATTGGAAGAATCGAAATTATCTTATTTCTTTGAGGCATTTCTCTTTTTCTTTTTATCCTTTTCCTTTTCCCTTCTAATAATATTGGCTAAAGTTTTGGCTAATTCCTGACGAACTTCGGGCATAGTCATATCATCAGTGATAGCATTGTAAATTTTTTGTACCTGAAAAGTAGCTTTGGTTTCTTTTGCAATTTTAGGATAAAATTCTAAAATATAATGTACACGTAAAAGAAGATCTGAAATTTTTTCTAAAGCTTTTTTCTGCGAAGGAAAATTAACTGAGTGAAAATTTTCCAGAATAGAAATGGATTCTTTTAGCATTTTAAGATCGTCTACAGAGAATTCATTTTTATATTTTGAAAAGAAATCCTCTAATAGTGAGACGACCTTATCAAACACAACTATGACGGATGGCTTAATTCTTCTGGCTTTATTGTAACTTAGTATGGCTTCAGGAAGATAATTCTTTTCTTCCTGATATTGTCCTGCTAACCTCCAACCCTTATATATTAACTCCTTAGCGACACCATACTCTTCTCCTACAGGCAGAGCATCAATTAATTTTTTATACTCCTTATCCTTTATATTCTGAGTAATTCGGGTTTTAAGGATGTGTCGGCCTGTTGTATCCATTTTACCAATCCTCCTCTTCAGAATTTTTTAGATAATCTAATACCGAAGGCGGGCTTTCAGCAAAAGGATCTATTCTATCGGCTTGTTTCAAAGCCCAATCAATGTAATCCATTATCTCTTGCCTTTTCTCTGGTTCTAAAGTTTCATCAAGAAGTTTCATTTTATACTGTGCAATATATTCACGAATCAAATTACTATTATGATGCTTTTTTACATTTTTTCTGAGAGTTTTAATTTTCTTTTTTTCATTTTCAATTGCTTGTATCGCTTCTTTTCTTTTTCTCTCTTTTTCCTCCCATAATTTATGTTCCTTTTCCGAATGCAAGTCCTCAGCTATCTTGGCCTGTGAAGTAATTATAAGTCCAATAATAAATTCATTTAGTCTATCTTCAACGTTAACGGATTTAAGATCCGCATAGTTACGTTGTATTGAATGCTGGCAATAAAAATCTTCTATACTCAAGACGAAAATTCCAGTTGGTAAAAAATCATAATCTCTGAATGAATAAATACTTTCTTTTTTCAGTTCGATACGCTTTGAATTTTCTTTTAGAAAAAACCCAATTTCTACACCAAACAATTTAACACACAATAACCCTCGATTTATATAAACCAAATATTTCCTTTTCTCAAGCGACTTAATCAGGGTATCCAAGATTCTCAATGCCCGTTTAAGATTCTCAGCACTTACATATAGCTTAAAAACTCCTTCTTCATTAGAATTATTTAAGAATTTTTTTGCTCGATAAGGAGCCTCAAGAGATAACTCGGTTTTTTTTATGAGCCAATGAGTATTTGTTCTTTTTTCTGGAACAATAATTTTGTTTGCGGGATCTTTCTCTTCGTCGATTCTTTTTTGAGCTTCTTCAGAAATGACAATATCATATTCAGGTACTCGTTTGGAAATTCTATGCTCAGTTGGATCTGTTGGTTTAATATCTGGAAGTGGCTTCCTCTTGAGATGTTCCCCAGCTTCTAATTTTTGCCAGTAACCTACTCCTGGAACTGGGACGTTAAGTTTATCACAAATCTTCGCTATTGCTTTATCAGATACATCATATTCTTTAGCAATCTCGACCATTGGTTTAGTCCAGATCATATCATAAAGCTCTTCTCTTCTAATGACATATTCTTTCCACATAAAAACCTCTTTCAAAATTATTCATTTCATTCCAAAAAAGGTATTATTTTAGAGGAAGGTAACCTATTTAATTTGAATAGTTTAGTTTTTGAAATAATAATTCCATTAACCATTACTTTTTCGGAATTACTAAAAGTATCTTTAGATAATAACACTCCTAAAAGTCAAACTAACTCGCGTTCCCCTTTCAACGCCTCTATCCTTCAAGCGAGAAGGGATGCTATGTTTCCAGATTGATCTTGCATCGCCATACATCATTACCAAAGATCTCCTATCTAATACTACCTCTTTCTTTGGTTTTCCTTCAAGATTGAAATTCATAATCGCAGTGCTTCCTAATGACAGGCTGAATATTCTTGGACCAAAACAACTTTCACAATCGACGTGTGCAGATATTCCCTGCCCTGGCTGATACTCATTTACAATTACCTGGTCTGGAACTTCTTCACTCAAGCCATCATTATGTAATTGAACAGCCAGATCATTTAACCACTTTGGTAAAGTTCCAATATACATATCTGGAGACACTGTTCGGGCTTTATAGTCGTATCGATAACCATAATGCTGAACTCGTCTGCTCAGTGTATTATCCCACTTCTGTTTATTAATTGTTTTTAATAGAGTTGATTCTTCATCGGACGTGATGTAATCTGGGATATACAATAGTCCTGATATTCCTAACATAAAACTATTCCTTTTCTATAATATGGAATATAAAAAATTAAACCCCCACTATCAGCAGGGGTTGTTTGGTGGCTAAATTTCTGAATGAATTTTGTGTTTTATGGAGATTTTATGTTGAAATACTTTTACCAACTCTAAGGATTCTTTAGTTCATCATCCTTAACATTTTGTTCCTCTTTTTCTTTTTGCTCATCTTTTTCATCTGATTCATTTCCAAATCGTTCAAAATACATTCGTCTAAGTGTTGGTGCTAATATTCTTGCAGCTTCTTTCATTACTTCTTCTTTGGTCATATCCTCTGGATATAATGACATATTTAACTCCTAACTAATTTCATAGCTTTTAATAATATATTGCTTAGCCTTCTCCAAATCTTCAACATTTTTTATTCTTACTTCCAAATTACCTAAGCCGTGATGTCCGATTTTGGAAACATCTCTAGTAAATCCTTTTTCAAATTTTACTTTACTTAAATCTGCGTGCACCCACATTTGTATTACGTCTCCAGCTGGCTGGAATGCAAAGGAAGCAAATGTTCTTATTTTCTTAAAAGCAAAATACCAACGCATCTTTTTTAATTGTATTCCATCACCAAGATTAAAAACAAATTGGCTTATTTCTTCAAACCTATTCTTTAGATCCTCACTACAATCTTCATAAAATTCTTCAACAGTTTTATATTTTACTTTACCTTTGACTTTAGTCTTTTGTTTTTTACCAGTTGGTTTTACATTATCAGCTTGTGCCGTTGCATTAACTAATTCAAATAGTAATAAATCATTAAATTTTTTATAGCGAATTAGTTCTATGTTTCTATTCATCTGGTCTACGGCATAACTATCATATTTAGTATAATCACCTGCAATACAAATAAGTCGTGCATTATCCCACTCTATATCATCAGCAACCTCCTTGCCTTTAATATGCATTACAAGCAATTGAAATTCTGCTTTATGGTCCAACAACCAGTCCAAATAATACAGACCTTGATTTACAACATTCTCATTTGTCGCACGTTTGTATTCAATAATTACTGGACAATTATTCTCATCAATACCTAAAGTATCTATTCTGCCTCCGTGTTTTATTCCTGTAGCATATTCTGTTGCGAGAAATGTAACACCAAGAAACGACCCAAGATGCTTTTCTATTAAAGATTGAAGGGTTTTTTCAACTGTGACTGATTTGCCTTCAAGCTCAATTACTTTATTTGTGCTTATTTGAAATAATTTAATATCTGACATAAATTTCCTATACTATAAATGAGTCTAAAATACATTTAACAAAATCTTCACCTCTTCTTAATGAGCCTGAATATGAAACAAGTAAACCAATTAGTGAGAATATTAGAAAGCTCATAAGTTTGAAATCAAAACTCCAGGTGTAAAATATTTGATAAATTGTTATAATAAGTAAAAGCATAAAAGTAGTTAATAAACATCTAAAAAAACTAAATTGGGCATTAAATGTTTGGTGATGCTCGGTAACTTTTTGCTTTTCAATGTGTCTATATATTAAGTAGAAAATTTCCTTGTTGATTTTTTTTATTATATCAGGATTGCCAATAGGTTTTTCTCTACTAAATATTTGGTTAACCTTTTGCCACAAGATTGATTTATATTCTGATGTTAGCATTTTGTCAGTATCTAATAACCACTTCTCTGAAGGTAATCCTCCCCAAAAAAATGAAAGTATTCTCTGAGTAATCCCTTGGCTAATACCCTGTAACAAAACACCCATTATATAACCAAAAACAATAAACACCGTCGAATTTATTATTTCTGAATTACTGGTTATATAAAAGTCTGTGTCACCGAATCCAAACAGGATTTTAATCGAGATTAAAAAGAATAACCCAGGAACTAATACTGCTATAAAATCATACAAACTAAATTTATCTGTCATAGTAAATTTATGCTTACTCCTCAACTTGATTATAAAATGGTAATGGTTGAACCCCCGTCCAACCCTCTCTTAAATTCATATTATGATAGTAATAGATGATACTTCCATTTGTACAAAATACATTTGCTCCTCTTCTAAGAAAAGCATTGGTTACTACTTTTCTCGGATGAGTTTCAGAATTTTGACTAACTGATACATAAGCTGATTTCGTTTTCTCTGAATTCAATCCAACCTTTGTTCCAACAATTCTATCCAACGTAGAGGGATTAACATTATTTCTGCTTCCGTGATGTGGTATTTGTATAAACTTGGTTGAAGTTAAATCTTGACCAATCGTGATTGAATAATCTGCAGCAGCATTAAGGGCATCAATTCCAGCATCTGCTGTCATTAACAATCCCACATTGTCTATTTTACCATAAAGCACAACACTACTTTCGTTACTGGCAGAAGTTACTCCATCTTCACTAAGAGTTTCAAAATCCCAATTCTCATCGATCCAATTTTTTATAGTTTCAATGAGTGAACGAAATTTTGTTGACCGTGTTTTTTGACGAGCCTCGGGTGTGTTATCAAATTCTGGAACGAGGTCAAGGTACCACGATTCAGTTGGAGATAAAACTACAAATGGGCCAATTCTAGATCCTTGAAAAGGTTGACTAATAGGGACATTATTGGACTTAGCAATTTCTTCTAATGAATATGCAAATGGGTAACTTTCCTTAAGTTTTTTTTCTAAACCCTCAGTGGTCCAGCGTACATCTTTGAATTTATCTTTTAATTGGTCCGCATAATTCCAAGGTTGATGTAACCATAGTCGTCCTATCGTCAAATTTTCCATCACTACAGATAGACCAGAAGCGTGGTCAATATCAGGATGTGTATTCAATAGGTGTGTTACAGAATTAGAATTATAATATTTTCTAATGTGTTCAACAACTTTTTCACCAGATTCTTTTGTTCCTCCGTCTATTACTAATATTTCTTGACTAAGCACACGATTCTCATCTTTAATACCCTGGCGTAGACAAATTGCATCGCCACTTCGTTCGCTACTACCAACAGGTAAAAAATCAAGTTCAAAAAATATTTGATTCATAATAATAATCTCCTACTTAGTAATTACTATCTCCCTATACACACTTATATAATGTGCTTTACTTCTGTGCGTTTTAAGTAAACTTTTTACTTGTTGTGCATATTTATTAAAATCATATTCGAGTGCTTTCAGAATTGTGCCACATTTATCTGCATCAACTGGAAGGTACATAGTTCCTTCCTTAATTTCTAATTTTTTATAAAAGAATTGATAAAGAGATATCTGGTTATTGTTTTCAAAATTTACTGTTATTGTTTTGTTATTGTCTTTGAAATGAATTTTATAAGACCCAAAGAAATTAGAATCCCCTCCACTTAAGTCTTTGGGAAAGGTCGCTGGAAGAGTATAAAATGTATATGGCTTTATTTCTAAGTTTTTTATTAGCTGATTGTAATTTCTGATTGCATCAAATCTATCTTTTGCTAATCGGACAGAAGTTTCATAATCGACTAACTTTTTCTCTTTTTTGGTTACTAAGGATTCTGATTTTTCTTTTCTTTCAAGAACATAATTACAAGCTTCTTCATATAATACATTTAATACTTTCTCTTCCAAACCCAATATTTTGAAAACGTACTTATCTAATTCAATCCTATCTTGTTGTTTAATCTCCTCATAAATCGGTAGCTGCTCTCTAGCTTTTATATTTTTAATAATTTTATTGATATATGCTTTATCCTGCGCGAATAGATCAGGGTTAGGAATCAATGTCTTTTCAAGAACATTGACATCTACATCACTTATTTTTACAACCATCTGTCTAGAAAATAAATCCAATAAATATCTGAACAGCATACTATTCATTAACAAAAAAACTATATCAGAATATTTTTTGTAATTTTCTTTAACTGTGATTTTGTAATTAACTTTATCGCACTGAATTTGGGCCAATCTATTATCAACCAATCTAAATCGTTCACCAATTTTTGATGGGAAAATAAAATCACCAACAAGTAAATCTTCGCCAAGATTAAACCAATCTTGTGATCCATCTGGTTTTATTCTTTGAGCACAAGTTGGACGTTTATCAATTTTATGGGCAGTAGATTCAGCTTCTTCAATATATTTAACAATTTTAGAATTTACTTTTCTTAATGCTTGTTTGCTTTCATTGCAAATTAAAACCTGGTATTTAAGTTTTTTAAGGTTTACTTCAAGTCTATCTGCTTCTTTTTGAGTTTTGAATAAAGGTTTGAAATAAAATCGTTCTAACAAGTAATGTTTGTTGCCCATATCTGAGTAATACCAGCCATACTTTTCCCAATTGATCTTAGAATTCGCTTTGGTATGTCCAAAATGAAGTTTGAATTCCTCATCTGACATTTTTTTAACCAATTCTGTATCGTCTCTTACATAAAAGAATTCATTCGCTCCAGTTTTTATACCATAAGAGGCAATGCAAATATCTTGTAATGGAATGAGTTTTTCTGAAGCGGTTGCTAAAATCTTACTATATATTTCAGGAGAACGAAGATACTTTGCACCCCAATTACCATTCTCATATTTGCCATCGAAAGTGCTCTCTCTTTCTAAATCAATCTGCTGCTTCACTATTATTTGATAATCATCATTCTTAGTCAGCTTATCGGTTTTTTCTATTCTATTAACAAATTTCAGTAAATAATCAATCCTGTCTTTATCGTTACTATTGCCAATAAATTCATCATACTCCTTAAATATTCTGACAAATTTTACTTTGTTTTTTTCTATCTCATCTCGTTTAGAACACTTTTCAAGTATCAGAATAACTGTATTGATAGATGCAGTTTCAAAACTTCTAACTTTCTGATTATCGATAATTGCAATAATCTTAAAGTTATCGAGTAAGAATTTTTGTAATCCAGCTCCAAATGAAACATCAAGCCAGCTGCTGGAAATAACATATCCAAGCCTGCCACCATCCCTTAAGAATGAAGCTGTGTGCATTAAATAATAAACATATAAGTCACTCTGCTGATTAACTTTTTTTAGACGATGTTCAGCCTTTGCAAGATTAACCCATCTATCCTTATGTTCGATTAGCTCCTGCCTTATATAAGGCGGATTACCGACACAAGCATCAAATATTGGGACTTTAACTTTCTTTGATTTTCCACCTGTATCCTTAACATCAAATAGATGACTCGCATTAAGGAAAATTACATTGGCTGAAGATGTGGGTTTAATGAGTGAAAAATCTTCTCTAACAATAACAGGATAATTGTCCTTAGTTTTTATATCCATTAAAGATAAATTCATAGTAGCCAGGAAAGCTGGGAAGGTAGCAATCTCAATGCCCCAAAGTCGTTCCAACAATTCTTCGTGTGTTAAATCTGGATTTAACCTTTTTAACATTACATATGCTCGAACGATGAAAGTTCCTGCACCACAACCGCTATCAAGGACAAGTTTTGTGTTTTTATTGATACAGAAAGCATTCACTATATCAACTTCATTTATATTAGTAAAGTGCTGGCCCCTATCGTGCTGTTCCTGATTATCAATAAGCTTGTTGTAGATAGCCCCAATAATATCTGCATCAAGTTCTTTGAAATTGAGATGCCGTATCTGTTCAACATTGTTTTTAAGCGAAGGAATATATTTATCATCATATTCAAAATCATCAAGAATGTTTTTCTGAAATATCACTTCAAAATCGTGTTTAAGAACATCATCAAATCTTTGTCTTAATGTTTTATTTAGCTTGTCCTTGTCTTCAGGGATTTCAAGAACTTTTAATTTGAGTTCAGGTACATCCCTCTGCAAGTAAGTATAAAAAATTATTTTAAGGTAAAGCAGATAATTTGAAAGTTGACATATATTATAAATTTCTTCGCTATCAAACTTTAGAGATATATTAAATATATCTTGATCTCGTAAATATTTTTTTAATTCATTTTTGAAGCTTGCATCTTCATTGATCTTATCATACATTACATTGTACATATCCGCAGAGCCTTCAAGTATATAAGCTGAAAGCTTATTAACAAAAAACTTATCAATGGAATCCCACTGGATTTCTTTAACACCGTGAACAATATCACTTAAGTCTCTGAGGAATAATTTAAGAGGTTGGGTAATCTGAGTTACATATCCAGGGTAAGTAACTTCTGCATTAGAACGGATATTAGAAATATTATATACTTTGAGCTTTCTATCATTTAGTAGCACACCTTCTTTGAAGGTTTCGTAAATAACAAGTTGACGAGGAGTTCCAGTAACAAAATATTTGTAACCTCTATTCGATGCCTTCATTGCAGCATCATAAACTAGAGCCTCATCAGTAGCATCCCAATCAACATCTTTTAATTCACACAGGACTTTTTTATTTACATCAGTTCTGGAATACAACAGGCCATCAGAAAATTTACTACCTACAACCCCAACATTTTGTTCCTGTAAAATTCTGGAGAATGAAATATCAGTATTATCATCTAGAATATTGTTAACAACATTCCATATGATGCCTTGAAAAGTACGTTCGTTAGCTTTTGGTTCCTGCATTAAAAATATTTATTGATTTTATAACCTAATTTGCCTTACCCAGCCAACTCACCACCCCCGAATTACCAGAAGAAAACAGAAGGGAGTGTAATTCCACATCGAAGTCATTACACTAGTCAAAAGGTCAACTGAAAATTAACGAATATTTATGTATCCCTCAATGATTCACGATTAAAAAAGGTATAAGAACACTATACTAACTAACTATAGGAGTGTTACTATGTCGTTTACAATTGGCTGCGATCCGGAGCTCATCTGTCGCAGAAACGGACAGTTTGTTCCCGCTCATCAATTTTACAAGAGCAATTCATCGTTTGGGCTCGATGGGGCAGAGAATGTGGCAGAAGTCCGCCCAGGTTTTTCAGAATCACCCGTTGATCTAACTTCAAAGATCTATCAAATATTATATTACGGACACGACAGAGCTCCTGAGCTTGAGTTCTATGCGGGTCATTATGTTTCAGACTATGCTATTGGCGGTCATATTCATTTTGCTACTGAACCTGATGGCGAGATCATTGATGCACTTGATATCGTTCTCGGCAGTTTATCAAACTGCATTGATGATAAAGTGCAGAGACAAAAAAGAGAACGATCAGGTTACGGAAAAAAAGGTGCATACAGAAGAAAAAGCTATGGGTTTGAATATCGGGTTCCAGGTAGCTTTTTGCTTTCGCCTAGTGTAACGCTTGTTGAGCTTACACTTGCAAAGCTAACTGTTCTTGGAGTAAAAGAAGATAACCTTAACTTCAACGAACTTAAGAACAGACAGCATTCGTGTACTTTTCTTAAAAACTTAAAACATCATTTCCACTTCGCAATTCCCGAAGACTGTAAAGAAGGATTAAAGGAACTAGATACATTACTCAGTCGAAAACTTAACTGGAACGTGGATATACTTTTACAATGGGGATTAAGGAGGGCTGCGTAATATGCACTGCAATAACTGCGAAGAAGAGCTTCACGACGATGAAGTAAGATGGGCATTCGATGAGCCGTACTGCGAAGATTGTTTCGATAATCTGTTCAACTACTGCTGCAGATGTGATTCTGTTATCTACCGTGAGAACGCTCACTACAACGATGACGGAGACCCCTACTGCTCAGACTGCTATCAGGATGACTATGATGACGACGCACCCGATAATCCTGATGTCACTGACTCTGACAGAGAACACGTAATAAAATTATCGAGAAGCTGGCTTCAGGGTAAAGTTGAAACAAGAAGACCGATATTCATTAACGATAAGGATATTCTGCTTAAGACAATTAAGGATAAAGTAGGATTGGTGGATAATCCAATTTATGTGTTCGGACTTGTCGACAGAGATGAATATCAGCTCTCAGCAAGCAGTGACCTTTTCGATACAGTTCAGAGTTTTCTTCTTGTAAAACAGAGCACAGCAAAAGTAGTATCTTCACCTGGATGCAATCGTCTTGGGATAAGTCTTGCACTTCGAAAGAATCATCAATCAGAGATCATAGAACTGATAAAAACAGTTACAAGTGTTTATCAATCAGTTCCCCAATAATGAGAACGCACATACCACAAAGATAGTTTAAGATTTATTGCGCTGCTTTTTATAGTTATAATCGTGATAGTAATCAATCTTATGAAATAAATCTTTAATTCTTTTCTGAAGATGAAACTTTATATAATTATTCAAAGCGGTATTCACCGTTTCAGTCTCTGACTTGTGATTACCCAGCAATAAAGCTTCCCGTAAT
>CAZXCP010000001.1:227389-233811 GCA_964639355.1 uncultured Ignavibacteriaceae bacterium
ATAGCGTTTTATCGATTTTAATGTTTGTTGACATTCTACCTAGTAAATGAATTTGTTAGCGAACATATCATTTCTAAATAACTAAATCAAGAATTTGGAGAAATCTATATGTGTGGAATAATGGGATTTTTTTCCTTCGGGAAAACCATACCCGACAAAGAAAAAATAACAAATATGTTCTCTCTCTTAGAATCCCGCGGCAGAGATGCAGCGGGTTTTGCTTTTATTGAGAACAATAATCTTATCGTCCATAAGAAGCCAATAAAATCATCTGAACTTGTAGAAGAAGCAGACTGGAAAAGTCTTACTCTTCCTAAAGTGATGATACTTCATACAAGAATGAAAACACAGGGATCAGAGAAGAATAATGCAAACAATCATCCGCTCTTCTCAAAGAATGGAATAGCTATTGTTCATAACGGTATCATTTATAATGACAAGGAAATAATCGGAAAGAAGCAGAGAGACGGTGAGGTTGATAGTGAATCTATTCTTCATCTTCTTTCAACCAGAACAAAAGCTGACAGGTTAAAAAGATTATTTGACCGAATTGAAGGCTCATTTGCTGTTGCTGTGATTGACAGGAATGATCCTGAGAAGCTGGTTCTCATAAAGAAAGATAATCCGATTGATCTATACTTCGATTCAAAAGATGATATACTGTACTTCTGCTCTGAACGGGAAATAATGCAGGAAGCATTGAGTATTGAAAAGACAACAATGCGCGGATTTAACCTGGGGGAAAAGGATTTTCACTTCTACGAGATGCAGAACAACTATGCACTCATAATAAACAAAGACGGGGTTGAATCATACCAGAAATACTATCCTACAAAAAGCCGCTGGTTTGACAGAAGATATCATTACCCGGTAACAAGCGATTTTGATGAGATCCTAATTGAATGTCCCTGGTGTTTGTGCCAGACTGCATATTACGATGGAAAACTGTTCAATAAATGTGAAGTCTGCGGAATGGGGATCAACGAGGAGGATCTTTATAATGTCATATAGCCCGAAGATAAACCCAGAATTAGTTCGAAAGCTTTACCTGCTTAAGCATTCAAGTGAACCAAAGAAACCTATGACCAAATTAGTTAACGAAGCAATAACAGAATATCTGGAAAGGAATGAAGAAAATGGAAAGAAGACAAATGATTCGAATAGGAATGCGGATTACAGAAGCCATAATTGAAATACTCAAAGAAGAACTCGGTGATAAAAAGAAGGAGAAGGTAAGCAATGCGAAGAAGCACAAAACAGTGGGTAAAAGAAGCGCTTAAAACAGCAGGTAAAATTGCTCTTGAAATTGTAATCGTGGTAATATTAAAAAAAGGAGGCAGATTTTGGAAATAAACTTCCTTGATGAACTTATTCAGCAGGCAGAGCAGAAAGAAGAACAGCAGACAGAGGCATATTTTGATCTGCTGCTTCTTGCAATACGTAAGCTTGAGTCACAGATTGAGTACAACTTCCACGAAGCTGAAAAGGAATGTTCTATGATCAACAACTTCGTTCTTCACAAGAACTCGCAGCTTCAGGAACGAATTAAATGGCTTGAGTTAAAGCTTGAGGCATTTATCAAGGAAAGAGGAGAAAAGACAATCACTCTTCCGAACGGAACACTTAAGATGCATAAGAAACCTGATAAAGTTGAGATCGAGGATCTTGAGCTGTTCTTAAAGAAAGCAAAGCCTGAGATGTTAACAGTTATTCCTGAACAGGTTAAGCCTGATCTGAATAAGATCAAAGCTTACATTAAGACAAGGCCTGTTCCTGCAGGAATAAAGATCATTGAAGGCAAAGAAGAATTCAGCTATAAACTAAACGGAGAAGAAAGTAATGGCAGAAAGAAAGAAACTGGAGCTCGAACTGAACAAGAGCCAGACCTTAGAGCTGTTGTTTGATGAACCGATATCCGGTCAGAGCCGTTATGGTCCTTACTGGATGTACACACTGAAAGAACAGAGCGGTGAGGAAGTCCTATTCTTTGCACCTGAAGAAGTGAACGAACAAATCAAAACCCTGAAGAAGGGTGACAGGTTCGAGATCACCAAACTAGCCGAGCAGAAAGGAACGAAGATCGTAACGAAGTATGAAGTTACTGTTAAAAAGCAGATACCAACCAACAACAACCATCAGCCGCAGAAGGACAATTACTTCGATGCAATGTTAACTTCATACCAGGATGCACTAAAAATCCAGGAACAGCTAAACGGAATGGTTGATGTGAACAGGATAGCGATAACTCTGTTTATTGCGAGAAGTAAGATCTCTCCTAACGGATACAGCTAAGAAAGGAGGTGAAAATAAGTTGACTGAGCAATTAGAAAAACGTCTTTCAAAGTTCACCTTCCCTGTTGAAGAAAGAAGAGTGTTCTTTGATAATCCCGCTACCGGGCTTGATTCAGCCAAGGAGTATAAGGCGATAATCAGAACAGATAAAAATAAACTGATATCGATAATGCAGGATTCATATCAATTGATCCCCAACAGGGATGTGATTATGCCTCTGCTTGAGCAGCTTTCTGAACTGGATACGAGGTGGCATTTTGATAACTCGCACAGCTTTGTTGAATCAAACAGAATGAGACTGCAGGTTACTTTTCCTGATCTTACTCTGAATGATGATAAATCTGATATCGCATTATCTCTGTTTCTTCATAACAGTTATGATGGAAGTGAAGGTGTGCGGATGTTTTGGGGAGCGATCAGAGGTATCTGTTCAAACGGAATGGTATTCGGTGAAGTGTTAAGTAAGTTCTACTCCAAGCATACAAAGGGAATAAACCTTGACAATCTCAAGCAGCAGGTGGAAGCTACTTACACTAAGATACCTGTAATCAAACAGCGTATTGAAATTCTGCAGAATCTTGAAACTACAAAGTCGCTTACTGATGAAGTTCAGCAGAAGCTTGGAAAAAAAGCCGCGCTTTATGTTTCAGAACAGCCTACTGCTGAGAATCAGTGGATGCTCTATAATATACTGACCTACTACATCTCACATCTGGTGGATAAAAGAATGAGAGCATCATACCAGATGAAAGTAAGCAGGCTGTTCAGGTTATAAACCATTAAACAATAATGCCGGGCACTGAGTCCGGCATTTTTATTAACACACAGGAGATAAAATGAAATATTTATTTGCTTTAATGCTTTTGCTTTTCGTTAGCTGCACCTCAACAAAAGATATCAGCTGGACAGAGGAGAATGATTATGTAATTATTCAGCTTGCTGAAGTTCATCCACAAGCTGAGACCTATTACGCAGAGATCACTCTTGAATCAGGAAGAAGAATAGCTGTTGAACTTGGTTTCCCTGATAAGGATGGGAAGTTCAGAGTAAGAAATAACTTTGGCAAGTTTACTGATATCAAGGTGTACACTAATCTTGATCTTGAATAAGGAGGATTTTCCTCCTTTAGGTTAAATATTTTCAAAATCAAAAATTTTTTTATAACTGAGTTTAATACCAGAAAACCAAAAATACTTTTTTAAGGTTTGGACTCTGGTTAGTTGGTCGATCTCATATTTGACAGGGGGTGCGGATCCGGAGGGGAAATCCTTGAGTATTTTTTAAACTGCAGCAGTTTAGATTAAATATTATTAAGAACTAAATCGATAAATTCCGCAAAATTATTTATACTCCGACCGAGTTACGACACATCGATAATCCTATTTCTCAATTCACTTGCTCAAACAATTCAAATCTTATCGGCACCATAACTTTAACCCTTACTGGCTTTCCTCTTTGTTTCCCAGGTGAAAATTTAGTTTGAAGTACAGCATTTGCCGCTGCTTCATCACATCCGCCGCCTATTCCTTTTAATACTTCTGTCTTAGTTACTGTTCCATTCTCGTTCACATAGGCCAGGACAAAGACTTTACCTTCCACGCCGGCTCTTTTGGCGATTTCAGGATATATAATACGCTGCTGTATTTCATTGATCCCACCAATTGGATATGGCATTTCCTCCACAGCAACAAAGTATATTAGTTCTTCTTCTATAAAAGTTTTTAATTGCTCCTGCCGCGGAGGTGGCGGAGGTGCGCTTAGCACTTCATTAAAATTAATTTCAGTTTCTCTAAATTCAATATTCTCTAATTCTTCATCTGAATTTGCCTGAATGATCATTGATGGTTTTTCAGGTGGTGGAGGCGGCGTATAATCCTGTTTAGTTTGTTGAATATCTTCCAATGTAAAGAGTTCCTGTGGCATCTCTATATTGATTATTGTCTCTTCAATTTTTGGAAAAAATTTAAAGGCAAGAATCATAATCGAAAGTGAAATTATAAGGCTTGCTTTAAATACACGTTGGTATCTGTACCTTACTTCGGGTTTTCCTAAAGTTTTCATTATGCTCATCTTATCCTCCATTAGCAAATTTAACATAGATTAATTTCTGTTATAATGCTGATGCAATAACAAGGCCAACAATAGTTTTATTCTTTATAATGAACAGCTGCGTCTTATCATCAATCCTGGGGTTAATATTGCATTTCTGCAACTTACAATTCGAGCTTCATACAAGAATTGCAATGTGATTGTATATGAGAAGGTTTCTTTATTCCGAATTATTTATTTCTCATACCATACATATATTTTGTTTAGTACCATACTCATTACTTCACCACAATAAAACCCTTCACTGTAAGTATGGATATAATCAAAAACAATGTTTTTCGCCAATTTTAAAAGCTTGAAGTTAGATTTAAATAACTTTCCTTATTCAGTCCGATTAAATTTACATTCTGGCTAACTTTTCTTCGGTCTGTAAACGTGAGTGCTTTGTCCGAAGAAAACTTCAGCAGCTTCCATCAATGTTTCAGATAACGTAGGATGAGGATGAATTGTCAATTTCAAATCTGTGGGGTTTGCACCCATTTCAATGGCAAGAACACCTTCAGCAATTAATTCACCGGCTCCAGGACCGCAAATTCCAATTCCAAGAATTCGTTGTGAAGAAGGATCAACTAAAATTTTTGTTACGCCATCATTTCTGTCTAATGTAACTGCTCTTCCTGATGCTGCCCAGGGAAACTTAGTGACTTCGTAATCAATTTTTTTCTCATTTGCCTTATTTTCTGTCAAGCCAGTCCACGCAATTTCAGGATCGGTGAAAACGACTGCAGGAATAGCCATTGGTTCAAAAACTGATTTATGTCCTGCGATAACTTCAACTGCAACTCTTCCTTCGCGTGAAGCTTTGTGAGCAAGCATCGGTTCACCAACAATATCACCAATTGCATATATGTCAGAATCATCTGTCTGCATCCGGTTATTTACTTTTATCCATCCGCGTTCGTTCATCTTTACTTTTGTGTTTTCTAATCCGAGCCCGGATGTATCAGGTTTTCTTCCTATAGACATTAAAACATAATCGTAAGTTCGTTCTGTTATCTTACCTTCGCTATCCTGAACTTTAACCTGGATTTCATCATTGACTTCTTTCATTTCAACTACTTTTGAACTGAGCATAATGCTTTCAAATTTTATCTTTAACCTTTTTGAAAGATGAGAAACAAGATCACGATCTGCACCGGGAAGCAGGCCATCGAGCATTTCAACAACAGAAACTTTTGAACCGAGTGCCTGGTAAACTGAACCAAGCTCTAATCCGATATAACCGCCTCCAACAACGAGAAGTGATTTTGGAATTGCTGGAAGATCAAGTGCGGAGGTTGAGTTGAGTAATCTTTTACTTCCTATGTTCAGCGAAGAAATAGTTGCAATCCTTGAACCAGTGGCAATTACAATTTTATCGAACTTCTTCTCTTCCTTACTGTTGTCTTTTTTTTCAATGATAAGAGTGGTTGAATTTTTGAAAGTTGCTGTTCCCTGTACATAATTCACTTTGCGGAATTTGGCTACTGAACCAACTCCGCTAGTGAGTTTATCAACAACTTTATTTTTCCACTCACGAAGTTTTTCAAGATCAATGTTTGGCTTTTGAAATTCTATTCCCCAGTTTTTTGTTTCTTCAGTTTCATTGAGAAGTTTTGCTACGTGCAGCAATGCTTTGGAAGGAATACATCCGCGGTAAAGACAAACACCTCCGGGATTTTTTTCTTTATCAATTAAAGTAACATTCATTCCTAGATCGGCGGCAAGGAAGGCAGCAGCGTAGCCACCGGGTCCGGCTCCAATTACTGCAATATTTATTTTATCAGACATAAATTTTCAATAGTCTCAAGTTAATTTCACATAAATATTTTCAATGGCTCTTCAAGCACTTCACAAATCCATCTTAAAAATCGAATTGCATCTGCGCCATCAATAATTCGATGATCATAAGAAAGAGAAAGCGGAAGCATTAACCTCGGTTCAAGGTTTCCTTCTTTGGTGTAAACGACTTCATAGTTTCTGCGTGATACACCAAGGATAGCTACTTCAGGTGAATTAATAATTGGAGTGAAGTATGTCCC
>CAZXCP010000002.1:0-156681 GCA_964639355.1 uncultured Ignavibacteriaceae bacterium
GATGATAAGTATGAATACTGGAGTCATGCTTTGTTTTTACTTGCAAACATTGAGTTTGATACCGCTAAATATAATGAAGCGCTGGAATTAGCCAGGGAAGTAGAATTTGTTCATAACGATAACTGGGAATTATATCTTCTTCTTGCAAAAATTTATGATAAGCTTGATATGATTGTACATGCCGAAGAGAAAATTTTAAAAGCTCTTCAGTTTAGTAAAGGCAAAGCATCTGTTTATGAATCAGCCGCAAAAATATTCCTTAAATCAGGTAAACTTAAAAAATCGGAAAAGTATTTTAACCTGCTTCTGGAATCAACTGATGAAATTTCAGCAGAAATCTATTCCAGCATTGCTTCGATTGCCGAAGCAAATAAAGAAATTGAAAAAGCAAGAATGTACTATGAACTTGCACTATCAATCGATTCCGGATACAGGCCTGCTATGAATGCACTAAGCTGGCTGAAAACACATAAAGAATTCTGAGTGAATTATGATTAAACTATTAATTTTATTAAATATTTTTTTTGTCGGTTTTACAATCATTGCACAACAAAATGAGTTTGATGACGCTGTTCATAATTATAAATCCGGTAAACAGGAGGAGGCATTAAAACTTTTTAATCGTGTGGTTGATAACTACAAACAGAATTCCTACACATCTCCTTCAAAATATTTCATTTCAAAAATTTTAATTGAGCAAACAAATTATTTGCAGGCGGAAAGGGAAATTAACAGGTTTCTGGAAAGAAATTCTTCAAGCCGATATGCTGTTGATTTCAGACATCTTAAGGTAAAGTTATTTGTCGATCAATTCAGATATGAAGATGCATTTAATGAGTCATTAAAACTTATTAGCAGTTTAACATCATCCGAACAGTTAAAAGATGCGAAAAAACTATCCAGAGATATTGCCCTCAATCATATTACCGCCCGCGAGATTATGTATATTACTGATGAAACACGAGACAGATCACTAAAACCTTTTTTATTACTTATACTTGGTAAAAAATATCTGCTGGAAAATGATAACGTTAATGCGATCCGAAGTTTTAATGAGATAATTTCATCATACAGTTCTTCTGTTGAATTTACGGAAGCAGATAGATTGAAATCAGCGGCTTCAACTGTTTCTGCCTACGGTGATAAGGGAATATTAATCGGGGTTATGCTTCCGCTTAAAGAAAGTGATGGAAGTCCGAATATTGCCGGACAGGAAATTCTTGAAGGAATTAAATATGCAGTCTTTGAGTATAATCAGGGAAGGCAAAATAAAATTGGAATCCTTGTACGTGATACCCGCCGAAGCAAGGAAAATATAAAAGCAATTAAAGAAGAGTTCATAAATAACACTGATGTTAGATGTATTCTGGGTCCTATTTTCAGCGATGAGGTAAGGATAGCCCTGGATGAGTTCCGCAATGCTGATATAGCAATGATTTCACCAACAGCTACTGACGAAGATCTGACAGTTTTAAGCAATAACTTTTTTCAGGCTAATCCACCTTTTTCAGTAAGGGGAAGAATTTTTGCACAATATTTATATTATGTAGAAAACAAGAGAAAGATGGCTGTACTGAATGCCATCGAGGGTTATTCCCCGTTATTGTCAACAAATTTTATAGATGAATTTCAAAAAATAGGCGGAAGTATTATTGTACGAGAAACTTACAGGAGTAATTCTTTTTCTCTAACGGAGCAGATTAAAAATATCTCCTCCCGGTCGTCAAATATTGATGGTCTATATATTCCTCTGGCCGATAAAATTGATGCTACAGCAATATTGTCTCAGTTAGCCCAGAATAATTTTACTGTACCTATTTATGGAAATCAGGATTGGATGCTTGTAAGAGGTTACGAATCTTCACCGGACATAAGTAATACTCTTACTTTTACATCCGATTACTTTATTGATTTCAATGATAATGTTTTCAAGGAATTTACATCATCTTTTCAAAGCATTACCGGGCGAGAAGTCAACAGAAATATTCTTTACGGATATGATACCGCAAAGTATCTTTTAACTGTAATGAGAAATATTGATCCCTCAAGAAAAGCAGTCAGACTGAAAATGGAATCAGGCGTAAGCAGTGTGGGATATAAGAATAATATTTCCTTCGATGAGACCCGAATGAACAAATATCTGAATATTCTCCGATATAACGATGGTATATTTTTGTTAGTGGATAAATTTAGAGCGGGAAGATAGATTCATCTTCAATATCGGTTTATTCGATACGGTTATTTATAAATAGTTATAACAAAATCTGGAAGGTTAAATGAACAGAATAAAAGACATACCTTTTGATGACAGACCAAGAGAGAAATTAACGCTTAGAGGTCCTCAAAATCTTACTGATGCGGAACTTCTTGCAATACTTCTCAGAACCGGTATGAAAGGCAAATCCGTAGTTGCAGTTGCTCAGGAAATGATTAATAAAGAAGGTAATCTTGCTAAACTTGCCTCAAGATCATTAGCCGATTTGAAGAAACACAATGGTGTTGGTAATGACAAAGCAGCAACTTTGATCGCTGCTTTTGAAATAAGCCGAAGAATTTTATCACAGGATAAATGGCTTTCTGAAAAAAGAATTACTTCACCGGATGATATTGCAAGTATATTTATACCTTTACTCAGAGATGAAAATAAAGAAAAGTTTATAGTTGTATGTTTAAACTCCGCTAATAAAGTTATTCGTCACGAGGTAATATCTGTCGGGAATTTAAATTCCAGTGTTGTACATCCGCGTGAAGTATTCAAATCTGCTGTTGAATATAATGCTGCCAGCATAATATTATTGCATAACCATCCAAGCGGCAATCCCGAGCCCAGTAATGAGGATATAACAATAACCAAAAAAATAGTTGATGCAGGAAAAATGATGGATATTCCGGTTTATGATCATATTATAATTGCTGGTAAAAATTACACAAGTTTTGTAGAAAAAAGACTAATTTAATTGAACTAGTTAGATTAATTAACTGTTAAATAGTTCAGATTCGAAAAAAATCTTTAAAAAAGTAGCATATTCTTACAAAAATTATTTTCTGTTATAATACTTTTTACTAAATTTGCTACCACTATTAATCGAACATACCAATAAAATATATTTATCGGAGGTTAAGAATGAACATAACAAAATCGCTCAAAACTACTTTAATTATAGGTAGTTTAGCTCTGACAACCGCCTTTTTAAGTGGTTGTGGTGGATTGAGTGAAGCTCAACTGGCTGAACTTGATGCACTAAGAAACGAGGTAAAGTCTCTCGAAGCTGAGGCAAACAGCCTTAAAGATCAGAGAGCAAAATTAGAACGCGACATTCAGGAAATAAACAGAAAAATGGCTGAATGTGAAAAGCAAAAAGAAGAAACAAGGGCTAACCTTGAAAAACTTCCAAAATAATTTTTTAATAATTAATTGATTACGGAGGTAATTCAAATGAAATTCAGAAATATTTTAGTTGTACTTTCCCTTGTTCTTTTTGCAGGTTTTTCTCTTGCACAGGAGATGACTGTAGAAGAATGGGAAGCAGAAATGAGCCGTCTTAAGGCTAAAAAAGATGCTCTGACAAGTGAGATCAATACACTTAAATCAGACATCGATAATTTAAAGTCTCAGGATCTTGGCGATCCAGAAGCTTGCATCGATGAACTTTATCAGATGGTTGGTGCTAACAGATCTGACGTTGATAAATTCAGAAATGCAGTGAACGAATTAAATGGTAAGATTAATAGGAAAGAGGGTCCAAAAGCCGACAGACAGGCTGACCTTAATGCTCTTAAAATGAACAAGATCAGTGCATTACCCGAATTCTACAAAAAAGTTCATGTTGATATGCAGAATGCTCTTGATTCATGGATTGAAGAACCAAAAGACATTATGTACACCGTTGTTAAAGGTGACCATCTTTGGGGAATCGCCCGCAAGAAAGAGCATTATGGAAACGGTTTTGCATGGCCGGTTATATATAATGCTAACAGAGATCAGATCAAAAATCCTGATTTGATTTTCCCTAAACAAGTATTCAAAGTTCCTCAGTTAACACCTGAAGAAAAAGAGAAATACGAAAGATTAAGAAGAAATTATAAGCCTGCTCCAGTTCAATAATTGAGTAGGGTGTAATAAATATTCAAAGCCCTTGTCTGAAAAAGATAAGGGCTTTTTATGTTTAAAATAAATTATGACAGTTGCCGAAAAAAAACTTACAGTATCAAATGTTGATATGATGACTCTGCTCGGAGTCAATGATTCTAATCTTCAGTTGCTTGAGGATCGTTTTAATTCAACTATCTCGGTTCGGGGAGATATATTTACTATTAAGGGTGTACTGGAAGAAGTTGAGCAGATCGAGAAGATTATTAAAGAAATGATCTACGTACTTAATACCAGCGGTAAGCTTCAAAACAAAGATGTCCAAACCATCCTCGATCTGACCCTTGAAGGCAAGGAGATAATTGCAGACGACGAATTTGATTCTATTGTACTATACACAAAAAATGATGTTGTTAAAGCAAAAACATCGGGACAGAGAAAATATCTCCAGATCGCCGCTAAGAATGATATCTGTTTTGCAATAGGTCCTGCCGGTACAGGTAAAACATATCTTGCCGTTGCAATTGCTGTTTCGGCACTTAAACGAGGCGTTATTAAGAAAATTGTTTTAGCCCGTCCGGCTGTTGAAGCAGGTGAAAGCCTTGGTTTTCTGCCGGGAGATTTTCAGGAAAAGATCGATCCCTATTTACGACCTTTGTACGATGCTCTTGACGATATGATGCCATCTGAAAAATTAAGAGGTTACCTCGAAAAACGCGTGATAGAAATTGTACCGCTGGCTTATATGCGTGGAAGAACGTTGAATAATGCTTTTGTCATTCTTGATGAAGCCCAGAATGCTACAGATGTTCAGATGAAAATGTTTTTAACCAGACTTGGCGCAAATTCAAAAGCGATAATTACCGGCGATATAACGCAAATAGATTTACCGGTTAAATCCCGAAGTGGTCTTGTACAGGCAAAAGAAATTCTTTATGGTATTGCGGGAGTTGGATTTGCATATTTTGATAAAGAAGATGTTGTAAGACACCGCCTGGTTAAAGATATTATTGATGCTTACGATAAATTCAACGAAGCCAATGGTAATGGAAAAAGGTCTTAACTAAATTCAGGCAGTTTTTTGCTTTCCTCCCAGTATTTATCCATTTCCTTGAGATTTGACTGACTGATGTTTCTTCCAGTTTCTTTTATTTTATTTTCAACATATGTAAAACGCTTTATGAATTTACGATTTGTTTTTCTTAAAGCATCTTCCGGGTTGATATTTAAAAACCTTGCATAATTAACAAGAGCAAAAAACACATCACCGACTTCTTTTTCTAATTCCTCCCTCAACTCGTCTGCATTATTATCAGGTTTTTGAATCATCTTTGTTTCAATTTCATGCATTTCCTGAATTTCTTCAATTACCTTACCCCACACGTCCTCTTTCTTTTCCCAGTCAAAACCTACCTTTGCTGCTTTTTCCTGCAATCTGTGGGCTCTCTGAAGCGCTGGAAGGCTCTCAGGAATTCCTTCTAAAAGGTTTTCTCTGCCTTCTTCAAGTTTTATCTCCTCCCAGTTTTTCTTCACTTCATCTGAACCATTAACTTTTTTATCTCCAAACACATGCGGGTGCCTTCGAATAAGTTTTGTCTGAATAGAATCAATTACATCATTAATATCAAACTTATTCTGCTCTTCGACAATGACCGTGTGAAAAACTACGTGCAGAAGCAAATCTCCTAATTCTTTTTTGAATTCTTCATAGTTTTTGTTATCTATTGCATCTACAACTTCATACGCCTCTTCAATCGTATTTGCTTTAATTGAGTCATTGGTTTGCTCTCTGTCCCATGGACATTCTTTTCTTAATCGTTTAACAATGTCAACGAATTCATTAAATTTGGTTTGAGTCATTGTAATCCTTTTAATGGGTTATAAAATTGACCTGGATAATTTAAGTAAAATATTTTCAGTATATCATGGAGAATTTATGGTTGAGGAAAAAATTAAAGAACTTGGTTTCGAAATTCCTGAAGTAGCTAAACCTCTGGCCGCTTATATTCCAGCTAAGAAGGTTGGAAATCTGGTTATGACCTCGGGTCAGGTCCCTCTGGTCAAAGGAGTCCTGAAATATACCGGTAAAGTTGGTGATGATTTAGGTGAAGAAGATGGACAAAAAGCTGCTGAGATCTGCGCATTAAACTGTCTGGCAGCCATTAAAGGTATCATTGGAGACCTCGATAAAATTGAGGAAATTCTTAAACTCACGGTTTTTGTAAACAATAAAGAAGGATTTACAGCTCAACCTAAAATTGCTAATGGTGCCTCTGAATTGATTGGAAAAATATTCGGTGATAAAGGTTTACACGCCAGAAGTGCTGTTGGAGTAAGCGGACTTCCAATAAACGCACCGGTAGAAATTGAAATGATCGTTAGCATAAAAGAGTAATTTATTCATTAAGCCAGTTTTCGATAATTCTTTTGCCATCTCTGGTAAGAATTGACTCAGGATGGAATTGTATTCCGGTTAGTGGAAAATCTTTGTGCTTTAATCCCATGATAGCTCCATCGTCAGATACTGCTGTTATCAGCAATTCAGAAGGAAGATGTTTTTTAGCTACAACAAGGGAATGGTAACGCATCGCCTTAAAATTTTGTGGAAGATTTATGAATACAGATGAATTGTCATGACTGATTTTAGAAGTTTTGCCGTGCATTAAAATATCTGCAGCGATTACTCTTCCCCCAAAGCAGTGGGCTATTGCCTGATGACCAAGACAAACACCCAGAATAGGAATTTTACTGCCGAATATTTTTATTGCATCCAGTGATACTTTAGAATTTTCAGGTCTTCCGGGACCCGGCGAAATAAGGATTTTATCAGGGTTCAGTTTTTGAATTGATGCAGGATCTAATTCATCGTTTAATTTTACAATTACTTTACACTTAAAAAGGCTGACAAGCTGAACTAAATTATATGTAAATGAATCGTAGTTATCTATTACTAAAATTTTCATAATTTGAAACTAAGATTAACTATGGTTTTTTAACAAATCAAGTATCCGGTTAAATTAAACAATATAGGACTTGTTGCGTCTAAATCCTTGTTTTAATCAACACAGAAATCTCTTGAATTGGGTTTATAATTCTGGGTATATTTGAACATTAAAAGAATTGATGGATGTATTCAAAATATCAGACTTTCTTTCAATACATTGATTTTTGTTGTTCAATTAGATATAATGCATAAAAATTTCGGTGAATTTATGAAAAAGTTGCTTATTGTAATTTTCGTTTTGTTTGTATCGGTTAATTACGCGCAGTTTAAAGATCCGGCATTTCCAACTACCGATATTAAGGATGGTATTGTTGATTATGGTTCAGGTTCTTTATTCGGTTTTCTTAATAGTGAAAACTTTACTATGCGACATTCTTTTAGTATGTCATATTCAGCTTTTGCCGGTCAGGGAATTGCCCTTGGAACATATACCAACAGTATGATGTATCGTTTCAGCGATGATCTGAATGTTCAGGTTGATGCAAGCATTACCCATTCACCTTACAGCACATTTGGTCAGGAATTTCAAAATGACATTTCCGGGTTATATATAAGCAGAGCCGCATTAAATTACCGTCCCTGGAAAGATGTAAACATAACTCTTCAATATAACCAGTATCCTGCATCATATTTCTATAATCCATTCAATGGATATTATAACAGAGGATATTACGGGTTGTACAATTCTTTTTATGATCCTTTCTATTCAAGATAGAGTAAGAAGCTGAGTAGAAATTGGTCAAGGGCAATTCAAACTCTAAAGAATCATCACAGAAAAAAAGCGCTACAAATCCTTCTTCGAATTTATTTCTGAATATAATCATTGTTGTTCTTGCACTGCTGATTATGTTTCTGGTGTATGCACTGGTTGTCCAAATTTCTAATACACTTAAAAAAGAAGAAATATCTGAACAAACTTTAATTCTGCCTTCACAGGTACAGATTGAAGTACTTAATGGATGCGGTGCAGCCGGAGTTGCCGATAGATTCACTGAATTTTTAAGAGCAAAGGGTTTTGATGTTGTGAACAAGGGAAATTATTCTTCTTTTGATGTTGACAATACTCTGGTTATTGACAGATCGAATAGTCCGGACAAATCTTCCATGGTTGCAAATGCTCTCGGCCTGGAAAGTAAGAGAATTGTTAAACAGTTCAACAACCAGTATTTTCTCGATGTTACCATAATCATCGGAAAAGATTATAACACGTTATTTATTAATTAATAAGGATTACAAATTGAACTCAAAAGACTTTACGCAGATTATTTCTGAATTAATTTTTTCAAAGAAAGGTTATGATGTAAAAATTATTGATCTCAGAAAACTTGCTACTTTTGCTGATTACTTTGTTATCTGTTCGGCAGATTCGGATACACAGGTTAAAGCTATTGCTGATGAAATTGATAGAAAGTTACGGGATGATGGTATTAAATGCTGGCATAAAGAAGGATATATGGCACTTCAATGGGTACTATTAGATTATGTGGATGTTGTGGTTCATGTTTTTAAAAAGGACGCAAGAACTTTTTATAATCTGGAAAAACTATGGGGAGATGCGCCCATTATTGAAGTTGAGGACCCTCTACTGAAACCCCAAAAGACTGCTGTTGAGCAGAAAAAAACTACACGTAAAACCTCAACTCCTGCAAAGAAGAAAGCATGAAGACTTATTTAATCGATCTCTTTAAGGCTGCTGTATTAAACCTTCCTGAACTTGCACACATAAACCATGTTATTGAAATTCCAAAGCAAAAAGAACATGGCGACCTTTCTTCCAATGCGGCAATGCTTCTTACAAAGGTGCTGAGAAAAAATCCCAGACAGATAGCTCAGCAAATCATTGAATTATTAAATATAGATCCCAATGTAATTTATAAAACTGAAATAGCCGGACCAGGATTTATAAATTTCTTTTTTACTCCTGAATATATTGCGGAAATAGTTGAAACAATTCTAACAAAAAGTGATAGTTTTGGGAAAAGTGAAAAGTTTAAGGGACTTAAAGCAAATGTGGAGTTTGTCTCTGCTAATCCGACAGGACCTCTAACAGTTGGTCATGGAAGAAATGCAGTTGTTGGAGATACTATTGCCAATTTGCTCGAGCAGGTTGGCTACGATGTTGATCGTGAATATTATTTTAATAATGCAGGCAGGCAGATGCGCGTGCTTGGTGATTCTGTCAGAATGCGCTATCTGCAATTACTTGGTGAAAAATTAGAATTTCCTGATGACTATTATCAAGGCGAGTATATAAAGGATATTGCCAAAAGTCTTTTCGATGAATTTGGTAATGAGATAAAAGCAGAAAGTCCTGATGGAAAATTTAGACAGAAAGCTGAAAAAGAAATTTTTGAGCATATAAAAAATACATTACATAAGATCGGCGTAGAACATAAAATTTTCTTTAATGAGTATTCTCTTTATGAAGAAGGAAAAATAGATAACCTGCTTAAAATTTTCAGTGAGAGAAATCTGTCTTATGAAAAGGACGGAGCAGTCTGGTTAAAACTCAGTGAGATGGGTAAACAGGATGATAAAGTTATCGTTAAATCATCAGGTGAGCCGACTTACAGGCTGCCGGATATTGCATATCATTCAACAAAATTTGAGCGTGGTTACGATCTGATGGTTGATATATTCGGTTCAGATCATGCGGCGACTTATCCTGATGTACTTGCAGGATTACAGGCACTCGGTTATAATCCAAACAAAGTCAAAGTGTTAATTCAACAATTTGTTACAGTAACCGAGAATGGGGAAGTGGTTAAAATGTCGACACGCAAAGCAAATTATATATCACTTGATGATCTTATTGAAGAGGTTGGAAAAGATGTTGTACGTTATTTTTATAATATGCGAAACATATCATCACATATGAATTTTGATATCTCAGTTGCTAAAAAACAATCAGATGAGAACCCCGTTTTTTATCTTCAATATGCTCATGCACGAATATGTTCAATTCTGAGGGCAATTGAAGGCGAAAGTCTAAAAGCAAATACTTCAAATCTTAATTTACTGGTCACTGATGAGGAACAATCCCTTCTTAAGAAATTACATCAGTTTGAGGAGGAAATAATTTACAGTGCCGAAGTTTTTGAAACACACAGAATATGCATGTATCTCGAAGAACTTGCAGCAGCATTTCACAGATTCTACACTTTTTGCAGAATTTTAGGGACAGAGAAAAAACTTTCTGAAGCTAGAATTGCCTTAGCTTTTGCTGTTAAAATAGTATTGAAGAACGGATTAAGTATTCTTGGTGTTAGTGCGCCGGAGAAGATGTAATTCAATCTGCAATAGCAACAGAAATTGCATAAACTTTTGCGGCCCCATAATTAAGTAACTGTCTGGCAGCTTCGGAAATCGTTGCTCCTGTTGTAATTACATCATCAACAATTAAAATTGTTTTACCGCTAACAGATTTTTTGCTTTTAACCACAAACGCATCTTTTATATTTGATTCTCTTTCTGAAATATTTTTCAACGTTTGCGATTCCGTATATCGGATTCTTTTAATAACGTTTTCTTTAATTTGAATTTTAAGATTCTTTGACAATCCTTTAGCAATATAAGTAGACTGGTTATATCCTCTTTCAGCTTTTTTAAGATGGTGCAGCGGTACCGGGACAATTAAATCAACTTTCCATCCGGAAATGATATGTTTTTTTGCATTTGCAATTTCCTTTCCAAGAAAAATTCCAATTCTGAAACGTTTATTATATTTGAAGTTGTGGAGAATTTCCTGAAGGGCTTTATCCTTTTCAAAAACATATAACGAGGTAAATCCTGATATAAGTTTTTTTAATTTAAATTTTTTATCGAATTCAAAATCAATTCTCAGAGTGTCTGCTAAACAAATAACACTTAGGCACTTCTTACAAATAGTATCTTCATTACCTGACAATTTCTGTTTGCAGGCAGCACAGAATCTTGGAAGAAAAAAATCGAATAAATCAGATAAGAAATATTTAAAAGTTAAATTAATATTCAAGATCGCACCCCGGGTTATTAAATTAAAATTATATTACGTTACATATAATAAAGAAAAGAATAAGCGAACCTCAGTAATTTAGAGCATTCCAGCTCTTTTCCTGATAAACCATTCTAGACCAAAGATGAGAATAATAAACAATAAAATCCATTCGCTTGACCACAAACTAAATTCAGATGTAACAAATTTTTCTTTAACTGTTTTAGCGGTTATTCTTTCTAATTCTCTAATTAACATATCGATTTCATCAGCATTAAAGTATTCACCGCCTGTTTCTATTGCAAGAAAGTTAAGGAATTCGTAATCCATTCTCGGGTTAATCATTTCAATATCTATTTCACCTACATTAAATATTCCGCTGTCTTCTCCCAGCAGGTTTCCATTAATCCTTGCCTCACCTTTAAAACTGTAATCGCCGGGACTTCTTAATTGAAAATTGCCTTCATAAAGTCCGTTTCCTGCAGATCTGAGATTTATTTCAAACTGTTCCTTGTTTTTTGCAGCAACAAGTTTAACATCTGCATTTAAAACAGGATTCATAGCATCATCATAAACTCTGGCTGAAAATTCAATATTCTCCCCGATAGCAAAAACTTTTTTAACCGGAGTGACTTTAAATTTTTTAAATTCATCGCTAACGTTTAACCATCGGACAGAGTTCAAGATAAAACTATCAAACAAATCAGATCGTCTTGTTGAAGTCTGAAGTTTCCATCTCCAAAATTCTTTTGCGAATATTGCAACAGATCGCTTACTGCCCAACGAACGGGTTATAATTAGCGGAGCCGGGCGGGGTATATTCTCTGTTTTTATCCGTGAAATTACTTTGCTTTCCGGTTTGGGATTAATAACTGCTCGCGGCTGCAAAACAGGGGGAAGATTATTCCAGGCACCGATGGGATTTTCCGCATTATTTCGTAGAAGGGGATTGTTATTCTCACTATTTTGTATTTCCGGCTGTACCTGCTGATAAATGTTATCAATCTGTGAAACAGAAAATGGCAAATGCTGTTGGATATTGCTGATTTTGGCCACATCAATTTCAGAATTTATGGTAATGAAGAAAGGAGTATTTTTGTCTGAAATTTTGCGGACAATACGATTAAATGCATCAACCGGGGTATCTTTTGTAGGGAAACCTATAAGAAAGAAAATGTCGGCACTATCAATCTTATTTGTATAATTACCCTCAATAAACTGATTCGGTCTTATCTGGGTAAGTGTTGAAACGGATATATTATTATCACTTAGCAATGTGTTTTTTATAAAAGTATAATCAGCTGAAGGTGAACCACCGACAATCAATACTTTTATTTTATTACTCAGTACATTCACAAAAAATATTTTTTTATTATTTGCATATGTAAATTCGTCCTTAAGTTCGGAAACAGTAAGCGATAGTTTTTTCTCCCCGCTTTTTTCAGGTGTGTAATTAAAAGAAATATTGTTTGTGCCATTTTCTTCAAGAGTCAAAGATTTTTGTTCAAGAAGTATATCATCCTCGAAAAGCGATACAAGAACATTCTGTCCTCCGAATCCACGATTGGTTATGGTACTCATTATAGTTGTTGGAGTTTCTGCGTAAATTAAATCATTATATAAAACTGATTTTACCTCTACATCACTTTTTCTTGATGAATCCCCGACACCTACTGTAAAAACCGGTAATGCTTTCTGGCGTGCTGTATAAACCGGACTTGAACCATCGGTGATCACGCCGTCAGAAATAATGGTTATTGAAGCAATGTTATGTTTGGAAGGATCAGCTTCATTAAAAATTTGGACAAAATTTGTTGATGTTTGATTGAAGTTTAACTGATCTTTTGAATCCCGGTTTAATATTTCAATGCTGTTACCGAATGTGAATAATTCCGTATTTGATCCGGGTGCTTTGTTAAATATTTCATCTGTGATTTGCCTGATAGTGTTTTCTCTGTCTGTCCCATCATTGATTGTGATAGATTTACTATTGTCAATGAAAACCAGATTAACCGGTTCCGATACTTCTTTTTTTGTCATCGATAGAATAGGTTCAAAAAAAACGAAAAGTAATAGAATAAGCGCTGAACCTCTTAAGAAAGCCAGTAAAATTCTCTTTGAAGTTGAAGACGGCGGGAGTGTAAATCTGTAAACATAATATGCATATAAAAATGAAATTATAATCCCTATTATAAATAACACAGAAGAATATGATAGCGTTAAACTTATTTTTTCAAAATCGAACATCAGATAAAAATACTTTTTTTAAGAAATGTAACTGCATTACCTTTAATAGTTAATAGGCCATTATGCCGATCAAAACTGACCTTAATTCTGCCTTTTTTACCAAGATGATCGCCTTGTTCAATTATTATTGACTTTTTAAGCATACTTTCTGTGACTAAACCATTGTGCAATAGGACCAAACCTAAATAGGCGGCGCCGGAACCGGTAACCGGGTCCTCCATTATACCCGATCCTGGTGCAAAAAATCTGTGATGAGCAACGCTAATTGCTTCAATTGTTTCTGTCGTATATAATGAAATATCAGGATACTTTTTAGTAATAATATTATTAGGATCAAAATCGGGTTCGTAAGAAATTAATTTAGCATACGATTTTATTTTAATGAAAACATAATTGTTACTCAATGTTAAAACCGTTGTATCAGTGTCAATAATATTTAAAGGAATTTTATATGCACTGAAAAGTTCGTTCTTATCAGCAACTAATTCATTGATTAAATAAATAGGAATTTCAATAACATAATCTGAATTAATGAAAGAGCCTCTGAGATTACCAGACATGGTTTCAAAAGTTATTGAATCATTGTTTTTAAGTACACCTGTTTCTGAAAGAAAATGAAGTGCTGCAATGGAAGCATGTCCGCAAAGATCTACTTCAGTTGACGGACTGAACCATTTAAGTTTAAAATCTGCGGTGGAAGAAGTCTGGATAAAAGCAGTTTCAGAGTAGTTGAGCCGGGCCGCTATTTGCTGCATCTGATGTTCACTTAATTCATCGCCAAACATCACTGCAGCTTCATTACCTTCAGAAGTACTATTAGTGAAAGCTTTTATATGATAAATCTCAAACTGTTTTCGCATGAAAAAGTTTTTCGATATTCCATTCTTTCAGGGATTCATATGAAGCGTAATCAGTAAGATCAAACTGAATAGGTGTTACAGAAACATAATTTTTTTGAACAGCTATCTGATCAATCTCAAGTTCATTATCCACTACAAGCATATTACCAGTAAGCCAGTAATAATTTCTGCCGTAAGGATCAACACGCTTTTCATATACATCATCCCATTTGGACTTTCCTTGCTTGGTGACAAGAATTCCCGCAATTTTTCCCTCGGCTAAATTAGGCACGTTAACATTCAACATTGTTCCGGCTTTTAATCCTTTTTCAAATACTTCTCTGGCTAACATCTGAGAAACTTTTGCAGCAAAACTAAAATCTTTAACCGCATGACTTGTTACTGAAACAGCAATAGCCGGGACATCCATTATAGCAGCTTCCCTTGCGGCTGAAACAGTTCCCGAATAAATAATATTGATGGCAGTATTTGAACCGTGATTTATTCCTGATACAACCAGATCAGGCGGGTTTTCCATTAAATTTCTTATCCCCATTTTAACACAATCGGCAGGGGTTCCACCGACGGCATAACCAAAAAACTCACCATCTTTATGATATTCAAAAACTCTGAGTGGTGTCTGCATTGTAATTGCGTGTCCTACTGCACTCTGCTCTGTATGAGGAGCAACAACTGTTACATCTGCAATTTCTTTTAATGATTTAACAAGTGCGTGAATTCCTGCGGAATCAATTCCATCATCATTTGAAACAAGTATTCTCAAGTTTATATCCCTTATTTATTAAAAAACTTTGAGCAATATAATACTAATAGATTCCTTCGTCAATTAAGCTGTGTGACTACAATAACAGTTGTTAATTTTCATTAAATTGCTTCCCAAAAATTCCGGAAATGTTTACTATTAAGCCATATATCTTTAAAGAATTTCCTCGATTAAAAGCTGCAGTCAGCACCATAATCGGGCTCGAACGAGAAGCTCCTTTCCACTTTAATTTATCATTAAACGTACATGATGATGAAAAAAGAGTCATGGAAAACAGAAAATATTTTTTTGATGAATTAGGATTCCAGGATACTGAAATTGCATTTCAAAATCAGATACATTCGGATATAATCAAGATTGTTGATTCTCCCGGTAATTACGGTAACAGCGATGCGATGATTACATCAAAGAAAAACTTATTGCTTGTTTTAACCATTGCAGATTGCACACCTGTTCTTATTTTTGATTCCGGGAATGAGCTTATAGCTGCTGTTCATTCAGGCTGGCGCGGAGCTAACTGCAGGATACTTGAAAATACTCTAACGATGATGCGGGATAAGTTTAACTGCAAGGGTAAGGATTTAATTGTATATCTCGGTCCGTCTGTTTCGCAAATAAACTATGAAGTAGGTGAGGAGGTTGCCGGCATGTTTGATCAAAAATATATTTTGAACTCGAACGGAAAAATATTTCTTGACGTTGCTTCTGTTAACTATGATATGCTAATTGATTTTGGAGTTAAACCAAATAACATACAGCGTTCTGTATTATGTACGTACCAAATGAAAGATCTCTTTCATTCTTATCGCCGTGATGGAATACATTCGGGAAGATCATTTGCTGTGATTGGAATGAAGTAAAACTATGAGTAATAACAATACCAAAGTTGTAAGTATCTATATTCTGCTTTGCATTATATGGGGAACTACCTGGGTAGGAATTAAAGCCAGCCTCGAATCACTTACACCGTTCATGTCAGCAGGTATACGATTTTTTGTTGCCTCTCTTGTAATTTTTCTAATAATGAAATTAAAAGGATTAAAACTTCAGACAGATAAACTTTCCGTTAAATTATATCTTTATATGGGTTTCTTTTCGTTTATAATTCCGTTCGGTTTAGTTTATTGGGCGCAGCAGTTTGTCCCGTCCGGGTTATCAGCTGTATTGTTTGCGGTATATCCGTTTTTCGTAGCAATATTCAGTTACTTTCGCATACCGCAGGAAGAAATTGGTTTAGTCAAGATTGCCGGAATAGTAATTGGTTTTACAGGTATTGTAGTAATCTTCTCTGACTCATTTGGCGAATCCATTTCTGATTACATTCTTGGTATGTTAGCTATCGTACTTAGCGGCATAATGCAGGCTAATATTGCCGTTACACTTAAGAAGTCAGGTGGTCACCTGAACTCACTTTCAATGAATTTAACCCCGATGCTGTTGGCGGGTTTTTTCATGACGTTATTTTCATTTGTAATGGAAGACGTATCCTTAAATATTTTCGATCTTAATGCCGTTCTATCGGTTTCCTATCTGGCAGTGATGGGAAGTGTAGTTACTTTTACATCATTTTACTGGCTTCTGAAAAGGGTTAATGTTGTAATTCTCTCATTGATAGCATTCATTACTCCTATTGTTGCACTTATTGCCGGATGGATTTTTTATAATGAACAATTAACCCTGCGTCATTTGACCGGATCGGGGCTTGTGTTGATTGGATTACTCAGTGCAAATATGGATACCTATCTCAGGTACAGAAAAGCATCCAAAAAATTAAATATCTTATGAAAAATAAATTCATTTATTTCACTAATTTTACATTGAATTTAACTTTAGTTATATGATAAATGTTATAAAGATTAAAAAGGCAGCATTCTACGGTTACCATGGTGTTCGATCAGAGGAACAGAGTGTTGGCGGTAAATTTGAAGCAGATGTGGATATTTACACAGATTTCTCAGCTGCCGCCCGGAAAGATTCATTAAGTGAAACTATCGATTATCATAAGGTATATTCGTTTATGTATCATCTGGCTTTGGAACAGAAGTATTATCTGATAGAATCTCTTGCCGGTAAAATAGCCGATGAATTACTAATGAAATTTACTGCAATTCAGAAAGTTGCTGTGAGAGTGCGGAAAAACAACCCCCCTTTAGGAGGTGTTGTCGATTGTGTAGAGGTTGAAGTAATAAAAGAAAGAAAAGATCTTTAGGCGATTTGAATAACACATATAAAAATATAGTTTTTATTGGATTAGGATCGAATAAGGGGGATAGATTAAAATTAATTCAAAACGCAGTAATCCGGTTGAGTTTGATAAAAAATGTTGCGGTTGAAGTTACATCATCGATTTACGAATCAAAACCGTTCGGGATAAGCGAACAAAATAATTTCTACAATGCGGTAGTGAAGATATCTACAGATCTTACACCCGTAAAACTTCTGGGGGAGTTAAAGCAAATAGAAAAGGATCTTGGCCGGACAATTACTGAAAAATGGGGTCCGAGAGAAATAGATATGGATCTTTTATTATTTAATGATTTAATTTTTTCAGATGATTTTATTAGTTTGCCACATAAAGGTATTGTTTATAGGGATTTCGTTCTTCAACCGTTATGTGAGATAGACCCGGAATTAAATCATCCTGAAACAAAGAAAAAATTTAAGCATTACCTTACGTCACTTAAAGATAAATTCGTAATTAAAATATTACCAGAAAAATTATTCATCCCGGAAGTAGAACATTGAATAATAATGAAGTAAGATACATAGCGATTGAGGGAGTAATTGGAGCAGGGAAAACAGCTTTAGCAAAAAAACTTAAAACCCGGCTCGATTCAAAACTCATTCTTGAGCAATTCGAAACAAATCCTTTCCTGGAAAAATTCTATACAGATAGAAGACGATATGCTTTTCAAACACAAATGTTTTTCCTGATTAACAGGTATAAGCAACAGGAAGAATTAAACCAGGAGGACCTTTTCACCCAATATATAGTAGGCGATTACATTTTTGAGAAAGACAGAATTTTTGCATACCTCAATTTATCAGGTGAAGAACTTAAATTATATGAATCATTGTTTCCTCTATTACACAGGAATCTTCGTAAACCGGACCTTGTTGTTTTTTTGCAGTCCGGTATTGATAGATTGATGTATAATATTAAAAAACGCAGCAGAAAAATAGAAAGAAATCTTACGCGCAGTTATATTGAAGAACTGAGTGAAGCCTATACTCACTTTTTCTTCAGGTATAATTCCTCACCATTATTAATTGTTAATTCCACCGAGATAGATTTTGTTAATAATGAAGATGATTTTGATGAATTATTCAGACAAGTATTTCGTGAAGACAGAGCTCTTATTGAGTATTTTAATCCTGAACCAAAGAGCATAGGATGAGCCAGTTTTTAAGAATACTGCTGATTATTATCATATTTATTTTTCTTTACAGAATTTTGAAAAGATTCCTCATTGGGCTGTTCAGTTCGCCCGGAAAGAATGACCATACTTCAAATGCTAAGCGACAAGGAAGAAAGTACGAAAACATAGAAGAAGCGAAATACACCGATATCTCAGATAAAGACGAAAAAGAAAAGAACCCCTGATGTCCGAAAAATCTCTTGCCTCGAAATTAGTTACAAAATTTTTTGAAACACTTTTTGCGGTTAAGGAGAATGAGAGCAGAGAACTTGGTGATGTAAAAAAAGTTTTGATTGTCAGGCAGCATAACCAGTTGGGCGATCTCCTTTCCGGAATTTCCCTTCTCCGGGCTATAAAAGAAAAATATCCGGATTGTAAAATAACATTAATTGTTAGTCCTGATAATTACCATGGAATAATCAAAAATAAATTTATTGATCGTTATTTCATATTTGACAAGAATAGAATCTTTAAACCCTCCTATTTTTTCTCTTTTCGGAAAATACTTCGGGAGGGATATGATGTTGTATTGGTTCCGGTTGTTGTATCCATATCTTTTACAAGTAACCTGATTGCAAGATTCAGTAAATCCAAAATAAGGATAGGTGCGAAATCACTCGATGGCAAGTTTAATGAAAGTTCTTACCTTTTCGATAGAAGGATAAAGCTCGATTGGAGAAATCATCCTGACTCGAATGTTTCAGAAAGATGTCTGGATATAATAAGACCATTTGGAATAGATACGAATAATTATCGCTCTGAAATAACTTTTGATTATGATGATTTAAGATTTGCACTTGCATTTATAAAAAAAACGGGGAAAAAAAAGAATCAGTTATTAATCGGATTACATGTCGGGGCTGGTAAACCTCCGAACCGCTGGTCTTTGAATAAATATGTAGAATTAATTAAGAAGCTTAATAAAAGTTTTGATTGTGTTTTCTATTTAACAGGTAGTGATTCCGACAGAGATGAAATAGATTATGTAAGTAAAAACTCCCGCTTACCTATACGAACATTTCTTAACAAATCTATTCCTCAGGTAGCAGCAATAATTTCTTTATCTGAATTATTTATTTCCAATGATACCGGAATTATGCACGTTGCCGGAACGACAGAAACTCCGCAAATATCAATCTTTGGTCCGACTAACCCTTTCAACTGGGCTCCAATTGGTCCAAATAAATTTTTCCTTCGTGAGTCTGAATTGATTGATGATGTTGAAGTGGATGATGTTTTTAAATTGTGTGAAAATGTCTTAAGCTCTGTAAAGAAATGAAATTTGTTTTGAGAAGGATAGCTGCAGTAGATATGGGGACGAATTCTTTTCATCTGATTATAGTTGAAGTACAGTCCGATGGTTCATTCACCTTACTTGATAGACAAAGAGAAGTTATAAGATTAGGCTCGCACAAAGGAGAGGACCTAAGCATCATTTCTGACGGAGAAATGGAAAAAGCAATTGATATTTTACGAAACTTCAAATCTCTTGCAGATTTTTATGATGCAGAATTTCATGCAGTTGCAACAAGTGCTGTACGTGAAGCTCAAAACAAGAATGAATTCCTTGAATTAGTGTTTCAGAAGCTTGGAATTAACATAAATGTAATCGATGGCAGGTCAGAAGCAGCACTAATTTACAAAGGTATACAGAAGGCGCTACCCGTTTCAGATAAAAGAGTTTTGTGTGTTGATATCGGAGGAGGAAGCACTGAGGTTGTCCTTGCCGACAGAGGTGAATTAATTTTTTCGGAGAGTATTAAAATCGGTGCAGTTCGACTTTCTAAAATGTTCTTTCCTGATTATACCCTCAAGAACAGGGCGGTTAAGGATTGTAAATATTTTATCAAGAAAGCACTTGCTGAGAATCCGAATATTGATTATTCACAGAACTTTGATATAGCAGTCGGTACCTCCGGAACAATCAATGCAGCAGCGGCACTGGTTCATTCAAAAATAAATGAAAAAAAAACGAAACCGATTAATGGTCTTTCTTTCACCTATACTGATTTCCAAAGTATCCTTAGAGATGTTCTCGACGCTATAACTCCGGCGGATAGAATTGCTATCCCAGGTATGGAGGTAAAGAGAGCCGATATCATACCCGCAGGTTTGCTTATCTTAAGACGTGTAATGAAAAACTTTAACATCAAAGAACTGACCATTTCAGAATATGCACTTCGCGAAGGAATTGTCCTTAGCCTTATCGAAAAAAACTAAATCATTTCATTAAAAATCCTACAAGTTTATACTTGCAAATTTCTCTATTACTATTTAGATTAAGTCTAAATTAAATTAAAATTATTCAATGGGGAGCAATTATTAATGATTGATAACGAATTCCAAGGAGTGTTTATGAGCAAATTCTATAGTATCGTATTTAGGGTTACAGTTTTAACTTTATTATTTATTAGTATTTCTTATTCACAACCAATATTGAGTCAGGACTCAGAATATAATTCTAATTTGAGTACCATAGTTGATACTACAGTTAAAATGTACGACTTCCCGCAAATTGATATAATTGGAAGAAAACCATCGCTGTTAAGCAGAATACCGGGTTCGGCAGATATTATTGCAAGTACAAGTCTTAAACACTCTCAACCACTGGATGGAAATGAAATGTTTCGTCAGGTCTCTGGTCTTCATGTAGTTGATGAGGAAGGAATTGGGTTAAGAGTTAATATTGGTATCCGGGGACTTGATCCTGACCGGAGCAGAACTGTTTTAATGATGGAAGATGGAATTCCCATTGCACTGGCTCCCTATGGCGAACCTGAAATGTACTATACTCCTGCCATAGACAGAATGAAGCGGGTGGAAATACTTAAGGGAAGCGGGTCAATTTTATTCGGACCGCAGACAATTGGCGGTGTTATAAATTACATTACCGCCGATCCTCCTATCACATCCACAACAGCTATAAGATTAAGAGGAGGGTCTGGCGGGTTTGGCTCGGCTCAGGTTAGTTATGGAACAACAATAGATAATGTCGGATTCAATGTTAATGTTCTGCATAAAAGAGCCGATAAGCTGGGAATAACAAGATTTAATGTTAATGATCTATCTGCAAAACTGCGTTTCAATTTATCTGATAATTCAAGACTCGGATTTAAACTGGCTGCTTATGATGAGGTTTCCAATTCTACTTATATTGGAATTACACAGTCAATGTACGACAACGGTGAATTCTTCACAGAAATTGCGCCTAATGATGAACTTGAAATCAGAAGATACTCAGCAAGCTTTACCTATGATTATTTTATGTCGGATAAATCATTCATAAGAACAACAGCTTTTGGCTATACCACAACAAGAAACTGGCTGCGTCAAAATTTCGGGCGCACACCCGGATCAGGTATGACTGGAATTGTTTTCGGTGATACCACCCTCACTAACGGAGCTATCTATATGAGAAACTCCACCGGCAATCGTAACCGGCAATTTGAAGTTGCCGGAATCGAACCAAGATTCTTCACTTCCTACAATTTCGGTTCATTTAATAATGAATTGGAAGGCGGTTTCAGATTTTTGTATGAGAAAGCTTTTGAACAAAGGGTTGACGGCAGAACAGCTGAAGCAAAATCAGGGGACCTGAGAGAAGATGAAATAAGAACCGGTTATGCTGCAAGCTTTTTTGTTCAGAACAGGTTATTCCTGAATGAGAATCTGACTTTAACACCCGGACTAAGATTAGAACACTTCAGCTTCTCAAGAGATATTTTTAGATTAAATTTTATTGATACTAACCTTGTAGCAAAGGATGATTTATTTTCTGTGGTGCCCGGAATAGGAATCAACTATAACTTTAATAATGAATACTCAATATTTGCAGGAATGCATAGAGGTTTTGCACCGCCGAGGGTGAAAGATGCAATAACAAACGGTGGTGAAGCATTAAATCTTGATGCCGAACTCAGCTGGAATTATGAAGCAGGAATCAGAGTTTCAATATTAAATACCATTGCTCTGGAATTTACAGGTTATATGCTTGACTTCTCCAATCAGGTTATACCTGTATCTGAATCTTCCGGCGGTTCCGGGACCGGATTTGTGAATGGTGGAAAAACAATTCATACCGGAATTGAAGCAGGTTTAAAAATCGATGTTGGTACTTTATTAAATTCTTCAGTTGGAATAATGTTAAATACAAATGCTACTTTTAGTTCTTCTGAATATAATGCAGATAGATTCGTCACTGTAAATTCTGAACGAATGAATATCAAAGGAAATAAACTTCCTTACTCGCCCGATCATTTCATAACAAGTTCTATTGATATCTCAGTTCCTATGGGATTAGGGCTGAATATATCCGGAACCTATATTGGTGAGCAATTTACTGATGAATTAAATACAACTGTAGCATCTGCTAGCGGTGAGATTGGTATGATGCCATCATATTACGTTTTTGATGTCACAGGAAGATATGATATTGAATCAATTAATTCATCAATATATTTTTCACTTAAAAACCTCCTTGATGAAAGGTACATCGCCAGCAGAAGACCTCAGGGTATAAAGGTCGGTTTGCCAAGGATTATTACAGCAGGGATTGAATTGACATTGTAAAATTTAAAAGAGATGACTCATTTTGCGTTGGGTCATCTCTTTTTTATTGTGTTATATTAGTCTGATTTTCAATTAAGATACGAATCACCTGCTCTTCACTACTCCTTTAATAAGAACCTCTCTCTAAGTATATTTGCATCACAATTTAATACTCAGAATAAATGATAAACATTAGAAATTTTTGCATAATTGCACATATTGATCACGGAAAATCTACTATTGCAGATTGTCTTCTCGAGAGAACCGGAGTTGTCAATCAGCGTGAGGCTAAAGATCAGATTCTTGATGACCTTGAACTTGAACGCGAAAGAGGAATAACTATTAAATCGCATGCTATCCAGATGAATTATAAAGCATCGGATGGCGTATCATACATTTTAAATCTTATAGATACACCGGGACATGTCGATTTTACTTATGAAGTCTCCCGCTCACTTGCAGCCTGCGAGGGCGCTATACTAGTAGTTGATGCAGCGCAGGGAGTTGAAGCCCAGACAATAAGTAATCTTTATCTTGCAATTGATGCCGGATTAGAAATTATTCCTGTTCTTAATAAAATTGATTTGCCGAGTGCTGAAATCGAAAGAATTTCCGGACAGGTAATTGACCTTATCGGCTGCAGGAAAGAAGATATCATTCTTGTCAGCGCTAAGGAAAAATTAGGAATTGATGAACTGTTGGAAACAATAATAAAGAAAATTCCACCGCCTCAGGGTGATCCGGATGCACCACTTCAGGCATTAATTTTTGATTCTATCTTTGACGCTTACCGGGGTGCTATCGCTTATATAAGGGTTTTTCAAGGGACATTAAGAACTAATGACAGAATAAAATTCTTTAAAGTAGATAAACCATTCGATGCCGAAGAAATAGGTGTGCTTGGTTTAAAGAAAATTAAGGCTAACGAACTCAGTGCCGGAAATGTTGGATATCTGATTGCAGGCATTAAAGATGTACACGATGCTAAAGTTGGTGACACCGTTACTCACCTCAAAAATGGTGCAGCAGAACCGCTACCCGGATACAAAGATGTAAAACCGATGGTTTACAGCGGTTTGTATCCAACGGACTCAGATGATTTTGAAGACTTACGTGATGCTCTTGAGAAGTTCCGCTTAAATGACTCAGCCCTGGTTTATCAGCCTGAAACTTCTGCCGCACTCGGTTTCGGATTCAGATGTGGATTTCTCGGTCTGCTTCATATGGAAATTGTTCAGGAAAGATTATTAAGGGAGTATGGTCAATCAATAATTACCACACTGCCAAACGTTGAGTACATAGTTTATACTAAAAGCGGTGAACAGATCATAGTTGATAACCCTGCTGAAATGCCAGCAGTTGGAAATATAGATCACGTCGAAGAACCATATATGAAAGCACAAATTGTTACTCCTTCAGAATATGTCGGAAGTATAATGAAGCTTGGAATGGATAAGAGAGGTGTATATATCAATACAACATATCTTGATCCGACAAGAGCGGATCTTCAATTTGAATTTCCGTTAGCTGAAATAATATTTGACTTTTACGATAAACTTAAATCGATCACCCGCGGATATGCATCTTTCGATTATGAATATATCGGTTACCGTGAATCTGATCTGGTAAAACTGGATATATTGTTGAACAGTGAGCCGGTTGATGCTTTATCTATGATTGTACATCGCATTAAATCATACGACTGGGGAAGAAAAGTTTGCTCAAAACTCAAAGACCTTATTCCCAGACAAATGTTTGAGATAAGTATTCAGGCTGCAATCGGAACAAAAGTAATATCCAAATCGGTTGTTAAGGCATTAAGGAAAAATGTTCTTGCAAAATGTTACGGCGGCGATATTACCCGTAAGAGAAAACTGCTTGAGAAACAGAAAGAAGGTAAAAAACGAATGAAACAGGTCGGTAATGTAGAAATTCCTCAGGAAGCTTTTCTTGCTGTTTTACAAATAGATGAATAATTTTGTTATGTATGTTTTCACATTTATGAGGGCACAGAGATAAAACCCGGCGGAAAAAAGTTTTTATTATCATCAGCCATTATTCTGATTTTCCTGGCTTTAATTCTTAAGGCATTTTTTATAGATGCTTATAGTATACCTACGGGTTCAATGAAGAACTCTCTTATTGAGGGGGACTTCGTTATTGTTTATAAATCATCATATAAACTCTCTACCCCCGCAACCATTCCTTTCACGGGAATCAAACTATCGCAATCAAATTTAATTTCTTTCAGCAAACCCAGCAGGGGAGATGTAGTTGTATTCCAGATGCCGTTTGATCTCCTGCAGAGTGATGACCTTAATAACAACCATATGGTGAAAAGAATAGTTGGGGTACCGGGCGATACATTGAAGATAGTTGATAAAGAAGTATTTATTAATAATCGTAAATTAAATCTTCCGAAAGAAGCTTCTGTCGATATTCTGAATATCAAACGATCGGGTCTTGCAGATGAACGGATATTTCCTGCCGATAGAAAATGGAATCCTGATAATTATGGTCCTCTTCGCATCCCGACAATGAAGGACACAATTCATCTTAATCCGAAAAATATTAAGGATTGGGAATTGCTGATTAATATTGAACAGGGACTCGGTTCGGTAAGCGTTGAAGGCACGGTAATAAACGTGAGGAACAAACCCGTAAGAGATTATGTGATAAAAAAAGATTATTACTTTGTTATGGGTGATAACCGTGATGACAGTTATGACAGCAGATTTTTTGGCTTTGTACCGGAAGATGCTATAGTTGGCAAAGTGAAATTTGTCTATTGGTCTGTCCGTAATGATTCATCACTTAGCTTTCCCGGCAATATCAGGTTCAACAGGATATTTAAGTCTGTTGAATAACAGACTACTGCCTTTTTTATACACATCTAAAAGAATATATTTCATTATCAAACAATAGAAAAACTCTATGAAATACAGAATTATATTTTTCTTTTTTATAGCAACAACTGTAATCCTGCCTCAAAATAAGTACTTTATTTATTTTAAGGATAAAGGAATTAATCCTGGATCAAAATTGAATAAATCTTCTCAACTATATCAGCAGGCTGTTGAGGAGCTTTCTGAGAGAGCAATTGAGAGAAGAATTAAAAATATGGGTGATGAATTCATTACTTATGAAGATCTGCCTCTAAGTGATAATTATCTTACTGTAATAAAGGATTTGGGAATTGAGATAATCCACGAATTAAAATGGTTTAATTCTGTTTCGGTTAGAATGAATGAAGCACCAATTGAACTGGTAAAATCTCTTAGCTTTGTTGATAAAGTAGCTCCGGTAAAAAGCTTCACTTTTCAAAAAAAACTTGTTGATGATTTTGAGCTTTACAAATATACTTCCACCCCCGGTTATGGTCAATCGTTCACGCAGCTAAATCTTTCTGATATTCCTCTTGTTCATTCAAAAGGCATTACAGGCGAAGATGTTATTATTGGCTTGCTTGATACAGGTTATGATTGGGAAAGACATATTTCATTAAATACGCGAAGTGTATTAGCTGAGTACGATTTTATTTTTGATGATAATGTCACTGCTAATCAGCCGGGTGATCATCCGTCGCAGCACGATCATGGTACATTAATCTTTTCTATTATTGGCGGATACCACGACAGTACAATGATCGGTGCAGCATTTAATTCATCTTACCTTCTCGCAAAAACAGAAGACATAAGAAGTGAAACAAGAGTTGAAGAGGATAATTATGCCGCTGCTTTGATATGGATGGAAGGTCTCGGAGTTGACATTACGAGCAGCTCACTTGGTTACAGCACTTTTGATTCACCGGGTGAATCATATACATATAGTGATATGGATGGCAAAACAACTATTGTTACAAGGGCTGCAGAGTTTGCTTTTATGAGAGGTGTTGCAACTTTTACTTCTGCCGGTAATGAAGGTAATGCACCGTGGTTTTATATTACCGCACCCGCTGATGGTAAAAATACGATAGGTGTTGGTGCAGTAAACTCAGCAAATCAAATTGCCGGATTCAGCAGCAGGGGACCATCATCCGACGGAAGAATCAAACCTGAAATCGTAGCAATGGGTGTCGGAGTTTACGGCGCTTCTGCAAGTACCGATAATGGATACCGTTTTGCAAGTGGTACTTCAACTTCAGCGCCGATCGCAAGCGGAGTGGCTGCACTACTGCTTTCTAGCCACCGGCATCTTAAGAATACACAAATCCGTAGTATTCTGTTGGAGTCCTCGGATAATTCAATTAATCCAAATAACGATATTGGTTATGGATTAGTCTCAGCAAAGCGTGCTATTGAATTTCCAAATCTTGAATTCATTAATAATGATTACGTTATCAGAAAAATTTTATTCCAGGATAACATCAATCCAAACTCAGTAAGAATGCACTATTCAATCGATGGTACAAATTTCACAGAAGCTTCTCCCACGGTTGATAGAATTTTCAGGTTCAGTTTTAATGTCCCTTATTACTCGCAGGGACAGGACATTCAATTTTATTTTACATATTTAGATAGCAATAATACAGCTTACCGTGAACCTGCTGCTAAAAACTATCTAATGAAATATGGTTCACTTTATATTTCACTTAACCTCGCAATTCCTGTTGAAACGGATTACATTGTGAGCGAACCTTATCCTAATCCTTTTCTGCCGGTGAAGCATAAGTCGGTACGGTTAAATTATAAATCTTCCGGAAATGAAATATTTAAAATGGCAATTATAGATGGTGCAGGACAAAAAGTGAAGGAATTCAACGAGGTTTCGACTCAAGGAATAAATGTTGTTGAGTGGAATGGATATTCCGAGAGAGGTTATCTGTGTGCAAGTGGTGTTTACTATCTTCTGATACAACTTGGCGGTAAAGAGTACGGAAGAAAATTAATTTTGTTGAAGTGAGAAAAATTAGTTTTACTCAAAGAAGTTTTTAATCTATTATAGACATAATGAAAACATTATTAGAAACTATCTTAATATTTTCTTTGTTGGCTGTTACCAGTTTACCGCAACAACCTAATTTCCTTCCTCTTGAGATTGGGAATGAATATCAAATTAATAATGGAATCAGTTATTTCTTTGGAATAATAGAAAGGGATACTGTCTATCCAAACGGAAGAACCTATTACAAACTACCAAGCCCAATTTTCCAGTTTCTTGATGCGAGGGTTGATAACAATGGAAATATTTTTACGACTAGCATTCCATTTCATTATAATGCAGGCAATCAAGATGAATATATGATCTTTAAATCTGATGCGAGCGATGGCGAGATTTGGCCGGTAGCATGGGGTTTACCTGTTATTGATACATTATTTGCCGAACTAATCATTACTGATACCTGGTTTGTTTTTGATAGACTAAGAACGATAAAGGCAATACTACTATATGCTAATTCAGTAACACCTTATGTCTATGTTTTGGCAGAAGGTATAGGTCAGATCAGAGAGGACTGGGACGACGGAACAATAGTATTGTTAAACTATGCAAAAATAGGTGGTAAGGTATATGGAAATATAGTTGGAATTGATGATAATGAGACCATCAATCCGCTATCATTTAGTGTATCCCAAAACTACCCTAATCCATTCAATCCAAGTACAAAAATAAATTACTCATTAAAAGAAGCTGGATTGGTTTCCTTAAAAGTATTTGACATACTTGGAAGAGAAGTAGCCATATTGGTAAATGACATTAAAGAAGCTGGTTATCATTCTGTTGAGTTCAATGCATCTTCCGCCTCAGGTGGATTACCAAGCGGTGTTTATATTTATACCTTACAGGTAAATGGTTACAGTCAATCAAGAAAAATGATTTTGCTCCGTTAAGTGAATCAATTGAGGCAGTTGGTTTCCGGCTGCCTCAGAGTTTCTTACCTTTGTTTACCCTTTCAAATTGTTGTATTTGCACAGTGGATATTCTTATTTTAATATAAACCAGATTTAAATCTTTTATGAACACTATACATTTTCCAGCACAGGCAAAGTACATCGATTCATTCCGGAAAAAAGACAAAGAGCTTATCCAGGAAATGGAAACTTATGCTGCAGAGCATAAAATACCTATCCTTTCCTGGCAATCTGCTGAATTGATTGAGCAGCTTATAATTCTAAAAGAGCCTAAACGAGTTTTGGAGATCGGAACTGCTATCGGATATACTACTATAAGGATAGCGAGAAATCTCAGTAAAAAGTCGGAAGTACATACAATTGAAAAAAGCGAAGATAACATTTCTCTTGCAAAAGAGTATTTCGAAAGATCGGGATTTACTGAGAAGATAAAATTGTTAGAAGGAAATGCACTAAGCATAATGCCGCAGCTGCAGAAAAAATATGACTTCATCTTTCTTGATTCAGATAAAGAAGATTATAAACGCTTGTTTGATTACTCATTGATCCTGCTGAAACGGGGCGGAGTTATAGTAGTAGATAACCTTCTCTGGCATGGATATGCAGCAACAACAAGGGTACCCGCTAAATACAAAACCTCGACCAACCTAATAAGAGAGTTCAATAAAATCTTCACATCCCAGGAAAATCTTATAACAACAATTCTCCCTGTAGGCGACGGACTTGGAATAGGAATTAAAAAATAGTTATGCAGCAATACGATTTAAATACATTGAACTTTGCCGAAGAGTTTACAAATTCTGTTTTTACTAAAAAAGATGATATTATGACTTTGATTTCGGAATCGAATAAAAACAACAAACCTGAAATATTTGAAGAGTTATGTTTTACCGGAAAGTATGTGAATGGTTTAATTCGTGTAATGAAAACCGGGAGTGGCAATCCTGAAGTGAAAAGTTTAGATCACATAAAGAAAGATCTATCAGATAATATGGAAAAGGTAATCTCTCAATTAAAAGAGATTACCTTAAACTCATCTGTTGAAGTTAAAAATGAATTCGAAAAGAAATATTTTAATCTAAGTCCTGATACTTTCAAGAACCTTAGTGAATTAGTTTCTGATCTTGATACTCTTAAGAAGTACATTAATCATCTTAAAAGATCAACCTGAATTTTTCAGGTCTTAGCAATCCATTTTTCTAAAGCGGTGAGCAAATGACTCATTGCTGTGATCAATGGCTGATGCTGATCTGAATCAATATCCTCTAAAATATCCCTGTGTATTTCGATATAAGCCTTATTTAATTGATGGACTAAAAGCTGACCCTTTTTAGACAGACAAACCCTCATATTTCTTCTATCGTTTGGATCGATCTCCCTGATTATATATTCTTTTTTTACCAGTCCGTCAATTATGCGGGTTAACCGGCTAGGGCTCAAACTCATTCTCTCAGCAATCTGTTTGTTGTTAAGACTTTCGTCCTTTCCAAACAATCTGAGGCACCTGAATTCGGCTTGAGTCAGTCCGTGCACTTCTGCTAAACGGACTTCTTTTTCCTGGCAATTTGCCAGTAGACTGAATGTTAAATTTGCTAATTTTTCTGCGTAGTTGTTGTCCATAAAATCCCCTGTGTAAAAAATGAATTATTGTGCATAACAAATATCGACAATCGTAATAATTTAATCAAGTGCAAGTAAAATTATTTGCAAAAAATATCTACAAGTAAAATTGAGTTTGAGTGCAGTTTATATCAATTTTTCCATCAGAAACTGATAATAAATCATTTTTTAGCAGATTCAAATTTTTGGGAGGGATAATAATTTCGCAGGATAATTCTTCTCCATATAAAGTTTTTTCTATCGTTCCTTTATAATTAGAAACTATTCTGTAAAGTTGACTAATGAGAGTAAAATCTGTTTTTATTATCAATCTTTCCATTAAAATCTTAGCAACTTTCTCGGATTCATCAAGTGTGTTGAAAGCAGATGAGTAATAAGCTTTGCCAAGCGGACCAACACCGAGTTTTGTTCCTCCAAAATATCTGATAACAATTACCAGCAGATTGTTAAGCTGGAAGTGGTCAATGGCGTTTAAAATTCTTATTCCGGCAGTCCCTGAAGGCTCACCATCATCAGAGTATTTTTGAACATCATTAAGAATTCTAAAAGCATAACAATGATGGGTTGCATCAAAGTATTTTTTTCTGACAGAATTTAAAACAGAATCACATTCTTCAGTTCGTTCAACAGGATAAACCTGTGCAATAAATTCTGAGCTTTTTTCCTTCAGGATTGACTGATGAAACTGTTTTACTGTTGTTATCTGTTCAGGTAACGTCATAAATATTTGCCCTGCTATATAACACACAAAAATATTTGACAATCATTATGTGCATAGCTAATATAACTGTTTGAATTTTCATTATTAAGACAAATTGGAAAAAGAAAAAATTATTATTAAGGGTGCACGGGAACACAATCTTAAAAATATTGATGTTGAAATTCCGCGTGAATCTTTTACAGTAATAACCGGACTTTCCGGCTCAGGCAAATCATCTCTTGCTTTCGATACTATTTATGCAGAAGGACAGAGGAGATACATCGAATCTCTTTCTGCTTATGCCCGTCAGTTTATGGATATGCTCGAAAAACCTGACGTTGATATGATAGATGGTTTAAGTCCGGCAATTTCAATCGAACAAAAATCCACTTCAGGAAATCCACGCTCTACAGTTGGCACCGTGACAGAAATTTATGATTATCTAAGACTTCTTTACGCAAGATTAGGAACTCCATATTGCTATAACTGCGGTAAACCTGTTAATAAACAAACATCTGCTCAGATAATAGATTCGGTAATTACGAATAAAAGTGGTAATAAAGTTTCTATACTTGCTCCTGTTGTTCGCGGAAGAAAAGGACATTACCGGGAATTATTTGAAGAAATATCTTCTGATGGATTCCTAAAAGTAAGAGTTGATGGAGAGTATTTTGAAATCGCAAAAGGATTTCAGGCAGACAGATATAAAATTCACAACATTGAAATTGCTGTTGATAAGATTACGGTCAGTGAACGTTCAAGAGGCAGAATCACGGAATCCATTGAGGTTGCTCTCAACTACGGCAACGGAAGTGTTACTATTGATGATGGTGAAAATGACAAAATATTCAGCAGACATCTTGCCTGCCTTGATTGCGGAATAAGTTTCAGGGAACTCGCACCCAATTCGTTCTCATTTAATTCTCCTTATGGTTCCTGTTCTGATTGTGAAGGGCTTGGTGAAAAGAAGGAGCTTGATATTAAGCTTATCATTCCCGACTGGGATAAATCAATTAATGAAGAGGGAATTGCCCCGCTTGGCAAACCACGCAATATCTGGTTCTTCAATCAGTTAACTGCTGTATCTGCAAAATACGGATTTACGTTTGACACAAAACTTAAAGATCTTTCAGAAGATCAAAAAGATATTGTTTTAAATGGAAGCAAAGAAAAATTATCCTTTACTTATACATATGGCAGCGGAAGACCCGCAACTTATTTGCACAGGTTTGCAGGGATTTATCAATATCTGAGAAATTATTATGAAACTACCACATCGAACAATATAAGAGAATGGGTGGAATCTTACATGAATACAATAACCTGTCCAACTTGTAACGGCGGGAGATTGAAGAAAGAATCCTTATCTGTAAAATTTCAAGATAAAAATATTACAGAGGTTACTGAACTTTCAATTAAAAGAGCAGCAGTGTTTTTTAGTGATCTTAAACTAAAAGGTCGCGATGAACTGATTGCCAAACCAATCCTGAAGGAAATAACAACTCGGTTAAGTTTTTTGCTCAACGTTGGTTTAGATTATCTGACACTTAACAGATCAGCAAGAACCTTATCAGGAGGGGAGTCACAGCGAATCAGATTAGCAACACAAATTGGTACTCAGTTAGCAGGCGTTTTGTATGTATTGGATGAACCGTCAATCGGACTTCACCAGAGCGATAATAAAAAACTTATTGGTTCACTTAAAAATTTGCGTGATCTCGGCAATACAATTATTGTTGTCGAACACGATCGTGAGACTATTGAGAGTTCTGATTATATGATTGACCTGGGTCCCGCCGCAGGTGAACACGGCGGAAAAGTCTGTATTTCAGGATCAACTGATCAGCTATTAAACCTGAAGAATGGTTATGATTCGCTTACATTAAAATATTTACGCAACAAAGGGGAGATTGCACTTCCCTCTGATAGAAGAAAAGCGAATGGGAAATATATTACATTAAAAGCAGCAAGCGGAAACAATCTTAAAAAAGTTGAATTGAAAATTCCACTGGGCACATTAACTTTGATTACTGGTGTAAGCGGATCAGGAAAATCCACATTAGTCAATGAAACACTTGTAAAAATTTTAATGAGAAAATTTTACGGTTCCAAAGTTGTTCCATTGCCATTCGAATCCATTGAAGGAATTGAGCATATAGATAAAGTCATTGAAATAGATCAATCTCCAATTGGAAGAACACCAAGATCAAATCCTGCTACTTATACAGGATTATTTACATTCATCCGTGATCTTTATTCACAGCTTCCTGAATCAAAAATGAGGGGATATGCAACCGGCAGGTTCAGTTTTAATGTTGAAGGCGGAAGATGCGAAGAGTGCAAAGGAGACGGACTTAAAAAAATAGAAATGAATTTTCTACCTGATGTTTATGTGCTGTGCGATGTATGTAAAGGGAAAAGATATAATCAGGAAACCCTGCAGGTACTTTACAAAACAAAGTCAATTTCAGATGTACTTGATATGCGGATTGATGAAGCACTTGAATTCTTTGAAGATTTACCGCGGATAAAAAGAAAGCTTCAGGCAATTCACGATGTTGGTTTGGGTTATATAAGATTAGGTCAGCAGGCAACTACACTATCCGGTGGTGAAGCTCAACGGGTTAAGCTTGCAACCGAGTTGAGTAAGGTCAGCACTGGTAAAACTCTTTACATTCTTGATGAACCAACTACAGGTTTGCATTTTGAAGATGTAAAGGTGCTGCTGAATGTACTTAACAAACTCGTTGAAAAAGGAAATACTATTGTAGTTGTTGAGCATAACCTTGATGTAATCAAAACTGCTGACTGGATAATCGATCTCGGTCCCGGTGGAGGTGAGGCTGGAGGAAAAATAATTGCAGAAGGTACTCCGGAACAGATAATTAAAAATAAAAAAAGTCTTACCGGAAAATTTTTAGCTAAAGAGTTAAATTAAATTGATGGGAATGACAGTAGTTTGAAGCAGATTATTCTATCGCGAGAGAGATTTTCAGAGCGTTATCAATTTTATTAATAATGGTATAATCAAGTGTTCCGATTTTTGTAATGAGTCTCTTTGCTTTGTCTATAGTTCTAATCTGACCACATCAACATAGCAGTTAGATGTACCCTGATTAGGCAAATAAACATTACTACTTAACCTGGCTAACTAGTCCGGTTTTTTCTTTATCTGCATAGTCCCAATCATTCTGAGTTTTCAAATAATATTCATAATTGGCTTTATAACCTTCTGCAAGCTCTTTATTAGCTTTTTCCTTTTCAACTTGAAGAAGATAGTTCCTTAAAGCTTCTCTGGCAATATCGCTAAGTGATTGATTTGTTTTTTCAGAGTACTCGTTTAGTTTTTTTGCAAGATCGGCATTGACTAAAATACTAAGTCTCTTATTTTTATTTTTTGAGGAAATGTTTTGCATTCTATTTTCTGTTAGTTATTCAAGTTGACTGTCAAACAATCAAAAACTGTTTAAACAGTTAATCCCCAGGTTATTTGGTTGTTATTAACACCGGGATTAATCCCGGTGCTAATGACAAAAGGCTTAATATTTATAACCGTTTCAACGGTTTATTCCAATACACAATCAACTTGAGTTAGTTTAATAAGTGCAAATAATATGTAAAAACAAACACAAATATTTGTGTGTAATTTTACGCCTAAAGAAATGGATATTATCTCTCATTTAACCCTCATTGGATTCCATGAGGTATGTAATCCTTCATTCAATCCATTAAGAGCTTCCATATCTGCATCCGATATCTCAAAATCCAATACATCCGCATTCTCAATAATTCTGTCTCGTTTAGAGGATTTTGGAATAGTTATAACATCGTGCTGCAAACTCCATTTGATCATTATCTGAGCATAGTTTTTTGAGTACTTTTCCGCCATTTGTTTGATAACATGATTAGTGTGTCTTCTCATTCTTGCCAGAGGTGAATAACCCTCGAAAGCAATTTTATGTTTATTGCAGAAATCAAGTAAGTCCTTTGTATAAAGAAACGGATGAAACTCACATTGATTTACCGCAGGAATTACATTTGCATAGGTAAACAATTCCTCAAGGTGAGGGATCATATAATTGCTGACGCCAATTGCTTTACATTGTCCTGATTCATAAATCTTCTCAAGCGCTTTCCAGGCTTCTTTTCTTTTATCAGTTCCAGGCCAGTGGATTAAATAAAGATCAATATAATCCAATCCGAATTTTTTCAGACTTTTATCAAATGCCAGTAATGCTTTCTCATAAGCGTGCTCATCATTCCAAAGTTTTGTTGTGACAAAAATTTCTTCTCGGAACAGTCCACTGGTTCTTACGGCTTTACCTACTTCTTTTTCATTGCCGTACATGCTTGCAGTGTCAATATGTCTGTACCCTGCTTCAATAGCCCATAAACAAGCATTTACGCATTCGGAAGGCTTGGTGAGATATACACCTAATCCAAATTGAGGTATTTCAATTCCGTTATTGAGTTTTATTTTATAGTTAATATCTTTTTTCATATTGATCAAAAAATATCTAAAAGTTCAGCCGACATTATTAAGATTGCAATAATCAGAACAGCTTTAATTAATTTCTCCCCTTTCTTAACAGAAAGTTTTGCACCCCACCAGCCGCCGAAAGCATTGCCTGCTGAAAGTGTTAATCCGTAAAACCAGTTTATGTTGTCTGTAAGAAGAAATACGAGAAATGCAGGTACGGTAAAAATAAATACAACAAAAACTTTATGCATATTTACTCTTATAAGATCCATCTTCATAAGTTTTTGCAATGCAGCCATCATCATAAAGCCAACACCGACCTGGATAAATCCACCGTAAAAACCTATTCCAGTCATTGCCAGCAAAACTTTCCAATCAATAGTCAGATGACTGTTAAATTCTGTTTGCTTTTTATTTGGAATTAGTATTGTGATGATAATCCCAATCATTATGATTGCAAGCAGTTTCCGGAATAGATCATCACTAATATTTACTGCCAGTACCGCTCCCAGTATTGCACCCGGTAATGTGAGAGCAGAAAGGATCATACTGTTTTTTAATTCGTAATATTTTTCTTTCTTGAAAGCATGAACAGCGAATGCATTCTGAAATAGTATTGCAACGCGGTTTGTACCGTTTGCCATTGCAGAATCCAATCCAAGAAAGATTAATGTGGGTAGTGTTAACGAAGAACCGCCGCCTGCATTCACATTTATAAATGCAGCTACAGCGCCAACAGCGAATAATATTAAAGCAGATTCAAGATCGGACAAGTATTTCTCCTAAAAACTACATCGCTAAAATACTAATAAGAAATTTAACGGAGGAACATTCAACCCGTTTTTCATTTATTATAAAATGGACTAATTTTAATTAAATCATTTCAAACCTTATTAAGTGTCATTGTCTATGAAAAGATCACACTCAATATTTATCATTCTTTTTTCATGTTTTATTTTCTGCGTTAACTCTTGTTCACACACAGAATCACCTTCAGAAAATCTTCAGCGTAATTATGAAAAAAGGGAATATCAAATTCCGATGAGAGATGGTATAAAGTTATTCACAGTAGTTTACTCTCCTAAAAATAAATCAGAAAAATATCCAGTACTTTTGATGAGGACACCTTATAGCGTTTCTCCTTATGGTGAAAATGTTATAAGAGATATAATTGTTCCTTCAAGATCGTTCCTAAAGGATGGTTATATTTTTGTTTTTCAGGATGTCCGTGGCAGGTTTATGTCTGAGGGTGAATTTGATAATATGCGTCCGTACAAATCCCATAAGCAAAATGATAATGATATTGACGAAAGCAGCGATACTTATGACACGATTGAGTGGCTGATTAACAATATTGATAATCACAATGGTAAAGTTGGACAGTGGGGGAATTCGTATCCAGGATTTTATACTGTGATGGGAGCAATTGAAGCGCATCCAAACCTTGTTGCTGTTTCACCACAGGCTCCGATATCAGACTGGTTTATTGGAGATGATTTTCACCACAATGGCGCCTTTTCTGTTTTAATGGCATTTAATTTCTTCAAAACTTTCGGAATTCCGAGAGAAGAACCAACAACAAAATGGCCCGAATCAATTCAATATCCGTCACCGGATGCATATACTTTCTTTTTAAATCTTGGTCCGTTAAAGAATGTAAATAAAAATTATTTTAAGAATGAAATTCCGTTCTGGGATTCGCTGATGACACACGGCACCTACAATTACTTCTGGCAGGAGAGAAATGTTCTTCCTCATTTAACAAAAGTCAAACCTGCTGTGCTTACTGTTGGCGGCTGGTACGATTCAGAGGATTTATACGGCCCATTAAATATTTATAGGACAATAGAGCAATATGATTCGTTGAGTAAAAATTTTATTGTTATGGGTCCCTGGACTCACGGCAGTTGGATAGTGGGCAAAGGCGATTCACTTAACGACTTCTTTTTCGGAACTAATACTGCAGATTACTTCAGAGAAAATATTCTTGAGCCATTCTTCCAATATTATTTAAAGGGTAAAAATAATCCGGAACTAAATAGTTCATATATGTTTGACACCGGTAAAAATGAATGGAGTAGTTTTGAAAAATGGCCTCCGGAAAACTCATATTCTAGTGAAGTGTTTTTGAGTAGCAATGGTCAATTAACTTTCGAACAAGTATCTGATAATATTGATTATACAGAATATATCAGTGATCCTTTAAATCCCGTTCCATATACATCAAAATTTATTGACTCAAGAAGATTCTACAGACCTGAATATATGATTGAAGATCAAAAGTTTACTTTTACAAGACCGGATGTAATTTCATTTCAGACAGAACTCCTCGATGTGGATATTACAATCGCGGGACCAATAACTGCTGATCTTTTCGTCTCTACCACCGGGTCGGATGCAGACTGGGTAGTGAAGTTAATTGATGTATATCCTTATGACGCTGAAAATCCTGATCCGAATCCTGCCGGAGTTGAAATGGGCGGATATCAGAGATTGATCCGTTACGAAATAATGCGCGGCAAGTTCAGAAACAGTTACGAACATCCTGAACCATTTAAACCAAATGAAGTAACAAATGTTAAGTTCAATCTTAATGATGCATTTCATACATTCAAAAAAGGGCACAGGATAATGATCCAGATTCAAAGCAGTATGTTTCCGTTCTTTGACCGTAATCCTCAGACGTTTACAGATATTTATAGTGCTGAGGTGAAGAATTTTATTAAGGCATATCATCGAGTTTATCATTCAAAGGAAAATCAAAGCAGGATAGTTATAAATGTCATATCTACAAAACATTAATATTTTGGGAGGCTTTGCACCTTAAAAGAAATTCGTTAAAAAATTATCTGTAGTGAAGCGTTAAAGATAAATGTTGTCTGAGTTCCACCTTGTTGAAGATTGTGTTGGTAAAGGTGGAACGAGTTCATTTATCTTAGCGAAACGAAAGATAATTTTAGAATTTATTTTAAAGTGCATGTTTCTTTTGGTACTTTTCTTACGTTAAGAAAAGTACATAATAGTTATTAGGGAGCATTTATCAGTATTATTATAGTGTGGCGATAGTCTAATGATATGAAGAAAATGTCTCAATATTGAATTATTCTTTAAATATTTTATGCCACTAAATCACGAAAGCACAAAAGAACACAAAAAATAAAAACAAAGGCATTTAACATTATTGGATTAACTAACATCAGGTGATAAAATGAAAAAGATATTACTGATTACCATCGTTTCAATATTTTTAATTAATGAATTTCCGGCACAGGTTTTTAATAAAGAAAACCCTCTTGCTCACACTTATTCCATTGTTGCTCGTGACCCTGAAACCGGTGAAATGGGTGTTGCTGTACAATCGCATTGGTTTTCTGTTGGTTCCATCGTTGCGTGGGGAGAGGCAGGAATTGGAGTCGTTGCAACTCAATCATTTGTTAATCCTTCTTTCGGACCGAGAGGGTTGGAATTAATGAAAAGCGGAATGACTGCAGAAGAGGCCCTTGATCTTTTAATTGCCTCTGATGAAAGCAGGGAATTCCGTCAGCTTGCAATTCTCGATGCAAAAGGAAACGTTAAAGCATTTACTGGAAATAAATGTATTGAGGGTGCAGGTCATCTGATTGGTAATAATTATTCTGTGCAGGCAAACCTGATGCTGAATGATCTGGTGCCGAAAGCGATGGCGGAAGCATTTGAAAAAACCAAAGGACCTCTTGCCGAACGAATGGTTGCAGCTATGGAAGCTGCACAAAATGTTGGCGGTGATATCCGTGGTCAGCAGTCTGCTTCAATATTGGTTGTTCGCGGTAAATCAACAGGAAATTTATGGGAGGACAGGTTAATTGATCTTCGTGTGGAAGATCACCTACAGCCAGTTGATGAAATAAAAAGATTATTAAAGGTATATCGAGCTTATGAGCATATGAACAATGGTGATTATGCCGTTGAGAAAAATGATATGGAACTTGCAATGAAAGAATATTCTGCCGCAATGAATATGTTTCCGGAAAATTTGGAAATGAAATACTGGACAGCTATCGCACTTGTAAATGTCGGTCAACTGGAAAAGGCACTTCCGATGTTTAAAGATATTTTTTCAAAAAATGAAAACTGGAAAACTTTAACACCAAGACTTATAAAAAATGAAATGCTGGTTGCAGATGAAGAAACACTAAAAAGAATTTTAAATGTGCTGAATGAATAATTTTATTTAAAAACACTTGTAAACTTTTAGTACCTGATTTAAGTTAGTTATGTAAAATTGAATCTTTTGATTGAATTCTGTGCTTTATTCTTTGAAAGATCTGACAAAAATTTATGATTAGCTTCTAAATGATAATCTCAAACCGATTAGAGATTATATAATTTTTTATAATAATGGTTCTACCCAAAGCCGATCAGGAGGTTAAATGAGTTCAGATTCTGATAATACTAACCCCATCAATGAACAATTTAATGAATATCCCCGCCTTATCGATTTATTTGTCTCACCTGGAAAATTCTTTGAATCAACAGTTAAAGTTGGAAAAAAGGTTCACCTGTTATTTGCAACAATTGTGTTTGGTATTGCTAGTGCAATAGACCAATTTGCATCTGACTTTATTCAGACCCAGCTTGGGAAAAGCAGAGGATTAGCTGCTTTCGGAGAAACCTGGTTAGAATTTTGGATTGCAGTTGTTATTATAGGAATAATAAGCAGTTTCTTTATCTGGACACTGGGAGGGTGGTGGTATAAGACCAGATTAAGTTTTTCAGGTGAAAAAAATCCCGATATATTAGCTGCACGGCATGTATATATTTATTCCTCATTTGTATATGCAGCTCCCTTATTTTTTGTCACTCTTTTTCAGTCAATGTTCTATGACAATTATTTTAAAGCTGCTGAACAAGATAGCATCTTAGTAATAATTGTAACGATATTTCTTTTTGGTTCACTTATAACAAGTTATATTGGTGCAAGAAAAGTTTTTGATGTAATAAAATGGAAAGCAGTAATCTGGTTTCTTATTCTGCCTGCTGTATTCTACCTTACTATAATTGGCGCTTTAGGCTTCGTATTTCAACACCAGGCTGAAAAAATGTATTATTCAGATGAAATAATTCCGGAAGACAGGATAGTTACATCTGCAGATAGTTTATTCACTTTGAAATTACCCGATGAGTGGAAAATTCTTAAAGACCTTCATCCCGATGCGAGCATTCAAATTGGAAATTTGTATGATGAAGTGTATCTGATTGCATTTACAAATCATAAATCTGAGTTGGAGGATTATACACACTCTGATCTTTATGAAGCAATAGTATTTGACATGGTTAGCTCTCTCGAGAATGGACAGTTGATCGGAACCATAGATCCTTCTATCACAAAATATCCTTATAAGGTGTGTGAAATTAGCGGGTCATTAGATGGTATAAGAATAATTTATCTATTTGCACTGGTTGAATGTGATAGTTTCTTCTATCAGATTGTCGGATGGTCATTAGCATCAGAGTATAGTAAGAACAAGAGCGATCTTAAAAATGTAATGTATAGCTTTACTGAACTTGAATATCAACAATGAACAACTCATTCTAAGACATTATTCACTAGAGTAAGAATAATTAAAACCATTGAATACTATACATAAAATAGTCATACAAATTCTGTTAGTACTAAGCTTTACACTTGTTTCATATCCTCAATCATTAAAAATAAAAATGGGAGGGAATTATAATCTTCTCATTAAAGGATCCGAAACTTTTTTTGAGGGAAAACATTACGAAATAACTGTAGACGACATTTCCTTCGGAACTTTTTATAAATCTGCACCGGGTTTCCTTTTCGATGTAAGATTTTTTTTCTGGACTCATCCTGAAGAATTTACTAACGGGTTCTTTTTCATCGGGATGAGCTATGAAAAGGTCAAAATTCTGGCAAAGGATACTCCGGCAAAAATAGTCCTCGGTGAAACTATTAGTCAGCATAAATTCACACCTTATATTGCTTATGGCGATTATCTTGATGCCAATTCGTATTTCTATTCCGTTTTCCTTGGTGTGTCTATGAAAAATTATTCCGGTGAAGGAACTGTTATTTTGTCAGATAGTTTATCGAATACCTATACAGGCTTTGGTTCTTATGAATACACAGATGTGCTTGCTCTGAGATTAGGAGTTGGACTTGATATTGAAAACCTGATAGAATCTTCTTTTTTTCTCTCACTAAATTCATATTATGAATGGGGAGTTGCGCGCCGTGGAAAACTCACGGTTAATATTTTAGATGAAAGACTGGAATTTAACCCAGTCGGTCAGTTAGATATTTTTGAAAAGACATTAAATTTATCATTTTCAATTGGATATAGATTAAACTTTTAATTCAGTGGGAGATATTATGTTTATTAATTCAAAAACAAAAATTAAAACACTATTGTCCGGTTTATCTCTGTTGTTTCTCTTCTGTTTTTCTTCCTGTTCTTCTGAAAAATTTCAAGTAAGAGATGGGATTAAATATGCTTTCCAGCGAGGCGATGTAGTATATTTTGTTAAGCTGGATACATCTTCGGTTACTTTTCATTTCAGCAAGGATGGAAAAGCTAAGGATAAGGAATCGAAGAACCTGGATCTCGATTCATATCAAATTACTTATGAGAGTAATTACGATAAATCAAAAGATTTTTTTGAACCTTTTGATCGTATGATGAAAAAGCTGAAACTTACACCGGAAGAGTATGTGGCGCAGAAATACAACCAATTCACTTCAGTGTTAAGAGGAGATGTATGGCATGTTACAGGCGGTGTTCGTCCTAAAAAATTATTTGTAAATGATATTGAGTTGCAGGATATTAAGAAATTTGGTCTTACCAGTATAGATTATTTTTCCCCCGGCGATTCCTTAAAAACCCAGATGATTGTTCCCTTAGATGTTAATCAGTTTTGTGAGGATTTTTCTTCGAAATATGCTGATGCTGATTATTTAATCCTTACCAGCAAAGTTTACCTAACTAAAAATATTTTCAGGATATCTATGGTTGGAAAAGAATTTTGGAATCCTGATGCGGTTGACGGTGTGGCAATAGCACCGAAAATTATTCTGGATATTAAGAACAAGTCAATTTTACTGTATGATGTACTAAGATCTTCTATCTTGGATTGGTATTCACTTGATGGATGGCTTTTTATAATGGCAGAAGATGAAGGTATTCGCTTTAACCAACGGTTTTAATGTCGATATAATTTCCTAAATACGATTGGTCTTGCTTGATTGATAACTTTATATTTGCACTAAACATTAGAGTTATTACTTGCAATTCACGGATTCAAAATTTAAAAGACTGATCATTCCGTTAACATTTCCGGCAGTGTTATGGATTATTCACCTGATCGCAATAACATTCTCGATTAGTTTAAGTCCGCTGGGAGTATATCCGAGAAACTTTTCCGGTGTTATTGGCATTCTAACATCACCATTAATACATGGCAGCTTTTCCCATTTAATCTCAAACACCGCTCCGTTAATAATTCTCGGCATAAGCATTTTTTATTTTTATCCTAAATCCGCTTACAGTTCATTCATACTTATTTATTTCGGAACCGGTTTATTAGTATGGTTATTCGGCAGGGAGGTTTATCACATTGGTGCAAGCGGAGTGGTTTATGGATATGTATCATTTTTATTTTTCAGCGGCATCTTCAGAAAAGATAACAAGTCTGTTACACTGGCATTGTTGGTAGTGTTCCTTTATGGCGGATTGGTCTGGGGAGTCTTACCCGGTATTCCAGGCATATCCTGGGAATCTCATTTCTTCGGAGCTGTAACCGGTTTGATTGCAGCATTCATTTTTAGAAAATTTGATCCGCCAAAAAAATATGATTGGGAAGATGAAGAAAATTCCGTCCCAAAAGAAAAACTTGAAATTTCCTATGATGCGGATAAGAATGATTTTTAAAGAGTGAGAGTGAGATTGTGGGTGAGATTGAGAGAATTGAGATGAACTTCAATAAATATTTTTAATAAAGAATTGTTCGAATATTATTCAGGAGCCTTATGAAAAAAACAACCTCTGAAACAAGATTATACAGATCTGAAATGAATGATAAAATTCTTAATTCAGGATTCAGGGATTTTAACAAATTCTTTGCACTTGATAACAAAGCATATATTAACGGAGCGCTCAATGCCAAAACAAAAGAGCTGATGGGTTTAGCTGCTTCAATGGTGTTAAGATGCAATGATTGTATTTTTTATCATATCGACCGTTCAATCCAGGAAGGAGCAACCAAAGAAGAACTTTATGAAACTTTTAATGTAGCTCTAATTGTAGGCGGTTCAATCGTTATCCCTCATCTTCGTTATGCTTTTGAAGTAATGGAGGATGTTTTTGCAGAGAAAGAGTGAGATTATGATTAAGAGTGAGATTAAGATTGAGAGTGAGAAAATTAATCGATATCTGATAATTCCTAAGGAGATTGTAACAGTTGATGATCAGAACAGAATACTAAAGAATCACGCTGTTGAGATCAGTGATGCAAAAATTGTTGCGATACATGATTTAAATAATTTCTCTTTGGGAAAGTTTGATGGTGAGATATTTAATCTTCCTGCACTAACTTTAATACCCGGGTTCATTCAAACTCATATCCATCTCTGCCAGACGTTGTTTCGCGGACTCGCTGATGATCTTGAACTGCTCGACTGGCTTCAATTAAAAATTTTTCCTTATGAGAGTGCTCATAATAAAGAATCATTGCGTGCATCAGTAAGAGCAGGAATACTGGAATTGCAATCGGGAGGAACTACTACTATTCTTGATATGGGCACACTCAATCACCAGGAAGTAGTTTTTGAAGAACTTATCAACTCCGGAATACGTGCCTTTGCCGGAAAATGTATGATTGATCAGAATGATCTTTTCCCGAAGTTCAAGTCCACCACAAAAGATGAAATAAAGGATACATACCAGCTTGCACAAAGCTTTCACAATACCTCCGGCGGTATGATAAGATATGGATTTGCACCGAGATTTGTTTTATCCTGTTCCGATGAATTACTCAGAGAAACATCAGAAATGCAAAAGGATTTTCCAGGAAGCATTTATCATACGCACGCATCAGAAAATAAAAATGAAATTGCAGAGATAAAAAATCGTTATGGACAGGAGAACATAGAACATTTCAATTCAATCGGCATACTGAATGATCACACAGTGCTTGCACACGGAATTCACGTTAACGAAAATGAAATTCAATCCTTAAAAAAAGCTGATGTCAGAATTTCACACTGTCCTTCATCAAACCTGAAACTCGGTTCAGGCATTGCGAATATACCGCGTTATTTGAAGGAAGGCATTTCAGTATCACTTGGTGCTGACGGCGCTCCGTGCAATAATAATTTAAGTGCTTTCACTGAAATGCGTCTTGCCTCATTAATTCAGAAACCTGTTCACGGTCCGAAAGTAATGGATGCACTTACCGTATTCCGGCTTGCAACTATTGAAGGTGCACGTGCATTGCATATTGATAATGAAACCGGAAGCATTGAAACCGGCAAAAAAGCTGACCTGGTATTATTGGATTTAAATGAAGTTGAAATACCTTATATTGATGATAGTAATGTGTATTCAAAAATTGTTTATTCAGCCTCAGTAAAAAATGTTCATTCAGTAATGATAAACGGCAGGTGGGTGGTGAAGGAAAAAGCATCAACCATTTATGATAATAAAGAAGTTATTCATTCAGCTAAATCCGAACTAAAAAATTTATTAAACAGGGTATGACTCCTAAAACCATTCTTATTGCAACTACAAACAAGGGAAAGATGAATGATATCCGCGAGATATTTAAAGACTTAAATCTTGAAATACTTTCTTTCCTTGATTTTGATAAATATCCGGAAGTTATTGAAGATGGAAATACATTTGAATCCAACGCTATAAAAAAAGCTAAAGCAGCTTATGAATTTTTTAAGCTGCCGGTAATCGCAGATGATTCCGGTTTATCGGTCGAGCAGTTAAATGGTGCACCCGGAGTGATATCTGCAAGATATGCCGGTGAAAACGCATCTGATGATGATAACAATAATAAGCTGATCCGTGAGCTTGAAAAATTTCCCAAACCGCACTTAGCGAAATATATTTGTGTTGCAGTTTATTATAATGGTACTGATCTTAAAGTCGTTGATGGAGATTGTAAGGGCAGAATAATCAAACAGGGAAGAGGAAGTAACGGATTCGGATATGATCCTTACTTTATGCCTGATGGTTATGAACTTACTATGGGTGAATTGAGTTTACAGGAGAAGAATAAAATAAGTCACAGGTTAAAAGCATTTGAACAATTGAAGGATATAATCAAACAAAATGACTAAGAAGAACCTCATAAAAATTTTATTGTTGTTAACCATACCAATACTTTTGGTTCATGGCTGCAAAGATTCGGTTACAAATCCACCAGCAGAAATTGATACAAGGAATTTTTTCCCCGATAAGGATGGGAGCTACTTTTACTACAACATTTTAGTATTTGACAGCACCGGACAAATCCAGTCAGGTACAAGAAAAAGTCATCTCAGCGGCGATACATCTATACAGCAGACTCCATACAAAGTAAGAATAGATTCACTCGAATTAAACGGCAGTCTTTCAATATCAAATTCGTATCTGAGGAAAAGCGCTAACGGTGTGTTCGGTTACTTTGATACTACCGGATTTACCGCAATAGTGCCCGACTCATTGCGCAATCTGCTTACGATAAGCACAGAATTCAGGCTGTTGTATTTTCCTTTCAGTATTAACCAAACCTGGCCTGTTTATAATGTTTCAATTGATCTTGGAATATCCCGCATTGACATTGTAAGAATATCCGCAGAAGTAGTTGAGCAGGATTCAATCACCGTCACTTTCAGGGGTGATTCAATTACAAAAGCTGCTTATAAAATTAAATACACTATGGCATTGATTACCGGACTTGATCTGACAACCGAAACCTACACCGCATTTGTCTGGATAATGGAAGACACAGGAATATATCAGTGGGAAGGAGATGCAGAACTGCTGACTTTCTTTACGGGCAATACTGCCTATCCGCCCGGTACAGTGGTGCTTGAACAGTTATCCGGCTTTAGTATTCCGTGAGCTAGGGTAAGGGGGTAGAGGTATAGTCACACTCAGCCTGTCGAAATGTAATTTTGTATCTCTTTCAGTTCTTGCCTCACTCAAATTTAAATATGATTTAATAAACAAAATGGACTTTTACAAAGAAACTCCTTAAGTTTCGATTGCACTTATGCACATACCCTCCATTTACCTACCGACGCTGCCAGGAGGGGGATCCGTATCAGGGAGATATTGAAGAATATGGATAGATAGACCGCTGGATAAATTTGAAAATTAACAAAAAAGAATATGAGCTGCATAAATATTTTCCCAAGGAATATAGTGTGTGCAGTATAATTATGAGTTAGCCTTTATCATTTAAAATAGAAAGAGGATTATATGAGTGACCAAAATATCGATTCTGAACTCAAAGCTATTCAAACTCTTTTATCAACACTTGAACCACTTGATAAGGATGCAAGAAAAAGAGTTATTGATTATGTTTTCCAGAGATTGGAAATAAATATTAAATCTCCTTTGGTAAAACAATCATCGATTACAGAAGAATCACTGCAACAAAATATTCCTTCGTATCAAACCAATGAGTCAGTAAAAATTCAATCAACTGATATAAGAAGTTTTGCTAATGATAAGAATCCCAAAAATGATGTTGAAAGAACAGCATTAGTTACTTTTTATTTAACCGAATTAGCACAAGAAGAGAAGAAATCTGAGATCTCACCAGAAGATATAACAAAATATTTTAAACAAGCTGGTTTTCCAATTCCTTCAAGACCGAGACAAGTTTTAGTTAACACAAAAAATGCTGGCTACATTGATTCAACCGGTAATAGAGGTGGATATAAATTAAATCCTGTGGGATATAATTTAGTAGCTTTTTCTCTTCCCTCAGATGGATCGTCGGCGAAACCAAGAAAGAGAAATAAACCGACTACTCAGAAAAAAGTTAGTAAATCTAAAAAATAGTATTCGACTACTAACTTTGGAATAGAAATGGAATTCTCAACAATAGATATTTGGAATAAACTCGTTAAAAAGGTTGATTCCTTTAATGTAGCCTTGAATAAATCAAAGGCAGTAAATGTTAATTCTCAAATACTTGTCGACCAAGGTAAAGAAATAGTACAACTTTATTTTAGAGAAGTGCGCCCTAAACTAAGTGAAATCAAATTTGATAGTAACTCTATTGGTTTTCTTGATAAAGAGTTTCAAAAATTACTATCGCTCACTAATGGAAGAAATTTGAAATCATCTTATAAAAAGATATTGTCTGATATAAGTAAAACAAAATCTGAAATCGAGACGAATTTGGAGCTTGCATATAGTCAAAATACTAATGTAAATCATAATCATTTGCTTTTCTCTGGGGTTGAAAAAATAATAATATCTACATTGGCAAAATTAGTGCCTTCTGCTGCATTATCTTATGAACAAGCTATTAAAGATTTTAGTGATGAAAACAGAATTTCTTTCAGAGGAACGGGCACAGAATTGAGAGAAGCAGTTCGAGAAGTTCTAGATTGCCTAGCTCCAGATGATGTTGTAATCAATTCCGAGGGATTTAAACTTGAAAAAGACCGTACAAAACCAACAATGAAACAAAAAGCAAAATTCATTTTAAAGTCTAGAAAAATTAGTAAGACATCATTAAATGCCCCGCAAGATACGATTGAAATTATTGAGAATAATACTGCATCTTTAGCTCGATCAGTCTATGAGCGAGGTTCTTTATCAACGCATATTACTACAAGCAAAGCAGAGGTTTTACAGCTTAAATTATATATCGACAGTATATTGGCAGAATTATTAGAAATACACAAAAATAAAGGCTAACCTCTTTAATAAGTAAAAAGTTGTTGGTATTGTTCGGCATCCTTGTTCTGGGGCGCCGCTTATCGGCAACGCCAATATGTTTCTAGAATTTTATTGGAGATTATAATGATTCTTAATAATGATCAACTAATTACATACCTATCTAATATTATTTATATAGCTAGAATTGATGGCAAGATTACAGCTTCAGAAACTCAAGCAATTGAAGAAATTCAAAAAAGAATTGGTGCGAAAAAAAGTGAATTTAATAAGGCATCTCAAAAGGCAGAATCCCCTGAATTCAAAATAAATTTAATCGGTCATTTTTCTGACAAAGTAAAAAATTTAGAAGATATAATTTATGTATCTCTTATTGATGGTGATTTGGATGAAAAAGAAAAGGATCTTTTTGTCGAAGCAGCAAGTGATTTAAAAATTACTCCCGAACAAATTGATTTAATTATTAATGATGTTAAGAATTATTTGGATTCTCAAAGTGACATAAAGATTTGTTCAAATTGCAATTCTAAAATAGATTCAAATGCAAAGTTTTGTCCAGAATGCGGCACGCCAGTATCTGATCTCACAGTAGAGCCAAGTATTAATGTTTCTTATGAAATTCCACCTATTGGAGTAACAATAGAGTTTGCTGAATCTACTTCTGCTAGTTTTACGGATGCATTAGCAGAATATAAAAATGCACCTATCAACAATACGTATGTTAAAGGTAAAAAGAATTGGTATTTAGCTAATTGGCCTGAGAAAAATTTTAATAAACCATTAAAATTAATAGATGCCCTAAAAGGTATGAGAAATCGGAAAGTTTATTTAGATGGTGAAGAACAAAAGTGGGACGATATTTGGGGATTTTCCTGGTGTGCAGAACAAAGAAATTCTGCCTATAAACCAATAGAATATTGCTTTGGTTTAGACGAAAACAGATTCAATATTTGGGGTTGCAAACAAAGTAGAATGGAATGGACTGAATGGTCTAACTGGTTTACCTATGGTAACTTTGAAAAAGTTGGACTATTAAAAAATCAGGTAGTTTTTAAATTCAATAAAGAAAAAATTAAACACGAGTTAAGCACTAATCTGTTCAAATGTAAATACTGCCCTCATATTAGGTTTGACTTTATTGAAAAAGTTCTTGATAAATTTCCTTCGGAGGTAGCCATCAATGATAAAAGCGATTGGAAATATAAAAGGGACTATAATGAAGCACCTGGTTCAATTAAAGTAATATCGAAAACAACAGATAACGGTTATACTTTTACTGATGAGTTTTATTCTTCCGGAGTTGTGCCAAAATCTATCTCAATTGGTATGGAAATAATCAAAAGTGTTATAAAAGAATCTAATGATTTTAATGATGTAAAGCAGATTTTGGAGTTTAAAGGAGGATAGAAACATAACCTCTTTAATAAGTAAAAAGTCAATAGGTAAATAAATAAATAGTTCTCCGGTTCGACATAGTTAAACAATACATATAAGACAATGATAACTTGAAGAAAAAATCAAGTTCTGTTATAACAGCCTTTTATAACACATCATTTCTGTGCAATTAATACCTGTACATTTCAGAAAGTCGTTTGCTGATTCTACACAGCCTTTTTTAATCCATTAAAAACTATTTTGTACATTAGATTCTCGCTACCTGTCATACAATCAATTGATGCGAGAATGAAAAGATTTTCATCATCCTTAACTTTTAATGCATCCTGATAATCAATGTACTCATATCCGTTATATATGGCGATCATATCAAAAAATAGTCGTATTGTTCTGCCATTTAATTCTGCAAATGGATGAAGTGCAATTAATTCACACATATAATGAACAATTTTTTGTGCAAGTAATTTTTTCGGTTTATCCAAATAATCTTTTAGGAAGTTGTCTTTGGATAAATTATTAAAAATTATCCTGGATGTTTGCTCCAGAAATCTTACCTGACAGAATGTTGAATAACCTTTTGAAATGTTAATATCTCTGTATTTACCTGCAAAATCGTATAATTCAGAAAATGTTTTTTTGTGTAATTCTTTAAAGTATGCTTCATCAAAAATAGTTTCTTCAGATAAATTTTTATGAAAATACTCATAGCCTTTAAGCAGCAGCTTTTGTTCCAGTTCTTCTAGTTTATGTAAATCGCGAATGTTGAATTTATTAATTGGAATATTTGTGTTTTCGTAATAAATGTGGCTTTTATTAGAAGAGTATTTTGACATCAGTCTTTTGCTTTAGATTTTACTTTTTTTCTGTTTGCAATCAGAATGCGTTTAGTTTTATGTCCTTCTATTTTGGAGGAAATTAGAACGGCTTTTTTTGCTTTAGCTAAAGAAAATTTAGGTTTGTTCATAGTTAATATATTGGTTTTACTTGCCCGAATATACTAAAAGGACAATGAAATTTAAATATAAGTTAAGATCCTCAACTTTTAAATACAGGTCGTCCCTCCGGGACTTTGGGTATTCGTTCTCTGGTTTAGGTTACAAACAGTATGTTCCTGACGGAACAATAATCCCGATCCCAGAGGGATCAACTGTTAATAGATAAATAAAGAAAAGAGATTAAGCGAGTTCCGTAGGAACGACCTGTTATTTGTAATACTACCATACTGCTAAGAATAAAAATAATATTGTTTTTCAGGTCGTCCCTCCGGGACTTTGGGTATTCGTTCTCTGGTTTAGGTTACAAACAGTATGTTCCTGACGGAACAATAATCCCGATCCCAGAGGGATCAACTGTTAATAGATAAATAAAGAAAAGAGATTAAGCGAGTTCCGTAGGAACGACCTGTTATTTGTAATACTACCATACTGCTAAGAATAAAAATAATATTGTTTTTCAGGTCGTCCCTCCGGGACTTTGGGTATTAGCTCTCTGGTTTTTGTTACAAACAGTGTGTTCCTAACGGAACATTCGTCCCGATCCCAGCGGGATCAACTGTTAGTAGAAAAATAAAGAGAAGAAATTAAGCGAGTTCCGTAGGAACGACCTGTACCAACTGCTATTCATATCGAATCATTTCTGTGCAATGATAACCTGAACAATACCAAACGTTAAACTGTGTTTTTCAATCTTACTGAATCCTGAATTTGTCAGAAGCTTAACCAGATCAACTTTTTCATCAAACTCTTCTACTGATTCCGGCAGGTAGGTATATGCTTCTTTATCACCTGAAATGATGCCGCCTAATTTTGGCAATATCTTTTTGAAGTAAAACTTATACAATGCTTTAAAGAATTTATTCTCCGGCATTCTGAATTCAATTACTGTAGCTTTGCCGTTTTTCATCAGCACCCGGTAAAATGAATCAAATCCCTGCTGGATGTTATAAAAGTTTCTCACACCGAATGCTACTGTTATGTTTGTAACTGTTTCATCTTTGAAGGGGATATACTCAGCAACCATCTGGACATTTCTGCCGACAATCCATTTACTTTTCTTATTGAACAGCTTCAGCATATTATGTGAGAAATCAGCGCCGTATATTTTTGTTGCACCCATTTTATGTGCACGGATAGCAACATCGCCGGTACCGCAGGCAATGTCTAACAAAATAGAATCATTGTTAATGCCGGTGAGTTTCAATGCTTTCTTTCGCCAGTAATGATCAATTCCAAAACTGAGTAGGTGATTAAGAAAATCATATCTAAATGCAATCGAATCAAAAATTCTTTTTACCTGTTTTTTCTTATCGCTCATAGTCGTAAATCAGATATTAATGCTTCTCGAATGAAATTTGCTCCTTACCGACCTTACCTCTCCACCAGTTAAAAATGTATTTTCCTGACCAGATAGAGAATAACATAAAAGCTGCACCACCGATTAGATCAATTACATAATGATACCACAAATAAACAGTTGCGAAAATAAGCAGTGATCCAACCGGAAGAAAGAAATTTTTAGTTCGGCTTTTTAGTTTTACTGATAAATACATAACAATAAGGGTTATCATTGTATGTCCGCTCGGGAACACATCTCTCTGAACAACTTCAGCGGGATTTAAAGTCCCTGATGGAATTCCTTCACCTGAATTAACAACTTCTCGTAAGAAGTTTGTCAGCCATAACCCCGGGAGCGTATCATTTATTGTTGCAAAATCATGAAGCGTAAATCTCGGTCCAATACCGGGTAATAAAAAGTAGCCGAGGTATGATAAGTAAAAACCATAAATCACTGAGAATAATGCATAATCAAGAGCAACGAATCGGTTTTTTTTTAATAACGCCAGACAAAGTATAATGGGCAGTAAATAAAAAACACCGTAAACAATCTGAAGAATTTCAGTGAGCACCGGATTGGCAATCTGGTAAAGAATATGAGTAGGGTCATTTCCAAAGAACATTATCCTGTCAATCTGTATAAATAATTCATCGTAATCGTGAGGACGTATAGGTTTAATCATAAAATGAAGCTGTCTGAAAGTAAGCAGAATAACAGGTGCAATGTACCAGTAGTGAATAATAGCCCAGGTTTTGCTGCTGCTTCTTGATTCCATATATGCAAGGAAAAAAGTAAATACTATTATGAAGATGTTTACAAACATCCAGAGAAATGAATCCTGAATCCTTGAATGAAAAATAATATGAAGACATATCAGGAACAGATAGAATGTAATAACTACAAGATCAAATGCTTTAAGATTTTTTATGAACGATTTAATGTTATCCATTCAATGAAGGTAATATTACTATGAAAACTTGTTATGCTATTGATTTAGTATAAACTCTGTAAGAAGCAGAAAGTCATCTACCGAAAGTTGTTCTGCTCTTTGTGAAAGATCAATACCACATTCTGAAAAATTTATCCCGGCAAATATACTATTACTCAAAGAATTTTTAAGCATCTTTCTCCTGTTGCCGAAAGAAGCTTTAACCACCGCAATAAATGTATCCTGGAATTTCTTCGTATGAGTCAACTTATTGAATTTAATATGCACTACAGCGGATTCGACTTTAGGTTTCGGGTAAAATACATTAGGCGAAACCTTGAATACCAGTTTGACCATTGCAAAATAAGATAACAACACTGCAAGTATGCCGTAATCTTTAATACCGGGTTTTGCAGTCATACGCTTTGCCACTTCCAACTGAACCATCAGTACTGAATCGAGTATAATTGAATTATTTGCAATCATCTTAAACAAAATTGGTGAAGTAAGGTTATAAGGAATATTCCCAACAATACGCAGTTTATCTTCAGAATTACGGAGGAGAGGTTGCAGATCGGTTTTCAGGAAATCATTTTCGATAATGTTAACATCAGGGAATTCATTTTTGAGATCGTCAATTACACGATTGTCTATTTCAACTGAAGTTAGTCTGCATTGGCTTTTAACAAGTTTTTCAGTCAACGCACCGGTGCCGGGACCAATCTCAACAATATTGTCATTTTGCTGAGGTGAAATAACATCAGCAATTTTATTGAGTATGTTTTGGTCTTTCAGATAATTCTGACCAAATTTTTTAAGCGGACGGATGTTGTTCATAAATATTTAATAAGATATCGTAAAAATAACTATTCACAGTTAATTCCCTTAATAAAATTGCGTTAAGATTGTTGTATTGAATATTTAAAATGAATAGCTTTTTATTGGAAAATAAATTTATTCATCATCAAAGGAGTTATTCTTGGCTGTTAAGTATGTTGTAAGTGTTGATATGGGAGGAACTAAGATGTTAGCTTCAGTGCTTAACACTAAAAAGGGAATTATTGCCAAAGAAAAAAAACCTACCAATGTTGAAGCAGGCACCGCTGTTTATATAAAAGAGCTGGTTGAACTGATTAAATCCGTAATAGTTCAAGCCGCCATTAAACCTAATCAGGTTATAGCCGTCGCACTCGGTGTGCCGGGTTCTGTTAATCCCGTTACCGGTAATATAGGTTTAGCACCCAATTTAGGATTAAAAGATTTCAATATCAGAAAAGCATTACAGAGAAAAATTAAATATCCCGTTTTGATTGAAAATGACGTTAATCTGGCAGCACTTGGAATAAAATATTTTGGAGTTGGTAAGGATGGAAAAAATATTCTTGTAGTTTCAGTTGGGACAGGTATAGGCGGGGGAGTAATCATCAATAATAGAATTTACCGCGGATCAAATTTTGTTGCCGGAGAAATCGGACACATACCGGTACTTAAAAACGGACCTGTTTGCGGATGCGGAAGGAAGGGCTGCTTTGAAGCCGTTGCAAGCAGAACTGCTATAGTAAAAAAAATTATAGCGGACATTAAAAACGGCAGGAGAAGTATGTTGAAGGATTTTGTCCGCGCCGGTAAAAAAATTAAAAGTGGTACTCTTAAAACAGCTGTTGAAAAAAAGGACAAAGTTGTCCTTAAAAGATTAACTGAGGCTGGTGAAACTATCGGTGTTGTTCTGTCCGGGCTTGCCAACCTGATGAATTTTGATATGATAGTTCTCGCAGGAGGTTTAATCGAAGCACTGGATAAATTTATGATGCCGGTTATCAAAAAATCATTCAACGATCATGTTCTCAAAGATTCTGCAAAAGGTTTAAAAATACTGCCTTCAAAACTTGCAGATGATGCTGCAATCTTCGGAGGCATTGCATTGGTTGAAGAACATCTGGGTATTAAGATTTAATCGAATTTAGATTCTATTGAAGATAGTTCATCATTCAGTTTTTCCCACCGGTAAATGGCAGATTCAAGTTCAGATTTTGCATCATTGAATTTCTTAGTTGTTTCTTTTGCCATATCAGGATTAGCATAAACAGCAGGATCTGTAAGATTCATCTCAAGTTGCTTTGTCAGTTTTTCAAGTTCACTTATTCTTAACTCTGATTCTGAAATTTTCCGTAGAACATCTTTAGTAGCAGAATATTTTTTCTGCCGCTGTTCGGCTTCCATTCTTTTCTGCTCTTTTCTTGAGACGCTATCTTCCTTTGTATTATTAATATGCTGTGTGGACCCGGATAATTTTAATTGTTCACGCTTTGACAGATAATAATCTATATCACCCGGATAATTTTTAATTATACCTTTTCTTATATCAACTACTCTGTTCACTATTGGTCTGAGAAAATCTATATCGTGCGATACGAGAATGAGTGAACCGTTAAAATTTAATAATGCATTCTGAAGAATCTGTTTAGAGGAATAATCAAGATGGTTTGTTGGTTCATCAAGAATTATAAAATTTGCTTTAGTAAGAAGAATTTTACACAATGCTACTCTGCTTTTCTCACCGCCGGAGAGAATGCCTGCTTTCTTAAACACATCGTCACCGGTAAACAAAAAAGAACCAAGCAATGATCTTAGCTGTCCTAATGTTTTTTCCGGGGCAATACCATCAAGAGTTTCGAGTATATCAAGTTCAGGATTTAAACTGTCAGCAACATCCTGTGCATAATACGATATGATAGTATTATGGCCGACGATTCGTTCACCACTATCATAGTTGATTACACCGGCAATTATTTTTGCAAGCGTGGTTTTACCCGCACCGTTCGGACCAACAAAAGCAATCTTTTCACCACGATCTACTTTAAACTCAGCATTAGCAAAAACTCTGTTGGAACCATAAGATTTTGCGATATCATTCAGTTCAATATTTATTCTACCGCTTTGGGGAGGTTCGGGGAACCTGATATTGATTTCAGATTTGTCCTCGGGCAGTTCAATCAGTTCAAGTTTTTCAAGCTGTTTTATTCTGCTTTGAACCTGGCGGGCTTTAGTATTCTTATATCTGAATCTTTCTATGAATCGCTGTGTATCTTTAAGCTTTCTCTGCTGCTGCTCGTAAAGCTGGATAGTTTGTAAATCTCTCTCTTCTTTGTATTTAAGATAAGAATCATAATCACCGCTGTATGAATAGAACTTCCCGTTAAAAATTTCCAGAGTTTTATCTGTTACCTGGTTAATAAAATTTTTATCGTGGGATACAATTATCAAAGCGCCTTTAAAGTTTTTAAGAAAATCTGTAAGCCATGCAAGTGAATCAAGGTCGAGATGGTTCGTCGGTTCGTCCATTAGCAGAACATCGTTTTGCTTGATAAGAATTTTAGCCAGAGCAATTCTCATCTGCCATCCGCCGGAAAAATGATTTGTGAGCTTATCAAAATCATTTTCATCGAATCCCAATCCGAGTAAAATCTTTTCCACTTTTGAACCGGCGCTGAACGAATCCAGTTCTTCCAGTCGATGATGCACCTCACCAAGTTGATGCACAAGATCGTCTCTTTCTTCATCATTTAATTTTTGATCGGATAGGAGCTGTGAAAGCTGTTGTTCCTTTTCCTGAAGAGCTACTATATCGGTGAGTGCAGACTGCGCTTCATCAAGAAGAGTTCTGCCGTAATGAGTAACCTGATCCTGAGGGAGGTATCCTATTGAAATATTCTTTTGTTTATAAAGATTGCCGGATTCAGGTTCAATTTCGCCATTGATGATCCTTAGAATTGAAGTTTTACCTGTACCATTTGCGCCCACCAGAGATATTCTGTCACCGGAACTGATCTTGTAATTAATATCTTTGAAAAGATATTTTCCGTTAAACTGTAATGAAATGTTTACAAGATCTATCATCAGAGATTATTTTCTTAACACGGCAATCTTTCCTGTTGCCACGCTATTACCGTCCTTATCAAAAGCAACTATTATGTAAACACCGCTGTTTACGAAGTTACCGCTCAGGTCTCTGCCGTCCCAGTAGCCAACTCTTCCGCCGGGAGTTGTAAATTCGTTTACAAGCTTACCTGATACTGAAAGTACCTTGACATTGCAGTCCCTGATCAATCCGTCTATTGTAGCCAATGATGAAGCATCAGAAATTACTAGTGGATTTGGGAAAATGAATAACTCATCAAATGCTTCAAGTGGTCTTACGGCGGGCGTTTCGAACACTGTTAAGCCGGCTTCAGAGCCTACGAACACTTTACCTGATTTTTCATCAATAGTTATGCTTGTTATCCGGTCTGATAATAAAGCACTGTTCTTTGTATCAAAGCTGGCAAGCAATCGTGAACCATCGCTGTTGAGCAAAATCAGACCCTGATTTGTTCCTACCCATTTCTGGTTAAGTGGATCTACAGCAATGGCGTTAATTGACTGCTGCCGGACAGAGAATACAGAGCTGAATCTTAACTGAGGAGAAGAAGAAAGAACAGTGCCGGTATTGGTTATTATATTTATTCCCAAACCGGTACCAACCCAAACATCACCTCGCCGGTCAACAACCACAGCATTAACTGTATTACTGTTCAGTCCTGTTTGAGTATTAAAATATCCTGATCGGTCATCAGTCGGATTGTCATAGGTTTTATTTTCATTGAAGTAAAACAAACCTGAACGGGTTTCATCAGCACTGCTGAACCATTTAGTATCATACTGGTCAACTATAAGATTTTCGTGAAGTTTTAATACCCGATTTTGTTCAGAAGGTATTGTGAAGAAATGCCAGCTGCTATCCGGTGTCAGCATAGCAAGTGTATTTCTGTCTGCTGCCTCCACATTAAGTATCCAGAGATTATTTCTTGAATCAAGTCCAAATCCGCCAATCAATAAAAAACTGGTATTACCTGGAAAACCCTGCATATTTGTATTATTTGCATCAAAACGGACTATATCATCACCCTTTATTCTTATAAATCCCTGTCCCCAATTACCTGCGTAAATAGTATTATCCGGAGCAGCATAAATAGAAAAATAATCATTGTTAATCATAACAGGATAGGATTGTGCATTGTAGTTGAACCAATTCAGTCCGTCAAATTTGTATAACCCCTTTCCGGCATTATTTATTCCGCTGGCAGACCAGAAATTGCCCGCCGGATCTATAGTCATGTTAGGAAACTGATTTGCAGCCGGACCCTCAGGAAAATAAAACTCCTCTTCATCAGCAATCAGCACACCGGATGATGATGCGATCAACAGTCCTTTAAACTCAGTGTATGCAATCGACTTGAGTAAAGCGCCAGTACTGAAAAGTGTGTTTAAATTTCCGGAGTTATAACTATACAGTGCATTATCCGTAATAATATAAAGCAGGTCATCTTTTACGAATAAATCGGGTACATTAACATTGTTAAATGCAGAAATAAAAGGTTGCCAGCTAATTCCATCAAAGACAGAGATACCCCTTGTAGTAGAAACGGTTAATTTGTCTTCAAAGAATACGATTTTGTTTGCATTGTTGGATAATCCCGGGGCAAGCTGTAAAAATACATCCCAGGATTCGGGAGCCGAGAGATTGACGGTTCCGGGTTTTTGTACAGCAATTCCAGCTTCGGTACTGGCATACAGCAAATTTGTTTTGGTAATACTTTTTACTTTTATATTCGAGGGCAATTCTCCGAATTTGAAGTAAGTATCAATAAATACAAAAGACTTTGCATTTATTAATGATATGCCGAAATCTGTAGCAGCAAAAATAGTATCACCATCAGCATAAAGCTGATTAATACTTTTATTTGTTTTATCTGAATTGGCTATGTCGACTATAGATTTAACTGTACCGTTTGCCGGGTCATATATATCTATAACACCTGTGCTGCTGCCGAACCAGATTTTATCGTACTTATCTTTTGTAACAGCTGTTAATTCAATCCCTGTTAAGCCATCTGATTTATTAAATTTAATATAGGATTGAGTTGATATATGATATTCAAATCCACCGCCTGTTGTTGCAGCCAGATAAGAATTGCCGGATGCAAATACAGATTTAACATCTTTCATGTCGGTGTAATTAATCCAGTTGGTAAACTGCTGTGTGAATGCAACAGAGGTTAATAAAAAAAGAGATACGATAGTTTTCATATTTAAACCTAAATTTTATTGAACTGGTAAAAAGATATTATTCGTATCCCTTTCTTAGTTACTAAATATTCTGCTTCAAAAATATAAAATTTATTATAAGTCAAAAGCGGAAAAATAAATCCTATAAACGTTTAAATAAGTCAGCCATTTCTATTGCTGTTAAGGCTGCATCCCAGCCCTTGTTGCCTGCTTTTATCCCCGATCGTTCAATAGCCTGTTCAATTGTATCAGTTGTTAACACTCCGAATACCACAGGCACTGAATGCTTGAGTGCCACCTGCATAATACCGCTGCTGGCTGAAGAAGCAACATAATCAAAATGAGGGGTAGCTCCTCTGATAACAGCACCTAAGCAAATGATTGCATCAAATTTCTTTTCCGATGCAATTTTTTCAGCTGTAACAGGAAGTTCGAAAGCTCCGGGAACTTTCACAACCTCAATATTTTCTGATCTGCATCCATTTCTTTTTAGGCAGTCCAGAGCAGCATCTAAAAGATTCATGGAAATAGAATTATTAAACCTGCTGACCACGATAGCAAATTTAAGATTGGCAGCATTTAAATTTCCTTCGATAGTTGTCATTATTGCTCCGATTATGCTGAGTTCTTTAATAATCTGGTTTTCATAGCTTCTACTGCGGTTAAGTTTGTACAGAATTTCCCAAAATTTTGCTCATCATTTCTGTCGCCACCGTGAAAATCCGAGCCTCCGCTTTCAAGCAGAAAATATTCATTAACAATACCGCGATAATATTTAACTTTATTAGGAAGGTGGGAGGGATGAATAACTTCTATGCCGTCTACTCCGGCATCAATTAGTTCTTTGATAATAACTTCTGGTAAATTACCAGGGTGTGCAATAAATGAAAGTCCGCCTGCATCATTTATTATCTTAAAAGCACTTTGAGGTGAAACATGAACTTTCCGCTCGTATGCCGGACATCCATTTCCGATATATTTATTAAATGCTTCAAAATAACTGCTGATAAGTTTTTTTTCTGCCAGGGCATGTGCGATGTGAGGTCTTCCGACTGCACCATTCTTTGCTTTTTCAAGTACATCTTCAAGAGTGATTTCTAGACCTAATACTTTCAGTTTGTCAACAATGCGACCAGCACGTTTAATTCTCTCTTCACGAAAAAAACTTAGGTAGTGTTCCAGTTCTCTATTGGAAGGATTCACGAAATAGCCAAGTATATGAATTTCTCTGTTACTTATATCAGTGCTTATTTCAACACCGGGAATAACTTCTATTTCGTATTGATTACCAGCATTAATGGCATCCTTCAAACCATTAACACTATCGTGATCCGTTATGCTTATTGTACCAATACCTGCCTCAAAAGCCTTTTGAACAACTTCCTGAGGTGAGTAAAAGCCATCGGAGTGGAAGGTGTGCATATGCAGATCTACTTTGTGATGCTGCTGCATTATCTGAACAGCTCCAGAAACTTTTCATAATCAATGATTCGAAGTTTTGAACCTTCAAGTTCAACAAGACCCTTTTTAGCGAATGAATGTAAAGTTCTGGAAATAGTTTCGCGGGACGTACCTGCCATATTTGCTAATTCATGCTGGAATGGTAGTTTCTCTATCTCAACTACTCCGTTTTTTATCCTGCCAAGATCATCGGCTAACTGAAGAAGAACTGTAGCAACTTTACCTTCAGCGTCCTTCAACGAAAGTGCTTTAATTTTCATTGAGGAAGCTCTCAGTCTGGTTGATAATTCCTGAAGTAAAGCTATTGATACGTCCGGAAATTTTCTCAGAAGATCAAGGAAGTCATTTCTTTGAATGATAAAAATTTTGGAATCCTCCATAGCAATTACATTGGCTGAACGATTCAATCCATCCAGAAGAGCCATTTCACCAAAAAAATCAGAATCATTGAGTATTGCCAGAATAACTTCTTTATCTGCACTGTCAGATCTGACAACTTTAACTTTTCCGGCAGCAATTACGAATAAAGCGTTTCCTGCATCTTCTTCGGATAAGATGACTGAATCTTTTTTAAATGATTGAAGAACTCCTGAATTGGCAACTTTGGTTAGAGATTCTTCATCAAGATCCGAAAAAATCGGCACTTGTTTTAAAAACTCGATGTAATTAGACAATTTTTTACCTTTTTGAAAAATATTAGGTTAAAAATATAGGCGGTTATATTAGTAAAGTCAACAATTTTTAAGAGCGCTCAAAAAACTTATTGCCATTATTTCAGAAAAGAGGATTTATACTATTGAAAAAACATTGCTTTTTAGGGGTGCTGTCTCTATTTTTCAAGTCTTAATAATGTAAAAAAATTAATTCGGAGAACGATTTATTATGCCAATGATGGCCAAAATGAGAAGTCTTGCGCCTGCCTTCATTCTTACAGTAGGTGGTCTTTTTGTTCTTTTTATGGTAGTATATGACTCTAATGTTCTTGAAGCTTTAGGTGGTGGAAGAGTAAATACTATCGGTAGTGTAAACGGAGTGGATATAACTTATCCCGAATTTCTTGAAAGATTTGAACAGCAGAGAGATCTTCAACAAAGACAAACCGGACAGGATCTTTCAGAAGACGATATTGAGAGACTCAGAGATCAGGTTTGGGATGCTATGGTAACCAGCATTTTGTTCCAGCAGATGATAGATGAATATGGTTTAACTGTGTCAGATGATGAAATCAGGGAAGAAATATTAGGTGAAAATCCTCCGGATTTTCTAAAACAAAATTTTATCGATTCGCTTGGAGTATTTAACAGACAGCTTTATGAGGAAGCGATATTCGATCCGAGAAACAGAGAACCATTACTTGAGGCTGAAGAGTATGTCAGACAAACCAAGCTTAGCTCAAAACTTCAAAGTTTGATTTTTGCTTCCGTTCATGTTGGTGAAGATGAAGTTAAACGCAGGTATATTGAACAAAATATTAATATCGATATGCGATATGCTATGTTCGATCTTAATCTCGTTTCTGATAATGATATTAAAGTTGAGGATTCTGATTTATTAGCTTATTATGAAAAAAATAAAAATCAGCACAAAATGCAGCCCCAGAGAAAATTGAGATATGTTCTCTTCTCTAATCAGCCAACTGCTGATGACACATTAACTGTTCGCAGAAGTCTTGAGAATGTTCTTAACAGAATTGAGAACGACACAACTGAGTTTAAAGAGTTTGTAGAAATTTATTCTGAGTTACCATACTCGCGGGATACATTCTCTGTGAGTTTTTTAACTCCTGAAGTTGTTCAGGCTCTTAATAATGCGGAAACCGGTAGTGTTGTTGGACCTTATTTAACCAATCAGGGTTATGCTCTTTTTAAGTTTTACGGAACGGCACCAACTGATGAAGTTATGGCAAGAGCATCACACATTTTGATAAATCAATATGAAGACGATGCAAAGAATCTTGAAGAAGCTGATAAAATTTATCAAAAGCTTTTAGGGGGTGCAGATTTTGGTAGTCTTGCAAAAGAACATTCTCAGGATCCCGGCAGCGCAGAAAAGGGGGGAGATCTTGGTTACTTCGGTAAGGGTATGATGGTTCCTGAATTTGAAAACGCAGTTTTTAACGGAAAGGTCGGAGAAGTACAAAAACCGGTTCAGTCCACTTTTGGTTTTCACATAATTAAAGTTAACGAGAGAGTTAATAGAAAATATATCGTTGAAAGGATTGTTAATCCGATAAAACAGTCTGCCACATCACGAGATTTAATGTTTACTGCAGCTATGGATTTTTCATTCGTTGCCAAGAAAAATAATTTTACTAAAGAAGCAGAGTTGATGAATTATACCGTTCAGGAAACTCCGCATTTTGTAAAAACCACAACAGTTCCCGGACTTGGTGCTAATAAGAGATTGGTGGATTTTTCTTTTGAGAATGGTTTAAATACAATTTCAGATCCGTTCAAAGTTTTCAATGGGTATGTTGTCGTTCAGATTATGGATATTAAACCCGAACACTTCAAACCATTTGATGAAGTTAAAGAACAGATTCGTCCCTTTGTTATAAGAGAGAAAAAATTTGAAAAAACCCGACTGATGGCTGAAGAAGCTTATAATAAAATAAATGGAGATTTGGATAAAGTATCTCAATTCAATGAACGTGTTCAGGTTCAGCAGACAGGAAAATTTTTACCACAAGGTAATATTCCTAATGTGGGAAGAGACTTTGCAATTACAAATGAGGCTCTTCATATTGAATTGAATAAAGTTTCCGAGCCTATACGAGGTCAAAGGGGTTACTTTCTGATTAAAGTTACCGAGAGAAGTCCGTTTGATGAAACTACATATCAAAACTTCAGTGCTAATATCAGGAATACTTTACTTCAGGAAAAACGCAGTAGATATACAGGGCAGTGGGTAGAGAAGATGAAAGAGAATGCGAAAATTATTGATAACAGACATCTCTTTTTTGGTCAGTAACTAGTCCTGGTTAAAATGTAATTCAACCCCCGATAAGTATTTATTTGGGGGTTTTCTTTTTTAAAGAATTATATCATGTTAGAAACAAGTTTTCATTCCCTTTTATGAAGAAGTTATTAACTACCATAGCTATTTTATTTATATTCTCAACTGCCAATGCTCAGTATAATGGGTATGATTTCAGTATCAGTTCAAATCTGGTATATACTACATCTGCTGAAATATATTTAAACCCTAATGCAGTAGATCCGGTAATCCGCAACAGATCATTCGAAATTCAGGATGTGCTAAATCCTTCAATTGATTTGCGGTACAGAATATCCGAACCGCTAATTGCTGGTATTTGTGTTGAATATATGAAATCAAGTCAATCTGGTAGAAATCTTGTTGTTTATGAAGGTAATAATGAAATCAGACTTGAAACAGAAGACGGTTTTATCCTTATACCGATTGAAGCATCAGTTTATTACGTAATGCCCTTTTCTACTCAGGCATTCAAATTTCTAATGGGAGCGGGAATTGGTATGTACAACGGCGAATTTACAAGGAATTTTGGTGATACGGATGTTTCAACAATAGAGCGTCAAACTGCTTTCGGTATACAGGTTTCAATTTCAATGGAGTATCTGCCGTTGGATAGAGCAGGTTTAAGATTTGAAATGAAATTCCGTGATCCTGAATTTAAAACCAGGAACAGATATAACAAGGATAAAGTTATCTATAACGGAAATGAGATAACAATTCTCAGAAATTCGTTTGATGCCAAAATAAATGTTAATGGAGTTACTTTCCTTCTGGGAGCCGCTTTGTATTTCTAATTCTTTTTTTGATTTTCAATTTCATTCCATTAAATTCATTTCGTCATTATCAATCTATTTATGAAAAAATCTTTAATCTATCTAACAGGTTTCATGGCTGCTGGTAAAAGCACTATTGGACCAATCCTTGCCAATACCATAGGATGGAGCTTTTTAGATATTGACAGGGTAATTGAAGAAAAAGAAGGAAAAAAAATAACTCATATTTTCAATGAGAATGGCGAATCATATTTCCGGACGATAGAAAATAAAACCCTGGTAGAATTATCAAAATTAACCGAACATATCATTGCTCTGGGTGGTGGAACAATTGCATCGGATATTAACTTTAAAGTAATTAAAGAAACCGGTTTATTGATCTATCTGAAATCTTCTCCTGAAACTGCCTATAAAAGATTGCGTTTCAAACGTGACCGTCCCGCTTTGTTATTTGATGGTGAAGAAGAACCATCCAGAGAGATTTTTACAAACCGGATAAATGAATTGCTTACCAGCAGAAAAAAATATTATGAACAAGCTGATTATATAATTGACACGGATAGTATTCCTGTTGGTAAGACGGTTGATAAACTGGCTTCAATATTAGTAAAGGAAAAAATAATTAATGAAATATAAAGTCAATCATTCTACTGACTCTTATAATGTGTGGATTTTCAACAGTCAGTTGAGATCATATTTATTAAAACAGAATTCACTGAAAGAACGGAGTGTTTTTTGTATCGTTGACTCCAAAGTATATAACTACCACCGGAATTACATTAGAAAGTCTTTAACAGGAATCTGCAAAATAATTGGTGTTTATCACATTCGTTCAAATGAAAAAAATAAATCATTAAGTGAGATTGAAAAAATTTTAACTTCGTTGTTAAAATCCGGAGCTGATCGTGAAACGCTTGTATTAGCTGTTGGCGGAGGTATAACCGGTGACATTGCATCCTTTGCTGCAAGTATATTTATGCGAGGTGTAGATTATATTAATATTCCAACTACGGTTTTATCAATGATCGATAGTTCAATTGGTGGAAAAACCGGAGTTAATTTCAAGACTTCAAAAAATTTAATTGGCACATTCTATCAGCCTGAATCAGTTTTTATTGATACATCTTTCCTGAGGACTCTGCCTGTCAGGGAAATAAATTCTTCTATTGGAGAAATAATTAAATATTCTTTACTAAGCGGAAATGAAAATAAAAAGTTATTTAATAGCGGTATATCCTCATTATTAAATAGAAATTTTTCAAAAACAGAACCGATGATTTATGAATGCTTGAAGTTTAAATCTGCCATTGTTGAAAATGATGAAATGGAAACCAAAGGTTTACGAAAAATTTTAAATCTCGGTCATACTTTTGCACATGGTATCGAATCTTCTACAGACTTTAAAGTAAAACATGGTGAAGCTGTTTTGCTTGGAATTATTGCTTCATTATTCTATTCATATCGGGTAAAATTAATTTCGGCAGAATATCTGTTTGAAAAACTGCTTATTATTAAACCATACCTTGCAGCATTAAAAAACGTACTGAAGTATCTGGAAGTGAATAATACTTTGAAGTACATGAAACTCGATAAAAAGAAATTGAATAAGAAAATCCGGCTTGTATTAATAAGCGAAGATGGAAATGTTTTGATTGATTATCCTGCCAAACCTGCCGTTCTAAAAGACGCACTTGAAAGTATGCTGGTTTGGGTATCGGAATCGTTTAAAAAAGAAACTGTCGAGAAGTGAGGGCTTACTCTCGACAGTTCGTGTGTCATTTTTGGAGGGATGCTATGCTTAAACTATTTCGTGGTTAGTTCTGCAAAGCCAGTGCCATCGATCGGCATAATACTTTTTCATTGAAAAATTAACTAATTAATGGGAAATTCCATGAACGGTAATTATTACCTGTAATTTTGGGTATGGAAAACCGAAATAACCAGAGAGAATTTAGTGGTTCAAGTTAATTCAATCTTTCCTTAAAAGGATTTTGAATGTTGTTCCTTCACCGGGGATAGAGTTTTTCACAAATATTTTTCCTCCATGATAACCTTCTATAATTCTTTTAGACAGGCTTAATCCTAATCCCCATCCTCGTCGTTTGGTACTATAGCCCGGTCGAAAAACATCTTTTCTTCTTTTCAAATCTATTCCTTTTCCATTGTCTGCAACTTCAATTTCCACATTTCGACTTGTTTCAGAAATACTGATATCAATTTTACCTTCGTTACTTTCTATTGCATCGAGAGCATTCTTAATTAAATTTTCCAGAACCCACTCAAAGAGTTCCGCATTTAAATTTGCTTTTATATTCCTATCACCATCAATGTTCAGTTGAACTATTTTTCCAGTCTGAGGAAGTCTTCTGCTGAAATATTCTGTTACCTTTGTTACTTCATCGTAAATACTATGATTTTTCATTTCCGGAGCCGAACCAATTTTAGAAAATCTGTAAGTAATTCGGTTCAGCTTTTCCACATCATTACTTATTTCTTCTGTTATGTCAATTACTTTGTCCCGATCGTTGTAATTCAACTTTAGCATTTCGAGCCATCCCATCAAACTCGAAATAGGTGTTCCGAATTGATGTGCTGTTTCTTTGGCCATACCAACCCAAATATTACTTTGTTCACTTTTTTTTATGTGACTGAATCCTATGTAGCCGATTATTATGAAGAGTGCAGCAATTATAATTTGAAGATAAGGATAGTACTTAAGTTGTGTAATTAATTCAGAGTCACCATAATGAATCTTAGACAGAATTAAAGTGTCTTCGTATGCAACAACAATGGGTGGGTGAACCGCATCCATTTTTTTTATAAGATCCGCAAAAAACTCCTGAAGTTCCGAATCTGAAAGGGAACTATCATAGTTAACATTTCTTGCATCGGATTTATTGCGCACTTTAAGATCATCTTCGCCGTCTGTAATTATCATTGGGAAATCTATCGGCTTAATTATATTATCAAACAGGAAGGTAATATCAACATCCGGATTAGTAGTATTTGCCAGGTATTCAATTCCCTTGGCATACAATTCAACTACCTGTCGTTCCTTCTCCTGAAGTTTTGTAACCAATAATTGCGTATAGTATAATGTACCACCGGCAATTACAAGCGCTATGAACAGAAGAAATAGTTTAAAATTTACTGAAGCGGGACCGCCAGCCATTTTCATAGATCACCTATTAATTGAAGTTATTCACACTATTAAAATTAGATAAAAGCATTATAAAAAAGAGGGGAAAAAGTCGAGAAATTTTCTGATTTATTTAACAATAATAAAAAAGCCGCATTGCTGCGGCTTATAAGTAAAACTTTTTGCTACTTAAAATCTGGTATCGTCCATGGTTTTGTTGTAAAACCATTGCAACTCTACCCAGGCAGGGTTACCGAAAGTACCGCCACCAAAATCAACAATCTTAATCTTTGTATAATGTCCATCCTGATCATAAAGAAACACATAATTTGTTTCTCTGTCACCCATATTGTTTGTCCAGGTACCGGCGGTGTGTAATGGAGAGTCAACTCCATCATTTAAATCGCTTGCAGTGCCTACTCTGAATTTAGTAACCCTTGTCATATTAGGACTGATATCAGCGCTCTGAACAACGAACCCTGTGGAAGTATAATAAATATCAACTAATGCTCTGTCCGGGTTAGTTGCACCTATTCCATAAGCATTACCAGTAGAAAGATCTAGTCCACTGGGTTGAGATGCAGTGGTACCAACTGTTTCCCAGATGCGAACCGGTCCAAATGAATCAAGTAAAACATTTGAAACGAGCTGTACATTTGTTACTACTGAAGTTTGGTTTCCCGAAACGCTTATTGTAAAAGTGGTATCAAAATAATTTACAAGTTTAAGTGTAACTTCATAAGTTTTTGGATCAAGATCCTTTACTGTATCAGGTGTTACTTTATTTGAGTTAACGCCGTCAATCCATATTTGTGCTCCAGCCGGAATAGATGAAACAAATAAATTACCTTTTGCAGCGGGTGTAATTGGGTCATTGTCTGAATCGCATGAAATTAGTATCAAACCTGCTATTGAAAAGAGTATCAGATAGATTAGTTTTTTCATTTTAGTGACTCCTTATCTTATTATTATTTCTTGTTTAAGTTAAATGAAAATTGAGATTTATCCAGATCCATTGTAAATGTTCCGGAATAGTTCTTTCCATCCCCCGACAACGTTCCTGAATATCTTCCCCTAAATCTGCTGTGCAGCATATCTTTCATAGTCATGCGCATTGTGGAAGGACTGATTGTACCTTCCACTTCCTGATTACTTACTTCACGATAACTGATGGTGATTCTACCCTTAAATGTGCTGTCTGTTTGTTCAGTAATATTAAGCACTGTATTGCGGGCATCAAATTTCCCCGTCCATTGACCTTTTAAATCCGGAATCTGAACAACAGGAACCTCAGGTTCAGTAATTTCTTCAGGAGTTTCTTCGATTTTTGCCGGTTCCTCCTGAGTTGTTTCTTCTTTTAGTTCCGGTGCATCGGATTTCTTCTCACATCCAATAAATGTAAAAAGCGCAAATATAACAGCAAGAAATATCAGAACTTTAATTGTTGAGTTCATAGTTTATTTTCTCCTCTATTTTTTGATTGATTTAGTGAGAGAGTCAAGACTTATAGTGACTTTGTATTTAATAAACAATAATAACATTTACCTATAGCCTGAAAAATGATTTATCATATTAAATCTATTGACTATAATATAAAATATAAGCAATGCGTTGTGAAGATAAAAACCTTTTTTAAGGTACATCATCAGCATAAAACATTACTGATAAGGAAATTATTTAAAATCTTATCATTTAATCTATTGAATCTTGCTTAAGAGAGCTTATCATTAATCAACTTTTTTTTTAAAAAAGTAAAATAGGTGAATTAAAAATTGAACTATTTGAAGATTAGAAGCGTTAACTTTATATCATTTTACCAACATTCTTCCAGGAGGATATATGTTAAACAGATCACTTCATCTGCTGTTTTTAATATTGATGATTTCAACTACTAATTCGATTTCTCAAAACTTTACAAAAACCAGCCTTAATTTTCCCGGGTTTACCGGAGGAAATATTATATGGGGTGATTACAATAATGATGGATTTCTGGACATACTATTTGCGGGAGGCCCATATCCCTGGAATGGTTTCTCCACCATTTATACTAATAATGGCGACGGCACTTTTACACTTAATCAAAATTCATTTCTTATAAAACTCTCTAACGGCGCGGGCGCCTGGGTTGATGTGAATAATGACGGACTTCTCGATATCATAATCTCTGGTTACTATCAACTTCTTCAAAGACCAGAAACGAAAGTATATATAAACAATGGTGATGGAACCTTTTCCCAGACTTCAAATAATATTACAGGAGTATATTATGCTTCCATTGCCTGTGCTGATTTTGATAATAACGGAACGATAGATTTTGTACTTTCAGGACTTGATAGAGATTTTATTCCAACTTCTAAATTATACAGTAACCTTGGAAATGGACAGTTTGAAGAAGTTTCAGTTAATCTGGTTGGAGTTTGGCAGGGAAGTGCTGCCTGGGGAGATTTTAATAATGATGGTACTCTTGACCTGGTTATTGCCGGGAAAGATGATATAGATAACAATATTTCAAAAGGAGTAACCAAACTTTACAGAAATAATGGTGACGGCACTTTTACTGAAGTTCAAACTAATATAGCTGGAATTTTTACCGGTTCTGTTAGTTGGGGAGATTATAACAACGACGGTTTATTGGATCTACTCGTGACAGGTGATCGCAAGTTTGAATTATTTGGTTTCGAAGCGGCTTTCACTGCTATTTACGAGAATTTAGGAAATGAAACATTTGAAAAGGCTGACATTCAATTACCCGGAATGATAAACAGCACCGGAATCTGGGCTGATGTTAATAACGATGGCAATATCGATATTCTTCTTTCCGGTTCTAACAATGCATCAGGTATTGAACCATTCACAAAACTATTTCTAAATGATGGAAGCGGCAATTTTGCTGCATCTGAAGATTCACTTGAGCAACTTGCATTAAGCGTAGCATCCTGGGGTGATTTTAACAATAACGGAAAACTTGATTTAATGCTTGCTGGTTATGATAAGGACAATCAAACTTATGTTACATATCTTTATGAAAATGTTTCCACTACACCGAACAGCAGACCTTCAATTCCAACCGGACTAAGCGAAGTGATTAGTTCTGATATTGTTAAACTGATGTGGGATGAAGCATCCGATCCGGAAACCGGAACAGAATCAATAACTTATAATCTGCGTGTTGGAACAAGTCCCGGCGCTTCTGATATTTATTCAGCAATGTCCTATCAGGAATCCGGTTTAAGATCAATTCCTTCATTTGGAAACACAAATCACAATACTTCCTGGCAGATTCGCGGACTTGACCCCGGTGATTATTACTGGAGCGTTCAGGCTGTGGATAACGGATTTTTAGCTTCAGAGTTTGCCGCTGAAAAAACTTTTACAATTGAATCCCCAACTTCTGTGAATGATGGTGTTACTGTTTCTAAATTTGAACTTAGGGCAAATTACCCTAATCCTTTTAATCCAACTACAAGAATAGTTTACTCAATACCAACAAGTGAATTTGTAACTCTAGGCGTTTATGATGTACTTGGAAGAGAAGTAGCAACTTTAGTAAATGAAGAAAAATCCGGTGGAGTTTACGAAATTGATTTTACTGCAAGTAATCTATCAAGTGGAATTTATATATATAAAATTAAGGCGGGTAGTTTTGTTGAGTCGCGCAAAATGATGCTAATGAAATAGCGACAAATGTCGTTATAGTAAATAAATAAAAGATTAAAACTGCTATAATCTATAAAGCCCGGACTAAATGGTTCGGGCTTTTTAACAGCTCATACAGAAAAAATTATTCCTTAGCCGTATTTACTTAAACATTAAACAAAAAAAGTCTGTTTACGCTTTGGACCGACTGAAATAATTTCAATTTTTATTCCCGAATGTTTAGCAATAAACTCGAGATATTCTTTGGTTTTAACAGGAAGATCATCATAGGATAAGCAATTACTTATATCCTCATTCCATCCTTCCAGTTCTTCGTATATAGGAGTAACAGAAGATAACTGGTCAACAGAAGAAGGGTATGATTTCAATCGTCTTCCATTTAACTCATAACCGATGCAGACCTTAATCTTTTCAAATCCACTCAGCACATCAAGTTTAGTAATTGCAACAGAAGTAATACCGTTTACCATTTGAGAATAGCTTACCAGAAAAGCATCATACCATCCGCAGCGGCGCGGTCTTCCCGTAGTTGCACCAAATTCCGCTCCTATTTTTCTTAGTTTTTCACCCTCATCATTTAATAGTTCTGTTGGAAACGGTCCGTTGCCAACCCTTGTGGTGTAAGCCTTTACTATTCCAACTACGGAATCAATTTTCGTCGGAGGAATTCCGGTTCCTGTACAGGCTCCGCCTGAAGTAGGACTGCTTGAAGTAACAAACGGATAAGTACCGTGGTCGATATCCAGCAATGTACCCTGTGCACCTTCGAGTAATACAGATTTACCTTCATTAAGTGCCTGGTTAAGAAATGCCGGAACATCTTTAATATACTTATCAATCGTTTTATCAAATTCTAAATAATCCTTTACAATAGAATCTACATCCAAACCTTCGTGTTCATAAACTTTTTTAAGTAACTCATTTTTCTCTTTAAGGTTTGCTCTTATTTTCTTTTCAAGTTCGGCTCTGTCCAGTAAATCAACAATACGGATTCCTTTGCGGGCAAATTTATCTATGTAACAAGGACCAATACCTCTGCCGGTTGTTCCAATTTTCTGTTCACCGCTTTCGCTTATAGAATCCAACAATTTGTGATATGGCATTATTAGGTGTGCATTATGACTAATATAAAGCCTTCCCTCAACATTAATTCCGTTCTTTTCGAGAATGTTTATTTCCTCAAGTAAAGCGGAAGGATCAATCACAACACCATTTCCAATTACGCAGATTACATCCTCTCTTAGTATTCCAGATGGAATTAAATGCAGAATATATTGTTTTTCGCCTATAATTACAGTGTGTCCGGCATTAGCTCCGCCCTGGTATCTGGCAACAATCTTGAATTTCTCGCTGAGAATATCAACAATTTTACCTTTTCCTTCATCGCCCCACTGGCTGCCGACAAGTACAGTTGCGCTCATTAATTATTTTACCTTAAAATTTCTGTTTGAACAAAATAAAACTCCGAATACCGATCCGGAGTTTGAAATAAAAATCACTGAATCTTAATATTATTCGGAAAGACTTTTTACAGCCTCATCAACTGACTCGTAAGACTCAAATATGGTTATAAGCTTGGTTATTATTAGCAGGCTTTCAATTTTGTCTGTAACATTAGCAAGCTTCAAATTTCCATTTGCCCTTTTCATAGTTGTAAGGCCGCTGATTAGCATACCAAGGCCTGAACTGTTCATAAATTTAACGGCGGAAAGATCTACAATCACATTGTTCTTTCCTTCCTCTATCAATTTATGAAGGGTCTCAGTAAACTCTTTCGTATCATCGCCGCCCATCACATTTCCCTTAAGTTCAATGACAACGGCGTTATACTTCTCAACAAGTTTTGTACGCATAAATAATCTCCAAAAATATTTAATGTGAATTTACTTAGATGGCAATATTCATGCAAGGTTGAATAAAATTAAATAATCCGTCCATCAGATAATCATGATTTAGAAAAATTTCTTATTTAGTTTAGTGGAACCAGATAATAAAAAAGGCGTCTAATACAATGAATCCGGAAAATAAGGAGAATATGGAAGTTCCAAAGATCCTGAAGCTTGATGACGATTTTTCACTAATTAAACGGTTTATTGACGGTGAAGAAGAAATATTCGATGAACTTGTCAAACGTCATAAGGAAAAGGTAAGAAATATTATTTACCTGACCCTTAGTGACAGGGATGCCATTGATGATATTGCACAGGATGTGTTTATAACCGTTTACAGGAGTCTGAAGAATTTCAGGTTTGAATCTCAGTTTACTACCTGGTTATATCGTGTAACCGTAAATAAGTGTAAGGATCATCTCAGAAGAAAAAGTATTCGAAGGATTGTTCTTCCGTTCAGGGATACTCAGGAAGACCCGGGATATGAAATTTCACCTGAAAGTTCTGATACAAAGTCTATAGTACGACATGCAATTTCTCAATTACCGGATAAAATGAGAATCCCCCTTTTACTAAAAGATATTGAGGGATTCAGTTACCAGGAAATAGCGGAAACAATGCAGTGTGAAATAGGAACTGTTAAATCAAGAATTTTCAGAGCAAGAGAAGGATTGAAAAAAATTCTTAAGCCTCTTGAAAAGGAATTACTATGATGAAAAATTTTTACAAAGATAAGGAATTACTATCCGCCTATATTGACGGTGAACTTTCACCGAAAGAGAAAGAATATATTGAAGGAAAGATAAGTTCGTCTCTTGAACTGCAGAAAGAACTTGCTGATATGAAAAGGCTTAAGGAACTGACATCCACAAGCTACGAACGGATTCCGGAAGCACCATTTTTTCAATCCAGGCTAAGTGCTGAATTAAGTTCATTCAAACCAATTTTTTCCAAGACAAAAAAATGGATACCTGCGGCTGCATTGACACTTGTTACAGCAGCTTTGATGATTTCTCTTAAGTTTTATCCCGATCTGATTCAGGATGTAATTGAAGAACAGAAGTCAAATCTTGCAGCACTTTACAAAGAGAACCTACAACCTTTATTATTCGCTGCTAATCTTACTAATGAAGATATTTTTAACTTTGCGTTTAATTCCGAGCTGCCGTTAGATAAAACCGACCAACACTTTCTAAAATTAGGTTATGATACTAATGGAAAAGAGTATTTTGAGATAAAAAAATCACCATCAGCAGTGAAGGAAAACAGCTTTGCAAATTTTATACAGGCTCTTGATCTTGATGAAGATCAAAAAAGAGAGATGGATTCAATTATAGCATCATATTCAGATGAATTGATGACACAGGTTCTGGTGAGCGATAAAAATGCTATAGTTATCAATCCTAATTTATGGAATTATCAAAAAGCAATTGCTGCCGAAATACTTGCATTTGCAAAAAGCAAGAATGCAAGTGTGTACAACAATATCGTTCCTCATCAAACAAAAGCAAATGATTATCTGCAGTTAGCACAGTTTGTTCGGGAAATAAAACCATTGAAAGAGAATAAATATATTTTCTTTACTCCTGATAGTATTTTTACCGATACTTTTGTTTTTGATGACAGAGCTTTCAGAAAAGAAATGATGGAAATGCAAAGAGAACTGGCTGATACGGAACGCAACCATGTACGAATGGAATATCTAATAAGAGTCGATACTACATTTAAAAGATTAGAAAAGGATTCATCCTGGGCTGAAGATTTTTCTGTGCATTTCGATTCTGAAAAATTCCGGGTTAATATTCCTGATGTTGTAATGCAAAAACTTGATATACAAATTCCTGACCTTGATAGTCTGAATGCAGTAATTAAAGACGCGTTGAAAAATGTAGAAGTGTATGTTAACAGAATCCCGGACAAACAATCCTTAAAAAGAAAATTTAAAGTTGAAGTACGCAGTAATGATTCAACCGGCTCCAGATCGTTTCATTTTAATGGTAAAAATTTAGATTCTCTCATCAATATGCCGTTTCGTTCGTTAGATTCATTAAGAAAGTTTAACTCTGACTCATTCAATTTCTTCGATGATTCAACCTCGAAAGGATTTAATTTCTTTTTTAATGATAGTCTGTTTTTTAACCAGAATGAGGAACTTCGTAAACAAATGAACGAACTTAAAGAAGAAATGAGAAGATTCCGGGAAGAAATACGCAATCTGCAGGTTGATCCGCCGGCAGTACCTGACACCGTTAAACCTAAATTGAGAGGAATTGAGATATAAATTTTGAGTTATGAGTTCAGGGTTAAGAGTTAAGAGTTATGAGTTAAGAGTTAAGAGTTAAGAGTTAAGAGTGTCTTGTCCTGAAATAGGTTGACAAACATTAATTGTTTAAGGATATTAAATTTTAAATATTCATATCTCCGAAAGGTCTCCTTTTCTAACAATTAACCGCTGATCATTGTCAAAAACCACTGTTCAGCCAATATCCCGCCTGTAATTCTTTTCTTTAAAGTAAGGTTAAAATCCTGTAATTTTAACCAGCGTTTGAAGATAAAGATTAACAAATATGAAAAAAGGAATTAAATTGAGTTTCAGCGTAACAAGGTTGATCAGTAATTCGAAGCTTCAGTTATTTGTTTCCCTGATGCTGGCTCTTGCAGTATTCAAGATTTTCTTCTTTTCAGGCGATTCCTATTTACTAAATTTTATTAATGATGCTCTTGTAATTGTTGCCTTCTCGATACTTTGCCTTTACATCATGGATAAAATAAGGGAGAAGAAGCCTGCCCCGCTTTCTTTAATTATGAATATAGGAATACTGAATGCATTTGCTTTTTTTATAATTGCATTTTCAGAAAATTTGATGAGCGGGGTTTTTGAAAATATCAATAGGCAGCATCTTGATCCCGGAATAGTGTCTACATTAGTGAGTCTTATTTATGTAACTGTTTTTTTTGTGTTCTTTGCTTATGTACTCATGACATTCAGGGAGTTGTTCTTTTTTAAGCAGACGAAAAGTGTCAGTGTATATTTTCAGACAATGCTCATATTCATTTTTTTGTCAATAATATCAACTGCATTGTTCAGGGGGGATGAATATTCTTTCATCAGGAATACGTTTTTCATTCTATCGATAATTCTGATTGCTGTAAACTCAATAAGAATATCGTGGATAGCCTTCATAAACAAAAAAGAAAAATTATCACTGCTGGCTTTGTCGGTGGTTATTTCTGCACTGTTCATTGTGAATCTAATCAATAGTTCCATTACCGGAATTCACGGCCAGCTTTTATTCGGATTTTCACCTGCATTAAACCAGTTATCAAATCTGATTTTGCTTTACGGTGCAGTTTATTTCACTTTCCTGTTTTTTACTACAATGTTTCATATTCCTACTGCGGAAGTATATGATCGGCGAGCACAGGAAGTTTCTTCATTACAGTATTTCAGTAAGCTGATTACTCAAGTTCTGGATTTCAATGACCTTGCAGAAACCGTAACCGATATTACTACAAAAGTCAGCAGTGCAGATTCCGTCTGGATTGTGCTTAAGGAAAGCGGCGGTAACAAAACCATAGCAATTAGAAATGCAGCCTACGTTGATGCTGATGTTATAAATGATTACTTATTCCGTCATCGTAAAATTGATGAACTTAAAGATACCATGATCCTCAACATCGATGATTATACAGTTAAGAATCAGTTATCCGAAAAATTCGGCAATATTATGGTATCACCGTTAAGAACACATAATGATGTTAAAGGATTTCTCATTGCTTCCCGTAAGAATGAATTGATCTTTTATGAAGAAGATAAAAATGCAATAAAAACTTTTTCCGATTATGCTTCGGTGGCAATTGAGAATTCCAGACTATTAAGTGAATCCATAGAAAAAGAAAGACTTGAAAAGGAACTTGATGTTGCACGGGAGATCCAGAAAAAAATTCTGCCATCTGATGATCCGGTGCTGGAAAAACTTTCCATATCTTCGGTATTTATACCGGCATTTGAAGTAGGTGGAGATTATTATGATTTCTTTGAAACCGGTGATGATAAATTTGGGTTTGTTATAGCCGACGTTTCGGGAAAAGGGATATCAGCAGCATTTATTATGGCAGAGGTTAAAGGAATTTTTGAAACATTATCGAGAATTATTAACAGTCCGAAGGAAATTCTGGTAAAAGCAAATCAGGTATTAAGGGAAACATTAAGCAGAAACAGTTTTGTCAGTGCATTATACGGCGTCATCGATCTGAAAAATGAAAAGCTGTATTTGGCCAGAGCGGGTCACTGTCCTGCATTGCTCGTGCGCAATTCTGCCGTGTTGGAGTTTAAACCCGAAGGAATGGGACTTGGATTGGCGTCTAACGATTTCTTTGAAAAAACAATTCAGGCACAGGAGATAGATTTAAAAGACAACGATACATTAATTCTTTATACAGATGGAATTACAGAAGCAAAGAATAAAGAGCTTGATGATTTTGGAGATAAAAGATTATCAAAAATCGTTATAGATAATGCGGATAAATCTGCTGATGACATTGCGAATAAAATTATTCACGATGTGACAGTATTTTCCAGCAGTCACTCGCAATATGACGATATCACATTAGTAATTTTAAAATGGAAGCAAAAAAATAATTTAAATGGAGTAAATGAATGGCAGAGTTCAGCACATCAGTTAGAGAGCACGGCAAAGTAAGCATCTTAAACCTTAAAGGTTTTCTTGATGCTCACACTGCGCCTTCGCTTGAAAATGAATTTACAAAACTGATCGGTTCAAACCGGTTCAGAATAGTGGTTGATTTCAGAGACCTGGCTTATATAAGCAGTGCCGGATTGGGGGTATTTATGGCATATATTGAGAAAATCAGAGATAATGAGGGTGATATTAAACTTTCCGGAATGAGCGATAAAGTTTATAATATCTTCGATCTACTGGGATTCCCGCTTCTTTATGAAATTTATAAGTCTGAAGAAGAAGCCATAAATAAATTCGATGAGAAAAGCAGCAGTGAAAAATAAATTAGAAAATAAAAAACTTATTGTTAGCAGCCGGACGGAAAATCTTTCATCGATAAGGGATTTTATTGCATCTGCCGCGCGCGAAGTCGGAATACAGGAAGATACCGTTGAAGATATAATGCTTGCCGTGGATGAAGCTTGTTCAAATATCATTAAACATGCTTATGGGTCTAAACCTGAAGGTGAAATTAAAATCGAACTGGATTATACTAATGATAAGTTTACAGTAATAATACAGGATCACGGATCATCCTTTGAGCCTGATCTGATCCCGGAACCGGATCTGCAAAAGTATTACAGGCAGAGAAGAGTTGGCGGGCTCGGAATGTTCCTTATGAAATCTTTAATGGATGATGTGAAATATGTAAGTGTTCCCGGAAAATACAACCGTGTAATGCTTATCAAAAATATTTCAGGAGCTAGAAGCAGTGCCGGATAATGATTACATAAGATTTAAACGTAATCTCTCTGCACTGGTTGATTTCAGCCGGGTAATCAACTCCAGCCTCGATATAAACTTCATTTTGAATAATGTACTGCTTACTTGTCTTGGAAAATTTTTAACTACTAAAGGTTTTATTGCACTTACTCAGAATGACGAACTCGCCTTAAAATCATTTAAAGGAATTCCCGAAAATATAATTTCTGGTTTTCCGAGAGTGAAAGTAGATGATGACTGTAATTTCAGCGAGCTGCTGTCCGATTTTATGAAAGAAGCAAATTTGCAAGTTGTTGAAAAGATAAGCTCATCCAGTGAATGCCTTGGCATTGTATCTTTAGGAGAAAAACTGAATAGCCAGGAATATTCAGAGGATGATCTGGAATTTTTACGAACAATACTTAATATATCTGCCACTGCCATCCAGAATTCTATTGTTATTAATGAGCTGAAATTAGTCAACCGGGTGCTTGATTCGCGGGTGCAAAGACTAAACTCACTATTTGAATTAAGTAAAGAGTTCGGATTATTCAATGAATCTTCTAAAGTTACCCGTCTTCTGGTATTCGCTCTAATAGGACAGTTCCTTGTTTCCAAATATGCTTTGATAAAATTTGATGATAAAAGTGTTCAGATGCTTGAATCAAAATTTCATGTAAATGATTTACTGGAGATAATAAAAAAATATGATTACAGAAGTATTCAATCACCGGTTACGATTGACACGATTGAAAAAGATTTTCCTCTGTTGTCTGAACTTGAAGTAAATCTTATTGTACCAATGCAGCTTCAGGGTAAAACAAAAGGATTGATAATATTGGGCAAGAGAATCAGTCAGCAGGAATTCACTAACGACGATATTGAGTTTATATATTCAGTCGGAAGTCTTGCTATCATCTCTCTTGAAAACAAGAGATTATTTCAGGAGGCACTTGAAAAATACAAGCTTGAAGAGGAGCTTGATTTTGCCCGCGATATTCAGAGGAACCTTTTACCCCGATCAATTCCTGTATTAGACAGATTTGATATTGCAGCTCTGAATATTTCATCCAGGCAGGTTGGCGGAGATTATTATGACATTATAAAACTTGATGAAGATAATTACTGCCTGGCAATAGCTGATGTCAGCGGTAAGGGGATTCCCGCTTCACTCCTTATGGCAAATATCCAGGCATTTTTGCGTGTTATATGTGTTCAGCAAATGGATCTGGAAGAATCCACAAAGCTGATAAATGATCTGATTTCGGAAAACACTTCGGATGGAAGATTTATTACCTTCTGCTGGGGAGTACTTGATCAGCAAAAAAGAATTTTTAGATATGTTAACGCCGGTCATAATCCTCCGCTGCTAGTTAGAAATGGCAATATAATAAAACTTACCGTCGGCGGAATTATTTTAGGTGTGATGAAAACAGTAATACCTTACGAATCTGAAGAACTTCAGCTTCAAAAAGACGATGTAATTATATTCTTTACGGATGGTATTTCGGAGGCGATGAATACTAAAGGCGAAGAGTTCTCTGACACCCGACTTGAAGAAATTGCTATAGAATCTTCCTCTATGGGTGCAAAAGAGATACTTAATAAAATAAGAAATGAAGTTGTGGATTTTGCATCCGGCACTGTACAGTCAGACGATCTTACAATGATTGTAGTAAAGGTAAAATAAAATAATATAAAATTGACCGGGTGGGACTATATAATTAAAAACCGTTTCAAACGGTTTGGATAGTTTGGGTTTGAATAATTTCTCAACGGGATTAATCCCGTTGAGAACTGTTAAATATTAAGTTAGAGATAACCGTTTTAACGGTTTACATTATCATTGGCAGCACGAATTAAATATATTTTTAAATACTGGAGCTTTAATTCTTTTAACAGCTAATTATTTGTGTGAAGGAAATTGACAAAGATATTTCTTAAATACCGTTCAAACATTGTAATCACTTTTACAATACTCTTGATTGCCGTTGCGCTTCTGAATATTTACTTTACTCTTGAAGTTAATGTGGCATCAAATGATGAATGCTTATGGCTTCCTGAGCAGCAAATGAAGACTATGGATGAGCCGGCAGCGATTTTCTTTTCTAATGTTAAGATTGGCGGGGTTGCCTGGAATGCAGGAATAAGAGATGGCGATCAGCTTCTTGAAATTGATAGTACAGAGATAAAAAATCCGTTTCAAGCGCAGAATATTCTTAACTCATTCAATTACGGAGAACTGGTTCACTATAAAGTTAAGAAACCCGATGGTGAAATTCTTGATACTAAAGTTTACGTTAAAAAACTTGTTGAATATGGAACTCTTGCTGCTTCCGTAAGTGCATTGATTTATCTTATAATCGGTTTCATAGTTCTTTCGGCAAAACCGGATGGACTTTCACAAAGACTCTTTTATGCACTGGGTGTTCTTTCCATATTTACTGCTATGCAGGCTCTTGTTCCGAGGTTCGGAGGGATGCAGCAGCTATTTGAAAACTCACAATTTCTGGGCACTCTCATCGGCAGTCTGATAATTATTGGTAATAGTTTTGTCCCGATTGTGCTTCTGGCATTTGTATGGACGTTCCCAAAGCCTTTTCGCTTTATAGAAAAAACATGGGTTAAGCTGCTTCTAATATTAGTCCCTTTCTTAATGTCGGTTACCGGGAATATTTTAGGTCATCTTGCACTTAATGCCAGAGTCATTTCAGTTTCTTATTTTGTTCAGTACAGGAGTGTATTAGGAATTATAGTTACTTCGGCAATGATAGCCGCAATAGTTTCAATGTTCTTCCAATTCTGGAGTGTAAGAAAAACACCTCATAGAAAACCTGTATTGATCTTTCTTATCTCGATGATATTCGGTTTAATTGTTGGTATTTATGTAAATAATATTGCGCCTGCAATTACAGATACAATTTATAATTCGCCTGAATACTATATGCCTGTTGTTTTGCTGGTTCTTGTACCGCTGGGATTTGCATATGCAATTTTCAAGTATCAGCTTCTCGATGTGGGTGAAGTAATTAAGAATACAATAATATACGGAACAGCCACACTTGGTATAGCTGCAATTTATTTCTTTGTTATTTATGTTATCGGGCAAAGTATCAGTTCTGCTCTGGGCGCCGATCAGCAGGGAATTATTGCCGGAGTATTCTTTATTGTTTTTGCTTTAATCTTTCAATCAACAAAAGACCGGTTCCAGGATTTTCTTACAAAACGATTTTATCCCGAGCAATTTGCTCATCAGAAAATATTGATGAAGTTCAGCCACGATATACCAACCGTGGTTGGTTTGGAAAACATACTTGATATAACTCAATCCACTTTTGTTGAGGCTCTTCAGCTTAAAAAATTCGGAATACTTATCCGTGATGAAAAAACAGGTGCACTAAAACTTGTTAAGAGTTTCGGCATCAGTAAAAGCGAATGTCTTATTACTAATTCCAGCCTTAGCCTCTTTGTTAAGGATAAAAATTCAACAAACGATCTTCCTGTATTACAGCAGAATGATTTTGAAAGAATTTTCCCGGACAACTTCAGGCAAATGATCGAGGAGGGATTTTATACCGCAGTTCCAATGTATGTTAAGAATAAAGTAGTCGGAATGCTGCTCTTCGGTTTAAAATATTCCGGAAGTCAGTTCGCAGGAAAAGATCTTGAGCTGCTCAGTGCAGCAGCCAATCAAATTGCAATATCTATTGAGAATGCCCGGCTGTATGAAACCGAATCCGAGAAACTTAAACTTGAACGTGATCTTGAACTTGCAAGACAGATACAGCAAAGTCTTTTACCAAGATGTATTCCCGATATGCAGGGACTCGACATCTGCGGAGAGATGATTCCTGCAATGCAGGTCGGTGGTGATTATTTTGACCTCATTCAGATATCAGATACTCAATTATTTGTTGCCGTTGGTGATGTTTCGGGTAAAGGTCTGCCCGCATCTTTCTATATGACGAAAGTGCAGACTATGATACAGCTTGCGTGCAATAACATTCTTTCACCCAAGGACATTCTTGTTGAAGTGAATAAAAAATTGTATGAATCAATTGAACGAAACTGGTTCGTTACATTAACTCTCGCTTTATTCGATACGGAGAAACGAACAATTAAATTCTGCAGGGCAGGACATCTTCCATTATACAAAGCAACCAATGGAACCGTTCAGTCACTTAAATCGAGAGGCATCGGTCTCGGACTTGAAAAGGGAATCATCTTTGAGCAGACTCTGGTTGAAGAAGAAATGAAACTGCAGCCGGGTGAAATTTATGCTTTCTTCTCAGACGGCATAACCGAAGCGATGAATGAACGTGATGAACTTTTCGGTGAAGAAAATCTAAAAGAACTGCTTATCAAAAAATCCGGTTACAGGTCAACACAGATAATGAATGAAGTATGGCAATCCGTAAGAACCTTCCGCGGCACCACAGAAGTAAACGATGATATGACAATGGTTATAGTGAAGGTGAATGGATGATTGTATGATTGTATGATTGATTGATTGAAAGACCTGCCTGCTGAAAGCATGGGGTGAACGTTAAAACCATAAAAGCGATTGATAAAGTAGTAAATGGTTAAACAGCTAAATTGATTGCTATTTATGTTAGATATAAACCCCAGATTTTTTTATTTTTATGCGGCTGCTGATTATACTTTTGACCTACGATTGAATTTGATCACTCCCTTTTAATTTCTTCCTTTCTTCGGGGGTGATGAGTTGGTGCGAAATATCGGCATACGTAAAGAAATTAAATAATAATATTTTTATGGGAAACAACAACAACTCTAAATCCCTTGAATCCTGGATATGGGATGCGGCTTGTGCTATCAGAGGAGCGCAAGACGCACCAAAGTACAAAGACTTTATTCTACCCCTAATTTTTGTAAAACGCTTATGCGATGTATTCGATGATGAAGTTCAGAGAATCACTGACAAGATTGGAAATAAAGAAAAAGCATTAAAGCTAATTGAAAAAGATAGAAAGCTAATTCGATTTTACATTCCTTTAAAACCTGATAGCTTTGATGATCCTACCTGGTCTGTTATACGTAAACTATCTACGAAGATTGGTGAAGAACTAACCAACAAGCTCAGAGATATTGCCAGAGAAAATCCACGCTTGCAGGGAATAATAGACAGAGTTGATTTCAATGCAACTACTCACGGACAAAGAGATATTGATGATGACCGATTAAGCAATTTAATTGAAAAAATTAGTCAGAAGCGATTGGGACTGAAAGATGTAGAGCCGGATATTATTGGAAAAAGCTATGAATATCTAATCCGTAAATTTGCCGAAGGCGGCGGACAAAGTGCAGGTGAGTTTTACACTCCGATGGAAGTTGGAAAAATTATGGCTCGAATTCTTGATCCTGAACCTGGTATGGAAGCCTATGATCCCTGCACCGGATCGGCCGGATTATTAATTAAGCTTCAGATTGTGCTTCAGGAAAAAATGTCCTTGCGCTCAAAAACCAGATATGCCCCGCTAAAGCTTTATGGGCAGGAGTTTATCGGTACAACCTGGGCAATGGCTAATATGAATATGGTTATTCACGATATGGAAGGCACTATTGAAATTGGTGATACAATGGGAACACCAAAATTCAAAGTGGGTAATAAACTTAGGAAGTTTGATTTAATAACTGCTAATCCAATGTGGAATCAGGATGTATTTAAGCAGTCAACTTATGAGAATGATGAACTTGAAAGATTTACCGCAGGATTCCCACCTAATGGAACAGCAGATTGGGGCTGGGCACAACATATACTCGCATCATTAAATGAAAAGGGAAGAGCAGGAATTGTACTCGATACAGGCGCAGTCTCAAGAGGTTCAGGAAACCAGAGCACCAACAAAGAAAAAGAAATTAGAAAGTGGTTTGTTGAACAGGATTTAATTGAAGGTGTCTTATACTTACCGGAAAATCTTTTTTATAATACTTCTGCACCGGGGATAGTTCTGTTTCTGAATAAGAAAAAAGACAACCTGCCTGCCGGCAAGGCAGGAAGTAAAAAGAATAAAGTTTTACTTATTAATGCTTCAAAAGAATTCCAGAAAGGGCAGCCGAAGAACTTTATCCCTGAAGAAAACCAGAATAAAATTGTTGATGCCTATCTCAACTGGAAAGAAATTGATAAGTTCAGCAAAGTGATTGACAAAGATGAGATAATAAAAAACGATTACAACTTGTCACCAACACGTTACATACATACTGCAGAAGAAGAAATCTACAGACCAATCGGTGAAATTTTAGAAGACTTGAAAGAGCTTGAACAGGAACAAAAAGAAATTGATAAAGAGTTAAAAGATATTTTTCAGAAGTTGGGTTATTAATTATTGATTGAATATGAGATGAAGAAAGAAATTATAACTGTAAAGAAATACACTTTATTTCTTGATGAAATTAAGAAAAAAATCAGGCAGGCACGTTACGCAGTTGCTCTCTCTGCAAACAGATCATTACTCTTTCTTTATTGGGATATAGGCAAAACAATACTGGAACGACAAAAAAAAGAGGGTTGGGGCAGTAAAGTAATTTTAAAATTAGCATCAGATTTGTCGGCTGAATTCGCCGAAGTTAAAGGACTATCGCGAAGGAACCTGCTGTATATGCGAAAATTTGCTGAATCTTACCCTGACTTCGTGCAAGAACCACTTGCACAAACAATAGGCAACAAACTGAAAGATCCAATTGTGCAAGAACCACTTGCACAAATTCCCTGGTATCATCACATCACACTTTTGGAAAAGGTAAAAAACAAAACCGAAAGAGAGTGGTATATAAGAAAAACAATTGAGAACGGATGGTCGCGTAATGTTTTATTAAATCAGATTGAATCAAATCTATATAACCGCACTGGTAAAGCAGTAACCAACTTTAAGCAATCACTTCCTTCCCCGGTTTCCGAACTGGCGAACCAAACATTGAAAGATCCTTATATAATAGACATCTGGGGTGTAAAAGAGCAATTAAAAGAAATTGAACTTGAGAATTTTCTTATTAGGAATATTTCAAAATTAATGTTGGAACTGGGTAAAGGATTTGCATTTATCGGGAATCAATTCCGGCTGAACATAGGTGATAAAGATTATGCATTAGATTTATTATTCTATAATTATAAACTCCATTGCTTCGTTGTGGTTGATTTGAAGACAGGAGAATTCTTACCAGAGTATGCCGGTAAGATGAACTTTTATTTATCCGGTATTGATTCAAAGCTTAAATCTGATAAGGATAATCCATCTATCGGACTGATTTTGTGCAAATCAAAAAACAGGATAATTGCCGAATACTCCCTTCGAAATTTATCCAAGCCAATAGGAATTGCCGAGTATAAGCTTGTAAAAAAGCTGCCCGCAAAATTAAAGTCTGCTTTACCTTCTGTTGAAGAATTAGAATCGGAACTGTCAACATTCCTTAAAAAGGAAATGAAAAAATGATTCAACTTATCGGTGAAATACTCGAAGACTTAAAGGAACTTGAGCAGGAACAAAAAGAAATTGATAAAGAACTAAAAGATATTTTTCAAAAGTTAGGTTATTAAAAGAGGTAAAACTGCTAAAGCAGTTAAAAGGTTTGTTTTATGCTTGCCAATCCACCTTGCTAAAGCAAGGTGTTAATGAAAATAAAAAAATAAATAATCTCTTTAACAGCTTGATTTACTGAGATAAATCGAAATCTAATAATCTCATTAACACCTCGATTTACTGAGATAAATCGAAAACTAATAATCTTATTAACACCTCGATTTATCGAGGTGGAACAAAAAGATCAAAAATGAACTAATGAGCCGTTTTAACGGCTTCTTAACTGAAAGGAATCGAATATGTCACTTCATTCTTATTCAAAATGCTGGCTTCATATAATATTTGGTACGCTGAAAAGAGAAAAAGTATTAAATAAGGAAGCAAGAACTAAGCTCTCTGAATACTTTTATGAATATTCCAAAGAAAAAAATATTTATATGAAAATAAACTATGTAAACGCTGATCATCCGCATTTGTTAATTGACTTACCTACTAATCTAAGTATTGAAGAAACCGTACAATTATTTAAGGGCAGTTCATCTCACTGGCTTAATAAAAGTGATTTATTGAGGACAAAGTTTAACTGGGGCAGAGGTTATGCAGTTTTTTCTGTATCGGAATCGGCTGTTAGTAAAGTTTGTGAATATATTGCCAATCAGGAGGAGCATCATCGTAAGAAATCATTTACTGATGAATATAAAGAGTTTATTACAAAGTATGGAATGAAGTATATTGATGATTAAAAACTGCTGAAGCAGTTGATGGTGTGAGTTGTGTTAGTAATATCACCTGACTGAAGTCAGGTGTTAATAATAAATGAAATAGTATATGGTAGCATCTCATTAACACCTCGATTTATCGAGGTGGATTAAGGAGCTTAAATAAAATCAATAGCCGTTTTAACGGCTTAATAAAGAATAATGAAAATTAAGAAAACAGAAGTAACAAATAGCTCCATTCCAATCCCGAATGGTTTCAAACAAACTGATATCGGTTTAATCCCTGAGGAATGGGAATGCAAATTTTTAAAGGATGTTATAATTAAAACCGTTACAAGAAATCCCTCCGTAGTTCATCCTGATAAATATATCAAATATGTGGATGTATCTTCTATTTCAAATGAAAATTATAAAATTATTAGTGACCAATTTGTCAAAGGATCAGAAGCACCAGGTAGGGCAAGAAAGGTAATTCAAACTAATGATACAATCTTTGCAACAATTCGACCAACTCTTAAGAGAATTGCTAAAGTTAATTCAAACTATAATGATGAGTATTGCAGCACAGCATTTTGTGTTTTAAGACCTGATCAAGATTTAATTAATAAAGATTTCCTTTATTATAATATGCTTACCGATTTATTTATTGAAAAGATTTCAAAACATCAGTCAGGAGCAAGTTATCCTGCTGTAAGAGATGATAATGTTAAAGATATGGCAATTCCTCTTCCTAAAATTCCCGAGCAAAAAAAAATTGCTCACGTGCTTTCCAAAATACAGCAGGCAATTGAGACACAGGAACAAGTAATTAAAACCACTCAGGAGCTTAAAAAAGCTTTAATGCAAAAACTCTTTACAGAAGGACTGAACGGTGAACCACAAAAACAAACAGAGATTGGTCCCATCCCGGAAAGTTGGGGAGTCAGAAAGTTAGGTGAAATTATAGAAGCAACTCTTTATGGCTTATCAATCAAAGGGAAGCAAGAAGGAAAATATCCTGCTTTAAGAATGACTAATCAATATGATGGAAAAACAATACTTGAAAATTTACAATATGTTGATTTAGATATAGAGAAATTTGAAAAATTTAAGTTAAATAAAGAGGATATACTATTTAATAGAACGAATAGTATTGACTTGGTCGGTAAAACTTCAATATTTGAATCAGATATAGAAGCTGTTTTTTTTTCATACTTGATTAGAATTAAAACCAAAAGGAATATTCTAAATCCATTTTATTTGAATTACTTCTTAAACCTTCAATCAACTCAACGAAATTTAAAGAAGCTAGCAACTCGTGGCGTTAGTCAAAGTAATATAAGTGCAACTCGTTTAAAAACATTTTTAATACCGTTCCCATCTATTGAAAGACAAATTGAGATTGTGGCGATGATTAAAGTTTTTGATCATAAAATTGATTTGGAAAAAGATAGATTAAAGAATATGAGACAACTATTGAGTAATATGTTAAATCAACTAATGACCGGCCAAATCCGTGTTAAAGATATTGAATTCAAATTAGAAGAAACTGCTGAAGCAGTTGAAGGTGTGTAAGTTAGTTTTGTGAGAGTCACCTTGCTAAAGCAAGGTGTTAATGAAAATGACGGATAGAATGATTCTCATTAACACCTCGATTTATCGGAAAGAACAACTGTTCTCATTAACACCTCGATTTATCGGGAAGACAGAAGTTCTCATTAACACCTCGATTTATCGGGAAGAACAACTGTTCTCATTAACACCTCGATTTATCGAGGTGATAGAAAGAAGCAACACATAACATTAGCCGTTTTAACGGCTTAAAGAAGAAGCGGCCAAATCCGTGTTAAAGATATTGAATTCAAATTAAAAGAAACCGCTGAAGCAGTTAGTGGTATGTGATGTTGATGTACAGAATCACCTTGCTGAAGGAAGGTGTTAATGAAAATGACGGATATAGTTCTTATTAACAAATCGATTTATCGGGAAGACAGAAGTTCTCATTAACACCTCGATTTATCGAGGTGATAAAAAATAACTAAAAAAGTGCTAAGCTGTTTTAACAGCTTTAGTAATTATTGAATTCAGAGACATTGATAATATTCACTAAAAACAAAGCATTTGTGGCTCACACAATATCCACAATTTGCTTTGTGGCTCATATATAACTACATTTGAGCCACAAAAATATTTGTGATTCATTAGTGAGCTTCAAAAATGAAACCTTATAAGCCTGAAAATCTTCCACTTCAAAAACTGGAATGGCAGCATCTGATAAGCTTAATGAGCGAAGCGAACAGAAAGTTAGCCCGTTACGATGGAATTCTGCAGACAATGCCTAATCCGGTATTACTTCTTTCACCTCTCACAACACAGGAAGCGGTTTTATCATCCCGTATTGAAGGAACACAAGCCACGCTTGAAGAAGTCCTGAAATTTGAAGCTGACCCAAAAGCAGAAACAAAAAAATATGATGACATTCAGGAGGTGATCAATTACAGGAAAGCAACTGCAGTTGCCGTGGAAGAAATGAAAAAAAGACCAATCAGTCTTAACCTGATAAAAAATATGCATTCAGTTTTGCTGCAAAGCGTAAGACGTGAAAACAAAGCACGCGGTGAGTTCAGAAAAATACAAAACTGGATTGGTAAACCGGGCAGCACTATTGAAGACGCAAGGTTTGTTCCTCCTGAGCCGGTTGAGTTATTAAGTGCTTTGGATAACTTTGAAAAATATATTCACTATGAGGAAAAAGACAGGCTTGTTCAACTTGCAACTATTCACGCTCAGTTTGAAATACTACATCCTTTCCTTGATGGCAATGGAAGGATCGGCAGGATTTTAATCCCACTTTTCCTTTTTGAAAAGAATATCCTGAGCACTCCGATGTTTTATATAAGTGCTTTCTTTGAAACCAACAGGGATGAATATTATGATAAACTAAAAGCTGTAACAGATAATAAGGATTGGGAAGGATGGATAAAGTTTTTCCTTAAAGGTGTTATTCAGCAATCGGAGAAAAACATTGATAAAGCAAAATCAATCCTGCAATTATATGATACGATGAAAGAAAAAATGATAAGTGTAACACATTCACAGTATTCAATAAAAGCTTTGGATAATTTATTTGATATGCCCGTTTTCTCATCATCTGACTTTATAAAAAATTCTAATATTCCAAAAGCCAGCGCTAAAAGAATTTTAAACCGGCTTGAAGAAGCAGCAACAATAAATATTCTTGCTCAGGGAAGTGGAAGGAAGCCTACGCTGTACATTTTCCGGCAATTAATAGATATAGCTAATGCGTAAGTTATTTGCAGAGAGATAGTTAAAATGCCTGATTCATTTACAGAACATTCAACGGTTCAAAAAAGAATTTTAGAGTATGCTTCGCAGATTGGATGGAATGTATTATCTCAGCAGGAAACAGAAAAACTAAGACACTTCGATACTTCAGCAACATTACCTTCAGAAAGGGCTAAAAATTCTTATCCATTCTTAAAAGATATTTTATTAGAAAAAGTATTTAAGTTTAATCCCAAATACACAGATAAAGACAACAACCTTCTTTCAAAACTTAAAAACCTTCGCATAGATATTCAGGGCAATAAAGATTTTCTTCAATATATGAGGGGAGAAAAAACATTCTTTTGCTCAGAAGATAACCGTGAGTATAACCTTAAACTTATAGACTTCGATGATCACACCAATAACACTTATCACGTTTCGGAAGAATATTATTTTAACAATGGCAGACATGGCAACAGGGAAGATATTGTATTCTTTATTAACGGCATTCCTGTAATTGTTATCGAGTGTAAAAACGCAACCAAAGATGAAGCACTTGCAATAGGCATTGACCAGATAAGACGTTACCACAAAGAAACTCCGGAGATGCTAATCCCTCAGCAAATCTATACAGTCACAGAAGCACTTGGATTTTTATATGGAGTAACCTGGAATACAAACCGTAAAAATCTTTTCAACTGGAAAGATGAGGAGATTGGAAATCTCGAGTCGAAGGTTAAAACATTTTTTGATATAGACAGAATCTTATCCTATCTGAAAAAGTATATCGTTTTTGTTGAGAAGGATGAGGAATTAAACAAATATATTTTACTACAGCATCAGGTAGAAGCAGTTGAGAAGGTTGTAACAAGAGCTTTAGATAATCAAAAGAGCAGGGGATTAGTCTGGCATACTCAAGGGTCGGGAAAAACATTCACTATCATAAAATCATCAGAACTGCTATTCAAAAAACCGGAAGCAGATAAACCAACAATCATTTTATTGATTGATAGGAATGAACTCGAAGATCAGATGATTCGTAATCTTACTTCATTGGGAATTCAAAATGTAGCTCACGCAAACAGTATTGCCACAATGAGAGATTTATTAAAAGATGATTATCGTGGTTTGATAGTTAGTATGATTCATAAGTTCAATGATATGCCTCCCAACATCAACAAACGAAAAAATATTTATGTTTTAGTGGATGAAGCACACAGAACAACATCCGGTGATCTGGGAAATTATTTAATGGCTGCTATTCCTAATGCAACTCTGATTGGATTCACTGGCACACCTATAGATAAAACAGCTTATGGCAGAGGAACATTTAAAACTTTTGGAATAGATGATCCAAAAGGTTATCTGGATAAATACTCTATTTCAGATTCTATTACTGATGGAACAACATTACCTCTTTATTATTCACTCGCACCAAATGATTTAAGAGTACCTGAAGATATTCTGGAAAAAGAATTCCTTAAGCTTGCAGAAGCAGAAGGTGTAAGTGATATTGAAGAACTAAATAAGATTCTTGAGAAAGCTGTTCAGACAAGACATTTCTTAAAAGGTAAAAGAAGAATAAATAAGATTGCAAAGTTTGTTGCAGAGCATTACAAGACTTATGTAGAGAATCTTGGTTATAAAGCATTTTTAGTTGGAGTGGATAGAGAAGCCTGTGCACTTTATAAAAAAGCTCTGGATAAATATTTACCCCCCGAATATTCTCAGGTTGTTTATACAGGCGCTCATAACGATACCGAGCAGTTAAAAGAATATCATATAGATAAAGAAGAAGAAAAAACTATTCGCAAGAATTTTGCTAAGAATGAAATCCTCCCAAAGATTCTTATTGTTACAGAAAAACTTCTCACCGGCTACGATGCACCAATACTATATGCGATGTATTTAGATAAGCCTATGAGAGATCACACCTTGCTTCAGGCAATTGCAAGAGTAAACCGACCTTATGAAGATGAAGAAGGAAAGAAAAAACCATTCGGATTGGTAATAGATTTTATTGGAATATTTGACAAGCTGGAAAAAGCATTAGCATTTGATTCAGATGATATTAAAAGTGTTATCAAAGATTTGGCACTTCTCAAAGATTTATTCAAGAAGAATCTGGAAAGCGTTGCACCCAAATATTTAGGACTTATTAAAGCACCTTATAATGATAAAGAAGTCGATAAGTTAATTGAACATTTCAAATCTAAATCCAAGCGCAAAGAATTCTTTAAGTTCTATAAAGAAGTTGAAATGCTATATGAGATTATTTCTCCAGATGCATTTCTAAGACCTTACATTGATAATTATAAACTCTTAACTCAGATTTATTACATTGTCCGTAATGCTTATGCAAAACACATTTATGTTGATAAAGAATTCCAGAGAAAGACAATTGATCTTGTAAAAGAAAATGTGGATATAGAAAATCTTGAAATGACAACCGATGCTTACGAGCTAAATGAAAATACCATAGAGTTAATTAAAAAAGGTCAGAAACCGGATAACGTAAAAGTCATTAACCTTGTTAAAACCATTGGCAAATATGCAGAAGAACATAGCGGTGATCTTGTGCTTATTTCCATTAAGGAAAAAGCCCAAGCCATCCAGGAAAACTATGAAGATAGAATAATCACAACTCAGTCAGCACTTGAAGAACTTGAAGCATTAATTAAAGCTGCATTAAGTCAGGAAGAAGAAAAGAAATCAAAAGGATTTGATGATTTAACATTTTTCTTTTCAAAGAAACTGGTAGAGTTTGGAATAGATAACAGTGATAACACTGCTAACAGTTTTACAGAGAGCTTTAAGAAATATCCTCACTGGCAAGCAAGCGAAGCGGAGACAAGAGAACTCCGGCAGGAAATGTATTTAACCATATTATCAGGAATGGACGACATAGAAAAAGCAAAACAAATTATTGATGATCTGTTTAATATTATCCTTAAAGCCAATGAGTAAATGGAAAGATAAATACGAATTCAAAAAAGAAGTGATAAAGTATGCAGTGAAGCTGGATATTGCTTTAAAACGCATCTCTGTGCGTCCTATGACCCGTAAATGGGCATCCTGCTCAACCGATGGTAATCTCAATTTTAATTATGAATTAATTAATATGGACAGGAAATTAGGCAGATATGTCATTGTCCACGAACTATTACACTTCCATTATCCCAATCACGGCAAGCTCTGGAAAAGCCTTATGAGAGCTTATCTGGGTAATTATGAGAAGGTGGAGAGGAAACTAAAAATTAGTAATTATAAATTAGGATTAAGGAATTGAATGATCGGAAGAAGAGACGACGTTTTCCGGCTGAAAAACACCGCTCATTTAAAGTCAGGATGTTCCAGTGCTTTCAGTAATCCTATCTACCGCCGGCAAGGAAATGTTTATCAGCTTCCCAGGTTTGTAAAAATTCCGACGGCAAGTTCTGCCCATATATAGAGCAGTGCTATCAGAAACAAAATACCTATCGCAAATCGATACTTCTTAATCCTTCTTGCTGTAAGAGCAAATAAGGAACCGGTGCCGAATAAAAGAACTCCGGCAGTAATAAAATCAGTGATTGTCCATACAACTTCATTTGTAAACTGCATTGCCGTAAAGGGAATCATTAAAATTAATGCAGTTGCAAGTGCTGTCCATATAAAAATTTTGTTTTGTGAAAAGATATCGCTTTTAATTTCATTCATAGTGCTGTATTCTTTTTGTTTTTGATTGTAGATATTTTATCAATTTTTCCCGGTAAAATTTTGTCAGAAAAAATTGTGAAACAAGTGGGAATATTTCCCTCTCAGACTTTCAAAAACCTGATACCCCGGCAGGCAGGCAATTTCTGACAATTCCTTCAACGTCGTTCCCGAAATTAGGCAGACAGCGATGATTTGATCAAAACAAATTACTATTTTTAGACAAATGTATTGCAGAATAAAAATATTATTGCCGGGAAAATGTGCAGTAAATACAAATTCAACCACAAAACCAGGTTTACGCTCAATACGTATACACAACATAGTTTCCATTTAAAGTGAGAAGATAAAGGAGTTGATCTATGGCAAAAAACAAAACAACTGTGACAGATAAAGATGTGCTGCAATTTATTAACGAATTTGCAGACACGGAACAGAAACGGAAAGACAGCCGCGAATTAATAAAACTTATGCAGTCAGTTTCCGGCCACAAACCACATATGTGGGGTCCAAGTATTATCGGGTTTGGAAGTTATCACTACAAATACGCAAGCGGGCATGAGGGAGATGCACCAATGCTAGGTTTCTCTCCGCGCAAAGCAGCTATTTCACTTTATGTTTTTACCGGACTTGACAAGCACAAACATCTGCTTGATGGTTTAGGAAAATTCAAGATGGGCAAAGCTTGCATTTACATTAAAAAACTTTCGGATATTGACCAGGAAAAACTGAAATCATTAATGAAAGAAACTATAACCTGGCTTAAGCAGAAGTACCCAAAGGTTTAAGCTGGCATTAAGGTGATCAACTTTACGGCCTAAATATTTCCGAACAGATTAATGCACACATACTCCGGTTACAGTTTTGCCTTCGCCGTGCCGGGTTCCGGCTTCATTTCATTTTGCTGCGACAAGCATAGTGGTGAATTAGCGGATTAGCTAATTGGGTGATTGAATGATTGGGTGAGGAGACGAAGTTCCTCAATTAAACAACGCCGCCCCTTTAATTAGTCTGGCTTTTATCAATCCATAGAAAGAAAATTCACCCGAATATTTCCATCCCAGGTGAAGACCGCACCGGCTGCATATTGCAAAACGCCAGGCGTGGTTTTTAAACCAGGTGAAATCCATAGTTGGTTTTCCCTCTTCTAGGCAACCATCTGCTGTTTTAAACGTAATGATATCAAAAATAAATCCATCCGGATTTGTAAACCTAAATTCACTCTGACCATCATAAAGAAATCTTTCCTTATCCTCAGTAATTTTTTTACTGCACTTCAGACATAGCCAGTCATCCGGCTTCAGCTCGTTTTTTGTCTTAACTTCAGTTTCTTCCTGATTTATTGGTTTGGTTAAATCCATTTTGCTACCGGAGAAAATATTTTCTGTTATAAAATAAACAAAACCGGAAAAAGATTCCTGAAAAATATCCGTGCTCTTTTCTTTCTGTATATTTGTTTGAAATAACTTCCTCCACTCATCCTTGCATAATGCCATTCTTAGAAAATTAGCCGGTAATTTTTCAATAATTAAATATTTTTTAATGTATTTAATCCTGGAGTAAACCTTTTTCCTAAAATCTGAGTCTCAAGAGTAAATTAATCCTGTTAGGTATAATGAAAAACAAACTTCTTACATTTTTAGTAGTAATTATTCAGTTCACTTTATATTCTTTTCCAAAAGCAGATTCGACGGAAACAGTAACATCTTACAGGCTGGATACACCCCTGGTTATTGATGGAATACTTGATGAACCAGAATATAATTATCCGGCTGTAACAAGATTTATCCAAAAAGATCCTGATGAAGGACAACCTGCATCCCAGAATTCTGAAGTCTGGGTTTTCCATGATGAACATAATATTTATTTCTGCGGAAGGTTTTACGATACTGATCCGGATTCAATTGACCTGACCTTAATGCGGCGGGATAATGTGGTAGAGTCTGATTGGTTTTTTGTCTACCTCGATACTTACAATGATAACCGGACCGGATATTTCTTTGCAGTTAATGCCGGCGGTTCTGTAGCAGACGGTACTTTGTTTAATGACGGCTGGGATGACAGTTCCTGGGATGGTATCTGGGAGAGTAAAACTTCTGTTGATAAGAACGGCTGGTATGCTGAGATCAGAGTTCCGTTTTCTCAATTGCGATTCAGAGAATCAGAAAAAATGGTTTGGGGTGTTAATTTCAACAGAGACATACGAAGAAGACACGAAATGTCTTTCTATATAATGGTTCCTAAAAATGAAAGCGGTTTTGTATCAAGATTTGCCGATCTGGTTGGGCTGGACGGTATTAAACCGAAGCAGCGTATTGAATTTCTTCCTTATCTTGTTCAAAAGGCACAGTATCTTATTCACGATGAAAACGATCCGTTTTATAAATCAAATCAGTATAAAACTACACTTGGTGCAGATTTAAAATTCAGTCTCGGCAGTAATTTTAATATCGATGCAACTTTTAATCCGGATTTTGGTCAGGTTGAAGTCGATCCTGCTGTGGTTAACTTATCAGCTTTTGAAACTTTTTATGAAGAGAAAAGACCATTTTTTATTGAAGGGGCGAACATTTTTATTTTTGGTTTTGGAGGAGCGAACAATAATTGGGGTTTTAACTTTGGTGTTCCTGAATTGTTTTACTCCAGAAGAATTGGAAGAGCACCGCAGGGCCGAGTCCATAGAGATGGCTTCGTTGATTTTCCTCAGGAAACCAGAATTCTTGGTGCCGCAAAGTTCACAGGAAAGATTGATGAAACCTGGTCAATGGGTGTTTTAACTTCTTTTACTGAACGTACCTATGCATTAGCCCAATCTTTTGATGGAATCAGAACAGAAATACAAGTGGAACCTCTCACTCATTATGGAGTCTTCCGCTCTCAAAAAGAATTTAATTCCGGTAAGCAGGCGCTTGGAATAATATTCACTTCTGTTAATCGTGATCTTAAAACAACAAATCTTCAGAACAGTTTAAGTGAACAGGCTTATACTTTAGGTGCAGATGGTTGGACTTTTTTAGATGATGATGAAACGTATGTTGTTACCGGTTCTGTTATCGGATCTTATACATCAGGCAGCAGAGACTATCTTTTAAGGTTGCAAAAACAGCCTTACAGATATATGCAAAGACCGGATAAAACTTATATGCCACTGGACAGCAGCAGAACTTCCATTGCGGGTTACTTCTCCAGACTTATGCTGAACAAACAAAAAGGAAATTTATATATCAACTCGGCAATCGGTTTAATGTCTCCGGGCTTTGAATATAATGATCTCGGATCTCAATGGATGGCAGATAGAATTAATGGTCATCTTGTACTTGGCTATCGCTGGTTTGAACCGGATGGCATTTTCAGAAGGAAAAATGTAAACGTTGCATACAGCAGAACTTCAGATTATGAAGATAATGTTTCAAGAGGCGGATTTTTTGTAAACGGAGACGGAGAATTTTTAAACTTCTGGGGAATCAGCTTTAATGCTTCTTATAATTTTGAATCAGTTTCAACAATTTTAACCAGAGGCGGACCGAAATTGAATGTTCCCGCAAATTTTTCATTTGGATTAGATGCATATTCAGACAGCAGAAAAGTATTTCAGATAAGACCCTCAGGTGGTTACTGGCGTAATGACATAGATAGTTACGAATATTATACAAGTTTACAGTTAATATGGAAACCTGATCCTGGAATAAGTTTATCATTGGCACCGGAGTATTCCGTTAATTACACTTCATTCCAGTGGGTAGGTAATTTTGCTGATCAATCAGCGGTTAATACATACAACACACGGTATGTATTTGCAGATTTAACACAAAAAATGTTAGCAGCAAATATCAGACTCAACTGGATATTTACTCCAACACTCAGTCTTCAGGTTTACATACAGCCGTTGTTTGCAGTGGGTGATTATGAGAAGTTCAAAGAAATTATAAATCCTCCTTCACTTGATGTGCTGGAATATGGAAATGGAAACTCAACTATTACGTTTGATAAGGAATCGAATCAATACATTGTTAATCCTGATAATACGTCTGGAACTGAATCGTTTACATTTAACAATCCGGATTTTAATTTTAAATCTTTAAGAGGGAACCTCGTTCTTCGTTGGGAAGTTTTACCGGGTTCGGTATTTTATTTTGCATGGACAAACAGCAGGATAAATTTTGAAGACCCGGGAAGATTTAATCTTAAAAATGATTTCCACAATCTGATAAGAACTGAAACTAATGATATATTCTTAGTCAAATTTTCTTATTGGCTCGATATGTAAGTAACCGTGTATTGAGCTGATTCGTGGCTGCGTATCGACTCAAGAAGTTCACTCCAGTTTTGATGTGGATTTTTCAAAACACGGTTAAAACTACTTTATCGGTTTATACAGATCCCTTTTCACAAAATCAAATATTGATAACAGAATTTTCTAATAAATTTATTCTTATAGAATTGTGATGGTATTGAATACTTCTGCTGTAAGCTTTGGTGAATTGTGAATTTTGCCTTGAAAATCAATCTGATTCTACTGATAAGATTAAATCACATGCCCTTCGTAATAAAATAATCTTAACCTTCTTTAATATTTAAAGGCTGTCTTAAAAGGTTTTCCCGATGACTGGGAACGAAAAAATATCAGAGGAAAACTATACTTATGAGACAGCCTCCGGATTTAGCGAAGTATTATTTTAATTAAATCTGGCTGATCATTTTATTTATCAGTTGCCGCCATAACAATATCTCCTTTTACGGAGCCGACAACCTCGAGCAACTCTGCCTGTTCCTTAGCCGGCACATTAAATTTATTCAGCGTCGCTTTAAAATCAACAACCATTGCATCCCATTCTTTTTCGGAAATATTGAGTCCGGAATGAACATCTTTCATAGGCCGCCCGGAATACTGCTGCGGTCCGCCAGTTGCCATACAGGTGAGTTCAGTTGCAAGGTACTTTAATGCAGGCTTGCTTATACCCATTGCCTCTTTGTTTTTTGGGTTTTCATTCAGAACTTCATTAACCCAGATACGTTCAACAAATTCATCGACTACCATTGAAATTGCGTGTACACCTCCTAATCTTTCGTAAAGAGATTTTTCATCCGACTTTACTTTCTCCTGTGCGATACTGAATGTACCACTGAGCATGAAGAGAACCATCCAAAGAGTAAACGAGAAATTTTTCCAATCCTTTTGCATAATGCCTCCTGAAGTTTTGTTGATAAATAAATTAGAATGAACCGGATTTATTAAAGAAAAATGTGCCTGATTGATAGCTGTCTTAATTTTAATGAATTAATTGCATAATAGCAACAATTAATAAAACTCTACTGATTTCAATTATTGGAGTGCATTCAACACCTGAGCAAGGTAGATATGAAAAATTTTGATTTTCTCATTTGTTGGCATACGGAATCCCGTTGAATAGATAAACTTAATTTTCTAGTCAAGCTTTGTATCGGTTGATTTAAAAGTAAAATTAAATAGTCAATCATCAATAAATTAAATCATTACTTCACTCATTTTTACTTTTTAATCACGTTAAAATTTTTCAAAATATTTTCTACCCTATTTACTTTAAAAATTATTATTCCGAAGTTTGTATAACGGTTGCAATAATTGTTAGCCGCATTAGTCGATTATATCATACAACAATAAATCGGACTTACTATTAAATTCATTTTCTATCCGGGAATGTTAATTTTATTCTGCAGGGGTAGCATTGCGCAATTCTCTGTTAAAATCTTACCCGAAATGTAAGCCATGAATCTTTGAACCAAATTACATCCTGATCTGCAGGCATGGTGTATTTTTATACAAGGGAGAAAATAGTGGAAAGTCAATCTGTTTTTTCATCACTTCGTGTTTTTTCATTAACCTTACTCAGTGTAGTATTGCTATCTGTCAATTTGCAGTCACAGGTCTTTAGTTACCAGGATGGCTGGGGTGGACAGGGATTCACTTTAGAGCGTGAAGGTCAAAGCGGACTTCAAATAATCTATTCTATTTCTCAATTCGATATGCAGGATGTCGAAATAGAAGGTGAAACAATGAAATCCATCCATCTGCCGGGAATATTTCTTCCTAATGATGAAGGAGCTCCCGATCTTCCGGGAACTTCCAGATTCATTGCAATACCGCAGGGTGCACGGGTAACTTTTAATGTATTAGAAATGCGAACTGAAACATTCCGTAACATTGATATCGCTCCGGCATTCAGGATACCGAAAGGTAATGAAGATGGTCCTCTGTATTACAGGAAGGATGAAAGAATTTATAATACAAATGCTTTCTATCCTTCAGAGGCTGTAATAATTTCTGAGCCAACAGTAATAAGAGGTGTTGATGTTATTCAGCTTGGAATAACTCCATTTCAGTATAATCCGGTAACAAAAGAATTAATTATTTACAGGGATATTAAAATTGATATAACTTTTTCGGGAGGGAATGGTAGATTCGGAGAAGACAGATTGCGAAGCCGCTGGTTCGATCCGATACTTAATGATATCCTATTAAATAATAATTCACTGCCAGATGTTGAATATAATTCATATTCGGACTCACGTACTCAAGATTTCGAATATTTAATAATCTGTCCGAATGATCCGGTATTTCTGGCATGGGCAGATTCAGTAAAAAGTTTTAGAACACAGCAGGGAATTCGAACCGGAATAGTAACCACTACCGAGGCTGGCGGAAATAACGCCACCGCCATTGAAAATTATATTAACAACGCTTATAATAATTGGGATATTCCACCTGTTGCAGTGCTGTTTTTAGGTGATTATGGTACTAGCGGAAGTACAGTGCACAGTCCCACATACAACAGTTATTGTATATCAGATCACATTTATGCCGATGTGAACGGAAACCACATGGCTGATTTAATCACTGCCCGGATTACCGCACAAACGGGCGCCCATCTGCAAACTATGGTCTACAAATTTTTAAACTACGAAAGAAATCCTCCTACAAATGCTAATTATTATAATAAGCCTATTACGGCAATGGGATGGCAGACAGAAAGGTGGTTCCAGATATGTTCCGAATCTATCAATGGATTCTGGGAACATGCTTTAGGTAAATCGCCTGTAAGAGAAAATGCACTGTACAGCGGAACACCGCCTTTTTCGTCATGGTCCTCCAATCAGAATACAAGTATGGTTGTTAATTATTTTGGACCAAGCGGGCGTGGGTATATTCCTGCAACTGCATCTCATTTAACAGACTGGGGAGGCAATGCAACAAGAATTAATAACGATATTAACAACGGTGCTTTTATGCTCCAGCACAGAGATCATGGAAGTGAATCCGGATGGGGTGAACCGAGTTATAATATTTCAAGTTTGTCAGGATTAACTAATCAGGATCTGATTTTTGTGTTATCTATTAACTGCCTTACAGGTAAATTCAACATAAGCGGACAATGTTTTGCTGAAGCGTTCCACAGGCATCAATATGGAGCACTCGGATTAATTGCCGCAACCGAAGTATCTTATTCGTTCGTTAATGATGCATATGTATGGGGAATGTTTGACGGAATGTGGCCCAACTTCATGCCTGATTACGGAAGTCCCGGACCTGACAGAATTCTACCGGCATTCGGAAACGTAACCGGAAAATATTTTCTTCAATATTCAAACTGGCCTTACAATACAAGCAACAAAGAAGTTACTTACTATTTATTCCATCATCATGGAGATGCATTCAGCACCGTTTATACTGAGGTGCCTCAGAACCTGACTGTGACTCACGATCCGGTAATAATCAGCGGACAGCCCCAGTTTATGGTAACATCAGACATTTATTCGCTGATATCATTAACACTGGATGGTGAAATAATAGGAGTGGGTGAAGGTACTGGTGCACCTGTGGCAATGAATATTCCATTGATTGTTCCCGGGAACAACGTCAAGATAACAATCACAAAACAGAATTACTATAGGTATACTGCAGAAATTCCAGTTGTTCCTGCTTCCGGTCCTTATGTAATTGCAGATTCATGCATAATTAATGATGCAACAGGAAATAATAACGGTCTTCTTGATTATGGTGAATCACCAATGCTATCGCTAAGAGCTAATAATGTCGGAGTTGCACAGGCAGAAAATGTAACATTAATTCTCCGCAGTAGTGATGAATATGTTACAATAACAGATTCAACAGAATATTATGGCACAATACCTCCCGAAGGTAAATTAATTATGCCGGATGGATTCACTATTCAGGTTGATCCTCTCACACCTGACGGACATTACATTGCATTCGATGTTATCGGAACAGATGGTGCAAACAATTGGTCAAGCTACTTCTCGCTTAAAGTAAATTCTCCAGTTCTTGCACTGGGAGAATATTCCGTTTCCGATGTTTCCGGTAATAATAACAATGCGCTCGATCCGGGTGAAACAGCAGATATTTTAATTGAAATAAAAAATACCGGTTCGTCCGGTGCTCTTATAGTAAACGGAGAATTGATTTCCGTTGGTCCATATATAACTATTAATTCAGGTGTACAGAATTACGGAACTATTAACCCCGGTGAAAGCGAGATCAAATCATTCAATGTGACTGCTGATATAAATACTCCAACCGGACATCAGGCGCAATTTAATCTCAATATCAACGCAGCATTAGGCTTAACCGCTGAAGGTTCATTTAACCTGGTTGTTGGTCAAATTCCCGCACTTATACTATGCCTGGATCCGAATCACAGTTCAAGTCCTAAAATTAAGCAGGCACTGGATTCAAATCTTGTAGCAAACGAGTTGCATCAGTCATTCCCTGCAGATCTTAGCTTGTATCGTTCAATATTCCTCTGTCTTGGTATATACAGCAGTAATCATGTATTAACCAGTACAGAAGGACAGATACTGGCTAACTATCTGAATAACGGTGGAATGCTTTACATGGAAGGTGGTGATACCTGGTATTACAACACTCCAACGGCAGTACATTCCATGTTTAATATTCAGCCTCTTGCCGATGGAAGTGGTGACCTGGTAACTGTACTAGGACAAACAGGAACATTTACGGAAGGCATGACATTTACATATAACGGTGAAAATAACTGGATGGATCGTATAACACATATACCGCCAGCGCAGACCATATTTATGAATCAATCACCGAGTTATGGATGTGCTGTTGCTTATAATCCCGGAGCCTATAAAACGATAGGTACATCTTTCGAATTCGGCGGTTTGACAGATGGGGCGTCAACCAAAAAGCAGTTGATGGAAAAAATTGTTGAATTCTTCGGCTTAGGTGGTATTGTGCCAGTAGAGTTGGTTTCTTTTAATGCGGAAATTCAGGAAAACGGAATAACACTTAAATGGGAGACAGCAACTGAGTTAAATAATTCCGGTTTTGAAATTGAGAGAAGCGATGATAATATGTCTTTCATTAAACTTGGTTTTATTAAAGGTAAGGGTACAACAACTGAAAAACAGGAATACATGTACCGTGATAACGATATAAAAGGTAAGGGTAAATTCTTCTACAGATTAAAACAGCTTGACCATGACGGAACAGAGTCACTATCAAATGTTATCGAAGTTGATTACTCTCTTATTCCAACGGTATTCAGTCTTTCACAAAATTATCCTAATCCGTTCAACCCTTTAACTACCATTCAGTTCGGAATACCGAAGGAAGTTAAAGCGACTCTTAAAATTTATGATGCACTTGGTTCAGAAGTTGAAACCATTGTTAGTGAATTGCTGGAACCGGGTTATTATGAATATCAATGGAGCGGAGCTAATTATGCAAGCGGAGTTTATTTCTATCGGCTTACAGCAGGTAACTTCGTAAGCACAAAGAAATTATTATTACTTAAGTAATTAGTTTCATATTACTAACTTAACCCCCGCATTCTTTTTGCGGGGGTTTTCTTTTCAGCATCTTGATCATCACATCTTTCATTTTTCTATCTTTCTTTTTAGTTTGATATAGAAATTCGCAATGCATATGAAAAAATTCTTCACCATATTGCTTTTTATTTCGTTCGGTCTGCCTTGTTATACACAGCGATTAACCGACCGGATGTATATATTTAATCCGCTTTTTAATATTGAAAAGAATATCCTTGACGGTCATACATCCATTATGAATTCGATTGGCGGTTGGGGAGAATTCGGTGGTTACCGGATTCAAAGAGATGATGAACATGCCTGGTATCAGAAATTGGGTGCATTCATTGAGTTTTTCCGTACCGGGGATTATGAAAGTTTTTCTTTTGTGAGCAATATAGAATTTATTGCCAATCCTTATAATGATATTCGTTTTAAACCAAGATCCATTTTCTGGGAGGAAGGATTTCTATATTCACGGAAGACAGAATATTTTTACTGGCAGATTGGATATTTTCATCGTTGTAAACATGATATTGATAATTTACTGGCAGGTAAAGAAAGAGCATTAATATTCGGCAGTATTCAGGGAAAAATTATTTTGCCTTTTGATATGCTTAAGGAAAAAAATAATGCATTGTTTTCTGTAAGAAGTGAACTCTATACTATATTGCAGGATAGCCGTTATCCACGAAGCTGGAATTCATTCTCTTATAACTGGAAGCAGTTAATTGGTTCCTTGGGTATAAACTTCAATTTTACTAAAGCTGTTTCTAAACGGTACTGGTACTTCTATCTGAATTCTTATTCTATGATAAATCTTTTTGGTAAGGAAGAAGGCTTTACAAATCGCTTCAATGGTTTGCAGCGCGCATCAGTTAATGCAGGACTTTCGACAGGCATTTCTATAAGAGGCAAAGCAGAAATAAGGATTGGACTAACTTATGAATATCTCTCAGATACGGGAATTAATCCATATCCTGAGGATGCACATTTAATAAGCATCGGCGTATCTGTACTTGATTTCAATTCAATTAAATAATCCGGATAACAAAAATGAAAATCAAATTATTAATGCCGCTTTTATTTTTTATTTCTATTACGAGAGCACAAATAAAAGTTGATGAACAAATAATTTCACCGGGAGTAGTTTATAAAAAGATAGTCAACATCACAGACACACTTTCAATTGATATTCTCACAATTGATTTATCAAATGAGGATTATATTATTAAATCAGTTAAGGCAGATAATCTGCTTGGCTCACGGCAGACAACTTCTGATATAGCAAAGGTATTTACCGATTCAGGATACAATGTCACTGCCGCATTGAATGCAGATTTTTTTGAAGCTGACGGCGAAGTTATCAGCAATATGGTTTATGAAGGTCAATTTGTAAAAGCCGTCAAGTTTACAGATTCACCTTTCAATGAATATGTAAACTCACAGTTCGCTATCACTTATGATAATAAACCATTAATTGAACAGTTTGTTTTTTCCGGCAGTATCATTTTCCCTAACGGCGCTGTTGAATCAATCAGCAGAATAAATTCTAAATCGGACAGCAATTCAATTTCGCTTTATAATCTGTACCAGGGAAATAACACACCATCAGCCCCGGAAGATTGGATAGTGAAGGAAGCATTGCTGATTCCATTAACAAGCTCTCTTGATACATTGTTATTTGCTGTTGGCAATAAATTTGAATCCGGTGGCAATACACAAATTCCTGAAAAAGGTTTTGTTATTTCAGCAAACAATAAATATGCTCATTATTTGGAACGAAATTTGTCGACTGGTGATACTGTAAAACTTTTACTGAGATTAAATCCTCATTATCCGAGCATCAGATCATTAACAGGTGGTTGGCCATTGCTGGTAAAAGATGGTGAGAATTTAATCAAATCTCATCCGGGTGTTGAAGGAGTAATCCCTCGTTTTTCTGAAAACCGGCATCCGAGAACCGGAGCAGGTTTTTCGAAAGACAGCACTACAGTTTTTTTTATAACTGTTGATGGAAGGCAGGAACAAAGCAGGGGAATGAGTCTATCAGAATTCGCAGACCTGATGATAAGTGAAGGCGTATACCATGGACTAAATTTAGATGGTGGCGGTTCAACTGCAATGGTAATCGGGAATGGAGTTGTTAATAAACCATCTGATGAAACCGGAGAAAGGGCAGTTGGAAATTGTCTTGTAGTTATAAAAAGAAGTGTTGAGCAATAAATCAATATCATTACTGTTTAAGATCATAATTTATAGAGTGTTTAGGTTAAACAACATTAGTTTAAAATTAAAAAACCGATGAAAATTTCACCGGCTTTTAATGTTCAAAATTTTAATTCGAATCAGGAAAAGGCAACTTTTTTCTTTCTCTTTGTGGCATATTCAAGTACGAATGCACTTGCAACAAAGATGGATGAATAAGTACCGATGATTATACCGAAGAACAATGTAAATGCAAAAGCCCTGAGCACATCACCGCCGATAAGCATCAGGATAAACACGGTTATTAAAGTCGTAACACCGGTAATAATAGTTCTGCTCATGGTTTGATTTATACTTTTATTAATCACTTCCTGTAAATCCATAGTTTTATGTATTTTCATATTTTCTCTTACTCTGTCAAATACAACAACAGTATCGTTGATGGAGTAGCCCACAAGTGTTAAAAATGCAGCTACAACTGTAAGATCAATTTCAAGATTTAGCCCGGGGATTACTCCATAAAGAACTGAATAGAGACCAACAGTGATCAACACATCGTGGAAAAGAGCAGCTACTGCACCAACAGCAAATACAAACTTAAATCTGAATCCGAGATAAATTAAGATTGCAATTAGCGAAAACATTATTGCAACAACAGCATCCCTTTTAAGTTCATCTCCAACCTTTGGTCCGACTCTGTCTTCCTTCAGTACCTGGAATGGATTATCGCTCAACTTCTCCCTAAGGTTTTCTTTGATCCAGTCTGATATACCAAGACTTGCAATAACCTGAGTATTTCCAGGGTCATCTGCAATACGGGATACATTAAATCCGGCTTCTGCAAGCTTTTCTATAATATAAGTGGTTGTATCAGCATTTGGAAAAGAATAGGTAACTGAAGTGAGAGATGAATCTACAATATTAATTGAAATGCCAGGTGCAACAGAAAGAATCTCTTCATTTAGATTCTGAATGACCATAGGATAGATTTCTTCAGGAATCTGTTGTAATTCTGTTCTAACTAAAACTCCGGTTTCACCGCCAAAAGTTTTAACCTCTACGTTTCCGATACCTAGTCCATCGGTAAGATTTCTTATCTCGCCAATTTGAATTGTTTGTTCAAATTGAAGTACAATCTCAGAGCCTCCTTTAAAATCTATTCCAAAGTTCAAACCTCTGAAAGCTATATTTAAAGCCCCGATTAAAAACATTGCGGCAGAGACATAGTAGAATAGTTTTCTCTTACCTAAAAAGTCGAAATTTAAATTTTCAAATATTCGCATTTAAACTGTTACTCCTGAAACTTTTAATTTATTAACCTAAGGTTACTTTCATTCCTTTTGCTACCATATAGTCGAAGACAAGCCTTGAGATTACCAATGCACTAAACAACGTAGAGGCAATACCTATCATAAGAGTCATGGCAAAACCCTGAACAGGGCCTGAGCCAAACTGCCATAAAATTATGCCGGTAAAGAAAGTTGTAATATTCGAGTCAATGATAGCCGAAAGCGCTTTTTCATATCCGCCGTCAACTGATGCTTTTACAGTTTTACCGGTTGAAAGCTCTTCCCGAATTCTTTCAAAAATCAGTACGTTAGCATCCACCGCCATACCAATTGTAAGAATAATTCCTGCAATACCGGGTAAAGTAAGTGTTGCATTGAATCCTGCCAGAATGCCAAGTATAAACAGGACCGTAAATACCAAAACACCGGCAGCAACTGTTCCGGCTTTACGATAATAGAAGATCATAAATAATGCAACGAGGAAAAAACCAATAATGGCAGAGTTGAATCCTGCAGACACAGAATCCTGACCAAGTGAAGGACCAACAATTCTTTCTTCGATTACATCAACAGGAGCGGGTAAAGCTCCTGCCTTAAGAACTATTTCAAGAAGTTTCGCTTCTTCCTGACCTGCCATACCTTCAATCTGAGATCTGCCGCCTGTAATTCTGTTTCTTACGTTCGGTGCTGAGAAAACCACTCCATCAAGCATAATTGCTATTCGCTTGCCAACGTTTGCACCGGTAATTCTTGCCCAGTCGGTTGCACCCTCAGAATTCATTGTCATCGAAACAATCCATTGAGAGGTTGTCTGATCAATATCTGCACGAGCATCGGTAATTACACCGCCCGTTAATTCAGGTGATTTGTTAACAAGGTGAAGTCTGTAAAAATTAACGCCGCCCGAAATCAAAGGTTTGGCAGAATAAACAAATTCTACGTTATCAGGAATCACACGTTGTACTTCGGAAAGACTTAACCAGTTATTTACCTGAGTTCTGTTATCCTCACGAACAAATAGATCAGCAGTACCACTTTGCTCATCAAATATGGCGACAGAAAAGAAAGGATGATCTTTACGGAATTGCTCGATCTGTTCTTCCTGTGACAGGTCTGCCATTGATGTATCTGCACCGGTTGTATCTTCAGCAGCTGTAGTTGTATCAACGGAAGTTGTTTCTGAAACCAGAGTATCACCGGAAAGACCCTTCAATCTATTTGCAATCACTCTGTCAATATTCTCAAGTATTGGGATAGTAAATTCAGGATCGCGCACTAATCTGAATTCAAGCAAGGCAGTACCCTGTATAAGCTGCTTTGCTTCTTCTTCACGGGCAACACCCGGTAATTCAACAATTATTCTTCTTGAACCCTGTCTCTGAATTGAGGGCTCAGAAACACCATACTGGTCAACACGATTACGGATAATTTCTATAGCTCTTGTAACGGCATCATCGGTATCCTCTTTTAATTGACTTAATATCTGAGAATCATCCATACGTATGGTTCCAAAATATCTGCTTAGTCTTATATCTCTTTCACTAAGTTTCCGGGCAACTACGTCAACAATTGGTTCATCTGTTCTGTCGGATTCCATTTCGGCTTCGGCAAGAACGGATTTAAATACCTGATCCGGATTGTTTGCAATTTTTTCAAGCAGTTTACCTGTATTAACTTCGAGCACTACACGCATTCCACCCTGAAGATCAAGACCAAGTTTAATTCTCTTCATTCTTGCTTCAAGTATTGCAGGGTCAGCTTGTTTCAGGCTATCTTCAACAACTCTTAATTCGCGATCAATCTGAGCTTTTGTTAAATCCGGATTATTCTGCAGTAATTCCTGGCGTCTTTCTTCCAGAATGGATGAAATTTGCTTTGAAAACTGATAATCCTGATAGGTCGGGTAAAGAAGATAGAGACTGAGCACTACTGCTGCGAGTATTAAAATAAAGCGATATCTGAATTCTTTCATACCTTAACTTTAATTTTCTGAATGGGTTAAAAATTTTTAATTAACTGCCAAACTTACATGTTAAGGGTCTGAAAGTCAATAAAAATCAGGGTCTTAGATGCCGGTTAAGATTGTATTTTACCTTTTTTGGTGAATATTCAATGATTTTAGAATTATCTGTTCTATTGCGGTAATACGTAATATTTCTTGAACTGAATACCAAAAACCAGGTGGCAAGTTGATTGAGGATTAAATTTCTGTAACCTCTTGATATCTTTATATAGAGTTTATGAAAGCTTTAACCAGACGTGCAAATTTTTCCTTGACTCTGTATGCAGTTTCAGTTACATCGTCATGTGATAGCTTCTGTTGCGATATTCCTGATGCATAATTAGTTATGCAGGATATTGATGCCGTCTTCATTCCTATATTCGCTGCGTAGACTGCTTCATGAACCGTTGACATTCCCACTGCATCTCCTCCAAACTTTGAAATATAACGAATCTCAGCAGGGGTTTCATAAGTAGGTCCTTTAGTGAACCAGTATACTCCTTCTTTCAATTCTGTTTTTTCTTCTTCCGCTGCCTTCCTTACAAGATTATTTAACTCTTCAGATGGAAAGTTCATAAAAAAATTTTTCTTCTCAGGGGATGCAATTCCCAGTAGTGCTGTTAGTTCTTTCTTAATCTGTATTCCATTGAATGAGATGTTCAGCATCAAATCACCGGGTTTTAGAAATGTACTGATACCTCCGGCTGCATTAGTCAACAGAATATTTTTACATCCCAGCTTGTACGATATATACGGCGGAAGAATGCACTGAGATATATGATATCCTTCATAAAAATGTATTCGTCCGCTGAATAAAAGAATTTTTTTACCATTGTGTTTCCCCCAGATAATTTTACCTTTATGACCCTCAACCGTTGAAGCAGGATAGTCTTTAATTGAATTAGTAAGTATTTCATTTACTTTCTCAATTCTGGTATCGAAGTCACCCAGTCCGCTGCCAAGAATTATTGCAAGGTCCGGAGCAAAAGGAGACTGATTTTCAATCTCCATGATTACATTTTTATATTTGAAGTTAAGATCGATCATTTATGAAAATAATAATCCTGCTAAAGTTGCAGTTAGCAATGTTGTAATTACACCTCCGGTAACAGCTTTAATTCCTAATTGTGCAATGTCGGATTTTCTTGATGGGGCAAGCGGTCCAAGGCCGCCAATCTGAATAGCAATCGAACTGAAGTTAGCGAAACCGCACAATGCATATGTAGCCATTAAAATTGATTTTTCATTTACAAACTGTCCAACTTCAATAAGTTTACCCATATCAGAATAAGCTACAAATTCATTGAGTACTATTTTGGTTCCAAGTAAACTACCGAAGTTCAGTGCATCCTCCCATGGAACGCCAATACCGAATGCAACACCTTGAAGAACCATTCCTATTATTAACTGAAAACTTAGTGGTTTGCCGAAGTTGTCAGACAGGTAAGTATTTACACCGATGATATCTCCAAGTCCGTTTAAAAGGTAATTTATCATTGCGATCAATGCAATGAAAGCGATAAGCATAGCGCCAACATTAAGAGCCAATTTCAAACCATCTCCGGCACCATTTGCAGCCGATTCGATTATGTTTGATGCATTCTTTTCTACTTCAACCTTAACTGTCCCTTTTGTAACAGGTTCACCTGTTTCCGGAATAAGGATTTTGGCAATCACCATTGCTGCAGGCGCAGCCATGACACTTGCACCTAAAAGTTGAGTTGCAAACATCTGTTGTGCTTCAATCAGAGGAACTCCGTGTGAAACTGCATAAGCGCTTCCAAGTATTTGAATGTATGCAGCCATAACTCCGCCTGCAATAGTGGCCATACCTCCAACCATTATTGTAAGTACTTCACTTCTCGTCATATTCTGAATGTATGGTTTAATCATCAGAGGTGCTTCGGTTTGTCCAACAAAAATATTTGCTGTACAGGAGAGTGATTCCGCACCACTTGTTCCCATTGCTTTTGCCATCACCCAGGCCATTCCCTGAACAATTCGCTGCATAACCCCAAGGTAGTAAAGAACGGACATCAAGCTGGCAAAGAATATTATTGTAGGCAATACCTGAAACGCAAAAAAGAAACCTAAGCTGTTTTCAGAACCCGGCGGCAGTGCGAGATTGCCGAATACAAACTGTGCGCCTTCAGTAGTAAAATTAAGAACAAGCACAAACACATAACTTACCGATGCAAAGAAATCTTTCGGCCAGGCTAATGGAGCAAAAAAACTTCGCATGCTTTCGCCCTTAAGTATGAGAAGTGCAAAAAGAAATTGGAGTGATAATCCTGATACAACAAGTTTCCAGTTTATTTTCTTTTTATTGTTTGAAATGAGAAATGAAATTCCAATCAGGAGTAATATCCCGATTAGACCTCTTAGTACTGAGATAATATCCATAGCGATTCTTTATTTTTCTTCAGGAATGTAATGACATTTACGGCAGCGTGCTTCATATATATCTGCTGCACCAACTACAACCCGTTCGTCAGATACGATTTTACGTTGTGTTTTATCAGCTGGATTTCCACAGTTGACACAAATAGCGAGTGTTTTGGTTATGTACTCAGCAATTGCCAGAAGCTGAGGCATCGGTTCGAAAGGAATTCCGCGATAATCCTGATCAAGTCCGGCAATAATAACACGCTTCCCACTTGAAGCCAGTGTGTTGCATACGTGAATGAGATCATTGGAAAAAAATTGAGCTTCATCTATGCCAATAACCTGTGCATCTTTAGCAAGATGAATTATTTCTCTTACGTCTTCGACTATTGTGGAAGGAAGAGATTGTTCGCTATGTGATACTATCGATCCTTCTGAATATCTTGTGTCAATTTTGGGTTTGAATACTTTAACTTTTTGTTTTGCAATAGTTGCTCTTCTTAAACGGCGGATAAGTTCTTCTGTTTTACCGCTGAACATACATCCGGCAATTACTTCTATCCAACCGATATCTTTCGGCATTGAGTGAGGGGCTAATTCGTTCATAAATGATTTCAGTAGTTAGTGTAGCATTATATGTTAATTATTTAAGATCCTTATCACTAAATGCATAAGGAAGCAGAGTCGACATTTTCTCAATTCTTTTCTCACCCTTCGAATTAAGCATTATAACATCGATATCTCCGCACAAATCGCTCATAACCTGTCTGCACGCACCACATGGAGAAATAAAATCTTCTGCGTCGCTGGCAATCGCAATAGCCTTAAAATTTCTTTCACCTTCTGAGATTGCTTTAAATACTGCAGTACGTTCAGCGCAAATAGTTAAGCTGTATGAGCTGGATTCGATATTGCATCCGAGAAATATTTTGTCATCTGCGGTGAGTAATGCGGCTCCTACTCTGAAATTAGAGTATGGAGGCAAGGCTAGATTTTTTGCTTCTACTGCGTGCTTTGATAACTGGTCGTAGTCCATTAATTAAAACCTTTCATTTCTAAAATATGGCTTTCTGAATATATTTCAAATCAGAATCCATTATCGTTTTGTAAGTGTAATATAAAAAGTTGGAGTAAAATAATTATTTGTCCATCCGGTATTATCATTGGCAGCTAATAAAAGCAGCTTATCAAGTCTGAATATTTTTAGAGTCCTGAGTATGAATAAATGAAAGTCACTCCAGACAATTCCTTTGTTTCCGTTTAATAGTGCCTTCACAGAAAAAACCGTATGAAGTTTTATATCAAACGCATGATGAAAAACTTTAATCAGTTCCTTAAGGGAAAATAACTCAGCAATATCTTTCCTGTTCGTTTCCGATTTTCGAAATATTCTAAGGTAATAATTTTTAATCGTTTTTCTTTTGAACAGGGCTAAAAATGGTAATCCCCAATGGGGATCAGAGATAAGATTAAAGAAAGAATTTCTGTTCGGTGTACTCAGATATATCATTCCATCTGTTTTCAGAACTCTTTTTAATTCATTAATGAATAGATTAATTTCAGATAGATGTTCAATAACATCCTGCAGAATGATCAGATCAAAAAACGAATCAGTAAAAGGAAGAGTTCGTGCATCAGCGTTTATTTGTGAAAAGTTAATTTCACGGAAATTTTGAATCTGTCGTTGCAGCCTTATCAGATTTATATCTAAACTCAGCACAGAATTTTTTTCAGACATAACAACAGAAGTTCCACCTTCACCCGAACCAAGATCAAGGATTTTTTTATTAGTAACCTTATTATTCTGATTTATCAGAGACTCAATGAACCTGCCACGGCATATTGACAGTTCACGTCCGCGTTTCCATCTTTCATAATTTGGATGACTGATATCCAGCCATGGAGCAGTATCAGTTATCTCCATTTTTTAAGTTTTGTATAAGAATTGAAAAAATGAAATATGATTAACAGTTCATAAAGAAATTGAAGAAGTAAAATTTCATACCCGCTGAAATTGTAAGCCAGTTCAGATTGCCGCTTTCTAATTATTGAAAGATCAACAAGCATCTTCGTAATAAATAATAAGGGAAAATAAATTGAAAGAGGGAAAAGCAAAATTGAGATCAAGGCAAATAAATTTAATAGATGCCAGTAACCAACGATGATTTTATTCTTAATCAAATAATGATGTGAAGTTTTGGTATGGCGCTTTTTCTGCTCAGCATATTCTTTAAATGTAAAAGGTGTTGCTGAGTATACAAATGCTTCCCTGTTAGTAACAGTCCCAACCGACATATTATTTTTCACAGCTTCCTGAAGGAGAAGGTCATCGTCTCCGCCGATCGCCTGCAATGTATTCTTGTATCCGCCTATTTTATTAAAAGCTTCTTTCTTGAATCCAAAGCTCCTCGCTGAACCGGAATATGGAAATCCAAGGGTGGCAGCTGAAAAAGTAAGTAAAGTTGTTCGCAGATTTTCAAAACATACAAAGGAGTTAATATCAGAATTATTCTGCTGATGAAACGGTGCCGCACCAATAAGAAAATCGTATCCATCTCTGAAGTTACTTACAAATGCTTTTATCCAGCCCGGTAGCGGAGTGCAATCCGCATCCGTTATCAAAATGAAATCATTTTTTGCTTGTTCAATACCTAAACTCAATGCACCTTTTTTTGGTGGAAGATCAGGGTTGTTATTGGATAAAACCGTAAAATGGGATTTATCAGATATAAGGCTTTTAACAGTTGCGAAAGTAGAATCTCTGGAATTATCGTCAACAACAATAACTTCAAACATATCTTTTGGGTAATCCTGATTTTCCAGAGCATTAATAAGATTCTCTATTTTTCTCTCTTCATTTTTCGCTGCGATAACAATACTGACTTTAAGATTGATAGCTTCGGAAATGGTCGGAATAAAAGCTTTTTTTATACCCTTGATAAATATTATGTTGGTTATGATATAAATTATTAAGAGGGAAACAATAAATACCAACAATATTAAATTCATATGAAATTCCGGTGATAATAATATCTGAAAATTATTGTTTGTAATTTAAAATAATTACTTATTTTTGAAGAGTTAATTAACACCAGCACAAATTTAGTGAAAAAAAACTTTTCCTCATCATAGCATTTACACTGGAATCTTTTTTATTGAATTCTGCAAATCCTAATTAATTAGCTGTTAACTGATACCTTGAACTTTTCGATCTTAAATAAAATAAATTAATCAACTTATCCAATCAATAAATACGTAAGGTTCATATGAAAAACTTACCTCTACTGTTCATACTGTTTCTGATTTCAATAACAGCAGCATACTCACAGGAAGACCCGAGGAAATGGAGTATCGATCCCAGATCAACATCACTTGTATCCGGTGAAGATCAATCCATTGAGTTTCAGGTTCCGCAAGAATATATCGACTATGTGCATCCGAATAAGGTCCCACTATATCAAACGCTTCGTGACGGAAGTGAAGCAATAGTGTTTCCAAATTTTCGGGTATTCCCCAGTACTTTTACACAAAGTGAAACACCTATAACGAGTCATCCAACGAACAAGAATATAATGTTCGCGTCATCTAATTCAGCAAAATTTGGTCCTTTATTTATTTCGGAAGGTGTGTATGTGACAACGGACGGAGGTGATACCTGGTTTGGAAGTGATACTACAAAGGCTGCTCCAATTAATAATCATGGCGGTGACCCGGCTCCGGCTATTGATCTGAACGGTAGATTTTATCAATCATATCTTGGCTATACAACTGCTGGAATGTATGCAAGCTTCTCAACAGATTTAGGTCTTACCTGGGCAAATACTAAAACATTAGCAACCGGTTCCCAAGATAAGAACCATACGTTTGTAATAAACAATCCAAGTTCTCCTTATAACGGAAGAGTATTTGTAGTTTGGTCTAGATTTACTGTGGCTTCACCACCAATTACGGCTTCTTATTCTACAGATGGGGGTAATACATGGACTCCTCCAACCGATGTACATACCGTAGCATCCGGCCACTATGCGCAGGGCGTGAATGGTGCTATGGGTCCTGATGGAGAGGCTTATCTTGTTTGGCAGAACCCAATATCCGGTAGTCCGTTTACGGGTGATTTTATAGGCTTTGCAAAATCTACAGATGGCGGAGTGACCTGGACAGCCAATAACAACGTTTATGACTGTAACGGTATCAGAGGTACCCTTACAAATAAATCAAGCATAAGAGTGAATGATTTTCCATGGATGGGTGTGGATCTTACTAACGGATCAAGAAGAGGCTGGATTTATGTTGTAACAGCAGAAAAAAATCTGGCGCCAGCTGGAAATGATCCAGATATTATCTTTCATAGATCTACTGATGGAGGAACTACCTGGTCACCCGGTATAAGAGTAAACCAGGATCCTCTGAATAATGGTAAAGACCAATATATGCCGGCTCTAATTGTAGATCAGCTTGGCGGCATAAATGTGGTTTATTATGATAGTCGTAATACAACAACTGACTCTGCAGAAGTTTGGATCTCAAGATCAACCGATGGCGGAAACACCTGGTCTGATATTCAGGTTTCCGATCATCGCTTTAAACCAAAACCAATATCGGGTTTAGCCGCAGGATATCAGGGTGATTATATTGGTATAACAGAAGGTCCGGGCGGATCTATCTGGCCATACTGGTGCTCTGATAGAAGCGGGATTTACCAGGCCTGGACAGCAAAAGTTGTGTTTGATACTTATCCGCTAAATGCATTTAATATAAATACTCCGGATCCGGGAGTCACGATTACTGCATTCCCGAATTCTTTGGACACTTACACATTTACCTGGGATACTTCTGCATCAACTGCTTCATATAATTGGATTTTCGGTAATCCGGATGCTTCAGTTAGACAGATAGTCAGATCAACTTCAGCTAATAGTATTACTTTTACCGGAGGGCAGTTAGATAATATGTTAGCTGGAATAGGTATTTCAACCGGTGGCTCTACTACAGGAAGTTGGGATGTTTGGGCTTATAGAAATAATTTTCCGGATAATGATTCTCTCAAAGCAGTTAATGGACCCAGATCAATTACTTTAGCCCGCGGTGTTCCTCAGCTGACTACGTTTGATTTGAATCTTCCCGCTAATAATTCGACCATAACTACATCCGTTTTTAATAGTAATAACGTAGTGTTTAATTGGACAAAGTCCGGTGACGGCGTTAAATACAGAATTAAATTCGGACAAACTTTAACGAATCCTTTGTTAAATATTCTTGCCCCGAACGATGGATACGACACAAGCTGGACAATAGTTAACAGCGGTCTTGACTTGTTACTGCAGAATTCAGGATTAAATGCAGGTGATTCACTTGCAGGTGTTTACGCAGTATTTGCATATAGTGGCGAAGATTCACTGAAATCTGTTCAGACTTTTAACTTAACTATGAAACGTCAGGCAAAAGGAGATATACTGGTTGCTTATGATTCGTCATCAACTAATGGCAGGATCAGCAGAGATTCAGTGCTGGCAAATTTGAATACTGCCGGCAGAACTTATGATCTGTTTAATAAGGGTGGACAAACTTCTGCTAACGCAATTTCATTGTTAGGTTATAAAACGGTTATTTGGCTCGGTGAAGGTACCTCTGTCTTGTCGGTTGTCCAGAAAGATTCAATAAAAGCCTACCTTAATTCCGGGACACCGGAAAATAAATCTACTCTGATGATATTCAGTGAAGATATTGGTTATCAATTTGGACGCACTGCTTCAACTTATTATGATCTTAATTTTATAAATGAGTATTTAGGATGGAATTATCTCGCTGACAGACCCGGTTCAGCTGCGCATGGAATAATTGGTGTATCGATTAATACCGGTCAAACGGATTCAACTATTGGAAGCTGGCCGGATTGTTTTGCACCATTCGGACCTTACAGTGAAGTATTATACAGATTCCGTAATTTTCCTGATTCCGCAAGCGCTATTGGAAACAGAAAACCAAACTTTGAAGTTGCAACTTTCGGTGTTGATATCAGATCTTTAAGACCCGCTATCGACAGCCCTCCCGGTTCACCTGTAACCCGATTATTATTCGGAGGCCTCACATATGTACCGGTTGAATTAACTTCATTTACTGGTACTGCTTCAAGCGGTGCAGTAAGCCTGATGTGGTCGACTTCCTCAGAAATCAACAACCAGGGTTTTGAAATAGAAAGAAGAGCCGAAAGTCAGGAATTCACTAAAGTCGGATTCATTCCCGGTAACGGAACTACGTCTGAGATTCAGAACTACATTTTTACGGATGATAAAGTATCACTGAAAAAATATTTCTACCGTCTCAAGCAATTAGATTATAATGGAACATATGAGTATTCAACTGAAATTGAAGTTGATGTACCATTGACCTATGCACTAGAGCAAAATTATCCGAACCCGTTCAACCCTTCAACTACAATCAAATATTCCATTCCTAATGATGAAATGGTTAAAATGATTGTTTATAATTTGCTGGGTGAAAAAGTATTAACTCTCGTTAATGAATTCCAGAAAGCCGGAAAGTATGAAGTTAATTTTGATGCTTCAAAATTAGCATCAGGGTTATATTTCTACAGAATTGAATCCGGATCATTCATGTCGGTTAAGAAAATGATGCTCTTAAAATAACATTTAAAGATTCCTCACCAGGGAGTCACAGGCAAATATATTCTAAAGCCGTCTGTATAAGGCGGCTTTTATATTTATTAAGCTTAATTTTTTATGTCGGTTCTCAAATTATTTTATATGATTAAGTATTTACTTCTATTTCTAATTATTACAGGCTCTGCCTTTTCTCAGGATTATTGGGAAAGAATTAATTCACCGGAAGTAAATACAATAAATAAAATATTTTTTATAGACAGCCTGAAAGGTTGGGCAGCCGGTGATAGTGGCATAATTATTTTTACATCCGATGGAGGATTAAACTGGGATATACAAAACTCAAACATTAGCAGTGATATTATTTCACTATTTTTTCTTAACGATAGTTTAGGCTGGACGCTAACTCAGGATGTATCGACTTTTCCTTATCGTACAAAAATTCTGAGTACTACTGATGGAGGAAATAATTGGCTGATCAGTGAATATCCTGATGAAAATATTCTGTTTAATTCAATCTATTTCATTGACAGCTTAACAGGTTTTCTGGGTGGAAGTCCGGTAAGTATTGTCAGAACAATAGATGGCGGAATGGAATGGCGGGAAGTAGAACTCAGTGGGACTTATTATGACTTGCCGGTCTTGGGATTTGAATTTTTTAATCAACAATTTGGGTTTGCTTTTGGAGGCGTACGAGATTTTGTCGGTGTTGTCTGGAAAACAGTGGATGGGGGAGAAAACTGGTATTCCCAGGCATTCAATCCCGATCCGATTATTCAGATTAGATTTTTAGACAGTTTAAATGTTTACGGAATAACATACGATCCCGAACTTACATATACTACGCTTGTAAAATCCTCTGATGCAGGTGAAAATTGGGATTTCCAGGAACTTGAGTTATTTGGTGCTGCTTATTCGCTTTCGTTCAGAACTGCTGCCGAATGGTGGAGTCCTATGGGGTATGAAGGTTTCATCGTTACGAAAGATTCAGGAGAATCCTGGCAGACGATAACTTTATCAGACAGCCTACCGGTGTATGATATTTGTTTTATTGATTCAACAAAAGGATTCGCTGCTGGAGGGAAAGGGGCAATTTATAAATATGTACCTAATCTGGTATCTGTAAAAGATGAATCAGAGGAAGTTTTATCTTGTTATTTGATGCAGAACCATCCAAATCCATTTAATCCGGTAACAACTATTAAATATTCATTACCACAGGATGGATTTGTTAATCTTTCTGTATATAATTTACTTGGTGAAAAAGTTGCAACACTTATCAACAGTAATCAAAAAGCAGGCAGATATGAAGTTAACTTTGATGCCAGCGGATTTGCATCAGGTGTTTATTTCTACTCAATAGAGGCAGGCAGCTTCAAGACAGTTAAGAAGATGTTGCTGATGAAGTAAATTTTTTGAGACCTCCCGGGTCTCGTTCTGATAGGCGAGTCATAACGGCTCGCCTTTTTTATTTGTTCTATTGTTTACAAAGAAAAATATATTATCTAAGTTAAAACATTAAATAAATCATTTTTTCTATAATATCAGGGAAGAGGCTAAAATGAAAGAAATTTCTACTTCATACCTTTTTAACAATCCGCTCTACAGATTTCCATTATTTACTCTAATATTCGTTTTATTATCGATGAGTAGTGCTTTGGCACAGTTGAGCGAAGGAGGAACTCCCTATAGTTTTAGAAATATTTTGTCGAATGAGATAATAACAATCGAAATGCCCTCAGTTGATATTGAAACTCTCCTTGCAGAGGATGCTGTTGAAGAGAAACTGGGCATACCTTTCAGATTCGGTTATCCTATCGAAACAGATATTAATTTGATCGAACAAGGTACGTTTGAAAGGCTGGATAATGGCGATAAGATATGGCGGTTGAGAATTTCCGCTCCCGGCGCAACATCTATCAACCTGAACTATAATGATTTCTGGCTGCCGGAAGGTTCAAAGTTTTACTTATATAATGATGCACGCGATGAAGTTATCGGTGCGTTCACCAAAAGAAATAATAAAGAAAACGGTGAATTTGCCACCGGTATTTTAAGAGGCGATGGAATAACACTCGAATATTTTGAACCGGCTTTTGTTGAATCACCGGGATTTATAAATATATCTTCAGTAGTTCACGGCTATAAAGATATTTTCAAAAAACTGGACACAGATGACTTTGGTTCATCAGGCTCTTGCAATAACAACACTATCTGTCCGGAAGGTGATGACTGGAGAAACGAAATCCGTGCAGTTGCAATGATACTTACATCCAGTGGTTCAAGATTATGCAGTGGAATGATGATAAACAATGTAAGACAGGATCTAACTCCTTACTTCCTTACAGCCAATCATTGTGTTGGCAGCTCATCTCCCAACTGGATAATAATGTTCAAATATGAAAGTCCGCAATGTTCACCAAGTGTAAACGGTCCGCTGAATTACACTGTTCAGGGAACACAAATGAAAGCAAACAATTCCGCTTCAGATTTTGCATTGTTCCTTTTAAATGAAGCACCGCCTGACAGTTATGAAGTTCACTTTGCGGGCTGGTCAGCGTTAGATGTTCCCTCAACATCTTCTGTTGGAATTCATCATCCTGCAGGTGATGTAAAAAAAATTTCCTTTGATTACGATCCGTCATCATCATCTGACTATGAACCCAGTCCATATTTACCTAACTCACATTGGAAAATTACAATGTGGGACGATGGAACAACCGAAGGAGGATCATCAGGATCTCCACTGTTCGATCAGAATAAGAGAGTGATTGGTCAGCTTCATGGAGGCTGGGCATCCTGTACCAGCTTAACACCCGATTACTATGGGAAGTTTTCTATGTCCTGGAATTATGGCTCTGCACCATCGACAAGATTAAGAGACTGGCTCGATCCTGATAATACAGGTACTTTAGTTCTCGACGGATGGGATCCTACAATAGGTGATCCGGACACTGTTGCACCATCATCTATAACAGATTTAGCAATAACTGATCCTACATCGAATTCATTAAAGTTAACCTGGACTGCACCATTTGATACTTCATACGGTGGAGTTAAAGCTTATGATATAAGAATGTCAAGTACACCAATCACTGACTCTGCATCATTTTATAATGCTGCTCAGGTTCCTTTTGCAGGACAGCCAGCACCATTCGGTACACCTGAGGCACTTGAAATAACAGGATTATCATTTAACACCGGATATCATTTTGCAATTAAATCAAGAGACTTCTGGCAAAACTGGTCAGATATCTCCAACCCGACAAATGGTACAACATTGTTTGCACCGCAAGTTGGAGTTAGTCCTGCTTCTGTCTATAAAGTGATGACTCCTGCTACTATAATTGTTGACACATTCTTCGTTCAGAATAATTCGGCCAATCCTTCAACACTTGATTATTCGATATCAATGGAGAATAATATATTCCCGTCTGATATGGTGAATTCAAGAGTTATACCTGTTGTCAACATTAATGCTGAAGCATTGGGTGAGTCTAAAAAGGATAGTAACGAGGAATATTCGGGAATCGCTATTGAGGGGCAGGGAGGTCCTGATCTTTTCGGTTATAACTGGATTGACAGTAACGAACCAAACGGACCACAATATGTGTGGGAAGACATCTCATCAACCGGTACGGCTGTTACTAACTGGATTGCCACCGGTACTTTCGATCCTAAAGATGAAGGTTATGCAGGTCCTCTACCGATTGGATTTAACTTCAAGTTCTACGGAAATGTTAAAACGAATGTTTACGTAAGTACAAATGGTTTAATAATGTTTGGCACAGTTAGTTCAAATATTTTTACCAACGCTCAGATTCCGAGTAGTGCAATTCCTAATGAATTTATAGCACCTTTCTGGGATGATCTGGATGGCAGAACTCAGGGAACAGTCCATTATCAGACTATAGGAAACAGATTTATTGTTCAGTTCACCAACTGGCAAAAATATTCCGCTACGGGTTCATTAACCTTTCAGGTTGTATTATATCAGAACGGAAAAATTCTGGTTTATTATAGTAATATGAATGCAACATTAAATTCTGCAACAGTGGGAATTGAAAATGCTGCAGGCAATGACGGACTGCAGGTTGCATACAATGCAAACTATGTGCAGAACAATATGGCACTTCAATTTTCTGCTGAACCGGACTGGCTCGGTAACAATAATAATTCAGGAAAAATATATAACGGCAACTCAATTGCTGTTGAACTTACATTCAGATCTGAAGATTATCCTCTCGGTTATTATTCGATGGACATGGTTATTTCGAGTAACGATCCGAGTACTCCTTCTTTAACTGTTCCTGTATCAATGGATCTTGTTATTCCGGTTGAGCTCAGTGCTTTCAGTTTGACAACGGATAATAATAATGTTAATCTGAAATGGTCAACTGCTTCTGAGACAAACAACAGCGGATTTTCAGTAGAAAGAAAATCGGTTGGAAAATCGGAATGGAACGAAATAGCATTTGTAGGCGGAAAAGGTACAACAACCGATCGTGTTAATTATGATTACACCGATAAAGCAGTTGCAGTTGGAACTTATATTTACAGATTGAAGCAAATTGATTTTGATGGAACATTTTCATATTCAAATGAAATTGAAGCTGAAGTAAATCCGCCAAGTGAATTTGCTTTATATCAGAATTATCCGAATCCGTTTAATCCGAATACAACAATTAAGTTTACTCTTCCTATACAATCACAGGTTAAGCTGAGCATTTATAATAACATAGGTCAACAGGTAGCGGAGATAGTAAACGGCAATATGGAAGCCGGATATCACGAAGTGAACTTTAACGGAGCAGAATTATCATCCGGTGTTTATTTCTACTCAATAGAAGCCGGTGAATTCAGGGCAGTAAAGAAGATGCTGCTGATGAAGTAAATTTCAGTGACCTCAGAGGTTTGGTACTAATGGGCGAGTCTTGATGGCTCGCCTTTTTTATTTCTTTTTTATAAGTTTGGATTAACAATCAGGAGAATGTCATGAAAAGGACAATTTTATTTCCGTTGTTGATTTTACTTACCTGCCATATTACCGCACAGGACTTTCAGATAAAGCAAATTACGAATGGTGATTATGATTCGAGAAGTCCGTTCATAAATCATGCTTACTATTATCAGTTTTCTGAGTTTTTGTTCTTTGAACTTCATAAAGATGATATATCAAATATTTATGCTATATCATATAATTCTTCTTATAATTCTTTTACAGATACTATCAGAATAACATTTGGCAACTATAGGGATTTCAATCCATCCGTAGATGTTTTTGAAAATCTGTATTTCATTACTAACAGAAACGGCAATCTGGATATTGCCTTTAAACCCTACGTTTACGGGAACTATGGTGATATTAATTTTCTTACTACCTCACAAGAGGATGAATATGATTATAAAATTCTTACTTCGAATGAATATGGCTTTGGCGATTCAACAAGATTACTTTTCAGACGTGCTGATGAAATAATATACCTGACTCATCTGAACAATTCTGTTAGCTCACACCCTGTCTTTAAAGATGATTCAAATTCTACTTACACTGAGTTTACCGGCATCAGGTATTCTAACTACCTGGGAGGAATTCCAAGGGACGGTCTCTTTATCATTGCAGTTGAAACAAATAACCCAGGCAGCAAACGATTGGTTTCCAGATTTCGTGATCCAAATTTTCAGTGGCATAATAAAAGCATTATTCTGGATAATTGTGATTGTTCTAATCCGGATTTTCAAATGATTCATTGGTTTCAACCAATGTTAAGTTATGAGGATACAGTGAATGGTGAAAGGAGACTTTTTTATATAGAGGACTGGGATTTAACTAAATTGCCAGTGGAGGTGGATTTACCATTTATCGGGAATATTTCTCACTTTAAAAGTGATATGCCAAGTATGATTACCAGACCTTATGAAAAGAAAAAAAAGGATGAATTTCCATACCTGCCGCATACTTATTTCGTAGATAGTAACGGGACAAAAAGTATAAGATTAAATAAATTTGAATTTGGTTGGGGTCCTGGCGACACTTTAATAAACCTGAGGTTTAGTAATTCATCTGCAACAATTGGAGCTTTGGGTTATGAGTTTTTGGGTCTCGTTTACTTTACAGTATGGACTGACTCAGTTGACAGTAGAACCCATTTGTTCGGTAGGAAACATATTGTGCCGGTAGGCGCTGTTGAAGGTGAAACGAACCCGAATGATTTCGTTCTCTATCAGAACTATCCTAATCCATTTAACCCGGTTACTAGAATCGAGTATAAAATTCTAACAGCCTCAGATGTACGATTTGAAGTAATCAATATTCTTGGTGAAAAAGTTTTTGAAGAGAGCTATGGTTATCAACAATCCGGTAATTACACAATTAATTTTGACGGAAAGAATTTTCCAAGCGGAGTTTATATTTATTCGGTATTCGCTGCTGAAAACAGATTATCAAGGAAGATGGTGATGCTGAGGTGAAAAATATATTGTATATAAGAACGTAGGGATCGGTCTCCCGACCGATCCGAAAAGAGCGGAATGGACAGGAGTCCATTCCCTACATTGAATCATCCAGAAGCCAGCCCTGTGCAAGGTCCGATGAAATTTCTGAAATGAATCTGGATGGTTTGGATAATGTCATTCCCGCTTCTCTGTCGTAAAGATTCATCGGATAGGTGACAAACAAATTGTTCTTCGCTCTTGTTGATGCAACATACATCAGTCTTCTTTCTTCCTCTAATTGCTCAACACTTTCTGCAGAGCGTGAAGAAGGGAAGTAGCCTTCAACACAATGAATAATAAAAACAGTATGCCACTCCAATCCTTTTGCGGAATGTATGGTGGAAAGTGTAACATACTCTTCTTCTTTATCTGTGCCTTCAATATCAACAACGCTTTCAATAATAGGTTCAATAGCCATATCGGAAAGCAAAGTATCGAGTGATTTATAATTTTCAACTATGTTAAGAAAGATATCTAAATCCTTACTGCGTTTATTGTAATCATCATAATTCACTTTGAAAAGCTTGTAGTAGTAATCATAAACCATCTGCACTAACACTGAAGGCATTTTATTTTTCTTATGCAGTTGATAAAGCAGATAAAAAAGTGGACCAAGTTTTTCACGCAGCTTAAAATCTTTTTGTTCATCAGGCTCTTTGGAAATTGTAAGTCTGCCAAGTGCAAGATCATCAAGAATTTTTTGTGCTGTTTTGGGGCCGATACCTTCATGCATCAGCAATACTCTATACCAGCTTACAATGTCTTTTGGATTGACAGCAATTCGCAGAAATGCCATCACATCTTTTATATGTGCGGTTTCAACGAACTTCATTCCGCCGAATTTTTGGAATGGAATGTTAGCGTGAGCCAACTCAATTTCAAGATCAAACGAAAAGAAAGATGAGCGGAAAAGTACAGCAATATCTCTTAACGAAACTCCTTCTTCTCTCAGATCAAGTATTTTTTCCACAATAAATTTTGACTGCAGATTATCATTCGCTGCAGCAATAATTACAGGAAGCTCACCAGTTCCTCTTCTCGTGAACAAATTCTTTTTATACTTTTCGATAGCAGCATCGTTAATACGGTTTGCAAAATCAAGAACGGATTGAACACTTCTGTAATTTTCTTCCAGTTTAATTATCTGAACATCAGGAAAGAGTTTAGGAAACTCCATAATGTTTTTAAAGTCAGCGCCGCGGAATGAGTAAATTGATTGTGAATCGTCTCCGACTACCATAACATTATTATTATGATGAACCAAACCTTTTACAACATCTGCCTGAAGTTTGTTTGTATCCTGGTATTCATCAACCATTACATAATTGATTGTACTTCTGAATGATGCTGCAGCCTGTCCGCCTTCAAATAAAAATTGTCTGAAGCGAACAAGCAGATCATCATAGTCCAAAAGATTATTTCTTCTTTTATATTCTGTAAATATTTTTTGAATATCTAAAATTTTATCCAGCAGCGGAATGAAGTGAGGATAATCTTTTTCTATCAAATCCTCTACTTTAATACTTGTGTTAACACTTAAACTGAAAACTTTATATAGAGTCTGTTTATTCGGAAATCTTCTTTCCTTTGTAATGAATGCATCATTAGACCGGATGAGATTTACAACATCTTCACTATCACCCTGATCGAGAATGGTGAATGAAGGATCAAGTCCGATTACCTTCGCATATTTTCTTAAAGTAAGATTAGCAAATGAATGAAATGTACCACCACGTATTTTTGAACAGCGATCATCCAGCAGTTGTGAAGCACGGCTCATCATTTCATTTGCTGCTTTTCTAGTGAATGTAAGAAGTACAACTGAATCAGGTTTGTTACCTGACTCAATTAATCTTGCAACACGGAAAACCAGAGTGCGTGTTTTACCCGTGCCGGCACCGGCAATAATTAGATAAGCGCCATCAGCGGCAGTTGCAGCTTCAAATTGTGAAGTGTTTAGTTCTTCGTGGTAATTAATTAAAAAGCGGGACTCATCTATTTTTTCTGCGAGTCCCGCTTGCTTAAATCTTTTCAGAACATATTTCTTCTGATTCATCTGTGCTTAAGAGCTTTGGGCTTTCCAAGAATTTCAGAAATTACAATATATTCCTTCAAAGACGAGGGATGTTTAAGCCTCTTTTTGATATTTCTCTCAAACGCTGTTGAATATACTTTCTTTACGTTAAGCATTTCTTCAAACTTAGCAGCCTGTCTCGAAGTTAATGAATCAACGTCTTTTTGTCTTTGAGCAACATCTCTGCTTTTCTTTTCCCAGATATCTTCATATTTATGCTCAGAATCGGTTTTGGTACGCCATGAATCTTCAACAGTTTTTTTCTTCTGTTCAACCCTTGTGGGCGGAATTTTTGGCTGCGGTTTCGGAGCAGGTTTCTGCTGCGGCTCGCCAACCTTAAAAAACTGTTCTAACTCTTTCAATATATCATATTCATCTGATGATGAAGATTTTACGGAAGTTGGTTGCATTTCCTGTTCCGGTGAGTAGCTCATATCAACTTCTTCACGCTGCTGAGGAACCCGTGCTTCCGGCTTTTTCGGTACAGGTTTCTTTTTCTTAAAGATAGAACTTAAGAAAGTAACTATTATGAAAAGATAGATAAGTATTTCAAAGAAATTATCCATCCTGACCCTTCTTCTTGTCTTCAGGTTTTGCTATTGAGTCGCGCATTTCAGTATCAGCCTGAATATTTTTCATATTGTAATAATCAAAAATTCCAAGTCTTCCGCTTCTGAAAGCATCAGCCATAGCTTTCGGAACCTCGGCTTCAGCTTCAACAACTCTTGCCCTTTGTCTGGCAACTTCAGCGGTCATTTCCTGCTCAAGAGCAACTGCTGCTGCACGTCGCTCTTCAGCTTTTGCACGGGCAACTTTTAGATCAGCTTCTGCCTGGTCTGTCTGAAGAATAGCACCAATGTTCTGACCAATATCAACATCCGCAATATCGATTGACAGAATTTCAAATGCTGTTCCGGAATCGAGTCCTTTTGAAAGAACGCTTTTAGAAATTGTATCAGGATTTTCAAGAACCTGTTTGTGTGTTTCAGCAGAACCAATAGTTGATACAATTCCTTCCCCAACTCTTGCAAGAATTGTTGCTTCACCGGCACCACCAACTAATCTTTCAATATTTGCGCGAACTGTAATTCTTGCAATTGCTTTCAACTGGATTCCATCTTTAGCAACTGCGGCCACTAAGGGTGTTTCAATTACTTTAGGCAATACAGACATTTTAACAGCTTCAAGAACATCTCTTCCTGCAAGATCAATAGCAGTGGCACGTTCAAAAGTTAGATTAATATTTGCTTTATCTGCAGATACTAATGCGTTAATTACTTTTAAAACATTTCCGCCTGCAAGGTAGTGTGCTTCCAGATTTTGCTGATCGATTGTTAAACCTGCTTTAGTTGCAGTGATCATACTTCTAACAATAATTACAGGAGGAACTTTTCGCAGTCGCATTCCCACAAGGTCGCGGAATATTTTAACCTTTACGCCTGAAAAGTATGCTGTGATAAATAACCCGATTGGTACGAAGTAAAGAAAGACAATTAAAAATAGTACTATGGCAACAATTATTACCAATGATAGTCCTGTTACGGCTTCCATCAATATTCTCCTAAAAAAGTTAACGAATTTTATGTGCAAGTCTAACCAAATTTTACCTGAAATTAAACACAAAGCATATGATTGATGCTGATTATTTGTCAGGTTTCTTTACAAATTTAGTTTAATTTACGTCATTATGATATATATTTTGTCATGCTAACAATTAAAAGATAAAAAGGTTAAGGGAATTGAGGAAAACCTTAAAAATATTCTATGGCATTATTATTGGAATTACGATCTGATAATCTGATTTAAAGCAGATTTTCTTGTTTTTTCGTTGTCTTGATTGCCGAATCAGGTTACTTTATATTACACCTGTGTGAAACGAAAATAAGCAAATTTTGGTTTTAATGATGTAAACCACTTAAAAAAGGAAAGAAATGGACGGAAATTTCTCGGATAGATTACAAGATGTGATAAGATTAAGCAGGGAAGAAGCTCTTCGTCTCGGTCATGATTATATAGGAACCGAGCATTTACTTTTAGGAATAATCCGTGAAGGGCAGGGAATAGCTGTAAGAATTCTTCGTTCACTTGACTGTGATTTGATGAAATTGAAAAAAGCCATTGAAGATACTGTCAGAACTTCAGGCGGAACCCTTACTATTGGAAATATTCCATTAACAAAACAGGCTGAAAAAGTTTTAAAGATTACACAGATCGAATCCAAAATTTACAAAGCAGATGTAATAGGTACAGAACATCTTTTGCTTTCATTGCTAAGAGATGAAGATAATATAGCGACACAAATTCTGCATCAGTTCAACGTTACTTACGATGCAGCCCGAAATGAGCTTAATGCTTTATTAAGCAGTAAAAATCCTAAGGACCCGAATATTCCGAAAGGACCTGCTGCAGATAAGAGAACCGATAAAACAAAAACACCGGTGCTTGATAACTTTGGAAGAGATCTTACTAAACTTGCAAACGAAGATAAGCTTGATCCTGTTGTAGGTCGGGAAAAAGAAATTGAACGTGTTGCTCAGATTCTTAGCAGAAGGAAAAAGAATAATCCTGTTCTTATCGGAGAACCCGGCGTAGGTAAAACCGCTATTGCAGAAGGGCTTGCACTGCGAATCGTTCAGAAGAAGGTGCCCAGAACTCTGCAGGATAAAAGAGTTGTAACACTTGATCTTGCCGGACTTGTTGCCGGTACAAAATACCGCGGTCAGTTTGAAGAAAGAATGAAAGCCCTGATGAATGAACTTGAAAAAGCTGAAGATGTTATTTTATTCATCGATGAGCTTCATACAATAGTTGGAGCCGGCGGTGCTTCCGGTTCACTCGATGCTTCGAATATGTTCAAACCGGCTCTTGCACGCGGTGATATTCAGTGCATAGGTGCCACAACGCTTGACGAATACAGAAAATATATTGAAACAGATGGTGCACTCGACAGAAGATTCCAGAAAGTAATGGTTGATCCTCCAAACTATGATGAAACAATACAGATTCTGGTCAATATAAAATTCAGATATGAAGAGCATCATAGGGTACATTATTCAGATGATGCTATTGAGGCAGCGGTGAAACTTAGTAACCGCTACATAACTGACAGACATTTACCCGATAAAGCTATTGATGTTATAGATGAGGCGGGTTCGCGTGTTCATATGGGTAATTTTGAAGTTCCGCAGGAAGTTCTTGAACTGGAAGAAGATATTGAGAACGTTCGCAAAGAAAAAGCCCGTGTCGTCAAACAGCAGGATTATGAAGAAGCTGCCAGATTGCGTGATAAAGAACGTAATCTTCAGTCAGATCTTGAAACCGCAAAACGTGAATGGGATGCCAAGACTAAAGATATAGTTCACGAAGTTACAGAAGAAGATGTTGCAACAGTTGTTGCAATGATGACCGGAATTCCTGTTAACAGAATTGCTCAGACTGAATCAGATAAACTTCTAAAAATGGAAGATGCTCTGAAGCAATCAATAGTCGGGCAGGATGAAGCGGTCTTAAAACTTACAAAAGCAATTCGCAGAACCAGGGCTGGATTAAAAAATCCGAACAGGCCAATCGGAAGTTTTATTTTCCTTGGTCCTACAGGTGTTGGTAAAACCGAACTTTGCAAAGCTCTTGCACGGTACTTGTTTGATTCAGAAGACTCGCTTATCAGAATTGATATGAGCGAATATATGGAAAAATTTTCACTGTCCAGACTTGTCGGAGCGCCTCCCGGATACGTCGGTTATGAAGAAGGCGGACAGTTAACAGAAAAAGTAAGAAGAAAACCTTATTCCGTTGTTCTGTTTGATGAAATTGAAAAAGCTCATCCGGATATTTTCAGCATACTATTGCAGGTGCTTGATGATGGTCAGCTTACCGATAGTCTCGGTCGTAAAGTAGATTTCAAAAATACAATCATCATTATGACCTCGAATATCGGAACAAGAGATATTAAGAACATAAGTACTTTCGGATTCGGCGGTGAAGATACCAAAGGTAAATATGCAAATCTTAAAGACACTGTTGAAGAAGCAATGAGGAAGCTGTTCAATCCTGAATTCCTTAACAGAATTGATGAAACAATAGTTTTCAGAAATCTTGAAAAAGAAGACATTAAGCAAATCATTAATATTGAAATAAAAGATGTTCTTAATAACATCAAAGAACATAAAATGAAGCTCATACTTGATGAAACTGCAAAAGAGTTTCTTGTTGATAAAGGCTTCGATCCTAAATTTGGTGCAAGACCATTACGCAGAGCAATACAGCGTTATGTGGAAGATCCGCTTGCCGAAGAAATTCTTAAAGGTTCATTCAAGGAAAAATCTACAATAGTTGTTAAGCACGGATCAAATCCTGAAGAGCTTGTGTTTATAGATGAAGCCGATCTGGAAAACACATCGAATGATGAAGTGGAAAAGTCGGATACTACTGAAGCTTAAAAAAACGGTCTTTTCCTAAATACCTCTTCTAGGGAGAGGGACTTTATAAATAGCATATATTTACAAACCCGGTTCAATTTGAATCGGGTTTTTTGTTGTTTAAATTTGCACAGTTTTATTGAAAAAAGGAGTTTTAATGAGCTTATTAAGTAAAGATGCTGTGGAAAATCAGCTAAAAGAAATGACTAACTGGATCTATTCCAATAATCAAATCGAGAAAGAATTTTCATTCAATGATTTTATTGAAGCTTCATCCTTTGTAACATCCGTAGGACTTGAAGCTGAGAAAATGGATCATCATCCTGATATTTTAATTCATAGCTGGAACAAAGTTAAAATTTCAGTTTCAACTCACAGCGAGGGCGGCTTAACAGAAAAGGATTTTCAGCTTGCAAAAAAAATTGAAGCAAGATTAAAGTAAACAATACAAAAATGACATCTCACCATTTTTATCACAGAGGATTTAATGAGTTTAAGCGATAAAGAAGTGCTTAATATTTTTACGAATACAGAAGCACTGTTATCCGGACATTTCCTTTTAACATCAGGCAGACATAGCGATAAGTATTTCCAATGTGCAAAGGTATTGCAATATCCGCACTACACTGAACAAGTTTGTACTAACATAGCAGAATATTTTCGTGATTATGAAATTGATACTGTTATTGCACCGGCGATGGGTGGAATAATTGTCGGTAATGAAGTTGCCCGTCAGCTTGGTAAAAGATCGATCTTTACAGAACGTGAGGATAAAGTAATGACGTTTAGACGGGGCTTTTCTCTCGAACCCGGTGAAAAAGTTTTGGTCTGTGAAGATGTTGTGACAACTGGAGGGTCAGTATTTGAAGTTATCGAGATAGTTAAATCATTCAACGCAGAAGTAGTTGGTGTCGGTTTTATTGTCGACCGCAGTAATGGAAAAGTTAACTTTGGTTATCCACAGAAAAGTACATTAACAGTTGAAGTAATATCATATCCGCCGAATGATTGTCCCATTTGTAAAGAAAATAGAATATCTCTGGTTAAACCCGGTTCAAGAAAGGTTACTGTATGAATTACCTCGCAGAAGTATTGAGAGATTTTTTGCAAGATGAATTGTTATACCGTCTTCTGCTGACAGCGGTTACAATCATTCTGGCTTACATCGTCTCAAAACTTCTGGGATTTCTAACAAAAAAAATACTAAAACCTTTCGTAGCAAAAACACAAACAGCACTCGATGATAAACTGCTTGATGTGTGCGGAGCAGGACTATACAGGATTGCATTTATCGCCGGAATTTTTATTTCATTAGATTTTTTTGAACACGGTATCCGCTCTGAATCAAAGCTTCTTCCCAAACCATTGATTGAGATATATCCATTCTTAAATACAATTCTGGTAATACTTGATGCAATCCTCTTTATTATTTTTATTTTTATCGTCATCAATATTCTATTCAAAGTTGTAAACATAACAGTTGAATGGTATGCTGAGAAAATAAATGCCAAAGATGACAGGGATCTGAGCGGAAGTCTTTTCCCGCTGCTTCAAAAGGTAGCTAAGATATTATTATTTGCGCTCGGCGTGGTAATAGTCCTTGCCAAATTCAAAGTTGATATAAGTGCGTTTGTAGTATCGCTTGGAGTAGGTTCACTGGCAATTGCTCTTGCCGCTCAGGATACTATATCTAATATGATCTCCGGTTTTATAATCATGACTGATCGTCCTTTCAGGATCGGGGACAGAATTAAATACGCAGATAATCAAACCGGTGATGTTGTTGAAATCGGAATACGAAGCACAAAGATTCAGGATTTTGACAACAACATTGTGATCATTCCCAACAATGAAATTGTAAAATCAAGATTGGTCAATATCACTTATCCCACTACATTAACAAGAGTAGTTGTGGATGTCGGTGTTGCATATGGTTCGGACATTAATAAAGTAAAACAGCTTATGCTTCAGGCTGCACAGGAAGATGAATTTTTGTCTACTAAAATGCCGCCGGATGTATTTTTCATCAACTTTGGTGACTCTTCTCTTGATTTCAGACTCATTGCAAGAACAGATGATTACCGTAATGCCTGGGCAATGCAGTGCAGGATGAGAGAAAAAATTTATGAACTATTTAACAAAGAAGGAATTGAAATTCCTTTTCCGCAAAGGGTTATTCATTATGCAGATAAAAAATAAAGAAAATAATAGAACGCAGATTTCACAGATCTGGCAGATTACCGCAGATCTGAATCCGTGCAAATCGGTCTTATCAGTGTTCTATTTTCTCTTGTTCACAGTTACTTCATTATCTCAAATAAACTTTAATGATTATTTCTATGATAAAACATTAAGATTGGATTATCATCATACCGGCAATCACGAAGAGGATTTTTATTCTTTTGATGAACTTATCGATGAACCCTACTGGGGAGGTTCTAAAATTAACTTGCTTGATAAATTCGATTATGGCAATTATAAGTTTATTGTTATTGATGAAGAATCCGGAATTCAGATTTATTCTAGAACCTATTCAACTCTTTTTGCAGAATGGCAAACTACCGATGAAGCTAAACAGACTTACCGAACTTTCAGTGAAACGGTCGTATTTCCGTATCCGAAGAAAAAAGCAATTGTAGAATTTTACGGGAGGGATAGAGCGAATAATCTCATCAAAAAATTTGAATACAGAGTTGATCCCGATAATTATTTCATCAAAAAAGAAAGACCGATGAAGTTTGATACAATGAGAGTATTGTACAGCGGTGATCCTGCAACTAAAGTGGATGTTGCTTTCATCCCCGAAGGTTATACAAAAGATGAAATGGAATTGTTTAAGAAGGACTGTGAAAAATTTGCAGGATATTTTTTTAATGCATCACCATTCAGAGAAAATAAAGATAAGTTTAATATATGGGCAGTGCTGGCTCCCTCTGTTGAATCCGGCACGGATATACCTGCCGAAAATGTGTGGAGAAATACTTTACTGAACTCGAGCTTCTATACTTTCGATTCTGAAAGATACCTGATGACAACGGATAACAAAACACTTCGTCACGTCGCTTCTAATGTTCCCTACGATCAGATATATGTCATTGTTAATTCATCAAAGTACGGCGGTGGGGCAATTTATAATCATTATTCGGTTTGTGTAAATAACAATATTCACGAAGAGTTTGTATTCACTCACGAGTTCGGACATGGTTTTGCTTTTCTTGCTGATGAATACTATACCTCTGATGTTGCGTATGTAGATTTTTATCCGCTTGATGTGGAACCGCTGGAAAGAAATATCACAACCCTGGTTGACTTCGATTCTAAATGGAAAGATATGATAAAAGAAGGTACTCCAATTCCAACACCTGCTGAAAGTAAGTACGAGGATAAAGTCGGAGTTTTTGAGGGCGGAGGATATATAGAAAAAGGTGTGTATCGTCCTATGATAGGTTGTTCAATGAAGTCAATTGTGGTGGATAAATTCTGTCCTGTTTGTAAACTGGCAATACAGGAAATGATAGATTTTTACACTGAATAAAAATATTAATAAATCAGAAAGAAAAAATTGGATCAGAAAAAACTGCATAAAATGGTCGAGACAATTGCCTCGAAAAAATTTTCATCGGATGAAGAACTTCTTAAAACGGTATTAAGAGAAATTGTCGACGATTCTACCATTCAGCATATAAATGGAGGCAGAATCTGGAAACTTGTTCCTGAACTTGCAGGATATAAACTGCTTTATCAGTGTGGAAAAATTCAAAAACTCTCTTCTGACTTTGTAATAAGAATAAAAGATTACCCTACATTTGACCTGATCTCGAAGGAACGAACAATTCTCGGCAATGAAACTCATGAACTGTTAAAGAAGAAAGGTATATTTAAATTTTCAGCATCAGGATTGGGTTTCAAATCTAAAGTATTTGACAAACCATATTTTGATTATATACTTGCACTTAACAGTGAGATAATGAATGAGGAACTGAGAATTACTCTTAGCATTATCGCAACTACCTTAACTTCACAAATCAAACAGAGAAGATACTCGGTAAGTGCAAATAATCTTAAAGCCGATCTTGATAAAGCCAGACAACTTCAGAAAAGCATATTGCCAGAACATGAATATAGTTTCTTTAATTATGATATATACGGTGTTACATATCCCGCTGAAATAGTAGGCGGAGATTTTTTTGATTATTTAGAAGTCGGTGATAGTAAAGAAGTTCTTGGCATTGCTCTCGGCGATGCGGCCAGTAAAGGAGTAGCAGCGGCTGCTGAGGCGATGTACCTTTCGGGTGCATTAAGAATGGCAAGCAATTTTGAGATAAAAATATCTCCCTTGATGCAAAGAATGAATCAGCTAGTTAATAAAATTTTTGAAGATGATAAATTCATTTCAATTTTTTATGGTGAGTTAATAGCTGATGAGAAAGGATTATTCCTCTATGCAAATGCGGGTCATAATCCGCCTATATTCTTAAAAAGTAAGACCGGTAAAGTTGAAATGCTTCAGCCGACTGGACCTGTATTGGGACCGGCACCACAGGCTAAATATACAATTGAAAACGTTTCATTCGAAGTCGGAGATGTACTGGTGATATATTCTGATGGCATTACCGAATCTGCAAATGGTAATTACGATGAGTTTGGAGAGAAGAGGCTAATTAACATTGTAAGGAGGAATATGCAAAAAACCCCAAAGGAAATAACATATGCAATACTCGATGAAGTGGTTAAATTTTCAAAAGAAGGTAAATACTCCGATGATAAAACTTTAGTTGTAATCAAAAGAAAGAAATAGATATTTTTCAAATCAGGAGAGAGAAATGATTAAGTCTGTTAATCCATTTAACAATAAAATAATAAAAACATACAATGAAATGAGCAATGAGAAAGTTGACTCAATTATTCTATCATCGCAAAAAGCATTCGATAGCTGGAAACGCATTCCAATAAAAGAGCGTTCCTTATTGATAAAAAATGCAGGTGCAGTGTTGCGAGAGAATATCAAAGATTATTCTGAAATTATGACGCTCGAAATGGGCAAACCAATTTCACAATCAAAAGCGGAAGTAGAAAAATGTGCCTGGGTATGTGATTATTATTATGAAAACGCTGAAAGATTTCTGCAGGATGAACTCGTTCAAACGGACGCAAGTAAAAGCTTTGTGAGCTATCAGCCGCTTGGAGTAATACTTGCTATAATGCCATGGAACTTTCCATTCTGGCAGGTTATAAGATTTGCCGCGCCGACTCTTATGGCTGGTAATACCGGATTATTAAAGCACGCTTCAAATGTAACCGGCTCTGCATTAGCTCTTGAAGAGGTATTTGTTAAAGCAGGTTTCCCTGATGATGTTTTCAGACCCCTGATCATTTCATCAATGAATACAAAACGTGTGATAGAAAATCCTTTTGTACAAGCAGTCAGTTTAACCGGAAGTGTTCCTGCCGGAAGAGCAGTAGCATCAGCAGCAGGAAATGTATTGAAGAAATGTGTCCTTGAACTTGGCGGCAGCGATCCTTATGTAATTCTGGATGATGCTGATCTTGAATCTGCTGCCGATGCATGTGTTACATCAAGACTCATCAACGGCGGACAAAGTTGTATTGCTGCAAAGAGATTTATTATTGTTGAATCAGTATTCGATGAATTCGAAAAACTATACGTCGAAAAAATGTCCAGAAAAAAAATGGGCGATCCCTTTAATGAAAGCAATGATGTTGGACCGCAGGCAAGTATACCATTAAGAAATGAACTGCACGATCAGGTTATGAGATCTGTTAAAACCGGAGCCAAATTATTATTAGGTGGAATAATCCCCGAGGGTGAAAATGCTTTTTATCCTCCGACCATCCTGACGAACGTCAAACCCGGAATGCCAGCCTTCGATGAAGAACTTTTTGGACCGGTTGCTGCTCTTGTAAAGGCTCATGATGAAAAAGATGCAATACAATTAGCCAACCAGACAGTATTCGGATTAGGCGCTGCAGTATTTACCAAAGATATAAAACGAGGCGAACTAATAGCAAAGGAAGAATTGATTGCGGGTAATTGTTTTGTCAACCAGTTTGTAAGATCAGATCCGAGATTGCCATTTGGAGGTGTAAAAGAATCCGGTTACGGTAGAGAACTTTCACCTTTTGGTATAAAAGAATTTGTTAATATAAAATCGGTTTATATAAAATAATTTTTGTTTATAAGATTAAAAGGTTTAGCTACCTCTAAACAAATCTTTCAATCTTGCAATTTTGTAATCTTGCAATCTTATATTTCATACAGTGGATTTTTAATTGAAAATTTCTTAAACATTCAGTAATTGTTTTAAGGAAATAAAGTGGATACACTTAATGTTTTTCAGCATTTGAAAATTAGTCCCGAACCTCTTCTCGAATCCGGTGATCTTTTCACAATTTTGCAGGGTTTAGGAGCAGTAATCTTCATCGGATTATTGATTGGTCTGGAAAGAGAGCATTCGCGTTCCAAAGACCAGAAAATATTTGCCGGCATAAGAACTTTTCCTTTGATAGGTATTCTCGGTTTTCTCACAGCACTCACTGCATCCTTAACCTCTGAATGGGTTTATGTCGCGGTAATGTTCGGATTCTCAGGATTGCTAATCACTGCTTATCTTGCTGCTGCAAAAGATGGAAGACTTGGCGGTACGTCCGAAGTATCTGCCTTCCTTGTCTTCATTTTAGGTACAATGGTTTATTACGGCTACATATTACTTCCTGCAATTATAGCAATAGTAATTACAATGTTCCTATCTCTGAAGATTCAACTTCATACATTTGTTGGTAAAGTAAGCGGTGATGATATTTTTGCAACATTAAAGCTCGCAATAATATCTATTATTGTTCTTCCTTTATTACCCGACAGAACTTTTGGACCTCTTGATGTATTAAATCCCCGGCTGATCTGGTATATGGTAATTTTCATTAGCGGTATCAGCTTCGTTGGGTATATTTTTATTAAACTTCTGGGTAAGGATAAAGGAATAGTACTTACAGGTTTACTCGGCGGATTAGTGTCAAGTACCGCGGTTACTTTTTCACTTTCCAAAAAGAGTAAACTTCAGCCGTTGTTGTCGCACAATTATGCAGTCGGCATTGTACTTGCATCTACAATGATGTTTATTCGGGTTTTTATAATAGTACTTGTTCTTAACGCTGCTTTGGTAGCCAACCTTTGGATACCTCTTATCGTTTTTACAATTGCAGGATATGTTATCAGCTTGATTATGTTTAAACGCGCATCCAAAACCGAATTGACAGATATTGAAATAAGCAATCCCTTTGAACTGAAATCAGCTTTTATGTTCGGGCTCATATTTGCAGTTGTAATTTTTGGAGCAAAAGCCGCACAGGTTTATCTGGGTGATCCCGGAATATATGCTGCAAGTACACTGGCCGGATTAACCAGCGTAGATGCTATCGTGCTTTCAATTTCCCGATTGTCTGCCGGTGCTATGATGTCCGGTGTTGCAGAAAAAGCTATTGTTATTGCGTTAATCTCTAATACAATTGTGAAAATGATAATAACAGTTATCTGGGGATCACAAGATCTGAAAAAAGAAGTAATTAGAGGACTTGGATATGTTCTGATACTCCCGGTTGTATATCTTTTTTCCCTCTTCATACTTTAAGCTGAGAATGAATAACTTTAAAATGAAAATTCAGTATGACGGAACTGAATATTGCGGGTGGCAGATTCAGAATGGCAGTAAAACAATACAGCAATCTTTAGTTGATGCTATCGAGGTTTTGCTGAAAGAAAAAGTTAATCTTATCGGGTCAGGAAGAACTGATACCGGTGTTCATGCTATCGGTCAAACCGCTAACTTCAGAACTGAGAAGGAAATAGATATTTACAAGTTCAAACATTCCCTTAATTCTATTTTACCGTTTGATATTTCCATAACAGAAATGGAATCGGTTGATGAAAATTTTCATGCAAGATTTGATGCTATGAAAAGGACTTATATTTATCTTATATCAAAACAAAAATCGCCGTTCTACAGGAAATATTCCTATTTTTATCACGGCAACACCGATATTAGTCAGCTTAATCAGTTAAGCCAATCTTTCATAGGCGATAAAGATTATACTTCATTCAGTAAACGAAATGATGAGATTGAGAATAAATACTGTGAAGTATATAAAGCCGGATGGTATGAAGAAAAAGGAATGATTGTATTTGAAATTACAGCTAACCGTTATCTTCACGGAATGGTTAGAACTATTACCGGTACTATACTTAAAGCCGCTGAGTCGGGTGAGGGAATTGATTACATACAAAATATATTTTTAGAAAAGAACAGGGAGGCAGCACCAATGGCAGTTCCAGCCTGCGGTTTATTTTTATTTAAGGTAGAATATTAGATGGAATTTATAGCCGGACTTCATGAAAAAATAATCCATTTCCCGATTGCATTATTAATTACTTATCCGGTTATTGAAGTCATTGCTGTTTTGAGTAAGAAGGATTTTTTTTCAAAAGCGGCAATGCTATTATTGTTTTTTGGTGTTCTTGGTGCTATTGCTGCGGTTATCTCAGGAAATCAATTATTTTTATTAAACCCGGATTTAAGTGAAAAAAGTAGCATCATTTTCAGGAATCATGAATTTTATGCAAATATAACAGTTTGGTTGTTTGCCGCGCTAATGATTTTGAGATATTATCTTGCAGTCAAGAAAAAACTTACGGGAAAAATTCATTTGATCATCCTCCTTATAGCTTTAAGCGGAGTTTACTTTGTCTATCAGACAGGTTATTATGGCGGTGAACTTGCAAAACAAAAATTAATAGAATTAACCCGAAATTCTTCGGAACAGTCCTCAGAATGAATTTTGGTTAAACATTTTATTTCTTAATTTTGATTAAGATGTTCAGACAAAAAAACTTAATACTGCTTTTACTCATTCTGCTCCTGAGCGGGAATATTTTCCCTCAGACTAAATCATCTCAAAAAGCAAGAGGATTTTTTCTTGCATTTGCCGTCGGACCCAGAGTTCCTATTCTTGATTTTTCAAACCGCAGTGACCTCGGCTATGGATTTAATATGGAATTTTCCTATGCTGATACCGACGTTCTACCGATTTTCATTTTTGCGACTATAGGTTTTGAACAATATCCCGGATCACAGGATTTTTATAAAGAGTCAGATTATTCAAACTTTCACACTAACACACTGCCGGTAACAGTGGGTGGCAGATACTATTTTTCACCGATTCTGGAAAACATATTTCTTCTGATGCCTTTAATACAGGCTTCAGCAAATTTTAATTATTATGAAAAACTTCACCAGTTTAAAAGCGATTCGGGCAGAAATAATTTTTTAGAAGATAAAGGTAAATTCGGATTCAGTGCCGGAGCCGGTGTTTCAATGTTTATGATGGAAATACTTGCATCATATAATTATTATGAACTAAATCAATTCCTCTCTTTCGATCTTAAGGTAAGAATACCATTATTTATAACATTTTAAGAGAATAATCATGGAACTAATAAATCTGCTTCTCGAAGTAAAAGATAAAATCGCCATCATTACAGTAAATCGGCCCGATAAGCTTAATGCTCTTAACAATGATACATTACTGGAATTACGCTCAGTATTCAAAGAGCTTCGCGGAAGGGAAGATGTCTATGTGGTTATATTAACAGGAAGCGGGGAGAAGGCTTTCGTTGCAGGTGCAGATATTAAAGAATTAAATGAACTTGATGTGCTTTCTGCAAAGAAATTTGCTGAACGGGGTCAGGATGTTTTTAACTCAATTGAAAATATGAATAAACCTGTTATTGCCGCTGTTAACGGATTTGCTCTTGGCGGAGGCTGTGAACTGGCTTTAGCATGTCATATAAGATTAGCAAGTGAAAATGTAAAGTTTGGTCAGCCGGAAGTTAATCTTGGTATCATACCGGGTTACGGAGGTACACAGCGTTTAAGCAGATTAATAAATTCCGGACGAGCGATGGAGTATATTCTGACCGGGGATATGATAGATGCAAATGAAGCTATGAGATTAGGGCTTGTGAACCGTGTCTATCCGCAAGCTGAATTGATGAACAAAGCCGTTGAAATGGCTCAAAAAATTTCTTCAAAAGGTCAGCAGGCTGTAAGATTTGCGATCAAGGCTGTTAATGCTGCCAGTCAGATTTCAGCCAAGGAAGGACAAAATTATGAAGCCAGTTTATTTGCACTCTGCTGCGGTACAGAAGATTTCAGAGAAGGCACTTCTGCGTTTCTTGAAAAAAGAAAACCTGAATTTAAAAACCAATAAAGTTTTTTCAGAAATAAGATGAATATTCAGCAAAAACTGATACTTATTTTTTTTGTAATCGCTTTAGTTCTATTATCTGCTAATATACTCATCGGTAAAGTTTACAAAACTGAAAATACAATCGTTCCGCCGCCGCCTCTCAATTCGGAACAAATAGATTCTCTATTTCACAAGAGCATAATAAATTTTGGTTTGCCTGTTTCAACTGTTACAAACAGGAAGATTAAAGAAGTTAAAATCGATAATAATTACCCTTCATACTCGCTCAGGTTACCAAAGGATTTACCTATTCCGGTTTTCATATCTGAACTGAATGATATATTCAGTGATTATCAGGTGGATATAATTACCGATGAAAAGAAAATTTCAGGAAGAACTGTACTTCAAATAAAATCTGAAGAAGAATTGAAACTGGCTGCAGAAATAGATTATAACGCTGATTTGAAAAGAGAGTCATCTTCAGTAGGATTTTTAATTTTAATTAATGATAAAACAAATAAATCTGTAATCGATAATCTGTTGAGAACACCGGAACCATTCGGTTTTTTATTTGTTCCATCTCTGGTTATGAAATCATTCATAGCCTCTAATCAAAATTCTAACAGGCAGTATATAATACTTTTGGGGGATGAGACGACAGATCTGGACTTCAAGTTCGAAGCCGGCTATTCTGAGAGAAGATTAAAAAGTTCGGTAAGAAATTTATTAGCTGCATTTCCCAAAGCTGCATTCTTTGTCGTTGATGATAATTCTTCCTTTTATTCATCAAAAATTTATCCCTTCATTGAAAAAGAGTTTTTGTCCAGGAAAATAAATCTCATCAATAAAACCAACCTGAATTTACTATCGGGTTCGGTGTCGAATTCTTCCTCACAGTTCAGAGATTTGATGAGTAACATTGATATCAATTCTGCAGGGCTCGTAGTTTGTGCCCCTGATGACTTTACAAATATTTTGGGAGATATCAGAAGTTTCAGAAAAATAGGATTTAAATATTTTGTTCCATCTGAAATCGTATCTATTCAATAATTCAAATACAGATTTCAGATTAAATTTCCCTTATCATCAACTTCTGTAATTTCTATATTTGTTGTTCTAAGTGAGTTGAGTAGTTTATCCCGATCTCCAACAATTACACAAAACGCTTTTTCGGGTAGAATCAAATCTTCAGCTGCTTTTTTAACCTGTTCAGCTGAAACCTTATTTACATTATTAATATAATTATTAAAGAAATCGTCAGGAAGTGAATGAAGGATTTTTGCAACTAAGTTAGTAGTTATCTGTCTGTAAGTCTCAAAATTTGCGGGAAATTTCTTAATGATAGATGATTTGGCAAATTCAAGTTCAGCATGTGTAACACCGGTCCGGATTTTTTCTAGTTCGAGATAAATTTCATTTACAGTATCACCGGTATTTTCGATTCCCACTGATGTAGAAACATAAAAATAAGCAGCGTCTTTAAAGTAGTTAAAACCGGAGAAAGCTCCGTATGTGTAACCCTTATCCTCACGAAGATTCAGATTTATCCGGCTGGTAAATTGTCCGCCTAAAATTGTATTTAAAATCATTCTGGGAAAGAATGGATACTCATTTCTTTTAACAGATAGATGTCCGACTCTTATTTCACTTTGGACAGAATCTTTTTTGTCATAAAAGTAGATTTTTTTCTCTACATTAGTACTTGCATAGGATAATCCGGATTTATCAGATAAAGAATTCCATTCAAGGAAATAAGATTCTATATGACTTATAAAACTCTCAAAGTCTTTACTGCCCACAACAACAAGGTATGCGGAAGCAGGGGAGAATTTTGCAGAGTAAAAATTTGTAATATCCACCGGTATAAGATTCTGAATATCATCAATATAACCAAGTGAAGGATAAGCGTATGGATTAGTCTTGCTGAATGTTAAGAACTCCATTATTCTTTGAGCTAAAAATTCCGGTTCATCTGAAAGCTGCACTAATCTTGTTAAAATCTTTCTTCTTTCCCTTTCAAAATCCGACTGTTTAAAATCTGGCTTACGAACAATTTTAGACAAGATATCCAATGATGTATCGAGATTTTCGGTTAATGTTTGCAGCCGGAAATTTATTGAGTCATTATCTGAGCTTACTGAGAAATGGGAACCGAGCATATCAAAAGAATCACTTATCTCCAGAGCTGACATACCATCAGCACCTTCGTCAACCAACATTGAAACAAGATTAGAAAGACCTTTCCCATTTTGAGGATCAAACCTGCTGCCGCAGTCAATTAATAGATTCAGTCTGGTAACCGGTAATTTGTTTTTTTGGATGTATGCAACATTCAATCCATTTTCAAGAGTCTTTTGTTTTATTTCCGGCAATGTAAAAAATAACTCTTCTTTAGCTTCCGGTTTAATTTTTCTGTTAATCATAAAATTTACTTTTTATTTGGTACAACTTTAAGTTCAACAAACGGACGGGATAAATACTTCCGGCATACTTCCGAAACATCGCTGCTGGTTATTTCATTATATCTCATCAGATCAAAGTTAAATTTATTGGGATCATTAAGATAAAAGTTATACATATTTAATCTGTCAGCTATATTATCAATGCTCTGCATAGAATAAATAAAACTTGCTTTTATTCCGTTCTTTGTTTTTTCAAGTTCTTTTTCAAGTATGCCTGAAGTTATTACAGTATCAATTTCTTCCATAATAACTTTTTTTATCTGATCCAGAGAAATTTTCGGTTTAGCGGTTGAAATGATCATGAACATTCCTCCGAATTTACCTGAAAATTGAAATGAGGATACGTCCTGTGAAATCTCATCATCAAAAACCAGTCTCTTATTCAAACGGGAATTTTTTGAACCTGTTAATATATCCGCAAGTACGTCAAGCGCCGGATCATCTTCGGTATAAATTTTATCTGTGTGCCAGGCAAGATAAATCCTTTCAAGTTGTACATTATCCGTGTGTTCAATTATAATATTATTTGCCGGACTTGAAGATTTATAATTAATTTGTTTTCTGTGATTAAATGGTACAATAGAACCGAAGTATTTTTCTACCAGTTCTTTTGTTTTTTCTGTTTCCAGATCACCGGCAATTACAAGGGAGGCATTATCAGGTGAATAATGAGTTTTAAAAAATTTATGAACATCTTCGAAGGTATAACTTTTAATATCTTCAAGATAACCAATTGTTGCCCAACTGTATGGATGATCTTCCGGAAAAAGGTTTTGTAAAATTATTTCCCAGGCGAGTCCGTACGGCTGATTATCATATCTTTCCAGTCTCTCATTTGCAACAACACTTTTCTGATTATCAAGTTTATCTTGGGTAAGTGCACTCAGGAAAAATCCCATTCTGTCAGATTCAAGCCACAAAGCTAACTCAAGAGAATTTGAAGGCAGTTTTTCATAATAATTTGTTCTGTCAAAATTGGTTGAACCATTCAGTGTTCCACCTGCCTCCTGGATGTATCTAAAATGCATTTCTTTCGGAACATTTTCTGAGCCCTGAAACATCATATGTTCGAAAAGATGTGCTAGTCCGGTTTTACCTTTTTGCTCAAAAGCTGACCCAACTTTATACCATATATTAACGGAGATTAAGGGAAGCGAGGTTTCTCTGTATAGAATTACCTCGAGACCATTCTGCAGTTTATACTTTTCAGCTGGAAGATCTAGTAAATTCATTCGATTTCTTTTTGATTAATTTCCTGTGAAAACTGTTATTAAATACAATAATATTCTATGAATTAATTATATAAGTTTCTGTACTTTATTGAACTTAATATTCCCTGAGTATAGCCTGAATCCGTTCAAGTTTTCCGTCAATATTCTGTCTGGGTTTAATGTTAAGGATTTTACACAGTAATGGATAAATATCTATATTCTGAACTGTTCCGGTTCTAAAACCTGTTTTAAATGACGGTCCGATCGCATAAAAAAATCCGTGCATATCCAGATAATAATTATCATATCCATGATCACCACCCTCAAAATTTCTACCCTGATCTCTTTCTGCAATTTTATCCGTTATGAGTGACCAGCCCGGATCTGCAATAATAAAGACCTCCGATAACAGATGTGATGCTGATAAATGATAATGTTCGGGTAGATTTTCCCGGAAATAAACTCTGTAGTGAAATTCTTTCTGTTTCAAAGCGGAATATACCAATTGTTTTTGATCGGATCCGGGATAAACGAACATAATCGGACCCGATTCAATAGTTTTATAATCCAAACCCCTAAGTAACTTATCAATATTAATAATTCTTTCGCTGGATATTTTACACATACCATGATCAGATACCAAAATAATATTTGTGCTGTCGAATAATTTAATTTCTTTGAGTAAATCGATGAAGGTATTCAGTAACTTATCAAGACTTACAATTGTACTATTTATACTATCTGATTCCGGTCCGTAAATATGCCCATCGGTATCAGCCGCATCAAAATAAAGAGTAATAAATTTAGGTCTTTCTTCATAAGGTAGTTTCAGCCATTCAATAACTCCGTTTATCCTTTCCTGGTAAGGTTTTTTATGTTCATAGTAATGGAAATAATCCGGTCGTCTGTATTCAATATCTACTTCTGAACCCGGCCAAAAATAACTGGCAGTTTTTATACCCTGCTTTCTTGCAGTTTCCCAGATTGCTTCTCCTTTATACCACCTGCTGTTTTCCACAGCAGATCTATTGCCAAGTGAAAAATATTCTTTGAAAACAGGATCGTACATATTATTGGAAATTAAACCGTGATTTTGAGGATAAAGTCCGGTTACTATAGTATAATGATTCGGAAATGTTTTTGTTGGAAAAGATGGTTGAAGCGAGATTGCAGATACACCGTTTCCGGCTATCATATCTAAAGTTGGTGTAATCCCTCTTTGAGGATAATCCCACCGGAAGCCATCGAATGAAATTAATATGGTGTAAGGTACAAATCCCTGGGCATAAATCCCTTGAAAAAAGGCAAGAATAACAATAAATAAAAAAAGCGAAACTTGTGAAAATAATTTCATAAAAAATCTCCCTGAGTCGGTAAAAGTACTACACAAAAATAGCCCATTTCAGCAATTTTTATATAGAGAAATATTACCATAATATTATTTTTAAAATAATGCTTGCATGACTGACTCAATAGAAGGATATTAACACTTGTTGAAAAAAAAATTCCGCATAATGGTATGAGAAAAACCTACAGCTATTTCAATTCAAATAAATACACATTTACAGCGCTATACTATAATACTTTACAATCTTTTCATCATTTAAAGGAGATGCAATGAAAAAACACTTTACTATCATTTGCACTATTGCAGCAATCCTGTTTGGGATTCTAACAATTAATAGTCCTTTGCAGGCACAGGGTGTAACAACTTCCGGGGTAATCGGAACAGTTGTTGATACTAATGGTGACCCGCTGCCGGGTGCTAATATAATAGCTGTTCACGATCCGTCAGGAACTCAGTATGGAGCAGCAACAAGACTGGATGGCAGATTTGTTATTCAGGGTATGAGAGTCGGTGGACCATACACTATTACCGCATCATACGTCGGATTCCAAAACCAGGTTCAGGAAAACATTTTTCTCTCGCTCGGTGTAGCCGCAACTCTTGAATTCACATTAAGCGATCAGGAGGTTCAGATGGGCGAGGTAACAATTACTGCTCAGAGAGATGCTGTTTTCAGTGCTGACAGAACTGGTGCAGCAACTTCTGTTTCTATTGATAACCTGCAGTCACTTCCAACAATTTCAAGACGAATTGAAGACTTCACAAGACTAACACCTCAGGCAAATGCCAGTTCATTTGCCGGACAGGATAACAGGTTAAATAATATTACTGTTGATGGTTCCTATTTCAATAACTCATTCGGATTAGCCGGACAGCCTGGCGACAGAACAAATGTGGCTCCAATATCTATTGATGCAATTGAAGAATTGCAAGTGAGCATTGCTCCTTATGATGTTCGTCAGGGTAACTTTATAGGTGCCGGTGTTAATACCGTAACTAAAAGCGGTACCAATGAATACTCTGGTTCTGTTTATTATCTGTTTCGTAATGAGGCTTCTGTTGGTTCACGCGCAGCAGATAATACCTTTAACCCCGGTACATTTACCTATGACCAGATTGGTGTTCGACTTGGCGGACCGATCATAAAAAATAAATTATTCTTTTTTGGCAGCTTCGAAAGTGAACAGCTTATCCAGCCCGGTACAACTTACCTAGCCAATACAGGCGCTCAGACTGTTGGTGGAAATATTACGAGAGTAAGGGCATCCACACTTGATAGTTTGAGTAATTTCTTAAGACAGAATTTTGGATATGATACCGGACCTTATCAGGGATACGATCATGAGACTCCGGCACTTAGATTCTTGCTTAGAATGGATTATAACCTTGATGACAGAAATAAGATAAGCTTGCGTTATACTCATCTTGATTCTGAAACAGATGTACTATTATCAAATTCATCATCATTAGGATTCGGAAACCGAAGAACAAACTTGACAGGATTGAACTTCCAGAATTCAAATTATATTATTCTTGAAAATATCCGTTCAATTGTTGGTGAATGGAATACCAGTATTGGTAATAATATGGCTAACAATCTTATTGTAGGTTATAATGAGAGTGATGAGAGCCGTGATTCAAGAGGTACTATGTTCCCGTTCGTTGATATTCTCGATGGTGGAACAGTATATACTTCATTCGGATTCGAACCATTTACTCCTAATAACGAATTGCGCTATAATAGTTTCCAATTACAGAACAACTTTACTTTATTCTTAACAAATCATTATCTTACATTTGGTGTAAGCCTTGAAAAATATGAAAGCGAAAACGTATTCTATCCGGGTTCACAGAGTGTATATACATACAACTCATTAGCAGATTTTTATGCTGATGCAAACGGTTATCTATCAAATCCGAACAGAACAATTGCTACTGATCCTGCTACCGGTGATACCATTACACTCCGCAGATTCCAGGTACGCTGGACAAACCAGCCCGGACAGGATAAACCAGTTCAGCCATTAAAACTGTTTTACGGAGGCATATATGCACAGGATGAATGGCAGGTTCTTAAAAATCTCAGATTGACAATTGGTTTAAGAGCTGATGCTCCAATGTTTGAGGAAACAGGATTTAAAAACGCTCAGGTTGATACTCTTTTCTTCAGAGATGAAGATGGTCAAACAGTGCAGTATAAAACTGATAAACTCCCGGATGTAAACATTCTATTCTCACCAAGATTAGGATTCAACTGGGACGTTTTTGATAATCAAACTACACAGGTTCGTGGTGGAAGTGGTATATTTACAGGAAAACCTGCTTATGTATGGATTTCAAATCAGATCGGTGAAAATGGTGTGTTAACAGGCTTTCAACAGTTAGATAATACTTTTGCACGACCCTTCAATCCTGATCCCAATCATTACAAGCAGGCAGCAACTGGTAATCCACCATCGAGCTATGGTCTAGCATTTACAGATCCGGATTTTAAATTCCCGCAAATCTGGAGAAGCAATCTCGCAGTCGATCAAAGATTACCATTTGGTTTCATTGGTACTGCAGAATTCCTTTACAACAAAGATGTGAATGGGATTTATTACATAAATGCTAACCTTACAGAACCTAATACTGCATTTAGTGGTGTTGATAACAGACCAAGATGGACAGCAAGCAACCGTGTAAATTCAAATATTACAAGTGCCATTGTTTTGAAAAATCAGGATGTTGGTTACTCATATAATATAGCATTAACGCTTGAGAAGCCATTCACTGATAATTGGTACACCAAATTAGGATGGTCATATGGAGAGGCTAAAAATACAGTAGATCCTGGTTCAATTGCGTTCGGATCGTGGAATAATAACCAGCACTCAAGCAATCCTAATGCACCCGGAACGGCTTTTTCAACTTCTACTTTAGGGCATAGAGTGTTTGCTGCTTTATCGTACCGGTTCGGAAATGTTGATTATACCGGAAGTATTTTTGGTGGAACAACTGTATCATTATTCTGGGAAGGCGGTCATGCATTCGGAATAGATCCATTTGTCTATTTCCAGCGTACAACAAGCTATACATTCTCTGGAGATCTTAACGGTGATGGTGGCACTAGTAATGACCTGATTTATATACACAGGGATCAATCAGAAATGAACTTCCAGGAATTTACATCCGGAGGTGTAACATATACTTCAGCAATGCAGGCTGCAGCATGGGATGCTTTCATAGCACAAGACTCTTATCTTAGTAAGAACAGAGGCAAATATGCTGAAAGAAATGGTGTTAGACTGCCTCTGGTATTCAGAGCCGATTTAAGCATTATACAGGATGTATATATTAACATTCTAAATAAACGTAATACTCTACAGTTCAGAGTTGATTTTCTTAACGTAGGCAATCTACTCAATAAGGAGTGGGGTGTAGCTGAAAGATTGGTTACAACCCAACCTCTTGTTGTACCAACTGCTGCTCAGGGTGGACCAGCTGATGCAAATGGTGTTGCACAATACAGATTACGTGTCATTAACGGTGAATTAATAAATAAATCAACCGAAAAATCTGCTACTATATTCGACGTATTCAGAATGCAGTTCGGCGTAAGATATATGTTCAACTAATAACATAACTTATAGTTATAAAAAAAGCCGCTAAAAGTTCTCTAGCGGCTTTTTTATTATATTTATTTATAATATAGATCAGTTTAGCAGTTTAAGTACTCTGTCGGGTCTGATAGAACCAAGAAGTTTAAATAACTGTGTGAATGGAATATTTCTATCCCTCGAAAAAAGTGTTATGAAGGCTTCACCAACTACTAAGTCAAGTGGAACAAGACCCCAATATCTGCTGTCAGCACTATCATCCCGGTTATCGCCCATCATAAAGTAATAATCTTTTTGAAATGTATATGATGAAACAGGGGAATCTTTAATTGTAACTACATTATTTTTAATATCTACAACTCTTTCACCATATTCGCGGTCGATAACAGTTCTCCACTGTTCAACATTATAGATATTAAGAGGAATCTTCATTCCTTTTTGCGGAATAACAAGGGGCCCGTAATTATCACCATTCCATGGCAATCCCTTTGGAAAAATATTGTAATCAGGCTGTCCTTTCGTCATTGGTCTGTATCCCGGACCAGAATACCCTTTATAGTACTTTATGAAAGGAGGACGCCAGAATTCCCTGCCATTTACAAATACAACTTTATCAATTATTTCCAGGGTATCACCCGGTGTTCCAATGCATCTCTTTACATAATTAACACCTTTTTCATTTGGAACAAGCTGGTCTCTATCACCCGGATATTCGAATACAACGATATCTTTTGGTTTTGGATCTTTAAATGCGGGTAAAGTAAAGTATGGTAATTCAATTTCAGTGAATGGAATATATTTTGGAGAAGATGAACCATATATAAATTTATTTACAAGTACAAAATCACCAACAAGAATAGTATCTTCCATAGACCCGGTTGGAATTCTTGTATTCTGGATTATAAATGTAATTATAAAAAAAGCGGCTATCGCTGCAAATGCAAGCTGCTTAAAGAATTCTTTCACTTTCTCTGCCGGTGTCCGGTTTTTATTTTCTTCCTTCGGTTTGGATTTTAATATATTTTTTATTTTTTCCTTCAGTGACAACTTATAATCTCCGCTTTATTATTTTATTCTGGATTTAAAATATAGATTTACCATCTCAAATATAAGATATAATTTATAGTAGATTAGGATTGATAAAAACTCAATCATTTCAGCATTGTAAAACTATATAGCAAATATCTCATACTTCTTTTAGCGCATCGAGTTTAATTTTTAATAATTTATTTACGATCTGTGGGTTAGCTTTGCCCTTTGTTTCCTTCATAATCTGACCAACAAAGAATCCTATTATTTTTTCATTACCGTTATGATAACTATTTACCTGATTTTTATTTGTGTTTAATACTACATCTATAATTCTGATAATTTCATTTTCATCAGAGATTTGAACAAGATTTTTTTCTTTTACAATTTCTTCTGGATCTTTATTCTCTTCTATCATTATCGGAAAAATTTCTTTGGCTATTTTACCGCTTATGATGCCGTCTTTAATCATAGTAATCATTTTGCCAAGTATTTCGGGTTGAACATTAAATTCCCTAATATTTATCTTCTTCTGATTGATTTCTCCCATCACTTCTCCCATAATCCAATTGCTTGCAGCCTTATAATCATCAGTGAAGCGGATGACCTTTTCATAATACTCTGCAATTTCCCGTGTCTGGGTTAATACTTCAGCATCATAATAAGGAAGGGAATAGTCAGTCAAATATCTCTTTAATTTCTGGTCGGGAAGTTCAGGCATAATGGAGTGAATTTCACTTTTCCATATTGCATCCACAACTACAGGCAATAAGTCCGGATCTGGAAAGTACCTGTAATCATGAGCTTCTTCTTTACTTCTCATCGGTTGAGCTTCATTTAAATCAGCGTCCCAGATTAAAGTCTGCTGAACAATCTGTTCTCCGTCTTCAATTGCATCTGTTTGTCTCTTTATTTCATATATCAGTGCTCTTTCGACGTTTCGGAAGGAATTAAGGTTCTTTATTTCAGTTTTGGTACCAAGTTTATTACTGCCGGCTAATCTAACTGATATATTTACATCGCATCTCAGTGAACCTTCCTCCATATTGCCATCACATATTCTGAGATATTGAAGAATCTGCTTCATTTTTGTCAGATATAAGTATGCTTCTTGGGGAGTTCGGATATCAGGTTCACTTACAATTTCAAGCAGTGGTACTCCGCATCTATTAACATCAATGAATGTAGATGCACCCTGATCATGAATCGATTTACCGGCATCCTCCTCCATATGGATTCTTGTAACACCAATCTTCTTTACCGTTCCATTGGAAGATTTGATCTCCAGATATCCATTCTCGCAAATCGGAAATTCATATTGAGATATCTGATAACCTTTTGGAAGATCAGGGTAGAAGTAATTCTTTCTTGCAAATACAGAGTTGTGATTTATTGTGCAGTTAGTTGCTAATCCAAGTAATACAGCAAATTGAACTACTTTTTTGTTGAGAACCGGAAGAACGCCCGGATGACCTAGACAAACCGGACATATATTGCTATTAGGATCGTTTCCAAATTGAGTAGAACATCCGCAAAATATTTTAGTATCAGTTAGCAGTTGTGCATGAATTTCAAGACCGATTACTGCTTCATATTTCGAATCCATTTACCTTCAAGATGTTTAAGAGTATCAAATATATGAAAGAATGAATACATTAAGAAAGAATAATCTGAGGTTAGGTAACCAGGCTATCAGAGAGACGCTGCCATTTCCTGCTGAAAACCGATCTGATCCAATTCTGCAATTATCTCAGCTTTAATACTGTCGAATTGAGCTATAAATTCTGGCTTAACAGGATAAGATGGAGGATTAACTTCTTTGTATGGGTCGACCTGCACACCATTTTTCCAGAATCGAAAACACAGATGAGGACCGGTAGCCAATCCAGTACTGCCTACATATCCAATCACCTGACCTTGTTTTACAGATACTCCCTTTCTTATTCCTTGCGCAAAACGTGACATATGAAGGTACTGTGTACTGTAGGTTGAATTATGTTTTATTCTTACATAATTACCATTTCCGCCGGAATATCCTGCCTCTACAACAAAACCATCACCAATTGTTCTTATCGGTGTTCCGTGTGGAGCAGCATAGTCGGTACCTAAATGTGGTTTATTTCTTTTTAGTATGGGATGAAATCGGTTTTTACTATAACGTGAACTGATCCTGGAGAATTCAAGCGGAGCTTTTAAAAATGCTTTGCGTAAGCTATTCCCATTTTGATCAAAAAACTGAAATACACTATCCTGTTCGAAAGGAATGGCGTAATAGTCCACCCCGCGATGCTGAAAATATGCCCCGATAATATTTCCTATACCGATAGTTTTATCGCCTACGGACTTTTCTTCATAAATAACTTTAAAGAGGTCGCCTTTTTGAATGGCATAAAAATCCACCTGCCATGCAAAAATCTGGGAAAGTTTGACTGCCAGTTCAATACTGGTGCCATTATCAGAAAGTGAAGCGAACAGAGAATGAGTAATTGCTGCAGAAAAACTATTTTGCCTGATCTCAACTGGTTTTGAATCCTCGTAAACGTTGATTGAATCATTAAGATCAAAAACCACGAAGTTAATATTATCTTTCTGGTAAACCAGATATTTAAGCCGGGAAAGCGAGTCATTGCTCACATAATAATGATATGGCCTGCCTGCGCGAATTGTTTTTACATTAAATACATCCTGAGCTTTTGATATGATATTCTCCATCGAGAATGATCCGATATTAAAGGAATTCAGAATGTCTGATAAAGTTTCATTTCTCTGAACATCCTTAATTGACTCAACAAGATCAGTATCATCAAATCCAAACTGGTTTAACTGTATAGTTTCTTCGGTCAATTGATTTATGGATTCATCTTCAGAATCAGATAGAAGGGTTTGTGCGATAATAATACCGAACAGCATTATTACAATCGCATAAAAGAAGAACAGGAATAGTGAAGTTTTTTCTTTAAACAATATCTCTTCTTATTAATTTGGTAAATTGTTATGTGAAGTTAGAAATAAAGTGTTTTTATTTCAATGTATTAAGTAATTTATTTGCCCGAACATCAATATCGGATTTTATCTTACATATCAATTATTTATTTTCTAATGAAGAAAAACTATGGATAATAAAAAGATAATCGGACTGCTCGCCGGCTTAATCTCATTTATTCTGATTCTGGCATTTGCTGAGCTGGATGAAGCGAATCCGGATGTTACAAAAATGGCAGCAATTGCTGTACTTATGGCTTTATTATGGATTACAGAAGCCATTCCTCTTGCAGCTACATCATTAATTCCGCTCATTCTGTTTCCTTTCCTATCAATACTGTCAGGAGAAGAGATAGCCGGCTCATACATTAACTCTGTTATATTTCTCTTTCTCGGTGGATTTCTGATTGCAATTGCTATGGAATCATGGGGCCTGCATAAAAGAATTGCTTTGAAGATAATTACAATCTTCGGCCGAACACCAAATTCTATTATAGTCGGATTTATGTTTGCAGCCGCATTTCTTTCTATGTGGATAAGCAATACTGCAACAGCTGTTATGATGCTTCCAATTGCATTGTCGGTGATTATGAAGATGGAGGAAGAATTTGGAATGGAATTAACCGCAAACTTTTCAAAAAGTCTTTTGTTAGCAATTGCTTATGCATGTTCAATTGGCGGATTGAGTACATTAATCGGAACGCCACCCAATCTTGCTTTGGTGAGAATTTATAAAATTCTTTACCCCGCAGCTCCTGAAATATCATTCGGCTCGTGGATACTGCTTGGTTTTCCTATTGCAATATTAATGCTGGGTTTTGCATCATTGCTGATTACAAGGGTATTCTTTAAAGTCGATAAGAATATTGTGATTGATAGAAAATTTGTTTATTCAGAATACAAAAAACTGGGAAACCCCGCGTTCGAAGAAAAGATTGTTGGTGCCGTGTTCATATTAACCGCATTATTATGGATATTCCGTACAGAACTAAATCTTGGATTTATTAAAATTACCGGATGGTCGACCGCATTCAGTATTCCTTCATACATTGATGATGGAACCGTTGCAATAACCATGGCTTTTCTACTTTTTTTAATTCCCTCAAAAAATAAAAAAAGCAGATCATCAATTCTTGATTTTAAATCGTTTGAAAAGGTTCCATGGAGTATTATTCTTTTATTTGGAGGAGGATTTGCATTGGCGAGCGGTTTTACCAGCTCCGGTTTATCTGCATATATCGGTAATCAATTAAGCGGGTTGGGAGGTTATAATCTAATAATAATTATAATTGTTGTAGCTTTTACAATGAATTTTTTAACTGAGCTTACTTCAAACACCGCAACAACTCAAATGATTCTTCCTATTCTGGCAGCAGTTTCGGTTGCAATAGGAGTTCATCCTTTACTTTTAATGATTACTGCCACAATCTCAGCTTCCATGGCATTTATGCTGCCTGTAGCAACTCCGCCAAATACAATAATTTTTGCAAGCCGGCGTATAAAAGTATTTGATATGGTAAAAGCAGGCTTTGCACTAAATATAACGGGAATTATTATTGTTGTCATATTAGTTTATATTGTTGGTAATTATATATTTGATTTTAATACTTTTCCTGATTGGGCAAAATAAGATGATAGTTTACAGTGTTTCAGTTTCAGTGAAAAATTCATTTGTAAGGGAATGGCTTGATTGGATGAAGAATGAGCACATTCCGGAATTAATGAGTACAGGTTATTTTCTAAACTTTAAACTAATGAAAGAAATTATCCCTTCAATTGATATGCATGATACATCTTTTATAATAAACTATGAGCTTAATTCGCTGGATGATTACTATAAATATGCTGAAAATTTCGCGCCCACTCTTCAACAAAAACATCAGGAAAAATTTACAGGAAATTTTAAAAGTGTAAGAACCGTATTTGAGTTAATAGCTTCTTAATTAGTATGTAAAATAATCTGTTGTAATTTATTCCTTTATGTTTTAAGTTCTCCCGTAATCATTAACCGGTCTTATCGATTTGAAAATTAAAATTGTCATATCTGGAATTTTGATCATAATTTTATTTCTTGCAGTTTCGTGCAGATTAGATGTGATTGAACCTGAAATAACCACAGCGGCAGTTAATCAGCCAGTTCAGGACTCACGGTTAAACTTTGTAAATTACGAATTGAATGCACAGAACTTTTCCGGTAATGCATCTATTCCGGTTAACTTTACAGTAAACAGAGCCACACTTTTTTTGAGTGTTCTTGCTCATAACGGTGGTAACATTCAATTGGAAATTACTAATAACAATCAAACGACTATTTTTAAATCCCAGTTTTCTAACAATTTCCCGGCTTACAATAGAAGTTTTGCGGATCAGGAGTTGTCAAGTCTGAAATTAACAATAACAGATTTTACTGGAAGATTAATTGTTCGTATGTCTGCAGGTATACAGTAAATCAGCTAACTCAAATCATTGTGCAGGAAATAATATCTTTTCTTATTTTTAACAGTTAAAAAAGTAATTATATATTTTTAAGAAACAAATTGATAATCATTCAAATTAAATTATTCAAAAAATTAACATAGGGGAAAATCAGTATGAAATCTCCGATAAGTTCAGTTTTCTATTACTCAGAAAATTCTTCAAATGTGAATATTCCTTCCAGAAATCAAAT
>CAZXCP010000003.1:0-93937 GCA_964639355.1 uncultured Ignavibacteriaceae bacterium
TGTTAAGCACGCCGCCAGCGTTCGTCCTGAGCCAGGATCAAACTCTCCGTAGTAAATACTATAAAAAGTTTGTAATCTTGGCAAATACTTGCTTAGTTAAATTCGCTGAATTAACAGATTCGCTGCTTTCACTCTTTCAAAGAACAAAAATTTTGCACTTCTTATAATTAAGAAGGGCGTCAAATTTAATATGAATTATTTCTAAAGTCAATAGAATTATAAACTAAAGAAGTTAAATTCTTTGTTTTTACGTCACAATCACTATAAGAACATTTTTAAATTAGCCTGACAAAAATATGATTTTAAATATCATTGTCAAGTTTTATTTTCCTAGCTGGACAATTAATAAAGCTAATGTTGCAACACTTCCAATAATGCCCAAATAAGATGCATACTCCTGAACATATGATCGAAAAGAACGTAGTTGTTGCTTAGGTACAAATATAAAATCCCCCTCATTTATTATTGGTTCTTCTTCAGCCACTACCCAGTAACGCGATTCCCCTTTTATTACCTTAATTTCGTCTTCTGTTTCTGCATATTTTCCAACTCCTCCAGCAAGATTTAGATAATATTTATAATCTTTATCTGGAGTATAAGTAATGAATCCGGGATTTTGGACCTGTCCAAAGATGTAAACGTTCCTTCTTTTTTGAGGAACGATAATTACATCGCCATGTCGAACAATTATATTATGTATTTCCGAATCCGGATCATTAATATTAGTGAAGTCAGCTATGCTGCCTTCATTCATCACCCTTATTTGGTTTTCAATCTGAAAATACGGTATATCCTCATCAACAAGGTTAGACATTCTTAACATAAGCATTTCTTCGTAATCAATCATTTTTACAAGCAACGAAGTGTCAACCATACTAATACCCTCACGGATAGTTAAACCGTATTGTTTCTCCAACAACAGGTTAATACTATTGCCTCTGAAAAGTCTGGAACGTAAGATGGATGCATCTGAAGTAAAGCCACCTGATTTCTGAATAACTTCACCGAGTTTTGTATTGTCTTTGGTAATAGGAACAGAACCGGGAGATTTTACTTCTCCTAAAACCAGAACATTGAATTCTCTACGCTGAGTTTCATCAGCTTTAATATTTATTTGATCACCTCTTTGCAAAGAGTTAGTAGAATTAATACTTGCTTTAATAATTTCAATTCCACTTCCGTCGTATTTGGGTCTGTTTATTTCTGCTTCAATTTTACCTTCATAGGCAGCGTTTATACCTCTAGCGAAAAGCAAAGCATCCTGCAGATTGTCACCGTCCATAAAAAAGAATTTTCCAGGCTGATTTACCGCACCGTTAATAGAAAAGAAATTTCTTAGTTGATCTACTGCCGGGAAAATTAGTACATCATCATTTTTAAGATATGGATTAAATGCGAAATCACCTGTGATTCTGAATCTTAATAAATCAAGTAACATCTCTTCACCATTACTTCTCTTCAAAATAATTCCCCGCAATGAATAATTTTCCAGTTCATTTTTTATCTGATCAAGTAGCAAAGGATCATTTGTAGTTCTGCTTATTCTATCAACAGCCTGTGTATACATTCTGGATATGAATTGATCAACCCTCTCAGTTATCAAGGCTGGATATGTTCCGTTAATCGGGAATTGACCGCCAATAGTAACGCTTATTGCGGCAAATGACATTGCTTCGGACAAAGAGGTTTGTCCGGTTGTTGTTTGACCAAAACTCATTCTTGAAATTAATAAAATACAAACAACTAAAATTATTTTTCTCATTTAAGGTATTCCTTAATATTTCATTTTCTGTTTAGATAAAGTTCTGAATAATACTTCTGATATTCACCCGAAATTATTCTTTCCCACCAGTTTTTATTTTCTAAATACCAGTCAACAGTATACTCGATGGCTTCTTCAAAATTAAATTCGGGTTTCCATCCAAGTTCATTTTGAATTTTGGATGAGTCGATGGCATAACGTCTGTCATGACCGGGTCTGTCTTTTACGAATTCAATAAGATCTTCCGACTTACCAAGTTTTTTAAGAATTAACTTGATTATCTGAAGATTGGGCATTTCATTGCTTGCACCTACATTATAAACTTCACCAACTTTTCCTTTTTCAAAAACAAGTTCTACAGCTTTGTTATGATCGATTACATAAATCCAATCGCGAACATTCATTCCATCACCATAAACAGGTAGTTTTTTGTTGTTTAATGAATTGATTATCATCAATGGAATTAATTTTTCGGGAAACTGATAAGGACCGTAATTATTTGAACATCTTGTAATTACCACAGGCATACCGTATGTATGATGAAATGCCTGCACCATCATATCTGCAGCGGCTTTACTTGATGAATACGGACTGTTTGGCGACAGTGGTGTAGTCTCGGTGAACAATCCTTCCGGACCCAGACTCCCATAAACTTCATCAGTTGAAATCTGAAAGAACTTTTCAACTTCAAATCGTCTTGAGGCTTCAAGTAAAACATTTGTTCCGATCACATTAGATCGATAGAATATTTCTGAACCAAGAATACTTCTATCAACATGCGATTCAGCAGCAAAATTTATAACATATTTAATTTTAAACTTTTCGAAGATATAGTTAACTAATTCATGATTTGTTATATCACCTTTAACAAAACGGTAGTTCTTTTTCCCTTCGGAGGGTTTTAGATTTTCCAAATTTCCTGCATATGTGAGCTTATCGAAGTTAATTATGAGATAGTCATCTCTGGTATCAAGTATGTAATTAATGAAATTGCTTCCTATGAAGCCAGCACCACCTGTAACTAGAATGTTTTTCATTGATCTCCTAGAAAGAAAAGAATCCTATGAATAGACCGGATTGAATAAAGAATGAATTAGCATTCAAACCGGATGGAACATTATTAAGAGGCTGATCGTTATCGTAAGTCCAGTCATCACCAAAAGTTAACTGGTATCCGATGCCTAATCTGAAAACAACAAAACGATATACCGGTACTTCAAAATTAAGAGTTGGTGAGAACATCCAGTAAGAATTACTAATCTTTTTATATTTACTTGCAGGATGTAATTGATCTATACCTCCCCAGATATTTGACCAATCCTGACCGCCTGGATTGCTATATAATTCGACTGTCATACTGCCGGCACCTAATTGTGCACCAACAGAAAGTCCAACATCTTTTATAAACGGTAATGTATACTCAACGGTTAAGCCGCCACCGCCAATAGAATAAACAGCTTCTTTATTTATTCCATCCTGTGTAATTGATTTCGACATTGAACCGCTATAACCCATACCGCCAAGCCTTAAATGCTTAACAAAACCAATATATATGAAACCTGCGCCGCCTGAAGCATATAAACCGGAGGTTGAAAATTCCGGAATACCTAATACTTTAAGCTGATTATTTATTTCATCTACTTTGGGAACATACCATGCAGGAACATAACCTCCGCCGCCGCCAAACGGTGCATCAAAAAATTTACCGCTTTGACCAAAAATCAATCCTGTTGACAGAATAAATATTACTAATGCTAATCTGTTGAACATAAAATTTTCTCAAATATTTTTATAAATTTACCAAAGGGGTCAGGAATTTCCAAAGTAAGTTTTGATTGTATATGTAAGTTAAGTCAATCAAAAAGTTTAAATAAGGCACTTTTACAGTATCGGAGTTATTTAAGATGAAAATTTTTATAACCGGCGGAAGCGGTTTGCTTGGACAGTATCTTAATAAAGAATTATCAAGACAGCATGATATTTTAACTCAGTTTAATTTTAATCCGGGAAACTGTGGTGAGTACAATTGTTTAAAAATGGACTTAACAGATTTTCCATCAATGAAGAATGTTTTCTCCAATTTCAAACCTGATTTTGTCATTCATACGGCAGCAATATCAAATCCGCAGTTAGCTGAGAGAATTGATCCGAAAATTGTTTATGCTGTTAATGTAAAAGCTACCGAGCATTTAGCACAATTATGTGAAAGACATAATGCGAAGCTGATTTATACTTCCACAGACCTTGTCTATGCCGGTTACAGAGGTTCAATGCTTAATGAAGATGCAAAATTAATTCCTGTATCATTGTATGCCGAAACGAAACTTATGGGTGAAGTTAAGATTAAAGAAACATTAGATAACTATATTATTCTGCGTACAGCTTTACTATATGGTTTTGGACTTAATCATTCTACCAATCATTTTCATCAGATGTATCAGAACCTAAAAAATGGAAAAGAGGTTAAACTGTTTACAGATCAATACCGAACACCGCTTTCTGTTATTGATGCGGCAAGAATGATAAACCAGTTGATTCAAAAAGATATTAAATCTGAGATCTTAAATTTTGGAGGAAAGGAAAGAGTATCGCGATATGAACTTGGTGAGATTCTTTGTGAAGTTGCCGGATTTGATAAAAATCTTTTGGTTAAAATAACAATGGATGACCTGCCTGGTTTGAACAAAGTTGAAGATGTTTCAATGAGCAATGATAAACTTAAATCAATTGGAATAAATTCAAAGTCGATCTCGGAATCGATTAAAGAACTGATTCAAAAATAAAAAGTACTTTTACTCTATTACCCGTAACACTATTATCCCCGTATGTCTTTTAATCTTCATCAGATATTCATCTAAGGGCTCAGGTGTTATCTCTACTTTTGCTCCAACTAATGGTGCGTGGAGAAAGTGAATTCTTCCATTTTCCATTTTAACTGCAAATCCAACGTGATTGATATCCAATCCTTTTACAGATGAAGTGATTGCAATTAAATCACCGTTCTTTATTTTATTCTCAACGGATTTTACTTTGGTTTTGGGAATGTAATGGTACGTCCGCTTGCTTATTTCAGCTTCCTGCTTTTTGATGATGGGAATGAAGTCCGGATTTTCTTTAAGATGCTTGTAACTTTCCGGATTAGAAGACATATAGCTGACGTTGAATTTAATTTCTTCCCCGCCGATTTCCTTTGTTACATCTTTAACAATTCCTTTTCCGGTATTATTAAAAATCCAATCAGAAAAGTAATGGAGACGAGATGGATATTGATCAATTATGCCGTCACGATACCGTATATATGTTAATTCATTTTCGTAATTCTCAAAATCAGTTTTGCCGGATTTAATTATTCTTGAAAGCGCCAGTGTAGTTTCGAGGAAAGTTGTACAATCGAGTCCGGAAAAATTAATAACTAGCTGTTCCTCACCATCTTTCTCAATCGTGTGGGCGACATATTCAGTACCAATAAAGCTTTTTCCAATTTCAACAATAATCTTATTGAGCGGCTTTTCTGATAGGTTTTTATCCACAGCAAGTTCAAATTTTGAGTTGCATATTTCAACATCTTTTTCTGAAAATATTTGTGCAGAAAGATTTGAAGAGACGAGAAGTGTTAACATAATTGCAAGTATAGCCAAAGCGGAAGGAGATTCTTCTCTTCGTTCAGAATGACTAACACTTGCAAAACTTTTGACCCCGAAACAAGTTCGGGGCAGGCTTTTTGACATTTGATCCCGAATCAAGTTCGGAATAAGATTTTTGAATTTTGACATTTGATCCCGCAACAAGTTCGGGACAGGCTTTTTGATTTTTATCATTTAAATAATATCCTCATCAACTGCTTCAATAGCAGAATATTCAGCTATTTGTCTTGCGTGGGCAAGGTTTTCAAAACGAGCATAATCTCTTAAGAAAGCTAACCTTACATCCCCGGTGGGTCCGTTTCTTTGTTTGCCTATAATTATTTCCGCAACACCTTCAGTAGAACTTTCATCAGGAAATTGTTTTATACCATACATCTCAGGACGATTAAGGAAAATTACTACATCCGCATCCTGTTCTATTGAGCCGGATTCACGAAGATCTGAAAGCTGCGGACGTTTATCTGTTCGTGTTTCAACTGCACGGTTTAACTGTGCAAGAGCAATTACAGGGATATTCAATTCTTTTGCTAAAGCTTTTAATGACCTTGATATATGTGAAATTTCCCTTTCACGGCTTTCTGCTTTTGCCGGTCCCTGCATAAGCTGAAGGTAGTCAATTATTATCATGCCTATTTGTTTCTCAGCTTTAAGTCTTCTTGCCTTAGCCCTAATTTCAAGAACTGTTTGTGCCGGTGAATCATCCACAAAAATTGGCGCATTTATAAGTTTATGTGCATTCTTACTAAGCTTAACACCTTCTTCGTGAGGAAGTTTACCTGTCCTCACAAGATGCGCATTAAGTCTGCCTTCAGCACAAAGCAATCTGATTATCAATTGCATTGTGGACATTTCCAGACTAAAAATACCAACCGGAACCTGATGATCAACAGCCGCATTGCGTGCAAGTGTTAAGGCAAGTGCAGTTTTTCCCATTGAGGGTCTGGCAGCAACTATTATTAGATCAGATTTCTGAAAGCCACCCAGGATTTCATCCATTTCATAAAAGCCTGTTGGAACTGAAAACTTTTTATGTGTCTGTGAATGAATTGCTTCAATGTATTCGAGGGCATCTCTTACAGCACGATCCATTCCCTGGAAAGATTTTTGCAAATGGGCTTCTGTTATTTCAAATATTTTTCTTTCAGCATCATCAAGAATATCAAAAGCATCGCTAGATCCATCATATGCGGCACGGGCAATTTCATGAGAGCTTGTAATCAGTCCTCGTAAAATCTGTTTTTCAAGAATTATTCTCGCATGAAACTCAACATTTGCCGCTGAAGAAATATTCTGTGAGAGTTTGCTTAAATAAACAGCACCGCCGACTTCATCAATCTGATTTCTTTTTTTCAGTTCTTCATACACTGTCACCGTATCTATTGCTTCACCGGATTCGAAAAGTGATAACATTGTTTCAAAAATCATCTGATGTGATTTTAAATAAAATGTTTCCGGCTTCAGCAGCTCTATTGCTTTTGGTACTGCTTCCTTTTCGATAAGCATCGCACCAAGTACAGCGGCTTCTATTTCCGGTGCTGACGGCGGTTTTACATCTGCAGGGATGATATTGTTAATGTTGTTTTCTGCTGTTTTTTTTGTTTTAGCCATTGCATTATTTCAGACAAAATACCCCGACTGCGTGTCGGGGTCTGTTAAACAAATTATTAATAATTACAGTAGGAAAATGTTAATTAGTTGGTTGATTGTCAACATACTGCATCAATTTCATGCCCTAATCAGCTTCAATAATTCATCTGTTTTCTGTTTCATAAGAGTTTCATCATTTCTTGCTTCAACGTTCAGTCTAATTATTGGTTCAGTGTTGGACATCCGTAAATTGAATCGCCAATTTGCATATTCAACACTCAGTCCGTCTGTTTTATCCACAACTCCATCGGTGTAAATCTTTTCAACTTCTTTAAGCTTACCTGCCGGATCAGCAATGGTAGAATTAATTTCTCCTGAACAGGGATATTTTGAAATCATTTCCTCAACAAGCTCGCTTAGCTTTTTATTTTCCTCAGACATTAATTGCATGATAAGCAGAAATGGTATCATTCCGCTGTCAGAATATGCATTATCTCTGAAATAATGATGCGCCGACATTTCACCGCCGTAAATGGCATTTACTTCACGCATTTTTTCTTTTATGAATGCATGTCCGCTTACCGACTGTGCTGCTACCCCTCCATTCTCCTTAACTATTTCCAGAGTGTTCCAGATTAACCTTGGATCATGCACAATTCTTTCACCAGGATGATTTTTGAGAATAGATTTTGCCAGAAGACCAACTATGTAATAACCCTCAATAAAATTTCCCTTCTCATCAAAAAAGAAGCAGCGGTCATAATCGCCGTCCCAGGCAACACCGAGATCGGCATTATTTTCTACCATGGCATCGATTGTAGGTTTACGGTTCTCCTGTAACAGAGGATTAGGAACTCCATTAGGAAAATCCGAATCGGGTTCATTAAAAACTTTTATCATCTTAATCGGAAGGTATTTCTCAATAGCATCAATGGCTAATCCGGCACAGCCGTTGCCTGCATTAACCACAACTTTGAAAGGTTTTATTTTATCTGCACTGTAAAACTTTTTGAGGTTTGCTATGAATTCGGTCATTATATCTTTCTTAGTATAACTTCCTTTTTTGTCACTTACTTCACCAAGTTGATTGTTTAAAATCATATTCTCGACTTCATTCAGTCCGGAGCCATAACCAACAGGTACAGCACTTCTTTTAACGAACTTCATACCATTATATTCGGGTGGATTGTGACTTGCAGTAATCATAATCCCGCCATCGGCATTTAGGAATGGAGTACCGAAATACACCATTTCAGTTCCGCAAAGTCCTATATCTATAACATCGGTTCCCGCATCATTTAGTCCCTTTGCAAGCGCTTCAGAAATCTCTTCTGAAGATTTACGGATATCGTGACCGATAATTACGGTTTTAGCATTAATTAACTTTGCAAACGCTCTTCCTGTTTTGTAGGCTAAATCTGTATTTAATTCTGAAGGAACCTTACCTCTTATATCATAGGCTTTGAAGCTGTTAAGTTTATTCATAAAAACCCTCTGATAAAATAAAATTGATAAAAAAATCTCTGAAAAGAAATGGTGTTTCCATACTGAAGAACAACATTTAATTTTGCCACGTAATTTATAAAAATATCCGGAGCCTTACCTTAAAAATATTTCTAAGGTTCTTAATTTTTACATGGACTTTTAGGTTGTAACTATTTATGTTTCTAACCAGTAATAAATTTATGGAGTCAGTTATCGCAACTAATGATACTGTAAAGTGGCATTTCGCAAAATGTAATAGCACAAGATGTAACGCAATATTCCCGGTAAATCCGGATGAAAAACCGGGCGACCTGGGTTTTATCTGTCCTGATTGCAGTGCAAAAACCACTACATCGCACATCGTACAATGTTCCAGTTGTAAAACTATTTTGAACTTTGTGAGGGCTGCTCCTTATGAAGAAAAAGTGGTGTTTACAGTTCCAAAGTGCTCACATTGCGTCGGCACTATTGAGGATGAATGGGAAGTAGAACCATTATATCACCCTGAATCCTATATCTGATACGGAACATCCAGGTATTTTTCTAAAACCGGTTCTTTCTCCATGAAAAAGGATCGGTTTTTCATTTATCAGACATACTAACCACTCATACAAAAACTTAAATCAGTAGTTGATTTTTTATGAAAAAATTGTGTCAATTATAGCAGTTCGTTGTAAATTGTTTTTCATTTTTAAAAAATACTATCAACAATTAAAAAAGGCGAGATTATGAATATAAGATTGATAAGATTTCTTCGCACCAGTATTCTGATTTCATTTCTTTTGGGCTTTTTTGCATTCCCTGTTTCCGCACAGCAAAGCTATGACTGGCTTGATATGGACACCATCAAAGCCGGTAGATTCGACAATGGCAAAATGTGGACTTTCGAATATCCACCAATGGATTATTTTGAACAAGAATATGCATTCCGTCCATCACAGGAATGGTTCGATCATATAAGAATGTCTGCATTAAGATTAGCAAATTATTGTTCTGCATCTTTTGTTTCAGAAGATGGTTTGGTTATGACTAACCATCATTGCGCACGTATGAGCATTACCCAGATTACAGGTGATGATGAAGACTTTCATGGCGAAGGATTTATTGCATATACACTTGAAGACGAAAGACCTGTTCCGGGACTTTATGTGAGCCAGCTTGTTCTGATAATAGATGTTACCGATGAAGTTCTTTCAGAAATTGATAAAGGAAAGACCGATGAGGAAAGAACACGTCTGAGAAATGATATAATAGATAAAATAGAGCAACGTGAATCCGATGCAAGCGGACTGGAGTGCACAATAACAGCTTTGTATAATGGCGGTAAATACTCGTTGTACGGCTATAAAAGATATACTGATGTGCGATTAGTCTTTGCACCTGAAGAACAGCTAGGATTTTTTGGCGGCGATCCTGATAATTTTACCTATCCGCGTTATAATCTGGACATGACCTTTTTAAGAGTCTATGACGATGACGGCGAGCCATTAAAAACCAAACACTACCTTAAATGGAGTGATAACGGTGCAGCTCCCGGCGAACCGGTTTTTGTTGTTGGTAACCCCGGCAATACAGACAGGTTAAATACAATTGCCCAGCTTGAATTTGCTAGAGATATCCAATACCCGAGAACTCTGGATTTAATCTATGGTTTGATTGAGATTTACTCACAAATGTTAAAGGATAGTCCTGACCGCGCGCTTCAACTTCAGGATATGCTTTTCAGTTTTGAAAATTCAAGAAAAGCATTTGAAGGAATATTAAGAGGTTTAAGAGATCCGGTGCTTATGCAAAGGAAGAAAGATTTTGAAAAAACTTTTAAAGCAGCAGTTACGGGTAACTCTGAGCTGAATAAAAAGTATGGTGATGCATGGTCTAAAATTGAAGAAACGAGAAGTCGGCTTCGTAATATTACTAACAGGAATTTTGTTTATACACTTAACAGAATGACTACACCTCAGTATTTCTTTATTGCTGATGAATTAATAGCAATTGCAGAAGAATTAAAACTTCCTGAAGCTGAAAGAAATGATCTTTACGTTGGAGAAGAACTCGATTATACCTTAAGTTCTTTGATCCCGGAGGATTTCGATTATAATTTACAGAACAACCTGCTTAGAAAAAGAATTGATGCAATGTACACTTATCTCGGAGCAGAAGATCCTCTTGTAAAGAAATTCACCGGTGGCAAAAAAGGTGAGGAAGCCGTTAGTTATATACTTGGTAAATCGAATATCACAACTCTTGATGATTTAAAAGAATTAGTTAAAAAAGGACCAAATGCGATTCTGACTTCTGATGATCCATTTCTTTATTTTATGTTAAATACTAAAGAAGATCAGAAAAAATTTCAGAAGGAAATAAGAGAAATCCAGGCTCTTGAAGCAAATTACAATCAACAGCTTGGCAGAGCTTTATTTGAGGTATACGGAACCTCTATTCCGCCTGATGCTACTATGACATTGAGATTAGCAGATGGCGTTGTTGAAGGTTTTCCTTATAATGGTACTGTTGCTCCTCCAATTACAACTTTTTACGGATTGTATGACAGATACTATTCATTCAATAAAGAATTTCCCTGGAGTTTACCCGAAAGATGGCTTAATCTCCCGACGGATTTTGATCTGTCAACTCCATATAATTTTGTTTCCACGAATGATATAATCGGCGGCAACTCAGGTAGTCCGGTTATAAACAAAAACGCAGAAGTTGTTGGTTTAGCATTCGACGGCAACATACAAGGCTTACCCGGAAACTTTATATTCCGCACTGAAGAGAACAGAACTGTTTCTGTTCACTCCAAAGGTATGTGGGAAGCAATTGATAAAGTTTACCGGCTGAAAAGGTTGAGTAATGAAATTAAGAATGGTAAGATGGATTAAGCCATTCGTTAATAAAGTTTAGGCTTACAATCCCCTCTTCCTTGAGGGGATTTTAATTCCCACTTTGCATTACTTTTTTTGTCTGGTATTTATATCTTCGCATAAAGTAAATTTTTAATCACATAGAAAAATACGGCACAAAGTATCGTTTCAACTATGTGAACTAATGTGTCTATGTGTTTTAAAATTCTATTCCTTTAAAACATTATAATAATAATCAGGAGATTTTATGTTGATAAAAACGCAGTACAGAATTCTTTTTCTGATCTTTTTCTTTCTTTTCGTTTCTCAATTGTATGCCCAGCAAAACGGCTATGTTGCTGAAGATATCTTAAGAACAAAATTTGTTATTGAAACCGCCCAGTCACCCGATGGTAATTTAATAGCTTACACACTTTTCACACCAAGACCTTTCAGTGATAAACCGGGTGCCGATTACCGCTACCTGTATGTTTATGATGTAAAAAATAATTCCTCAAAAGAACTGATTGGTGAGAAATCGTCTGTCTTTGGCTTAAGCTGGATGCCGGATTCAAAGACTATCCTGTTTCGTGCAAAACTCGGCGATGCAAAAAATGTTCAGCTCCTTTCAATTGCAGCTTCAGGTGGCTCACCAAAAGTTTTAATTGATACTGAAAACGGCGTGATGGACTATCAGTTAAGTAAAGATGGCAATAAGATCGCTTACATCTCAACAGATTCTCAGCTTGCTAAAAAGAAGGAACTTCTTGAAAAAGGATTTGACGCGGAGATCTATGAAGAAGAATATGTTGATAGAAATCTTTATCTGTATGACATCAAAAATAAATCCACTCAGAAGCTAACCTCTTCCGTTTCTGTTTGGGAATATATCTGGAATGATCAGGGCACCGAAATTGCCGCAGCAATTTCCGATAAAAATCTTGTAGATGATTCCTATATGTACAAAAGGATTTTTATTATTAACTCATCTAATGGTGTGAAAACAAAATTAGTTGAAAATCCGGGTAAATTAACAAAGCTGTCTTTCAGTCCTGACGGTAAGCACCTTGCATTTGTATCAGCAACAAATATAAATGATGCAGTAAGCGGAAGTTTGTTTATTTCTGAAGTTCCAAACAGTAAATCATTTGAGCAATTAAGAAATTATTCAGAAGGTTTCCGCGGTTCAGTAATGGATGCAGTCTGGAAAGACAACAGAACAGTTCTCTTCTCATCAGAAGAAGGCGTTGATATTACTATCCGAGAACAGGCTATTGATGGAGCGCAAAGTAAACTGCTGCTTGAACCAGCAAATGTTGTTTTTACTTCTTTCAACTATTCAAATGGAAGATTCTCATTCAGCGGTAACACTGCACAGCATCCCGGTGAGCTTTTTACTTTTGATATTAACAAAAAAGAATTAAAGAAACATACAAACAGTAATCCTTGGCTGTCTGACATAAAATTAGCAAAACAGGTAAAATTAGTTTATGATGCCAGAGATGGTTTGGATATTGAAGCTGTACTAATTTATCCTCTTAATTTTGAAGAGGGAAAAAGATATCCACTAATCACTTATATTCATGGCGGACCCGAAGCTGCTGAACAGAACGGCTGGGTTACAGGATATAGTCGATGGGGACAGGTTGCTGCTGCTAAAGATTACTTTGTATTTATGCCTAACTACCGTGCAAGTTCCGGTCGTGGTGTTGAGTTTACTATGATGGGCTTCGGCGATCTTGCCGGAAAAGAATTTGATGATGTAATTGATGGTATAGATCATCTTATTGACAAAGGATATGTTGATAAAAACAGAGTGGGAATCGGCGGCGGCTCTTACGGGGGATATTTCTCTGCCTGGGCTGCTACAAAACACACAGAAAGATTTGCTGCTTCCGTTGTTTTTGTTGGTATCGGCAATCAAATTTCAAAAAGATTTACGACAGATATTCCTTATGAAGATTATTATGTCCATTGGGGAATATGGACATTTGAAAACGAAGAGATCATCTGGGAAAGAAGTCCGGTTCGCTACGCACACTTAAGTAAGACCCCAACATTAGTTCTACACGGAAAAGAAGACCCGCGTGTTCATCCTTCACAGGGATTGGAATTATACCGTGCTCTTAAAACACATAGTAAAGCACCGGTAAGACTTGTATGGTATCCGGGACAGGGACACGGCAACAGCAAGAACACAGCACGTTATGATTATCTTGTCAGAACAATGGAATGGTTTGATTACTATCTCAAGGGCAATAATCCTAAGGATAAAATGCCGGATAAATATCCAGCATTTAATTACTAATTATATCTTATTGTCATTCTGGGTCCAGACTTTTTTCATTACATATGAAGCTATGTTAAACCCAGAATGACGATTGTTTTTTAAATCAAAGGGTATATTGAAACTGTAAGTACAGGTTAAAATATTGCGGAAGATTACCTGTGAATGTCAATCCGTATTCAACTCCTGCCCCGACTTTAAATCCTTTCAGATCGAAATTACGCAAATCAAATCCACCCAAGAAAGAAAGGACAATTCCATATTCCCACGAGTTTCTGTCAATAAAAGTTCTGTCATTCAAAACGAGTGCACCGACAGCCTGTTCCAGAAATATTTTACTGTCAAAATATTGTGAAGTCACACCTTTGAAAGAAAAACCTAGCAGATACGGAAAATATGCTTGCCTGGAATCAGGAATTAATGAACTGAAATCACGATTGTAAATAAAGCTTAGTCTGGGAAACACCTCAGCAAAAATGGGTACATCAGCCTGAATGAAAAATGTTGTACCAAAGCTGCCTTCACTTGGTGAGTTACTGCTAAATGATCCGCCTCCAATATACCCGCCGATTGAAATATCGTTCTGTGCAACAGTAAAAGTGGAAATAAACAAGGCGAGGACTGAAGCAAAAAATATTTTCTTATTCAATTGTTATCCTTTATTTTTTCAGTGTCAGAAAATCACAAAGAAAAATAAACCAGCAACAATCAAAAAGAAAGACAGTTATGGCTAAAACATCTGAAATAAAAATTCTTGTAACTCTTGATGATACAAAAATGCCCGAAAGAATTCAGTGGATGGCTGAAGATTCAGAATTTAACTCGTTTAAGGAAGCAAATACTCTTATGCTGAGTTTGTGGGATAAAGATGAAAAAGTCACATTAGGATTTGATATCTGGACTAAGGAAATGATGGTTCAGGATATGAACATTCATTTTCATCAAACATTCTCTAAGATGGCTGATACTTACCAGCGCGCTACAAACAATTCAGAAGTAAGTGATATGATTAAAAAGTTCGCAGCAGACTTTGCAGATAATCTAAAACTATTTGAAGACAATACAGACAACTAAAGTTTCAATACAAAGTAATTTGGTTCCAAAACTTGAACTTGAACCTGAACTTGAACCTGAACTTAATTTATACCTGAACTCTGACCTCTTTTTGCAATAAATAGTTTTCACTAAGTTGCATTAGCAATTCAAACAATTTTCAGGTTTGTTATGGATGTTGAAATTCTTTCCCGTCTTCAGTTCGCTTTCACAATTGCATTCCACTACATATACCCTCCTCTAAGCATAGGACTTGGAATCATTATGGTTGTTATGGAGGGAATGTATCTTAAGACCAAAGATAAGTTTTATGAGAATATGACCAAGTTCTGGGTTAAGGTGTTTGCTTTAACTTTCGCAATTGGTGTTGCTTCCGGTATTGTTATGGAATTTGAATTCGGTACAAACTGGGCAACTTATTCTCGTTATGTCGGTGATGTTTTCGGCAGTGCTTTAGCTGCAGAAGGAATCTTTGCTTTCTTCCTCGAATCTGGATTTCTTGCGGTTTTAGTTTTCGGTTGGGATAAAGTCGGTCCCAAGATGCATTTCTTCTCAACATTAATGGTATCACTTGGTTCTATGTTCAGTGCAGTCTGGATAGTGATTGCTAACTCATGGATGCAGACTCCTGCTGGATTTCATATTGTTGGCGAAGGAATGGAGGCAAGAGCCGAGATTACTGATTTCTGGGAACTGGTTTTCAATCCTTCATCAATGGAAAGACTATCACATGTACTTTCGGGCTGCTGGCTAGCAGGAGCTTTTCTGGTTATCAGCATTGCCGCTTACTATATAATTAAAAATCGTCACATAAGATTTGCAGTATCATCACTTAAAATTGCATTAGTAATAGCAGCAATTGCATCATTACTTCAATTATTCACAGGTCATCAAAGTGCTGTTGGCGTAAGTAAGAACCAGCCGGCAAAGTTAGCTGCAATGGAAGCTGTTTTTGACAGTCAGGAAGATGCACCTCTTTATCTTTTCGGCTGGGTAAATGATCAAAGACAGGAAGTAAAATTTGGGATTGCAATTCCAGGTTTGCTTAGTTACCTAATCGGTTTCAATCCCAAAACCCAGGTAATAGGGTTAAATGAATTTCCTGAAGATGAACGACCACCTGTTAACATTGTCTTTCAAGCTTATCATTTGATGGTTGCGGTAGGATTTGCGTTGATTGCAATCTCATTACTTGGAGTATTCTTCTGGTGGAGAGGCACTCTTTTTAAGAAGAAATGGCTGTTATGGATTTTTGTATTTTCTGTTCTACTGCCTCAAATAGCAAATCAGGTTGGCTGGATTACTGCTGAAGTCGGCAGACAACCATGGATTGTGTATGGTTTAATGCGAACATCCGAAGGTATATCAAAAGCAGTTGAAGCAGGACAGGTATTGTTTTCATTAATATTATTTACAATAATTTATTTGTTCCTGTTTCTGCTGTTCCTTTATCTGCTTAATGAAAAAATTAAACACGGGCCGGATGATCCTGACAGAATACCTTCAGAAATTGGTCATCCAAAATCTTAGAATGCAGAGGAGTGAAAATGGAAATTAGTTTTGATTTAAATACAATCTGGTTTTTTCTGATCGGAATTCTGCTTGCAGGTTATGCAATTCTGGATGGATTTGACTTAGGGGTCGGTGCTTTACATTTATTCGTTAAAGGCGATTTAAATAGAAGAATAATGATCAATTCAATCGGTCCTGTTTGGGATGGCAATGAAGTATGGCTTGTAACAGGCGGTGGTGCTTTATTCGCTGCATTTCCGCATGTGTATGCAACTGTGTTCTCGGGTTTTTATTCCGCTTTTATGCTGCTGTTGTTTATGCTGATCTTCAGAGCTGTTGCTATAGAATTTAGAAGCAAGAGGCCAATGCAGTGGTGGAGAAATTTCTGGGATTCAGCCTTCAGTATTTCCAGTATATTAATTGCTTTATTAATGGGTGTTGCACTTGGTAATATTATCACCGGTATACCGCTCGGTCCGGATAAAGAATTTACCGGAACATTCTGGGACTTAATAAATCCATATACAATCCTGCTTGGTATTACAACTGTTTCTTTATTTACTATGCATGGAGCAATATATGGAGTGATGAAAACCGAGGGTGAACTTCAGCAAAAACTAAGAAGCTGGGTAAACAATACAATCATCTTTTTTGTGATCTGTTACGTAACCACAACTATGGCAACATTAATTTATTTCCCTCACATGGTTGAGCACTTTAAGAATGTACCTGTTTTATTCATAGTTGCTGTGTTGAATATGCTTGCAATAGCAAATATTCCAAGAGAGATTCACCACGGAAGAGAGTTTCTCGCATTTTTGTCTTCGTGCGCTTCCATTGCAGCTTTATTGCTGATTTTTGCACTGGGAATTTTTCCTACAATTGTTTACTCAAATCCAAATCTCGAATATAGCCTGACGATTTACAATGCGGCATCATCAGAAAAGACTTTGAACATAATGCTTATCATTGCTATTATTGGAGTGCCGTTCGTGCTTGCATATACGATTAGTATTTATTGGATATTCCGTGGTAAGGTAAAATTAAATAATATGAGTTATTGATTATGTTATTGGTAGTTCATTTTGCCAATGCAGATTCTCTGTGACTCTCCGTGATAGAATTCTTACACGAAGAAACACAGAGCTTACACTGAGAACCACAGAGAGGAAATAAGTATGGAAATTATACTCAGCATTTTTGTAGGAATTGGATTAGCGGCTGCTGTCGGATTCAGGATATTCATTCCTTTTCTGATTGTATCGATTATGGCATATACCGGCAACTTACAGCTCTCAACCTATTTTGTCTGGATAGGCAGTCTACCTGCATTGGTTATGTTCAGTGTTGCATCTTTAGTAGAAATTCTAGCTTACTACATTCCCTGGCTGGACAATTTCCTTGATACAATTGAGCATCCGCTTGCCATCATTGCAGGAATCATTTTAACAGGTGCTGTAATAACTGATTTCCCTCCCCTTATAAAATGGGCAATGGCTCTTATTGCCGGAGGCGGTGTTGCCGGAACAGTTCATGCAGCAACAGGACTAATAAGATTAAAATCTTCTGCTGTAACCGGTGGACTCGGAAATCCGGTAGTATCAACAGCAGAAGCTGGAGGTGCAACTGCGCTTTCTTTAATCGCAATTTTTATTCCTGCAGTTGCTGCATTAATTGTAGGAGGAATGGTGGTTTACTTTTCATTCATGATCAAGAAGAAATTTTTATCTCCGCCGAAGGAAAATGAATGAATGGTTGGATATTATTCAAAATAATATTTCTTTTTTACAGAGATTTCCCGATTAACCATTAACGATGAACGATTAACTCTGGTTTCAGGTTAAACTTCGTAAGGTGCGAGATCCATTTTCTGTTCTCCGTTTCTCAATCCATTAATATTCCAATCACCAATAGAATATCGTATCAAACGCAAAGTCGGATGACCAACAGCCGCAGTCATTCTTCTTACCTGCCTGTTTCTTCCTTCTGTAATTATAAGTTCAATCCAGCTTGTGGGAATATTTTTTCTTTTTCGGATTGGTGGAATTCTATCCCATAATTCTGGGTCATCAATTATTTTAACTTTTGCGGGTTTTGTTAAGCCATCTTTCAAAACAATACCTTGGCGTAATCTGTTAAGTGCTGATTGATCTGGTATCCCTTCAACCTGGACGAAGTAAGTTTTTGGTATTCTATTTTCAGGGTCGGAAATTAAATGCTGAAGTTTTCCGTCATCAGTAAGAAGAACAAGACCTTCACTGTCGTAGTCAAGTCTGCCAGCGGCATAAACATTTTTCACTTTTATAAAGTCCGATAGAGTTTTTCTTCCCTCCTTATCGGTGAACTGGCAGAGAACATTAAAAGGTTTGTTAAAAAGTATAAGCATTTGCAATCTAAAAGAATTTAGCACGTATTAATCAGATTAGGCTGACCAGCCTTACCGGCAGATGCGCGTTCATTTTTTTATTTACTTGAAGTTAGACTTAGGCTAATTCCATCACCAATTTTGAAATCTGTATCAGGAATCGAAACCGGAAGTTTTCCCTTAAACTCAATTTCTCCAAGCATTGCTTTGAGTGCAGCTTCCTGTGAAAAAGTTGTATTACTATAAGTATTTATGTATGTCTTGATGCCTGGAAATCTCGAGATTAAATATGGATTATTAAAACTTATGAGTATAACTTTTTTACCTGAATCAATCAGACTCTGGATAAATTCCTGATTTGCTTGTGATATGCCGACCGGTCCGGCATTCGCTCTTACTCTTATAAACGAGGTAACGATTATAAGATCACTCTTTATTGCATTTTCTTTTACTTTATCGTAATCCCGCTTTTTACTGGATCTCGTAATTTTATATGGCGTTATATCATATCTTTTTTCTTTCACTAAATCGCTGAAATATTCTGTAATTAAACCGCCAACACCATCTGTTATGGCAAAGGTGGAAATTTTCTTATAGTCATCCAGATTAAGCGGAAAAATATTCTCGTCATTCCTTAAAAGTGTAATGGATTCATCAGCAATTTCTTGTGCAAGCAGTTTTTGATTTTCAGAATCAGGGTTTCCGCCAGATGAAATATCTTCGAACAAGCCAAGCCAGTGTTTAGCAAAGAAAATTTTCTTTACGCTTTCATTAATCCGGCTTTCTTCAATCACTCCTTCAAGTACTGCATTATATATAGCTTCAATTGCTTCTTTAGGTTTCAGAGGGGCAAGAATGATGTCGTTGCCGGCAAGCACAGCTTTAACAGCGGCTTCCTCCTGTGAATAATATTTTGTAATTGCTCTCATATCAATTGCATCGGTAATTATTAAACCTTCAAATCCCAGCTCCTCCTTTAATAATCCTGTTATAATCGGGTACGATAAACTTGCAGGGACTTTACTATTGCTGTCAAGTGAATTAACTTCCAGATGCCCGATCATAATCGATTTAACATTATTACCAATTGATTCAATAAACGGATAGAGTTCATTCTGTAATAAATATTCTTTACTTCCATTTATTCTTGGAATGTCTTCATGCGAATCAATCATTGTGTTGCCGTGACCCGGAAAATGCTTAATGCTTGTAAGCATTTTACCATCATCGGATCCCTTTACAAATGCATTCACAAAAGATGAAACATTTTTATTATCTTGTGAATAAGCGCGGATATTAATAATTGGATTCATAGGATTATCATTCACATCTGCAACCGGGGCAAGATTAAAATTAATACCGATTTTTCTTCCTTCAATTGCAGTAGCTTTTCCAACCTGGTAAGCAAAATCAGGATTTTTAGTTGCACCTACTGCCATACTGTGCGGGAATGTAACTGCGTCATCAATACGCATACCCAATCCATTTTCATAATCGCCCGCTACCAGCAATGGCATTCTTGCAAGGCTTTGTAATCGCCATATCATATTCTTCTGATCAACAGAATTTCCCTGGAATAACACAACTCCGCCCACTCCGAAAACCTGCACAAGTTCTAAGATTTTCGAGTATTCCTTAGATGAAGGATTTAATGCACCACGATAAATTGCAGGCATCACAAGCTGTGCACATTTTTGTTTAAGTGTGAGATCACTTATAAAGGATTCAACTGAAAGTTCCGCTCGTTCGGTTATTTCAAAGATGTTCTGTCTATTTTCCGGCTCAGCAACTTCATTCATAAATTCAATACTCTCCCCTGCAATAACGATATCATCAGTTATTATTGAAGCATCTGAAATTATTGATACTGCAAGTAAAATTATCATTAAGAAAAATATTTTTGATGATTGTTTTTTTAAGTACATATTAATCCGTAATAGCATTTATTATAGCATCATGCAGCTTTGGTCTGAATGAAATAATTTTTGTATTCTCTCTTGAAGGATAAACCCTGTTAGTCAAAAAAACAACGAATAAATTTCTTTCCGGATCAGCCCATATTGAAGTGCCTGTAAATCCGGTATGACCGAATGAGTTTGGGCTAAACAGGTTACCAGCAGAAGAACCTTTTTCAGATTTAGTATCCCAGCCTAATCCTCTCGAACTTTGTTGAGATTGTTTGTTTGTAAATATATTAATTGTTTCCGCGTTTACAATTCTTTGATTCTTATATACACCTTTATTCATCATCATAGACATAAAATTCGATAAATCCTTAACTGTTGAAAATAATCCTGCATGCCCTGCAACACCTCCGAGTAACGCTGCGGTCTCGTCGTGAACTTCACCTTGTAATAATTTATTTCTCCAGTAATTATCCTGCTCTGTTGGTGCACAAAGTCTCTTCATATGATCATCCGGATTATAAAAAGTTGAATTCATTTCAAGTGGTGTAAAGATTTCTTTCCGACAAAAATCATCAAGACTTGATCCTGAAACTTTTTCAATTATCTTTCCCAGAGTTATTATCCCAAGATCAGAATAAACAGTTTTCGTGCCGGTTTTATATTCAAGACTGGAAGAGTAAATTTCCTCTAAAACTGAAGTCTTATTCATTTCTCTTCCATAAAATTTCTTCCAGGCAGGTAGTCCGCTGTTATGCAGCAGTAAATTTCTTATTGTAATATTTTCTTTACCATTTACTGCGAAACCCGGAATAAATTCTTTAACCTTATCATCGATAGATAACAGATTCCTTTCAAGACAAATCATTGCAGCCGTGGTTGTTGCCACCACTTTGGAAAGTGAAGCTAAATCAAAAATTGTTTTCTCTGATATACTTTCCGATTCATTTTCATAGGTGAATCTGCCATAATAGTTTTCAAATAGTACACTATCATCTTTCCAGATAATTAATGCAGCGCCGGGAAATGTTCTTTCCAATACTGCTTCAGTAATCAGGTTATCAATCGAGCTAAAATCAAATAGTTGTTTGGGTTCGTTCTGTGCATTGAGACAGGAAATCAATGATACAACAACTAAATGAATCAGAATTAAATATTTTATCATCATATTTTATTTCTTTACAAATTCCTGATTAAATTTAATTAAATACCAATACTCTAAAAAGTTAAATGCAGAACTCATTTCAAATTGTTATATTTAAACCAGATAACTTATCAAGGTATTAGAATGAGTGAATTGGAAAAATATTTTCGGAAGTTCAGAGAAAATATTGTAGGCAACGAATTTAAGTTTATTACCCCCTACGGAGAGCAAAAACTAATATATGCTGATTGGATAGCAAGTGGAAGATTATATAAACCTATCGAAGAAAAGATGTGTGAAGTTTTTGGTCCGCTTGTCGGCAATACTCATTCTGAATCCAGTCTTACCGGCACATCAATGACTTTATCTTACCATGAAGCTCACGAAATTATTAAAAAGCACTGCAACGCAGGATCTGATGATGTTATAATAACCGCTGGAAGCGGTATGACTGCATTGATATGCAAATTTCAACGCATACTTGGTTTGAAGGTGCCTGAACAACTTGCAGAGTTTATAAACTTTTCAGAGGATTTAAAACCAGTTGTATTTGTTACACACATGGAACATCATTCAAATCAAACAACCTGGCTTGAAACTATTGCCGATGTTGTGGTTATTGATCCCGATGAAGATGGATTAGTGAATGTGAATAATCTGAGAGAAAAAATATCACTTTATAAAAACAGGAAGTTGAAGATTGGGGCATTCACAGCTGCTTCAAATGTAACCGGGATTGAACCGCCCTATTATGAACTGGCAAAAATCATGCATCAGAATGGTGGATATTGTTTTATTGATTTTGCCTGCGCTGCTCCTTATGTCGAAATAGATATGCATCCAAAGGATCCTGAAGCAAAACTTGATGCTATATTTTTTTCACCGCATAAATTTCTTGGAGGACCCGGTACTTCAGGTGTACTTATTTTCGACTCCAAGCTTTATAAAAATAAAATACCAGATCTGCCCGGCGGAGGTACAGTTGACTGGACGAATCCCTGGGGTCAGCATAAATTTGTTACAAATATTGAACTTCGTGAAGACGGCGGCACACCTGCATTTCTGCAAACCATTAAAGCTGCATTATGTATTAAGCTTAAGGAAGAAATGGGAGTTGAAAATATCCGCAAACGTGAGCAAGAATTGATTAACTTGGCTTTAAATGGATTAAAAAGAATTCCTGGTGTTCATATACTTGCACAAAATGAATTTCACCGGCTTGGCGCAATATCATTCTATGCAGAAAATATTCATTACAACCTGATCGTAAAATTACTTAATGACAGATACGGTGTTCAGGTTAGAGGGGGTTGTTCATGCGCCGGAACTTATGGCCATTATCTGCTGCATGTAGATCCGACAAGATCTAAAATTATTACCGATAAAATTGATCAGGGTGATCTTTCAGAAAAACCGGGATGGGTAAGAATGTCAATTCATCCGACAATGACAGATTATGAATTGAAGTTGATAATAAGAGCTGTCGAAGAAATTAATGAAAACATATCTGAATGGGGAAAAGATTACATATATGATAAACACAAAAACGAATATTATCATATTTCATCCAACGGAAGTGAAACGGAAACTATTAAAAAGTGGTTTAATCTTGATATAAGATAAATCATCAGTTTATATTTTACATGTGTTTACTTATTCTCAAATAACTATTGAGAGAGGAAGGAGCATAAATGTTAACAATAGGCGCTTACGAAAAGTGTAAAAGATATATTGAACAGCATAGTAAAGAAACTCCCGAAGAACGTAAACGCAGAGTGATATTTCCTTGCATTGCTGTTTCCAGAGAACCCGGAGCCGGAGCAAATACGGTTTGTCAGAAAGTATTGGATATTCTTCAAAGCCGAACAAAAGAACCTGAGGACAACTGGACTTATTTTAATCGTATGTTAATTGAAAAAGTACTGGAAGACAGCCAGCTTCCAAAAGCTGTAAGCGAGTATTTATCCGAGGACAAATACAGTCATTTCAATGATGCTGTTTCAGAACTGCTGGGTATACGTCCTTCTGAATGGACTATTTTACAGAAAACTACAGACACAGTGCTGCAACTTGGAAGGATGGGAAAAGTAATTATTGTTGGTCGTGGAAGTGTAATGATTACCTCTAAATTGTCGAATGCTTTTCAGATAAGAATAATTGCGCCTTTGGAAAACCGTATTGAACATACAATTAAGAAAAGATCTGTAAACCGCATTGAAGCAATTAAGCTTCTGGAAAAGGAAACACTGGCAAGAAAGAAATATTTTAAATCACATTTCCATCGTGATATCGATGATCCCTCGCTATACAATCTGATAATTAACACAGGCAAGTTTACATATGATGAGGCTGCCGGAGTTATTGCTGATGCTGTAATGAGAAAATTTGTTAAGTGTTTTAAATAGAGTTGAAGTTATAAAGTAGCTTTTAATCTTGCTAAACCGGATCTGCTCACAGGCAGTTCCTGTCCGTTTTTAAGAATTATTTTATATGAATCGGTTTCCTGTTGTTCGAGATGCTGAAGATACGAAAGGTTAATAATATGCGACCTGTGAATTCTTACGAATTGCGTTTCGTCAAGATGATCTTCAAAATACTTCATTGTTTTTTGCTTTAGAAATTTTCCCTGCGCCGAATAGATCATTACATAATCATCCTGTGCCTCAATCCATCTTATATCGTTAACCGGAATGATATTGATCTTACCGCCATCTTTTATTACAACCCGTTCTAATGTTTCAATTTTTTTGTCGTGTTCAAATATCACATTTCTGATTGAATCATCCTGCCTGAATTTATCATCAAGCAAACTGATAGCTTTATTTATTGCCTGGTCAAAACGTTCCTCTGAAAACGGTTTTAGGAGATAATCAACAGCACTTACTTCAAATGCTTTGATGGCAAAATGATCATAAGCAGTTGTAAAAATAATAATAGGTGGATTCTCTATTAATTCAAGCATTTCAAATCCCGTTAGTTTGGGCATCTGAATATCCAGTAATATAATATCCGGTTTCAATTCGCTGATCTTTTTTATTGCATCAAATCCGTTTGAACATTCAGCAACAATTTCGATGTTGTTATGTCTTGTTAAATAATTCTTTGAAATTTGTCTTGCAAGACTCTCATCGTCAATAATAATTATTTTAATTTTTTCTTTCATTGTGCTTTTTAATTAGTGTAATTCGCGATAATTAGTGGCTAAAACTATTGCCACGAATTTCACGAATTACAATATTAATCTTTTATACTTCAGTGATTCTTCACCAAAATTAACTATTATCCCAAGTTTAGATTTTGAAGCAGCTAGATAATTTAATGTTAGCTTAATAAATTCATCAACAATTCCTTTTACAGCTTTTACTTCTAATATTATATTATTATAAACCATAAAATCTGCGTAATATTTATGCGGAAGTATGTATCCTTTATAATTGATTTTAAATTCCTTTTCTCTTGCGTAGGGTATCTTAACTAATCTGAACTCATATTCGATGGCATCTTTATAAACTATTTCTAAAAATCCAGGACCAAGATTTCTATGAACTTCCATACAAATTCCGATTATCCTGTAAAATTCTTTTTTGTATATAAGTTCCGCCATTTTTATTCCCTCCATTTTAAAGTTTTAGATTCTAATTAGTGTAATTCGCGATAATTAGTGGCTAAAACTATTGCCACGAATTTTCACGAATTATTATCCAAAGGAATATACAAAGTTACACTGAAAATATTTTTTTCTTTTTTTACTTCCAGTAAATTATCCTGTTGATAGATAAGTTTCAAACGTTCTTTAATATTATTTAAGCCAACCCCTGCTCCTTTTTTCTTCGACTCGCCCTCAAAATTATTCTGGATAACAATTTTTAAGAAAGAATCCTGTTTGTTGCAAGATAATTTCAAAGTAACTTTATCAAGAGTTTCATAAACAGCATGTTTAATTGCATTTTCAAATAAAGGTTGAAGTAACATACTGGGTATCTGAGCTTTGCTGCATTCATCATTTATTTCTTCAATATAGTCGAACTTTTCTTCAAATCTAATTTTTTCAATTTCCAGATAAAGCCGGATATTTTTTAATTCCTCATTAAGCGGTACTATTTGCTTATCATTTGTTGCAAGAGTGTAACGTAAGAACTCTGCAAGTTTGATTATCATTTGCCTGGCTTTTTTCGGATCAATCTCTGTTAAAGCACTCATTGAATTAAGACTGTTAAAAATAAAATGCGGATTGATCTGAAATTTCAATGAACGGAGTTCAGCTTCGGTAACAAGATTTTTAAGTTCAGTTTCCTTTATTCGTCTTTCCTGAAAACCAGTATAATAAATCACAATGTAGTAAAAAGAAGTGAGCAGAAAGTAAGTGAAAACACCAATTGCTGCTCTGAATTTAAGCGTATCGTAAAAGAAATTTGAGTAATAATCTTTATCACTAATGAGATTACTTACAATAAAATATCCTGCAAGTAGCCAGATTGAAATAAGAACAGCTCCTTCAAGGAGGTGATTAGAAATGATACGAAAAATTTTATGATTCTCAATGGAAAGATATTTTGCCGAAAACCAGAAGCTGATGCCTAATCCAGATAATAATAAATTAAATACTATTGTATCAATGATAATGATGTTAACATCGATATCTCTGCCAAAGATAATAAGACTAACATAAAGAGCAACTATCAGTATCCAGAACAAAAGATAAAGTGAAAAATTCTTCGGGCTTTTTAATATCGGATGTCCGGTCATTCTAAAGCATCAGAAATTTTTAATTTCTCCGCCACCGAAAACAACCAGTCCTTTGATAACCAAAGATCTGCTCATATCAATTTCTACAGTCGGATCCTTGATGCCTTTATTTGAAAAACCTCCAAGCAAAGCAGTAACATTTACTATCACATTCCAGTTTTTAGGAACAATGATGGTTGTACCGCCAAACAGTGCAAAAATATCAATTGTGTTAATTCCTTCAGCAAGATGACACTGAGTCATGTTAATTTCTGAACCTCCAAAGATGGCAGTAATATTTCCGCCTTTGAAGTTTGTGGAAGTAATAACTTTTTCTCCGCCGCCAAAAATATTTACATCATCAATTACATCGTCCTTCACTGTTCCTTTTATCAATTCAAATTTCTTTCTTCTGTGAAGGATTATGTATAAGCCTATTGCAATAAGAATGAGTGGAAATACAATAGACCAGTTTATAAGTATACCGGGAAATATTCTCGGAAGCAGAAATAATGCACCTAAACCCGCTAGTATTCCACCAAAAATTTTCTTCTCCGATTGCAGGAGAATATAAAGACCAATAATAAAAAAGAAGAAAGGCCAGGATATAATAATTCTTGAAAATCTGAAATCTAAAATACTTAAGGAATTAAGAAGGAATAGTCCTCCAATGATGATGAGTAAACCGCCTAACCAAATCCTGCGATCTGATTTTTGTTTATTTAGCTCTTCCATAGTAATCTCCGGAATAAAGTTTATTGTTTCCGGTGTAAAAGTATGGATTAATGCTGTTTCTCAAAAACTGAAATCGGTAAACGAACTGAAACAATCGGTAAAGTATATGTAAACAATCACCAAAAATATTTTTTTAACATAATTCCGGCTATTTCAATCCCCAGCTCATAAGCTATCTCCAAATCGATTTCTGCCCGTTCTCTTTCATTTCTGAAAAATCTTGACAATCCCCTGTAATAATAAGCTTCAGCATGGTCGAGGTCCAGTCGGATTACAATGTTAAATTCCTCTACTGCATACCCATACCATTCCATCTCATAGTAGCACATTCCACGATAGAAGAGTGCATTTATATCTGTGGGATTATTCACTAACCACTCTGTGAATTTTAATGAAGCTTCATAGTAGTCCCCCAATTTGAACAACTGCATTGCAATCTGAACGCTTGATAGGCGTGGTGTATCGTACCTTTTAGGAGACGGTAATGTAGGATTAATTATACAAGTTCCTTCAATTGGGATGCTAACTTCTGGAACTTCCTGATGCTGAGGGGTTTTAGGATAAATTATGGTTTGATTATCATTTCTTCTTTCTCGTTGTGGGTCTTTAGGATTTATGACTGGTACTGTTCCTCCCCGTTCTCTTTCAATCTTTGGATTTTTGATTGAATCAACACCTGGATTTCTTCCCCCGTCATTTCTTTGTGGAAATCCAGTAACAGTTGTGATTAGTAAAAATACGGTAAGTGTTAATAGTTTATACATGTTAAACTCCTTTGTTATGAAGTTCAAAGGAATATACAAAGCTACTCTAATGCCATAAAAAAGGGAGCCGATGCTCCCTTGACATTAACAAGCTAAATGAAAGTTAAACGTGAAGTTCGTGCTCTTTATCCTGTGCAGCTTTAACCTTGTCGAGCGCCTGTTCAAGATCAGCGATAAGATCATTTACATTTTCAATTCCAACAGAGATGCGCACTAATCCGTCTGTAATTCCGCCGGCTTCCCGGGCTTCTTTTCCCATAGAAAAATGTGTCATACTTGCGGGATGCTGAATTAAACTTTCAACTCCTCCAAGGCTAACAGCTAATTGAAAAAGTCTTACCGAATCCATCATTACTCTTCCAGCTTCAAGTCCTCCTTCAAGTTCAAGAGTAATCATACCTCCAGGACCCTTATGTTGTTTCAACCCGATTTCATAGTGAGGATGGGACTTTAAACCAGGATATCTTATCCATTTAATAAGCGGATGTTTTTCCAGCCTTTCGGCTATTATCTGAGCGTTTTCACAATGTCTTTCCATTCTTATGGCAAGCGTCTTTAGTCCGCGGTGAACCAGAAAAGCATTGAAAGGATCAATTACTCCACCAACCTGGTTTAAAGTTTTTCTAAAGTGCTGATAAGTTGGTTCATCTTTAACCACAATAATTCCCCCGACTACATCTGCATGTCCGTTAAGGAATTTAGTTAAGCTATGCATTACAACATCTGCACCCAGCAAGAGCGGATTTTGCAAAGCAGGACTCATAAAAGTATTATCAACAACAACTTTTGCATCATGCTTATGAGCAATTTTCGAAATCTCAGTCAGGTCAGAAACACATAAAGTCGGGTTTCCCGGTGTTTCAACATAAACAACTTTTGTGTTTGGTTTGATTGCATTTTTGACTTCATCGAGGTCAGGTGTATTTACAAATGTGGTTTCAACTCCAAATTTTTTCATTATAGTATTGAGTAAAGTTGTAGTAGGTCCGTAAACAGCAGAAGAACAAACAACGTGATCACCAGCCTTAGTTAATGCAGCAAATATTGTGTGAACCGCTGCCATACCACTTCCGCAACCGAGTGCTTTATGTCCTCCTTCAAGCTCAGCAATAGCATTTTCCATAGCTTCAATTGTTGGATTAAGCATTCTTGTGTATATGTACCCTTTTTCTTCTCCCGCAAATAAAGATGCTCCATGCTGAGCAGATTTAAATTTAAAGGTTGATGTCTGATAAATCGGTGGTACAACAGAACCGTATTCATACTCATCAATCCCGGAATGCACACATTTCGTCTGAAAATTTATTTTGGAATGATCTTTCATTTCTTTCTCCCTTAATAAAATATCCCCTGAATGAGGAAGGATTATTTATAAAAACCTTAATTAATACTAACCAAAAATAAATAATTTTCACTAAATATTAGTTTTCTTCACTGGAAGTAACCGATGTTTGCTGGAAGTTTTACTTCTTCACAAATGTATAGGGCAAAAACTCTAAAAAATCATCAACATATAGATCAAAAGATATCACCTTCTTATTTTCAATTTTGAATGGAAAAACTTTAATTCCATACAGCGGGTCAGAATAAGTGCACAGAAATCTGTCATTTCCGATGTATTCAAGTTTACCTGTTACTTTAGAATGATGTTCAAGTGTAAGTTCAAGACCACCATCAACTTTTTTTAACTCCGCATAACCATACACTTCATGTTCATATTTACCAACATAATCAGATAAGTCCTGCTCAGGACTGATATTCATCTTTACTGAATCTCTCCAGGCTGTCAATTGCTTTTCGTTCTTTTCATTTTGCTTAGTTGCTCTATCAAACATAAAAGAATCATAATTTCGGAAAGGTAATCCAAGATAAGCATCAACAATCTCCCACTTAAGCATATTGAAGAAAGCGTTTTGATCAGTGTTAGTTAAAACAACAATTCCAAGTTTTTCTTTTGGCAATAAAGTAACGGAAGTAACAAATCCATTTACTCCACCTGTGTGAGAGACTATCTCCCTGACCTCATAATCCTGTAATGCCCAACCTAATCCGTAAAGGTTATAATTGGTTTTATTGAATGGATGAGTAGCTCTTCTTACAATTGTTTGTGGCTGAATGGTTCTTTGAATGACCTTGTAAGGGATGATCTCTTTCCCGTCCATTCTTCCGCTATCCAAAAGTGTAATAACCCAACGAGACAAATCTGAAACAGAAGAACCTATACTTCCGCAGGGAGCGAGGTTATCTATATTTTCAAATGGCAATACAACTATTTCACCTTCAACAATTGAATGAGGCTTAGTAATATTTTCAGCTTTAGCAAATTCTGTTGAAAGAGCAGTGGTTCTTTTCATCTGAAGTGGATGAAGTATTTTTTCTTTCAGCAATTCTTCCCATCTTATTCCGGTTACTTTTTCAATTATCTTTCCGGCAATTGTATAACCGGCATTTGTATACCCGTATTTTGTTCTGAAATCAAACATGGGTTTTATTCTACCGAATTTCTCAATCACATCGTCTTCAGTAAGGTCAGATGACCAATACATAAAATCGCCCTGAAAGGTTTCCAATCCCATTCTGTGTGAGACTATATCAATAAGATTCAATTCTTTGGTAACCCAGAGATCTCTCATTGTAAAATCAGGCAGGAATTTTACTACTTTATCTTCAAGCTTAAACTTTTCTTCATGTTCTAAAAGAGCTAATAATGTTCCTGTAAATGCTTTTGTGTTTGATCCAATCATGAATAAAGTATTTTCATCAACTTTGTCTGATTTTCCGAATTCCTTTACACCGTAACCTTTACTGACAATAATATTACCATCCTTAACAACCAGCACAGCAGCACCAGGAATTTTCCAATTTTCGAGTGCGCGATAAACATAAATATCCAGACTATCAGAAATAAATTTTGGTATATCCTGCGAAAATGTTATTGATGTGATGACTATAAATAAAATGATACTGATGTGCAATTTTTTCATGTTAGCTCCTAGAAATCTTTGAGTAAAACTAAGAAAATTTCTCTAATCAAAAGAACCATTTATCAAAAAATAAAACCATTGCCCAAATCCATTTAGTAATCAAATTCTTTATATTTCTCCTCAAAATTCTGTACAACAATTCATTCGGTAAATAAATTGACTAAAGAAAAAGTTCTTGTTACTTCAGCCCTGCCTTATGCAAACGGACCAATACATCTTGGTCATCTCAGCGGAGCATATCTTCCGGCTGATATTTATGTTCGCTACAAAAGATTAAATGGTGACGATGTCCTCTATATCTGCGGTTCTGATGAACACGGCGTACCTATTACCATAAGTGCTGATAAAGAAAAAGTAACTCCCAAGGTGATTATTGATAGATATCACGAAGCAAATAAGAAAGCATTTGAACGATTTGGGATGAGCTTTGATAACTATTCACGTACAAGTATTCCTATCCATCACGAAACCGCGAAAGAATTTTTTCTTGAATTCTATAATCGCGAATTATTAATTGAGAAGAAATCACTTCAGTTTTATGATGATAAAGCAAAAATGTTTTTACCCGATAGGTACGTGGAAGGGACCTGTCCAAAATGCGGAAATGAAGAAGCGCGTAGTGATGAATGTGAAAACTGCGGTGCATTATACGATCCTTCTGAATTGAAAAATCCCAGGAGTAAAATTTCCGGTGCTACACCTACCCTTAAAGAAACCTCGCATTACTTTTTTCCTCTGGGAAAGTATCAACCGGAACTTGAAAAATATGTGAATGAAATGAATGAAAAATACGGCTGGAAAGAAAATGTACTTCAGTATTGCAGGGGTTGGTTTAAAGATGGATTAAAAGACAGAGCCATAACACGCGATCTGGATTGGGGAATTAAAGTGCCTGTTGATAGTGCTGAAGGTAAAGTTATATATGTTTGGTTTGAAGCCGTGCTTGGATATATATCCTCAACCAAAGAATATTCACAATTAATAAATCAACCTGAACTTTGGAAAAAATACTGGCAGGATACATCAACAAAATATGTTGCATTTATTGGAAAAGATAATGTGGTTTTTCATACTATTATTTTCCCCGCAATTTTAATGGCGTGGAATGAAACCGGCAGAGAACAATATTGTTTGCCCCAAAATGTACCTGCAAATGAGTTCCTTAATTTTGAGGGAAAGAAATTTTCAAAAAGCCGCGGCTGGGGAATTGATGTTGATGAGTTTCTGGATATTTTCGCTCCTGATTTATTAAGATATACTCTTGCTGCTAATTTGCCAGAAACCCGTGATACCGATTTCTATTGGAAGGAATTTCAATTAAGGAATAACAGTGAACTGGCTGATATACTCGGTAATTTTATAAACCGGACATTCACTTTTGTATTCAAACATTTTGATGGAATAGTACCTTCAATAGGAAAGCTTGAAAAAATAGATAACGAAATGTTGAAGGAAATATCCGAATATCCTGCAAGAATTTCAGATTGTTTTGAGAAATATAAAATCCGAGACGGCGTTAATGAAATTATGAATCTGGCACGCGACGGCAATAAATATTTCAATGATACTGAACCATGGAAAACAATAAAGTCAGATAAGGAAAGATGCGGAACAACATTGAACATTTGTCTTCAGGCAATTTATACTTTGGCAGAATTGTTTTCTCCGGTACTGCCTTTTTCTTCTGATAAACTCTTTAAAATGTTGAATGCTCAACCTGTCGAATGGAAAGATTGCGGAAAACAGCAATTAAAAGCGGGTCACAAACTGAATCAGGCAGAAATACTATTTCCTAAAATCGAGGATGAAAAAATCGAAGCTCAAATAAATAAACTTCCCAAAGCTGGAAGTGAAAAAGCTACCGAAGAATTGATAAGCTATGATGATTTCATGAAAGTTCAACTCCGTGTTGCAGAAGTGATTGAAGCAGAAAAAGTAAAGAAAAGCGAAAAACTTTTAAAGCTAAAAGTCAAACTTGATAGTGAAGAAAGACAGGTTATTGCTGGAATTGCAAAAAGTGTGGTTCCGGAAACTCTTGTCGGTAAAAAAGTTGTTATAGTGGCAAATCTTCAGCCAGCGAAACTTATGGGGCTCGAATCGAAGGGTATGATTTTAGCAGTTGAATCTGAGGCAGGAGACTTGAAAGTTTTGGATATACCTGCTGATGTTAAAAACGGAACCAGAGTTAAATAATATAAGGATGAATTTTATGTACAAGCTGATCATAACGATTATTTTGATTTCTATACTCTCCATACACAGCCAGTCACCGGTTGATAAATTATCCGGCAGACTAAAGTCAAAGGTGGTATCCGAGCAGCCGTCAGCCGATCACCTGGTATGGATTTATTTCACCGATAAGGGAAATAATATAAACGATTACTTTTTGAATCCTGAAAATGTTGTCAGCCGAAAATCTCTTGATCGACGATCTAAAGTTTTGGATGAATCTTCATTAATTAATTTTCAGGACTTGCCGGTTAATAACGATTATATAGAGCAGCTTGAACAATCAGGATTTCAATTAAGAAACAAATCAAGATGGTTTAATGCAGTCAGTGGATTTGCAAAGAGTTCACAATTAAATCAGATTTCCTCACTAACTTTTGTGCAAAAAATTGATTTGGTAGCAGGTTTTTCGAAACGAAAAGATGACATCGAATTCCAGCAGAACGAACCGGTATTAAATAAATCGAATCAACCTGAGGGAATTCATTCTCTCAATTATGGTAATTCATTCACTCAAAACAACTTGATTAATGTCCCTGAGGTTCATAACCTTGGTTATACTGGTGCAGGAGTTACTATTTGCGTAATGGATGCAGGTTTTGGGAATCTAACACATGAAGCATTTCAAAGTATGAACATTATTGCTATGTATGATTTTGTTGATGATTCGCCGATAATGGGTTCCCACTCACATGGTACTGCAGTGCTGTCAATTCTTGGAGGATTCAAGGAAGGACAACTTATTGGCCCTGCATTCGGTGCAGACTTTATTTTAGCCAGAACAGAAAATGATCCGGGCAGTGAAACTCCAGTTGAAGAAGATAACTGGATAGCAGCATTAGAATGGGCTGATAGTATTGGTGTAGATATAACTTCTACCTCTCTTGGATACCTTGTGTTTGATCCGCCTTATACAAGCTATACCTGGGAAGATATGGATGGTAATACAGCAAAAATTACAATAGCTGCTGATCTTGCGGTTGCGCGCGGTATTTTTGTTGTGAACTCCGCTGGCAATGAAGGATTTCATTTAACACGAAACACATTAGCTGCCCCTGCCGATGGGGATAGCGTTTTTACAATTGGTGCCGTTAACTCAAGTGGTATTAGATCGTCATTTAGCAGTGTTGGACCAACTGTCGACGGTAGAATCAAACCCGATGTCATGGCGATGGGATCAGGTGTATTTTATGCTTCATTATCAGGTAACAATTATTGGAGCGGCGGAGGCACTTCATTCAGCTGCCCGCTTGTTTCCGGTGCAGCCGCATTAATTCTTCAAGCTAATCCAAATCTTACCCCAATGGAGTTAAGAGATATTTTCTATTTAACTGCTTCAAATAGTTCAAACCCAAACCGCGAATATGGATGGGGTATAATCAATACTCTGGAAGCATTAAACAACGGCACTGTTCCGGTTGAGTTAACAGCGTTTTACGGTTCATTGATAAATAATAGAGTCATTCTCGAGTGGATTACTTCAACAGAATCAAATAACCTTGGCTTTGAAGTAGAACGCAAGAGCGATAATTCAAATTACCAGACCATTGGATTTGTAAACGGCAATGGATCTTCCTCAAACAGAATTACTTATAATTTCACAGACCAAGATTTAAATCATAACCGCTATTATTACAGAATTAAACAAATAGATTTTGATGGTACCTTTAAGTATTCGGATGAGATTTTTGTGGATATTCCATTTTTATCTGATTTTATTCTTCATCCTAATTTCCCGAATCCCTTTAATCCATCAACTTCAATCAGATTCACAGTACCGGTTAAATCCAATGTCAAAATTACATTAATCGATATCCTTGGAAGGGAAATAGCGGTATTATTTAATGAAGTTACCGAAGCTGGAACAAAAGAAATTCAGATGAATGGAACTTCCCTTTCAAGTGGAAATTATTTTGTCAGGATGGTCGCCGGAAATATTCAAAAGATTCAAAAAATAGCCCTCATCAAATAAATTCTTGCCTAACCCCCGGTAAAAAACATCGGGGGTCATGCTTAAAATACATTGATTTTCCTCATTATAAAGACTTATATTAAACCTTTAATTTTTTCTTGATTAATTAGAGGAGATGCAACAATGTTCGTCAAATTCAGTTTAATAATAATTACTTATGCACTTTTATTTATTTCCTGTTCAACAGAACATTCTAATATTCTGATAGGTAAATTTTCCGATACGGAAATAACTATGTCTGAATTTGAAAAAGCATATACAAAGAATGTGGGCAGCAAAGAAAAAGCTGTCACCGATGGTTATGATGATTACAAAAACTTCGCAGATCTTTATATAAATTTCAAAATGAAACTCAGGGATGCGCAAGTCAGAGGTTACCATAATGATGAATCGTTAAAAGAAGAACTTAATGAATATAAGAGAAAAGTCGGAGCCTCCTACATCCTGGAAAAAAACCTTGTTGAACCAGCATTAAAAAATTTGTTTGAGCTTCGAAAAGAGGAGATCAGAGCAAGCCATCTTATGATAAGGTCAACTCCCGAAAGAGATATTGAAGAGTCCAAATTACTGGCACAAGTTCTATTAGACAGTATAAAGAATGGTCAGGCAACCTTTGAAGATCTGGTCGAAAGACATTCCGATGACCAGTTTTCCAAACCCAAAGGCGGTGACATCTTCTATTTTACAGCAGCACAGTTACCTGTTGAATTCGAAGAGGCTGCATATAAAACTAATAAAGGTGAAATTTATCCCGACATAGTTCAAACAAGTTTTGGTTTGCATATTGTAAAAGTAACAGACAAGAAACCAAGAATACCTAAAATCCGGGCTAGTCACATTCTTGCCACTTACAATAACGAGTCGGGTGAGATTGATTCTGCTGCCGCTTATGAGAAAATAAAACTTGTAAAAAATCTTTTAGAAGGTGGTGAGGATTTTGCTGTTGTGGCCAGAGAATATTCTGATGATACTGGTACAAAAGAAAATGGCGGAGATTTGGGATTATTTGAACGCAGAATGATGGTTCAGGAATTCGATGAGGCCGCATTCAATTTAAAGGTAGGAGAGATATCTGACATTGTTCAGACCGGATTTGGCTATCACATAATTAAGGTTACAGAAATCCCTGATCTTCCAACTTTTGAGGAGGAAAAAGATAACCTTAGAAATATTTATAAACGATTGAGATATCCTGATGATCACAGGAAGCTGATATCTTCATTAAGAGATAAATATAACTTTCAGATTGATCAAAGAACGATGGAAAGAATTGTCGGTCATGCTGACTCTGTTAAAATCGGTTCTGAATATCCGGATATGGATGAATTAGGAGATGAGACTGTTTTTTCATTTGCGGAACAAAAGTATAATTTCAGATTTTTCTATGAGAAACTTAAATCAGATCAGACGAATTTAGGTAAGTTATTCTCCGCTGATATACTAACTGCAGCAGCTAATAAAATTAGTGAGGATCTTTTACTTGAGGAAGAAGCGATGACTTTGGATCAAAGTAATCCTGAATTTGCAGCACTTATGGAAGATTACCGGAACGGTATTTATATTTTTAAACTTCAGGAAGAAGAAGTCTGGAATAAAGTTCAGTTGGATAGTGTTCGCTTAGTTGAATTTTATGAAAATAACAAAGATAAATATGTGTTCCCGGATCGAGTAACTTATTCAGAACTCTTTGTCAGAAATAAAGAAACAGCCGATCGGTATTTTGCCGAAATTCAGAACGGAGCAGATTTCGATTCACTGGTAGTTTCCTTCACTGAGAGAACAGGTATGAAAGAAAAAGGTGGGAGATATGAACTTCAGGCTGTTGGTACAACGGAATTTTCAAATGCAGTTAGCAGCCTTAATCCCGGTGAATTCACCGAGCCAATGCCTAATACAGGAGGGTTTTCGATTTTAAGACTTGATCTTAAAGAACCATCAAGAATAAAGACTTTCGAAGAAGCAAGAGCTGAAGTTTCCGGTGCATTTCAGGAGGCAGAAAGCAAACGTCTGGAACAGGAATACATTCAGCATCTAAAGTCAATCTATAAGCCGGTTATAAATTATGATAAGCTACACCTGGCATTTGCACCTGAACGTAATTAAGGTTCCGGTTTTATTCTTTCTTATCACCGTTCTGGGCTGTGATAAAGAACCTGTTGGAACAGACTATGTAGCCAAAGTCAATAATTCATATTTAACCAGGGAAGAGTTTGCTTCCCTGGTTGACACTTCTACTGCATCACAGGCAAGAAAAAATGAAATAATATCGCGATGGATACAAAGTGAACTGCTTTATCAAAAAGCTGAACGTGATGGACTCCTGAAAAGAGATGACTACCAACTAATCCTGAAGCAGTCTGCCCGCGAATTAGCTGCTGCTCTTTTACTTGAAAGATTAGTTAGCTCTGAAAAAATTGTTCCGGATATAAATGATGTCCGGTTGTATTATAACAACTCCTTAAACGAATTCACATTATCAACACGCGCATTCATTATTAACCGTGCTGATTTTATCGATGAAGATAAGGCTATCCGGTTCAGAAATCAGGCAATTGAAAAAGGATGGAGTAATGCCTTCAATGATTTTATGAAGGACCAGTCTATAGTTAGTAACAAATCAAATCAGCTTTTCCGGGATTATCAATTAAGTCCTGCAGCGATTGAGCGATTGGTCAATCAGTTATACCCCCAGGAAATTAGTATTGTAATTTCCTTCAAACCGGGATATTATACTGTCGTTCAATTATTAGCCAGACTGGAATCCGGCTCAATTCCCGAATTTGAATATATTAAGCAGGAAGCTGAACAAAGAGTAATTGCAATCAGAAGACAATCCCTTGTAGATTCATTCATTAAAGAATTGTACTCAAATAGTAAAATTGAGATAAAAAACCAGGATTAAAATGAAACTCACATTATTTATATTATTATTGTTTAGTTACCACTCCGTTTATCCCCAGGAAGTACTGGATAAAGTTATTGCTGTCGTTGACAATGAAATTATTCTTCAAAGTGAACTGGAATTCCAGACTTCCATATTTGCTGCACAGAGACAGATTGATCCGGCAACACCGGGTTTAAAAGATCAGATTCTTAAATCTATGATTGAGGAAAAATTGATTTATGCCCAGGCTGACAGGGATTCGATTATTGTAACGGAAGATGAAGTTAATCAGAGAATTAATTATCAGATCGAATTATTCAAACAGCAGTACGGTTCTGTTGCAAACATCGAGAAAATGTACGGCATGAGTATAGATCGTATCCGCAGAGAGTTGAGAGATGATGTAAGAAAATCTTTAATGTCCCAAAGACTGCAGGAAAAAAATTTTGGTAATGTACGTTCTACCCGCCGTGAGGTAGAGGAATTTTTTGAAGTATATAAAGACACTATAGGAATAATTCCTGAAAAAGTTACTATCGCTCATATTTTCAGAAATCCGAAAACCTCTGAATCAACTAAACTGAAATTCAAAGAACAGGCACAATTGATTCTTGATTCCATTAAAGCCGGTGCCGATTTTGCGGAATTAGCAAAGCGTTATTCCGAAGATCCCGGCAGTGCGTCTCAGGGAGGCGATTTGGGTTTTGTTAAGCGCGGTGTGTTTTACCCTGAATTTGAAGAAGCAGCATTCAGGCTGCAGCAAGGCGAAATTTCCGAACTCGTTGAATCCCCTATCGGCTATCATATTATTCAAATGCAGGAAAGACGCGGAGAATCGATAAATACCAGACATATACTTATCAAAATCAAAGCAGATGATGATGCTGATTTAAGGACTATTGAATTTCTTACTGAAGTCAGAGACAGCGTTGTTAAAGGTCTGGAAACATTCCAAAATTTTGCCAGGAAATACAGTGAAGATAAAGAAAGTGCACCGTTCGGTGGTGAACTTGGAACCTACTTCTTGAATCAGCTTGATAAAAATCTGCTCGATATAGTTAGTAAATTAAAGGAAGGTGAGATTAGTTTTCCAAGAAGAATAGAATATGCTCCCGGAAATTACGGTTATCACATAGTTTATCTCAAATCCCGTGTTCCTCAGCACAAAGCAAATCTTGAAGATGATTATAATGAAATCAGAAAACTTGCAGATGACTATAAAAAGCAGAAAGAGTATGAAAAATGGATTGAGGAAGTTAAAAGTAAAATATTCTGGGAAGTAAGAATCTAATCACAAATAAAAACGGAATCAGATTGGAAGAAATTAATAAATCAGTTGATGATGTTAGGCTCGTAGAACAGCTTGAAGATAAAATTAAAAGTATTAAACTTGAAATTGCAAAAATTATTGTGGGTCAGGACGAAATAATTGATCAGCTTCTGATTGCACTTTTATCAAAAGGTCATTGTCTGCTTGTCGGTGTTCCAGGTCTTGCAAAAACCCTGCTTATAAAAACTCTGGCTGAAGTAATGGATTTGAAGTTCAGTAGAATTCAATTCACGCCGGATCTTATGCCGAGTGATATCACCGGAACAGAAATACTGGATGAAGATCCGGCAACCAGAAGAAGAAATTTTCGGTTTATCCCGGGACCAGTTTTTGCCAATATTATACTTGCAGATGAAATAAACAGAACTCCGCCTAAAACTCAAGCAGCTCTTCTTGAAGCAATGCAGGAACATAAAGTAACTGCGGCGGGAGTTACCTATCAATTACCGGAACCCTTTTTCGTTCTTGCAACTCAGAATCCCATTGAACAGGAAGGAACCTATCCCCTGCCTGAAGCCCAGTTAGACAGATTTATGTTTAATCTGTGGTTAGATTATCCATCTTACCAAGAGGAAGTAAAAGTAGTCCAAACAACAACAAGTGAATATAAAGCAGATCTTAAAAAAGTAATAAATTCAAGTGAACTTATGGAATTTCAGGAACTTGTAAGAAAAGTTCCGGTTGCTGATAATGTAATAGAATTTGCAGTTAAAGTATCTAATCTTACACGCCCTATAAATGGATCATCGCCAAAATATATAAAGGATTGGATTACTTGGGGAGCCGGTCCCAGAGCTTCCCAATACTTAATACTGGCAGCAAAAGCCAGGGCAGTTATACAGGGAAGATTTACGCCCAATATTGATGATGTACAATTTGCTATGCTTCCTGTTCTACGCCACAGAATAATTACTAATTTCAGTGCAGAAGCCGAAGGTATTACTGCTGTAGATGTTATTAAAAAAATTGTTGAGGAAATGAAGTAGGTGTGCTGGATTATTGATACTATATTCTGGTAGCTGGAAGATAGAAATTAAATCCTGGCTATCTTATAGTTCTTTAAAGCGAAGTAAATCTCTTTCACGAATGTTTTAACAACCGAAGTAACAGGTACCGCAAGCAACAATCCGAATAAACCGAAAAACTGCCCTCCTGCAATTATTAATAGAATTATAAATATCGGATGAATATCTGCACTTTTTGCAAATACATACGGCTGAACAAAACCATTATCAAAGGTATATGTTAGTGCTACTATCAGCATTATTAGGGGAGTTTGAGAAAAGTCTCCAAACTGAATTAGTGAAATTATTATAGCAGGTATGCCACCGATGATCGGACCTAGATAGGGTATTAAATGCCCAAGTCCGGCTATAACTCCCAACGGAAATGCATTAGGCAATCCGATTAAATAAAATCCGAAGCCAATACAAACACCAACAAAGGTTGCATCAAATATCCATGCCCGTACAAATCTTCCAAGCTGCAGCGAAATCCGTTTTAATATCCAGTAAGACATTTCAAAATATTTGTTTGGTACTATCTGTATCATTGCTTTTTGAATTCGTGAGCTGTCTTTAAGAATGAAAAAAGTAATAAATGGTACAATGACCAGTACTGCTGCAATTGTAACAACACCTGAAACAAATGCAGTTATATTTTCAAATGACTGAACAATCTGAGTTGAAATAAAATGTTCAACACGATTTGACAAATCACCCGGAGTAAAAAGCGGCAAGTAATTGTAGATGGCTGCTTCGATAGAATGCAGCTCTTCATTTAATGAAAATCCTTCAAGTGATTTAATAAGTTGATCCATCTGAAAGATCAGCTTTGGAATCACAAATGAAAGTCCCAGATAAACTACAAATCCAAAAGCAGCAAATACAATCAACGTGGATGATAACCGATTAAAACCGTATTCTTCCAGCAAATGCATAAACGGAGCAAAGATAAAAGCAAGCAGGATTGAAACAGCCAGAATCAGAAGTATATTAATCAGGCTATAAAACAGAAAGAATACTGCTGAAATCAGCAATGCCCCTATTATGAATCTTACCGTTGTTTTGTATGTGGTTTCAGACATAAGAGTTATAATTAAACTGCTTCTATTCTTTTTACGCCGGGAACATCATTCATAATTGATCTTTCAATTCCGGCTCTGAGTGTGAGTACAGATAAAGGACATAGTTCACAGGCACCGAGCAACCTTACCTTTACAATTCCGTCATCGGAAATTTCAACCAGTTCAACATCACCGTTATCAGCCTGCAGAAAAGGTCTTACCTTTTCCAGTGCTATTAAAATTTCTTTTTCCATATGATAGAAAGCCCGAAGAAACTCGGGCTTATTTATTATCTGAAATATCGTAGGAAAAAATATTTAATGCAAATACTTTTAATCGTCTTCACCAAGAATAATTTCAATCTTATCTGTTCTTTCTGAGTTACGTTTATTGATCTGATCAGTCAGTCCCCGGGATATTTCCATCATAATTTTCGAATGTTCTGAATCTGGAATATCATAGACGATCGGAACGCCTTTATCGCCGCCTTCTCTAACCCGGGGATCAATAGGAATTCCTCCCAGGAAGAATGCATTATAAGTTTCTGCCATTTTCGAACCACCTCCGCTTCCGAAGATATCATATTTTTTACCTGTATCAGGAGCAATAAAATAGCTCATATTTTCAACTACACCAAGTATTGGAACATTTACTCTCTCAAACATTTTAAAAGCTTTACGTGCATCAATTAGCGAAACTTCCTGAGGTGTTGTAACAACAACAGCACCGGTAAGAGGAATTGTCTGCACAAGTGTTAATTGAATATCACCGGTGCCCGGGGGTAAATCAAAAATGAGATAATCAAGTTCACCCCAATCAACATCTGACATAAATTGTTTAATTGCACCGCTTGCCATTGGTCCTCTCCATATAACAGGAGAGTTTTCATCTACCAATAAACCAATTGACATTAATTTTACACCATACTTTTCTAACGGAAGCATTTTAACTGAGCCTTCAGCCTGGTAAACCTTTGGCTTTTCTGTTAGACCAAGCATTAGCGGAATGCTAGGTCCGTAAACATCAGCATCTATCAAACCAACTTTAGCCCCATCTTTTGCCAATGCAACGGCAAGATTGACTGCTACAGTACTTTTTCCAACGCCGCCTTTACCTGAAGCAACTGCAATTGTATTCTTCACTCCGGGAAGTATAGCATTTTTTCTAGGATCTGAATGAGCTGATATTCCGCTAACTGCTTTTGAATCTAATTTTAATTCTACATCCTTTAAATCAATAAAGTCCTTTAGTATTGAACCTTTAATTAATGAAGAAACCTGTACTGCAGAATCTGATGGAACGGGTAAGGATAGTTCCAATTTTAGTTTACCATTTTCATTTTCAAATTTTTTTATTGAATTTAATGTTACATGGTTTATATCCAAAGACGGATGATTAATTTTTTTTATTGAATTTATAATACCGCTTTTTGTAATCTCACTCATCGTATTATCCTGTTTTTTTCTGAAGAAATTTAAATTCATAATCTAACCGACTGGAATGAAATAGAGTTTCAAATTTCCATTCAAATTTTAGCTTTAGCTGTTTTGTTCTTCGTTTTAGAAACATGGTTCATTAACCATTCCTGGCTATTTACTTTCTTTTCATCATTCTGAGGCTGCAGCAGAGTGTATGTTCCGTCGGGGTTCAGTTTTCGAGATTTAACATTATCTTTTAACGAATATTTAATAACCGTTTTAATTAATTCCTGTTTCAAAGCCGGATCTTCGATAGGAAAAGTAACCTCAACTCTTCTATCAAGATTTCTCTGCATCATATCTGCGCTTGAAAGATAAATTTCTTCGTTACCGTCGTTGTAGAAATAAAAGATTCTGCTGTGTTCAAGAAATCTTCCTACGATACTTTTTACCTCAATGTTTTCACTAAGATTTTCTATGCCTGGAACAAGGCAGCAGATACCTCTTACAATTAGTTTTATTTCAACACCGCAATTAGATGCTTCATATAGTGCACTTATAATAACCGGATCTACAAGTGAGTTTAATTTCCAGATTATCCTGGCCGTTTTTCCGGCTTTTATGTTATCAATTTCCCTGGAAATAAGTTCGAGATATTTTTCTCTCATATTTATTGGCGAAACAAAAAGTTTTTTGAATTCTTTCTGCTTGGAGTAACCGGTGAGATAGTTAAACACGTCGGCTACATCACTGCATATTTCTTCGTTGCAGGTGAAGAATCCTAAATCAGTATAGAGTTTTGCCGTAGTTGCATTGTAATTTCCGGTAGAAAGATGAACATATCGTTTAACACCTTCAAATTCTTTACGAACAACAAGAGTCATTTTGGCATGTGTTTTCAAACCAACAAGTCCATATACAACATGAACACCAACCTTTTCAAGTGCTCTTGCCCAGTAGATATTATTCTCTTCATCAAATCTGGCTTTTAATTCAACCAGTACTGCAACCTGTTTCCCTCTTTCAGCAGCCTCAATTAGTGCTTTCACTATCGGTGAATCCGGACCAACTCTGTATAAAGTTTGTTTAATCGCAAGTACATCCGGATCACGGGTTGCCTGTTTTATAAAATCAATTACAGGAGTGAAAGAATCATATGGATGATGTAAAAGAACATCTTTTTGTTTTATAATTGAAAAGATATCTTCTTCCTCTTCAAATACTTTTGGAATCACCGGATAAAATGGTTTCTCTTTTAACTGATGTAAAGGAAGTTTGTATAATCCCATTACATCGCTCATACCAAGCGGTCCGCCAAGTACGTGAACATCTTCACGTTTTATCTGAAGATTTTCCATCAGAGTATCTAACATAAATTCAGGCATCACATTAGCTACTTCAAGCCTTACAACACTTCCAAATCTTCGCTGCCGTATATTTTCTTCAATTACTCGTAAAAGATCATCAGCTTCATCTTCCTGAATTTCTATATCTGTATCCCGCGTAATTCTGAACCTGTGCGCCTCTATTATATCCATTCCGGGGAAAAGTAAATCGAGATTTGCTTTAATAAGATCACCAAGCCATACAAATCTTGTTTTAACAGCACCGTTATTAGTAACTGGTTTATTGGGTGTTAAAATCTTTTCGATCTCAACCAATCTTGGTAAAATGCTGGGAACCTTAACCCGTGCAAAATGAGATTCGCCGTTTGGTTTTTTTACCATAACAGCGATACTCAAGCTCAGATTTGATATGTAAGGAAAAGGTCTGCCGGGATCAAATGCAAGAGGAGTAAGTACAGGAAATATTTCCCTCTTAAAATATTCTGTTAGTTTTATTTTTTCTTCTCCAGATAGCTCATCATAATTACAGAGAAAAATATCATACTTTTTAAGTTCAGGAATTATCTGGTTTGTCCACAAATCATAAAGGACTTTATTCAATGGTTTTAAGAACTTATCAATACGCTGCAACTGTTCCATTGGAGTTAAACCATCAATTGCAGGTTCAATTATGTTTGCAGCAACCTGTTCTTTTAAACCTGAAACTCTTATCATATAGAATTCATCCAGGTTTGAAGAATAGATTGATATGAATTTTATTTTATCTAATAAAGGCAGCTCCGGATCGAGTGCTTCTTCAAGAACGCGCTTATTGAATTCAACCCAGCTTAAATCTCTGTTAAAGAAGTTGTTGGGATCCTTATATTTTTTTAATAATTCCTTGCCGCTCATACATTTACTTTCACATTAGGGCGCAAATATAAATAAAATAGTGTCCAGATGCTTTGTACAAAAAAAGCAATAATTTTTATTACTTATATTGCATTTACTAAATGAAAAATTTATAACAATTCTTTCTATTTTTATTGAAAGACTAACAACTGATCATTAAAAATAATACGATACTACAAGATGGTTTTAGATTATTTACTTCTTAGCGGCGCGATCTTAATTATTTTAAGTATAGCATTCGCAAAACTTTTTCAAAATCTCGGATTACCGACTTTGATACTGTTTCTTGCGCTTGGAATGCTTGCCGGTTCTGAGGGTATAGGAGGAATTTATTTTGATGATGCTAATCTTGCTCAGTCTATTGGAATAATTGCTTTGATATTTATCTTATTTTCCGGCGGGCTTGATACAAATATAAAAGATGTAAAACCGGTTTTTCTACCCGCAGTAAGTCTGGCTACGCTTGGCGTATTCATTTCCGCCATAATTGTCGGTTTTACTGCAGCTTTTTTTCTGAATATTGATATCAAATACGGTTTATTATTGGGTGCAATTGTTTCTTCTACAGATGCTGCCGCTGTTTTTAATGTTCTGAGATCAAGGAATGTTCAACTGAAGAAAAATTTAAAACCTTTGCTTGAACTTGAATCCGGCAGTAACGATCCTATGGCCATATTTTTAACTCTGGGAATGATACAACTGATACTCATACCATCAACAGGATTATGGAATCTTATCTGGCTTTTTATCAAACAATTCGGATTAGGAATCATCATCGGATTGTCGATGGGACAATTAATTGTCTACCTGCTCAATAAAATTAAATTTGACTACGACGGCATTTATCCTGTATTGTTTTTAGCATATGCAGGAATGGTTTATGCTTTTACAAATATCGTCGGTGGAAGCGGTTTTCTCGCAGTATATCTTGCAGGCTTAACAGTTGGCAACAGAGAATTTCTTCACAAAAAAAGTTTAAAACGATTTTTTGACGGGCTTGCCTGGCTTTCACAAATAGGAATGTTCTTAACCTTAGGCATGCTGGTTTTTCCTTCGCAAATTCTCGCTGTTACCGGTGTTGGTCTTATATTATCAGCTATTCTTATGTTGATTGCCAGACCAGTATCGGTATTCTTAAGCCTCCCTTTTACCAAAATAAATCTAAAAGAAAAATTATTTACCTCCTGGGTTGGTCTAAGAGGAGCCGTTCCGATAATCCTGGCAACCTTTCCATTACTGGCTGGCGTTGAATATGCAGATCTGATTTTTAGTATTGTCCTGTTTATTGTTCTAACATCTGCATTATTGCAGGGATGGAGTATATCATTTGCCGCCAGGCTGCTGAAAGTCGATGCCCCTATCATTAAAAAAATAAGATCGCCTATTGAATTTGAATCGAGTCCTGATGACACAAATGACTTATATGATTTTATTATTAGTGACAATTCTCCGCTTGTTGGTAAACAGATAGTTGAAGTAGGACTTCCAAAGGAAAGTCTGATTGTTATGATAAACAGGAACGAACAATATATCGTTCCTACTGGCGGAACAATTATAGAAGCAGGCGATGTTTTGCTGATTCTGACGAACAAAAAAACAATCAGTGAAGTAAAATCAAAAATAGATGTTCAATAGCAGTCTGGTCTATGCTGATTGGATCAATCTTCATATTTATTATTGTGCTGGAAAATATTCACTTGATAATAATAGTAGGAATAAATCCGGTAAATACAATTGAAAGAACTAAAAGAAATAGCATTTCTGTTTTTAAAATTGGGTTTAATAACCTTTGGTGGACCCGCCGCACATATTGCGCTGTTTGAAGAAGAAGTCGTATCAAAACGCAAATGGATGACCCATCAGCATTTTCTTGATCTTGTTGGAGCTACGAATTTAATTCCCGGACCAAACTCAACAGAAATGGCTATTCACACTGGTTATCATCGTGCAGGTGTTGCCGGTTTACTTACAGCAGGAATCTGTTTTACTTTACCAGCCATTATTATAACCGGTATGTTTGCATACATCTATGCTGAATACGGTCATCTTCCGAACGTTAAACCATTTCTTTACGGCATTAAACCGGCAGTAATAATTTTAATTTTAAATGCTGTTTACAAACTTGGATATAAATCAATCAAAGGCTGGAAACTCGTTTTAATTGCTTTTGCTGTAATGACAATAAACTTACTCGGAGTAAATGAAATATTTTCAATTCTTGCAGGGGGGATTTTCGGCGGACTTTTCATCTACCTCTCAGAAAAACAGAATACATTAAATTCAATTTCCTTCCTTCCGCTTTTTATTTTATCTAATCTTCCGCCATTGATGCAGTATATTGAAAGAACGGAAACATCACTCACAACTTTATTTTTAACCTGCTTAAAGATTGGTGCAGTTTGGTTTGGCGGCGGATATATACTTGTTGCATACTTTGATGGTGAATTTGTTCAGAGTTTAAACTGGCTGACAAGACAAGAACTGCTTGATGCAATTGCGGTCGGGCAATTTACACCAGGTCCATTCCTTTCGTCTGCAACTTTTATCGGCTACCAGATTGCCGGAATTCCCGGTGCACTTTCTGCAACAATTGGAATTATGATTCCTTCTTTCATATTTGTTGCAATATTAAACCCGCTTATACCACGCTTACGAAAATCGGTTTTCCTTTCCAAATTTTTAGACGCCGTAAATGTAAGTGCACTTGCAGCTATGCTTGTTGTTTCAATTCAGCTTGGTGTTGAGGTTTTGATTGAGTGGCAAAGCTGGTTTATTTTTATAATAAGTATTTCCGCATTTCTCGGAATTAAAAAAGTAAGTGCGGTTCATGTTATATTGGGAGGTGCAGTACTTGGATACCTTGTTTATTTAGTTGATAAATTCTAATTGAATAATACCATGGAGAATTACTATGAAAATCCTTTTCCTTATTAACGATGCGCCTTATGGCACAGAAAAATTCTATAATGCCTGCAGACTTGCAATGCAGGTTCAGAAAGATCATGGGACAGAAGTTCTGGTATTTCTTATGGCAGATGCAGTTACAGGTGCACTTGAAAATCAAAATACGCCGCAAGGTTATTACAACATTGAGCGAATGTTAAAAGGGATTATAACAAAAAGCGGTAAAGTTAAACTATGCGGCACCTGCCTTGAAGCAAGAGGGCTTGCTAATCTTAAATTTATAGATGGTTGCGAAAAAAGCAGTATGAAAGAGCTTGCACAATGGACCGTTGAATCTGATAAAGTTCTCACGTTTTAATTGAACGTTAAAAAAAATTATTCGTAATTTTGGAAAGACTCTAAAAGGGATTACCACTATAAAACCCAAATTATTTCAGGAGGAGTTATGTTGTTAAAACATAAATATCTGTTTATTAGTTTATTGCTTTTTGCAATTACAGCTTTCAATATACCAACTCACGCACAGGCAGCAGCCCGCCTTGATTCTCTGAAGAACAAATTTGCACTGCAATTTCAGATAAGTCAAAACTTCAACCTTTCAAATTTTCAGGGCAATACATTTTCCGGTAAATATAATATCGGAAACAGGAGCGCATTAAGACTCGGTTTGTCTTTAGATATTAATAATACGGAAATCGAATACACCGAAACCAGGTTTGATACCACTGCTAACTTTTTTGGTGATTCAAAGTCGGATATGTTAAGTGTAACTGTAAAAACACAGTATATACATTACGTACCGGGTTTACTGGATGTTGCATTCTTCCTGGGCGGCGGTCCGTTTGTAACGATGGCTTCAGGAACCAGTGAAACAATTGATACTGCAGTTGATCCTGCTTTTTCAAGGAAGGATGATATCGATCGTTTTACAGCGGGACTGGATTTTTTAATTGGCGTAGAATGGTTATTTGCTGAAGATATGAGCTTGTCTGCCGAGTATGGAATCAGGTTTTCTTATTTCGATAATGAACGCAGTATGACAGAGCAACATCGTATCCGCAAAGTAAAAGAAAAAGCATATAGGATTTCAAGAGGCGATCTTAACTTTGGTTTAACTGTGTATTTTTAATATGTATTATTTGTAGGGACACGGCGCGCCGTGTCCCAACGGATTGATGTTTCTTTAATTTAACCTGTCTTTTCCATAATTTTACTATCATTTCTTATGGAGTAATAATTTTTATGGGTTTCCCGGATGCTTACCAACAGATTTCCTCTTTGGTCAATGACTTTAAAGAAAATGAAAAACACTATTTAAACCCTTCTTATTCCGAGGCTGATGTACGGAATGATTTCATTAATAAATTTTTTATTGCTCTTGGATGGGATGTAAGACACGAAACACAAAAGAATCCGTATGAACAGGAAGTAAGGGTAGAAAAACCCGTTACTGTTGCCAAAGCTCAAAAGCGTGCAGATTATACTTTTTATCTTGCACCCAATTTCCGTGATGTAAAGTTTTTTGTTGAAGCTAAAAAACCTTCGCACGATCTTGAGAATAAAGATTATTTCTTCCAGACTGTGCGTTATGGCTGGAATGCCAACACCCCTATTGCTGTGCTTACCGATTTTGAAGAGTTTATTATTCTCGACTGCCGTTTCCGTCCGGATATTAACGATATAATTAACCATAAATTAAAATCGTTTCATTACTCCGATTATGCAGATGAAGAAAAGCTGAAAGAAATTTATTACCTGTTTTCGCGTGAAGCTGTTGCAGATAACTCACTTGAAAAGTTTGTTGACACTCTGCCAAAGCCAAGGGGTAAAAAGAAGGAACGTGTAAAGGCAAAGTACCAGAACATTGATGAGGCTTTTCTTGAAGAGCTTGATGAAATAAGAACACGACTTGCCAAATCATTTAAGAAAAGTAACTCCCATTTAACAAGTGAAGAGCTTACAGAAGCAATGCAGCGCACTATTGACCGTCTTGTTTTTATAAGATTTCTTGAAGATAAACTGATTGAACCTCATCACTACATTAGTGAGTTTGTAAAACCTCATCCCAACCCTTCTCCTTATAAAGGAGAAGGGCTTTTGGATTCCCTCTCCTTACCAAGGAGAGGGACGAAGGGTGAGGTTGAAGGGAGGGCTGTTGCGGTTACTGCCTGGGAAAAATTTCTCCGTGCTTCACGTACTCTTGATGCAAAGTATAACGGTGTTGTGTTTAAGAAAAGCTCTGTTGATTCCCGTAACCTTGTTGAACCTGATGATAAAACTTTTTCATCTATTTGCGATGAGCTTTCTCACGAAAACTCCCCTTATAACTTTGATGCAATACCAATACATATTCTCGGCTCTATTTACGAAAGGTTTTTGGGTAAGGTTGTTAATGCAACGGACAAGCGTGTAACCATTGAAGAAAAGCCCGAAGTAAGAAAAGCAGGCGGAGTGTATTACACGCCGCAGTACATAGTTAATTACATTGTTGATAACACTGTTATAAAACTTGTAGAGGGCAAAACACCAAAAGAAATTGCAAAGATGCGTTTTGCCGATATTGCCTGCGGAAGCGGTTCTTTTCTTATTACGGTTTATGAACGGCTTATTGATTACCACAAACAATGGTATCAGCAGCATCCCGAACAGGCAAAGAAAGACGGCTGTATTTTGTTTGAAGGCGCTTACCGCCTCTCACTCCAGCAGAAACAAAAAATACTGCTTAACAATATATACGGAGTTGATCTGGACCAGCAGGCAGTTGAGGTTACACAGTTATCGCTTTACCTAAAACTGCTTGAGGATGAAACCACCGCAACTGCAAACGATACCTGGGTAATGTTTAAAGAACAATTGCTACCGGATTTGAACAAAAATATTATTTGCGGCAACTCGCTTATTGGTACAGATATTCTCGACCTCACCCTGTTTCCCTCTCCCCCGACAAAGTCGGGATCTACGACTTCGCAAGGAGAGGGACTAAGGGAGAGGTTTGATGAACTGAAACTCAAACCAATGGACTTTGAAAATGTCTTCCCCGAAGTTATGAGGGCAGGTGGTTTCGACACTGTGGTTGGGAATCCGCCGTATGGAATGATTACAAATGAGGGTTTAAAGAAATATGTTTTTACAGAATATAAGGTAGCTGAAGGAAGAGTAGATACCTTTGAAATTTTTGTTGAAAAAGCTATAAGAATACTTAATAATAAAGGGTTGTTAGGTTACATAATACCAAACAATATATTTAGTAATCTTTATTCACGAAAACTAAGAGCTCTTCTTATAGATAGGACATCAATACTAGAGATAAATAATTTTGGTATGGATGTATTTAAGGATCCAACAATACATACTTCGATAATAATAATATCAAAATATTTTAAAGAGAAAAATCAAGTTGCTGTTAGAAGACAAATTGAAAGTATCGAACAACTTTATAATCTCTTCGATAATTATTTAACTCAGTCGGAGCTGGGAAATAATGATAAAAGAGTTATTGAGATATTTTTTGATGGCGTTACGAAGGATTTACTAGAAAAGTTGTATCAAAATTCAGATAAACTTGGAAACATTTTGTTCACTCGCCAATGTATCAAGACAGGAGATGACTCAAAATATGTAAAGAAATCAGAAATAGCATTATCAATTCCATGGAAAAAATCATTAAGGGGCAAATCAATTGATAGATACCAATCTATTGAGGAGGATCTTTATCTTAAATACGGTAATTGGTTAGCAAGGAATTGGAAAAACAAATCATTCTATGAAGTTGATAAGATAGCAGTTAGAGAAACAGGAAATCGTATTATTGCCACAATAGATTTAGAACAAAGATATTTTTTAAGCTCGCTGTACTCACTTTATCCAAGAAATTCAGACGACAAACATTCAATCAAATACTATTTAGCAATACTAAACTCTAGCCTTTCAACCTTTATAATAAAAAAAATAGCATACGAATTAACAAAGGGTGCGTTTACAAAAATGCGCACTAATCAATTAGCTGAACTACCAATAAAGAAAATTAAATTTGATTTAAAATCTGAAGAATCGTTACATAACCAAATTGTGCTAATGGTCGATCAAATGCTCACCGCAAAAAAGCAGCTACAGCAAGCCAAAACAGAAAGCGACAAAAACTACCTTAACCGCAAATGCGAAACACTCGATAAGCAGATAGATGAACTTGTTTATCAGCTTTATGGATTGACGGAAGAGGAAATTAAAATTGTGGAAGGAAGTGTAAACCGTTAAAACGGTTACCAGAAAATTGTTTCACATATTTTAATCCCATAGCTGAAGCTATGGGCTATCTAAGGTTCAATAATTAAATATGTAGCCCACGGTTTTAACCGTGGGAACTAAATTAACCAAATAAAAACCAATAACCGTTTCAACGGTTTAAATGGAGGAAATAATGTCTCATTCATTATTAAAAATCTGGATACACGGTGTTTTCAGTACAAAAGACAGAACAGCCCTAATTACACCAGCATTTGAAAAAGAATTATACAATCATATTAAGCAAAAGCTGGAAAACGATCTGGATTGCATAGTAAGAATTATTAATGGAATGAGCAATCATATACACATTCTCTTTTTGTTATCTCCAAAATTCAGCATTGGTGATATTTTTAAAAATGTTAAAGGTGAATCATCTCACTGGATAAATCAATCATCGTTTACAAAATATAAGTTTGCCTGGCAAACCGGTTACGGCGCTTTTTCTGTAAGCGAATCGATGGTAAAAGAAGTTGAAAAATACATCGCTAATCAGAAAGAGCATCATAGAAAAATGACTTATGAGCAAGAGGTTGATTTGTTTATTAAAAAATATGGGCTTAAGATTGAAAACCGCTAAAGCGGTTAATAGAAATCCTACTGTTTAACTTTTCCCACGGTTGTCCCAAGGACTCCTTTCGGAGAAACCGTGGGCTAATCATTAAAAATGCGAAAGACTTGATAAAGGAATAAACAAGCTTGTTTACCAGCTTTACGGATTGACGGAAGAGGAAATAAAAATTGTGGAGGGGTTCCACTATGACAAAAAATCTGATAAAAGAATTGGAAATCACTTCCTCCAAAACGCAGAAGAAAAAAGTACAAGCACAGTAAACAATTCTAATCTGCCGACGAGCATCAGAAATGATAAAATCCATTTTGCAGTATCAGGTAAAAATGCATAATTACCCATTGGTCCTGTTCCGCTTATTGCTGGTCCCACATTACCAATGCAGGATGCAACTGAACCGATAGATGTTAAAAAATCCACACCGAGTAAATTTAGCGCTAATGAACCCAGCACAAATAACATCATATATAAAATAAAAAATGCCTGAACATTGGAAATAATTTCCTGGCTTACGGCTTTACCATTGAACCTTACCGGTATTACAGCTCGCGGATGAACTAATCTTCTGAGTTCAAGAAGACCGTTTTTTAATAATAAGTAATGTCTCCCAAACTTAATTCCACCACCCGTAGAACCTGCACAGCCACCAACAAAGAATAATAAAAAGAAAATTTTTGCTGAGAAAGTAGCCCAGTTTTCATAGTCGGATGATACATATCCTGTAGTGGTTACTATAGACAGCACATGAAACAATGACTGTCGGAAAGATTCTTCCAAACCTTCTGATTTATGGGGACTGTGAAGAATCATAACGATAACAGCAGCAACTATTAAAAAGGAAACATAAAATTTAAACTCTGAATTCTTTTTAAAGGGTGCAAAATTCAGATGAAGTGCATAGTAGTGAAGTGCAAAATTAACACCGCCTAAAAACATAAACAGGATAAATACATATTGAACAAATATGGAATCATAAGCCGCGGTGCTTGCATTCTTAGGCGAGAATCCACCAGTAGCAATAGTTGTCAATGAGTGAGTTACGGCTTCAAAAAGATTCAATCCTCCAAAAAGTAGTAAAATAACCTCTGCTAAGGTTAGAATAACATAAATTCCCCAGAGCCGCTTAGCAGTTTCTTTAACCCGCGGATGGAATTTATCTTTTGTTACTCCGGGGACTTCTGCAGAGAATAACTGCATACCGCCTATTCCCAATAAAGGAAGAATTGCAAGAGATAAAACAATAATTCCCATTCCGCCAAGCCATTGAGTAAGACTTCTCCAAAATAATAATCCATAAGGCATTGCTTCAATATCTGTAAGAATAGTAGCACCTGTAGTTGTAAAGCCAGACATAGTTTCGAAAAAAGCATCTGTATAGTTTGGAATAGAACCATGAATAACAAAAGGTATTGAACCAAAGATTGCCATAGATAGCCAGCCAAGTGTCACTATCAGATAACCTTCACGTTTACCAAGCTGCTGTCTGTCTGCATCTCTGGTAAAAAACCAAATGCTTGCCCCTGCAAGTAAAGAAATTCCGGAAGAGATTAGAATTGCGATAATATCATCATGTCCGTAGTAAATGGAAAACGGAATTCCGGTAGTCATTAGTATACCGGTGAGAATGAGGAGAAAGCCAATGATATTAAGAATTACTTTATAATTCATACATCACAAATTTAGTGAGAAGAAGATATGCAGGAAAGAAGGAAACTACTTTTTCCAGAAAGAAGGAGAGAAAAGTATTAGAATTGTGAAAATTTCAAGTCTTCCAAGCAGCATAATAAAACTGAGGACCCACTTACCAATATCAGTAACGCTGCTGTAGTTCGAGACAGGTCCAGTGACATCTAAACCGGGACCTATATTAGCAAGACATGCAGCAACCGAACCCATAGCTGAAATCGAATCTAACCCGGTGATAGTCAGAATAACCGATCCTATTCCGAAAATAAAAAAGTACAAAAGCACAAACGCACCAATTTTAGCTATTATATCGGGCTGAACAGCTTTCCCATTTTGCCTGACCGGTATAATTGCCTGCGGGTGTATAAGACGTTTTAATTCAAGCAGGCTATTCTTTAATAACAACTGGTATCTAACCATTTTAACTCCGCCACTTGTTGAACCGGCACAAGCCCCGAATAATAATAACACTAAAAATATTTCTGTAAAAAATGGAGCCCAGGTCTGATAATCTACTGTAGCAAAGCCTGTAGAACTTATAACAGAAATAATACTGAATGCAGAATCTCTGAAAGCAGATTCTATGTTTTGATCATTATGAAGTATGAGGTATAAAGAAGTTGATAAAACTACAAGTGCAGTAAAAGAAATGTAAAACCGGAATTCGCTTTCCTTGAAGTAATTTAAAACGTTACCCTTCAACGCAAGATAGTGGAGAGAAAAGTTTGTACCCCCGATAAACATAAAGACGATTATTACGTATTCAATGTATGTAGATTGATAGTACGCAACACTTTGATTTTTAGTAGAAAATCCTCCGGTTGCCACAGATCCGAATGAATGGCAGAGTGAATCGAATATGTTCATCCCGCCAAAGACAAGTAAAACTGTTTGAATACCCGTAATAAGAACATAAATCGCCCACAACCTTTTAGCAGTTTCCTGAACCCTGGGATGAAGCTTATCCTTGCTCGGTCCGGTTACTTCTGCCTGATATAATTGCATTCCGCCTATCCCTAACAATGGTAGTATGGCAATGGATAAAACTATTATTCCCATCCCGCCTATCCAGTGAGTCATGCTACGCCAGAAAAGCAATCCGTGCGGAAGTGCTTCAATGTCTGTTAATATTGATGCACCGGTTGTTGTGAATCCTGAGACAGTCTCAAAAAAGGCATCTGTGAAAGAAGGAATGTATCCTGAAATGAAAAATGGAAATGAACCGAAAACAGACATTAAAAACCAACCAAGAGTAACTACCAGGTAACCTTCTCTTTTGCTAACTTCTTTAACGAGGTTTTTCCGGCTGACTAACCATAAAACTGAACCGAATAATGCCGTTAATAAACCCGATAATAATAAAACAAAAATATCGTTATCGCCATAGTAAATTGAGAATGGAATTCCGGTGAGCATTAATAGCCCGGTTAGCAGAAGTAAAAAGCCTAATACATTAATAACGAATTTAATATTCATTATCTGAAAAACTTTTCAACTCTCTTAACTGATTCAGGAAGTGAAAAGACAACAACACGATCTTGAGAAATTATTTGTGTGTTTCCCACTGCTATAAAAGAATCGGTTCCTCTCACAATTCCGCCGATTATAGCACCTTTAGGAAATTCAAGATCTTTGATAGGATGTTTTGTAACATCAGAACCTGGCTGAGCAATAAATTCAATTACTTCTGAATCTATGCCCTCCAGTGATGCATAGGCAACCATATCGCGTTTTCTTATAAAACGTGAAATACTATTTGCAGCTATAAGCTTTTTGTTGATTAACGAATCAAGTCCTATAGTTTGAGTTAGAGGTATGTAATCGACTTTATCAACCAGTGCAATTGCTTTCTTTACACCGAGATGCTTAGCCATTAAGCAGGATATAAGATTTGTTTCAGCATCTTCGGTTAATGCAACAAATGCGTCCACGTCAATAATTCCTTCCTGTGCCAGAAGATCAATATCTCTTCCATCACCTCTTATAACCAGAGTGTTGGGAAGCTGATCGGCAAGTTCAAAGGTTTTCTCTTCATCCGACTCAATAAGTTTCACAGTCATTTTATTACTTAAAACCTCCGCAACTCTTCTTCCGATTTTACCACCGCCGAGAATCATGATTGTGTCGAAATTGATATTCTCTTTTCCTGAAAGTCTCAGTATGCTATCAATTCCTTCAGGTTTTGTGGCTACAAAAATCTGGTCATTAGGTAAAAACTTGTCATTTCCAGTTGGTATTATAGTTCTGAAGTTTCTGTAGATGGCAACAATTCGATAGTCAAGAGTAGGATTAGCACTTGCAACTTCAAAAAGTTTTTTGTGAATAACCGGTGCGTTTTTATCTAATCTTAAACCAATAACCGAAAGCTTTCCATTTTCAAATTCAATAACATCAGTGGCAGCAGTTCTGTTTATAAGATTAATAACCTCACTGGCAGCCAGTTCTTCGGGATAGATCATATAATCAATTCCCAGTGAATGGAAACCAATCACATTTTCCGGTTCCAGATATTCTGCATTACTGACACGTGCAATAGTTCGTTTTGCACCAAGCTTTTTACCGATAATTGAAGTTGTGAGATTAACTTCCTCTGAAGAAGTAACAGAAACTACCAGATCAGCTTTATCTATTTTAGCTTCTTTTAGTACGGTGATTGAAGTTGATGATCCATTTATTGTAAGAATATCCGTCATCGAATCTGTATAGGATAGTCTTTGCTGATCTGTATCAATAGCAATAATATCATGAGCTTCACTGGAAAGCTGTTTTGCAAGATGGTATCCAACATCACCCATACCTGCAATTATAATTCTCATTTTAATAATCCAAACATATTTTATTAGCTAAGTAAATTTTAGTTATTCAAAGTCAAAAAACAATTGTTTTTTGAACTTTAAAAATACATACTTCAATAATATCAAGCGGATTCTGAATGTGATAACAGATATATGAAATTAACTATTAATGTCCTATTATCTATAATTCAACTCAACTAGCCGCTTTTTTATTATCTCAATACCTGCAGTTATTCTAATATTTAATATTGTTTTCTGAAATCACTCATCTGAAACATAAGGAAAATTATAAATTTTGTTTTCAGAAAAGGCATATTCAAAAAGTTCCGGTTCTGCTGTTATTCTGCTGTAAAACAGCTGATTAGCTCCAAATAATAACGTATACGTCTGATAACCAAGCATTCTTAAATATGCCGCAATACAAGCACTGAGATGACCGTCATAATCGTATATATAAATTGGTTTATCTTTCGGCATAGACTGAAGATATTTGCCGCTCATCAATTCGAAATTTGGAGAATCCAGATATGAAACCGCACCCGGGGCATGACCTCTCCCTTCTAATGTGAAAAATCTTCTTGCATAGTATAATCTCATTTTACCGTAGCAAACTATGTAATGATCAGAATTTGTTTGCAAATCTGGGGCAGAATAAAAACCTTCACTGATAATTTTTTCAACTCTCTTCTGAACTCTTGCACTTAGCGGTGCTTCAGGATTATCGAAGACAATATCCGGCAGATCAGTTAAATTATTTTTAGGAAAATCATCGTTTGTAAAGTCATTTATATTATTCGCATCTTTAAGAGCATTTAACCATTCACCTGAAAAAACCTGATTCCAGCTTGCCATACCATATTTCAAAGAGAAAATATTATCAAATCCGGCAAGTCTTAATAAGCAAGTGAAATAAGATGAGCTTTGTCCGTTTTTACTAATCAGAATTATTTTGGGAAATGACTTAGCATCAATACTTTTTAAAAAACTGAATAAACTATCAAATCCCATATTTATGGCACCTTGAATATGTCCGCCGGTAAAATCATCAGTATTGCGAATATCAATCAACAGATAATTCGTAAGATTTGCGTAAACTTCCTCTGCATCTGCTAATGCAGGAGCTTTGATACTATTAATAAAATCTCCGTTCGATTCAAAGTAAACGAGCAATTCGGCTGCAGGATTCAATTGACCTTCAAACAGAGGGGCAACGTTATCATCCACACAGCCTGAAATGATTATGAGAACAAAAAAAACTAAAATGATTAAAAGATTTTTAGGCATAGGTTAAAAAACCTGTTGAGGGATACCTTTAGCTATCCCTATAAATAAACCTATTGTATTATTACCCTGAACATTCCAGATAATTTCACCACCTCCCTGTACAAAAGGATCATTAATTTCATTTCCGGATGTTCTTGAGTTAAAATATTCCTTAAATGTTTCGTCAAACGCATCAACCCTTATGTATCTTGAATTCGAATAAATATTGCTTCTGTATACCTCAGGTAATGATGATGTCGCAACAGTTGTACTTGATCCGGCTTCACCGGAAGATATTGAATAATAATCCTTAGCTATGACGGCAGGAGTAGTAAATATGGACCATACTGCAGCATATACTTCACCAATTTTTGCCTTAACCTCTGCATTTAATCTGTGTCTGTTTGAATCGTAAAACGTTCTCTCGATTTCAGGTTTATAAGGTATTATTGTCTTACTGTAAATATATGTTCCTCCATACATAGCAAATAATTCGTAAGTCTCTCCCTCAACCACAAATATGTTTGATAATGGTTTGTATAATCCTTCACTTGAATAAACTAGTGAAATTATCTGAACGCCGTTTCGTCTGATATATGCAATCACACTTGTAAGTTCTGAATCTTCTATAGTGTATGGAACCCCCAATGGAAGTGTTTTTGTAAATCTTACAGAAGGAAAAAATTTATTAGCCTCAATCTGTGCCTGTACAACTATGTATTCCTTATAATCAGAATCTGCTGTAAGAATTTCTTCATTCTCGCATCCGGTAAATGCAATTACGGAGATGATACAAATTATTTTAATTATTTTTTTCAATTTTATGGCTAATACTTAATGGCAATACCTGCGAATGGAATAAAAGGAAACAAACTTATTCTTTTTATTACCGGGACTTTATCGCCGTTCTCGTTTTCCATTAACGAAACATATTGGGCAAATACATTATGTCTGTTATACACATTATAAAGTGTAATATAGGTTTCAAAATTTGTGTCTAACCATTCAAATGAATAATTCAAGCTTAAGTCCAGTTTCGAATAATCCGGAAACATTTGAGTATTAATTCCTTTATATTGAAACTGAACCTGCGGATCACCATTTATTCCAACCGGATCGAAGATAAACTGACCGGGAGGAATTGTATATCGTTGGCCTGAAGAGTAAACCCATGTAGTTCCAACTATTAGATTTTCGGCTAAATTGTATGTCAGTACTATCGAAAGATCATGTCTTTGGTCGTATCGTGGATAAAATGTTTTACCTCCGTTTAGCATATCAAACTGTCTTTTAGACCAGGAAAGAGTAAAGCCTATCCAACCTCTCAGATTCCCTTTCTGCTTATTTAGAAATAATTCAATGCCGTATGCCTCTCCTTTTCCCCGGGTAAACTGATCTTCAATTGAATTGTTAAGCGGATTCAGTTCTACAGAGCTTGAAAATTCATAAAGATTTTTCATTCCTTTATAATAACCTTCGATTGTAAAAATAATATACTCATCAAATAGATGGGTATCGATCCCTAAAATATATTGTGTCGAATAGCTTGGATTTATAACTTTTGTTGAAGGATACCAAAGATCTGTTGGGAGTGTGATATCATTCCGTGTAATTAAATGTAAAAATTGATTCGCTTTTGCGAAAGCTCCCTTAATCACTAATTCTGGCAAAGCTCTATAAGTAAGACTAAACCTTGGCTCAAAATTAAAATACTTTGACGTTCCGAAATAGAAAAATCTGCCACCAAAATTTGAACTTAAATCAGATGTAAGCTGAGATTCGCTTTGTAAATATAATGCAGCCTCTGCTGCCGAAATATCGGTCCCGGCATATGGATCCAAATCCAGCTCTTCAGAATAAATATCACTGTATAAAATGTTGTAATTATGAAATGCAATATCAATTCCGGTTTTAAATAAATGATTTTTATGCCATCTTAATTCGGCGTTTTGCCTGAAATAAATATCGTTTAATTGAGGTTTTGAATAATATGTGAATGAGCTAACAGAAGACGGATCGATTCCAATACGTGAACTAAAGTCATACTTTATATAACTTAACACAGAATTTAAAAATAGCGACTTGGAATTTACCTGAAGCCAGTTTAAACTTAAATTTAAGTTGTTCCATTCGATGTCGTAATCTGTATCTTTAACGGTGGGTGGACTGTAGGCGTGATCCTGGCTATAAAGAACACTAAACGCTAAAATACTTCTGTCGGAGAGCGATACATTTATCTTGGCATTGATATCAAAAAAATTATATCGCGGGACATTAGTTTTAGAATTAAATTTTTTTTGAATTATATCGTAATACATGTATCTGGCAGCTACCATATAAGTTGAATTTGTATCAAGTGGTCCTTCCAACGAAACAAATGAATTTATTGTACCAATTCCTATCGTACCTTTTTCTTTCTCTTTTGATCCTGAACGAAGCTTAACATCAAGCACACTTGAAAGCCTGGCTCCATATTCTGCAGGAAAAGCACCTTTAATAAGCCGAACATCATTCAGTGCAGTTGAATTGAAAGTACTTGCAATATTGCCCAGATGAGCGGGGTTATATAGTATCGATCCGTCAACCAATGTTAACGTCTGATCTGGAGAACCGCCTCGAATATAAAGACCGCTTGAAATTTCAGAGGCTTTCCCGACGCCGGGAAGCAGTTCGAGTGTTTTAAATAAATCAACTTCTCCTGTAATAGATGGTAAATTCTTTAATACTTCGGGTGAAATGTCAAATGTGCTTATAAGAGCATCATGCTGCTTTCTGCCCTCAATTATAATTTCATCAAGTTTTATGTCCTGTGGAAACATCATTACAGAAAATGTTTCCAAAACTGTTTTTTCAGAAAAATCAATTTCTCTTATTGCTGTTTTATATCCGATATGTCTGAATACTAAAAAATATTTTTTTAATTTAATCGAAGGAATAGCGTAATATCCAAAAGCATTTGTGGCCGCTCCGGTAAATGGAGAGTAATTGAGATTTAAAGAATCGTATAGAAGAATGTTAACACCGACCAGTGGTTCACCGGAAACTGCATCATTTACAAATCCGGCAAGTGTAAAAGTTCCGGATTGTGCAAAGTTGCTTGTTGTCATCAGGATGAAAAGAATGCTCAAATACAGATTAGATGAATTTGTCTTCACTTAAATGATAACAATTCGAAATAAATTTTGTTTCACTAAAAATACAAAAGAAGGAATAAAAAAACGCCTCTTTAATGAGGCGTTTGTCAGGTTCGAATTTTAATCAAACGTTTGCTGTTTCTTTTGAATACAACTTTTGAAATTCTTTTGGTTTCCTGTTTTTCCAGTTGCCTTTATGATAAGCATATCCTGTAACCAACGGCATAGCAATGGTTGCTTCACTATAAACCATTTGTTCATAAGTTGTTTCAACTTTGCCCCAGGAACTGGCTTCTTTAAGCGTTGAGCCTGATAAAGCTCCATCTCTTTCATCTGCAACGGTTATCTGAACAGCATATTTATGCATTTCGGCTTCTTCCTGAAGAATATCGGCAGCTACAACTATATCCTGAGTAAAGTTTTTAGGAACTCCGCCCCCGATCATAAAAATTCCGGTTACTTTAGAATTTAATTTAATTTTAGTCAGTTCAAGAAAATCTTTGGCTGAGTCAACAGAAACATGCTTTTCCGGATTATTTGTCTGATGAACGACAAATCCGAATCCCGCAGAACAATCTGAAAATGCCGGAACGAAAATCGGAACATTCTTTTTATAACATGCCCAGATAACGGAATCATCTACTTTTGGTCCCCCATTATCTTCAAGATATTTTCCGAATTCCCAAAGAAGTTCACGCGATGAATAGGGACGTGGTTCAAGACTATCAAATATTTTAGCAGTGGTATCGTCACATATTCTTAATTCTTCCTCATCAATATAAGTATCATAAATTCTATCTATCATTAAGTCGCGGAGTTCGTTATCGTCAACAAATTTAGTTCCCTGATAATGTTTGAAACCCAGTGCTTCAAAAAAATCCTGATCAACCATAATGGCACCTGTTGAAACAATTGCATCAACCATATTATTCATAACCATATCATAAACAACACGTTTCAATCCTGCACTGAACAAACTGCCAGCAAGCGTAAGAATGATTCCACATTCTTTATCCTGAATCATCATATCATAAATCCGGGCCGCACGGTTTAAGTCTCTTGCAGAAAAAGCCATCTTTTCCATTGCATCCACAAGCTGAACAACATTGTGTTCTTTAATATCAATGTGCTTCACTACACTCTTTAAATAATCTTTTTTAGTTGACATATCAACCTCCTTAATATTTCTTCCTATTCATTTATTATAAATATAACATCATTTGCTGAAATAAATTAAAGAATATTAGAAAAATACTTTGGCAAATCTCAATATTCCTTGTTTCCAGGGAACACGATGTGAAACTCCTCCAGTATCTTTAAATTCATCACGATGTTCAATATACCATTGAAAGTTTCTTAACAGTGCATCTTTATTTGAATATTTAGGTTTATAACCAAGTACCTTCTCGGCTTTTTCAATTGAAACAAATGAATCCTTTGATGCTGTTTCATAAACCCATTTATACAAAGGTGAAAGCTTCATAGCTTCAAGAACTCTGAGGGTAAATATAATTGGTTTTTCAGGAAGCGATTTTATTTTTTTGCCATAACCAGCCTTGTCCAAAACTGCCTGATAGTCTTCTCTCATTGTTGTGAATTGCTTTGCCCCAATGTTAAAGGTATCATTAACAGTTTTTTCATCAAGGGTAGCACACAGGTAAATTGATTCACAAAGGTCTTCAACATCAAGAAGCTGATATCTGTTTTTACCGTTTCCAATCATCGGAAAACCTCTTCCGTCAAGCGCCCAATCGTACAGTAGATCAAATACGCCTAATCTTTCAGGACCAATAAAAGATTTGGGACGTAGAATCGGAACGCACATTCCTTCCTTGCGCATTTTCAGACATTCTTCTTCTGCAAGAATTTTTGCTTTACCATAAGGACCAACCCCATCGAGTTTATCATCTTCTAATAAGGGGTGATGATCCGGAATTCCATAAACAGCAGTGGATGAAATGTGAATGAATCTTTTGATTCCGGCTCGTTTTCCGGCTTCAAGCATATTCCTTGTACCGTCAATATCGGTAGAATAAATATCTTCCGGTTTGTACAACGGAAGTGCTGCTGCTGTGTGAACAATTATATCACGTCCTTGAACCGATTTTTCTACGATTTTTTTATCCCGAATATCACCGGTTATAATTTCAATTTTATCATTCATATCTTTATAATCGAACTGAACAATGTCAAGGGAGGCAACTTTGTGCCCGCGGGCGTGTAAATATCTTACTAAATTTATGCCTAAAAATCCGGCACCGCCTGTTATTAGATAATTCATAGACTTTCTTTTGTTTATTAAAAATTGGAATTTAAAATTACTGATTTTGAAATAGGCTTCAAAGTAATTGAACAATATAAAAGTATAGTTATTTTTGCTATTGAATGAAATTCACTAAAGAAAGAAAAAATCAAATATTTACCTGGTTGAGAACATATATCTTCTCAATCGGAATTCACATTGCAGGACTTATTTTAGTTACAGTACTGGGTAATCTACGTTTGCAAAGTGCGATGGTTAACCCTGTCTTTCACACAATTGAATTTAATAATTTTACTGCGAATGTAGATGAGTTTGAAAAAGAAGAGAATGATGTCGTTAACGAAAATGATAACCGGGAAATAATTGAAGAACCCGCATCTCAACAGTTTTCATTCAACGATATTATTGCAGATACAACCAACCTGGATCAGTTATATAAAGAAAGTACGCTCAATGTTTCCATTAAATATCCAAGAGGATGGACTTTTGTTGATCAGAATGTAAAGAACAAACTTGATGGAGTTACATTCTGGGCATCTGACGGTTTATATAACCCTCCTCCGTATATTCATCTGGAAGTGAAGGAAAAATATTATTTCAATGAACAACGTTACAAATACCAGATTGAATATGACAATTATACTGCCTATTACAATGACCCTGAAATCATTGAAAATTATTATATACAAAATGTTTATCTTAGAACTAAAATCAGTGAGGATTTTAATTTAAAATTAATGATGGTTGGTGAAGATGCATTTAAGTCCTTTCAACCCAGATTCTTTGGAATGATAAAATCATTTAATTTTGGTACAACATTTTTTTAACTAATCAAAGGAACTATTATGAGCAACAAAAAAAATCTTTCGTTAATTATATTTTTTATTATAACTCTTTCTCTGCAAAATTTATTGCTAGCACAATCATCATTCGAAGGTAAAATAAAACTTCTTGTCAGTGAAGAAGGAAATAAAAACACTATTGAATATTTAGCTAAAGGGGACCGAATAAGACTTGAGATAGCTGATGCTGACGAAGTCGGGTCTATGATTTTCGATTCTAAAACCAAATCCATGATGATTATAATGCCCGAACAAAAAATGTATATGGAAATGAATTTTGATTTTACAGGTGCTGATTCATACTTCGAAGATGATTCGCATAGTGGTAAAATTACAAGAACAGGTGAGAAAAAAACTATAAAGGGATATGAGTGTGAAAAGTGGATTGCCGAAGATGACAACTATTTAACTGAATCCTGGCTTACAGATAAACTCGGCGGATTTATGTTCTTTGGTAATCCGATGGAATCTGCTGGCTCTGATTGGAAATCGAAACTCAGCACACCGAATTTGTTCCCATTACTTGTTAATGTTTATAAATCAGGTAAGCTGGTCAACACCATAGAGGTTGTGGAAATAATTGAACAAAAAATGGATAATTCCTTGTTTTCAGCACCTTCAGGATATCAAAAATTTGAAATGCCATCATTTAATATGCAAAATCATAAGTAATTTGTAACCTTTCAGGCAAGAGCCCCAATGTTTGATTTGGGGCTTTTTGAGAATAATTCGACATTTTCTCTACTTAGTGATTCTTGACATTTCGAACTCTTACCCATATCTTTCGACTCTTTATTTGAAATGATTTCAGGTTTCGGAGGATGATTACGTGAAACAAGAAAAGTTAACAAAATTTATTCGCACTGAAGACGCAGATAGAAAATGGTATCTCGTTGATGCGAAAGATCAAATATTAGGTAGATTGGCTTCGCAGATTGCCAGAATTATCAGAGGTAAAAATAAACCGATTTTTACACCAAATATGGATACTGGCGATTTTGTTGTAGTTATAAATGCTGATAAAGTAAAAGTAACAGGCAAACGTGAAACTCTAAAACAGTATATTAGACACTCGGGTTACCCCGGTGGACAGAAGATAACTTCAATTCAGAATATGCTTGCTAAGAAACCAGAGTTTATTGTTGAAAATGCAGTCAAAGGAATGCTTCCTAAGAATAGATTAGGAAGAAAGTTAGTTAAAAAATTAAAAGTATATGCCGGCGAGAACCACCCTCATTCGGCACAAAAACCTGAACCAATTAGTTTTATGGAGAATTAATTCATGGCAGATAAAATTTATGTTGGAAGAAGAAAAACTGCTGTCGCACGTGTTGTATTAAGAAACGGATCAGGAGTTATAACTGTTAATGGTCAGGAATTTGAAAAATTTTTTCCACAGCTATTAAGCCGTGAAGATATACTGTTGCCATTCAAAGCTACCGAAACCGAAGGTCAATTCGATGTGAAGGTTAACGTTACTGGTGGTGGAACAACCGGTCAGGCTCAATCTGTAAGACTTGGTATCGCACGAGCACTTATTGATTTAAATCCCGATTACAGACCAGCATTGAAAGCACAGGGACTTTTAACCAGAGATCCAAGAATGGTTGAACGGAAAAAATACGGGCAACCGAAAGCCAGAAAAAGATTTCAATTTTCTAAAAGATAATTACTACGTTTTAGTTTATGTTCATGATATAGTCCTGAACATAAAACTGAACTTTTATTTAATTAAATAATAATCATACTTTCTGATTTACTACCTGTGTCCCAACCAAAAAAGGGATGGAAAGTAAAGAAGAAGAAAGTAGAAGAAAAACAGGAGATATAATGAAAAAAGTAGATGTAACCACTCTCATCGAAGCAGGTGCCCATTTTGGTCACCTTACCCGCCGCTGGAATCCAAAAATGAAACCATACATTTTTATGGAAAAGAACGGCATTCACATTATCGATCTTAAAAAAACACAAGGTTTACTGGCTGAAGCCGCCGAAGAACTGTCAAAATTGGTTGCTGAAGGTAAAAAAGTGCTTTTTGTGGGTACAAAAAAACAAGCAAAGAATATTATCGAAACAGAAGCCCGCAGATGTAGTATGAACTGGGTTAGCGAACGATGGTTAGGTGGTATGTTGACTAACTTCGCTACAATTCGTAAGAGTATTAAGCGATTAAATAATATTGAAAAACAGGAAACCGACGGCACTTTCGATAAGATTACCAAGAAAGAAAGATTATTTCTAACCCGTGAAAAGGATAAATTGAAAAAAGTTCTGGAGGGTGTTGAATCGATGAATAAAATACCCGGTGCAATTTTCATTGTAGATATAAAGAAAGAAGATATAGCTGTAAAAGAAGCTCATAGACTCAGAATTCCGGTGTTTGCTATAGTGGATACAAATTGTGATCCTGATGAAGCTGAATACATCATTCCCGCAAACGATGATGCTGTCAAAACAATTGAGGTTATTACAAAATATATGGCTGATGCCATAATAGAAGGGGATGCCAAATTAAAAGAGATTAAAGCCGAAGAAGCAGCGGAGAAGGAAAGACTGAAGAAAGAACGCGAAGCAGAAAAAGCTGAAGAAGCTGCCGCGAAGGAAAAACAAAGAAAAGAACTTGCAGAAAAAAAGGCTGAAGAAAAAAAGAAAGCTGAAGCTGCAAAAGCAAAAAGGACTGAAGAAAAGTCAGAAGATCAATCCATAACCGAGCCTGCTCAGAAAACTGAACAGGAAGAAAAAAAATCTTCTGAAAAATAACACTGAAAGGAATTAATATTATGAATATCACAGCTGCTCAGGTAAATGAGCTTAGACAAAAAACCGGTGCCGGTATGATGGATTGCAAAAAAGCCCTGACCGAAGCGAATGGTGACTTTGAAAAAGCGATTGAAATCCTTAGAAAAAAGGGAGCTTCGGTTGCAGCAAAAAGGGCAGAAAAATCTGCAAATGAAGGTATGGTAACTACAAAGGTTTCGGAAGATGGAAAGTTCGCAGCAATTGTTGAAGTAAATTGCGAAACAGATTTTGTGGCCAAGAGCGAAGACTTTGTTGAACTGACTAAGCTTGTACTTAATTCAGTCTATCAAAACAAATTCTCAAGTGTTGAAGCTTTATTGAATTCAAATCAGGGGGTAAAAACAAAGCTTGACGAAGTAATGGGTAAGGTTGGTGAGAAAATAGAAATATCACGCGTAGCAAGTGAATCTGCAAATAATGGAATGTTGATTGACTATATTCATATGGGTTCCAAGCTTGCAGTTATTGTAAAGTTCGAAAATCTGTCCGATGGCAGAGATGAACTTGCACAGATTGGTAAAGATATTGCAATGCAGGTTGCAGCTATGAGACCACTTTGCGTTTACAGGGATGAGGTTCCTAAAGATATAATCGAAAAGGAAATGGAAATATATAAGGAACTCGCCCGCAAAGAGGGTAAACCAGAAAATATACTTGAGAAAATTGCAACTGGTAGATTAAATAAATTTTATCAGGAAAATTGTCTATCAGAACAAGCGTTTATCAAGGATAATTCAAAAACTGTAAGTGATTTGATTAATGAATTCAATAAAAAGTATCAGAGCCAGGTTAAAATTGATATGTTCAGGCGTTTCCACCTCGGAGATGAGAAAAAGTAATTCAATTCTGAGTATGAAAAGGTCTTAAGTAATTAAGACCTTTTTTTTTATATTTATAATTATTAAAGAAAATTATTCTTCCAATTAAACAAGAATTTACGAGTGATGAAAGAACTGAAATACAAAAGAGTTTTATTGAAACTTAGCGGTGAATCACTAATGGGAAAACAGGGTTTCGGGATTTCATCCGAGATCCTTGATTTTTTTTCTGATGAAGTTAAATCGGTACATGACGCCGGAGTTGAACTGGGCATCGTTATCGGAGGAGGAAACATATACCGAGGACTAAGTGCAGCATCACAAGGCATTCACCGGGCTACCGGAGATCAGATGGGTATGCTCGCAACCATGATTAACTCACTTGCATTACAGAATGCTATAGAGAAAAAAGGAATATTTACCCGATTGATGAGCGCAATCAAAATGGAAGAAATTGCTGAGCCTTATATAAGAAGAAGAGCAATCCGGCATCTCCAAAAAGGAAGGGTAGTCATATTCGGAGCCGGAACCGGTCATCCTTATTTCAGTACAGATACTGCTGCCTCGCTAAGAGCAGTTGAAATCGGGGCAGATGTTATTGTTAAAGGAACCAGAGTTGATGGAGTTTATGATTCAGATCCTGAAAAAAATCCTGATGCTCTGAAATTCGAATCAATAACCTACCTTGATATTTTAAAGAAAAATCTTAGAATAATGGACCTCACTGCTGTTAGCTTATGTCAGGAAAATAATTTACCGATGATGGTATTTAATATGGATATTCCGGGCAATCTGCTGAAATTGGTGAGAGGAGAACCAATAGGAACTTTTATTTCTTAAATTTAATTTATAAACAATTGAAGAGGGAGTTATGAACCCTATTATTAAAGATGCAAAACAGAGAATGGACAAGTCCCTTGAAGCTTTACGAAATGACCTGGCTAAGGTGCGTACCGGTAAAGCAACAACACAATTGCTGGATGGAATACGTGTAGATTACTATGGAACAATGACCCCTATTAACCAGGTAGGTAATTTATCAGTTCTGGATGTCCATACGCTTGCAATTACTCCTTGGGATAAATCAATGGTACCTCTAATTGAAAAAGCAATTCTCGAAGCGAATATTGGATTTAATCCGGTTAGTGATGGAACAAACTTAAAGATACCCGTGCCTCCTTTAACTGAAGAAAGAAGAAAAGAATTTGTTAAACTGACAAAGAAATTTGGTGAAGAAACAAAAATTGCAATCCGTAATATTCGCCGTGATGCTAATGATCATTTAAAGAGGGAAGAAAAGGACAAAAAGATTTCTGAAGATGAGCTTAAACAGTTGGAAAATGAAGTTCAAAAACTCACTGATGAACACACCAAAACCATAGAGGAAATATTAAAGCATAAAGAAAAAGAAATAATGGAAGTTTAATTTTTTTTCAATATACCCTTTACCGCCCAATCTATTGATGATTGGGCTTTTTAATATCCTCATATGAATTTATTCCACAAATATTTACTTCTTTTTTCTTTAATTTTGCAGAAATAATTATTTCTATCGATGAAACAAGAAAAAATCCAAAAATTGAAAAAGTTCGCTTCTTCGGTTTTTAATAAAACCGCATTAAGAAATGTTGTCTTTTCGATAAGTGGAATTTTACTGTTTCTTGCGGGAACAATGGTCTATGGGATTATTCTTAATTTAAGGGAAGTTCCCCTGACGGATGCAATGTTAAAGAAAGGATTTACAAAACTCGACGATGTTAGTATCGTTGTTGACAGAAAAAATTTTACTTTAAGTATATATCAGGATACAGTTTTAATAAAATCTTACAAGGCAAGTTTCGGACGAAATCTTAAGAGCAAAAAATCAGCAGTCAATGATAATGCAACCCCAGTCGGTATCTACAAAATATGTAATGTGGATACTACTCATGACTATTATAAGTTCCTTCGATTGAACTATCCGAATCTGGATGATGGTTCCGAGGCTTTAAGAATGGGAAGAATTACTCAGCGCGAGTTCAATGATCTTAAATTTGACTTCTACTATAATGATTGTATTCAAACTAAAACTATTCTTGGAAACAATATCGGTATTCACGGTATAGGCAGATTAAATTATGTTCTTAAGAATCTCCCGTTCGTTTATAATTGGACAGATGGTTCTATTGCTATCAGCAATGAGAATATTGATGAGTTGTTAACCGTTGTAGGGAAAGGAACTAAAGTTGTTATTAAATAAATTGTTCAGGATTTGGATTTTATTGGCCGCATTTTCCGTGCTGTTCAGTTGTGGAGATAAAGGAGATGATTTAATTCCAAGAATTGAGTTTGAAAATAAAATCCAGCTCATTGAATTAAGTAAGCGAGTATTAGGTGATGAGGTCGTATCTGCTTTCGGTGGTTTTTTTGATGAATCACCACGGAAAAAAATCGCTGCTATTGTTGAAACGGATGAGAACATTGAATGGGGAATTAAATTTTTTCTCCTTGAGGAAGTAAAAGGAAAACTTGAAACAAAATTTCAATCTCGTGTTATGCCCGGATCTCATAAGGAAAGTTTTCTGGATAAGATAAAATTTCCTTCATTCGATTATGAACTACTTTATTACAACTCTCAGGGGTACTTTATGGGTACAGGCGGCGGAGAAATATATTCGTATATAGTTGATTTCGGTAGTAAAGAAGTATACAATGCACATCTTGTTCTGGAAGCAAGAAGACCGGCATCCCTTTTTCTATCTGCAAATATCTTGAATAAGGATGTCAGAAATTTTTTCATTCAAATTTTTAAAAAAGATTATCCGAATTTAAAAATTGTAGATCAGGATATTACTATTGAATAATCCAGCAATCTTATTTATAAAACATCTGAAAAAACATTGTGATTAGATTGACTACAGATTCGCGAAAAATATTTTGTATTAATATCCTGCTGATTGCAATTGTCTCAAGTTTTCATTGCAATTTTCTTAATGCACAATCCTATCGTGAATTTGAGCTGAAGAGCATCAGTTTTGAAGGAAACAATTCATTTTCTGAAAGCCAGCTGAAATCTATTCTTGCAAGTAAAGAAACTCCCTGGTGGTTCTGGAAATTCCTAAATTCGTTCACAAGTTTCGGAGATGAACCTGAATATTTTGATACCTCAAAAGTAAGAATTGATAAATCCGCTATAGTATCATTTTATCATGCAAATGGTTTTTTCCTTGCAAATGTAGCTCACTCCATTGAAGTTGACTCAGCCAATAAATATATATATCTATATTTTGATATTGATGAGGGAGCTCCATCCCGGTTTGGTAACTTCACCCTTCACGGTTTTGAGGATATGCCGCTCTGGTTGTATGATAATATGATTTTAAAAACCATAACCATAGATTCCTCAAGAAGGTATTCTCAACAAGAAGTTCAATCAAATATAGATGCAGTAATAAAATACCTTGCAGATAACGGGTATTTATTCGGTGATTATGACAGCACTGTTGTAAGTATGGATACTGTAATACTTAAAGCTGACATTGATATTTATTTTACCCTCAATGATATCTATACAATAAGTGAAGTGAGAATAAATAAATCCGGTGTCAGCGCCGATCAAATATCTTATAATCTGATTCGGGAAATTGCCGGAATTAAAACTGACCATTTATACAGCCAGGAACAAATTGACAGGAGCCAGTTTAGACTTTTCAGAACTGGTTTATTTACTGCTCTGGATATCGATCCGGTTTTACAGGAAGCCGAAATGCAACGAGTGCCGATTCTTATAAATGCAAGAATTGGTACATTGAATGAAATCTCACCCGAGATAAAAGCTGATAATCAGAACAATTCTTTTAATACCGGTCTTGGTATTGATTATATAAGAAAGAATTTTCTGGGTGATGCCAGAAAACTCACAATCTCTCTGTCTACAAGAATTATAGATTTACTTAATTTTAATTTCAGTAATATTTTCAAGAAAGCTGAAGAAAGGGACGAATCTTATCAGGGAGACGTTGAAGGGCTTATCCGGCTTGAACAGCCATTTTTATTCGGCAGACCTATTCTGACTACAAGCGAGGTTTATTACAGAGGACTTACCATTCTTAATCAGACGGGTGTTGAGTTTGGCGGAAGTCTTAAATTTGATTTTGAGATGCCAGCCTATACCTTCATTACATTATTACGCCCATCTTTAAATATTGATATTACAGATTATACATTCGATCAAATTGATCAGAATATTTCTGTTAATATTAAAAGCACAACTCCGGGGTTAGGAGTTGAAATCGCATCAACAAAAATCGATGAACTCTTCTTCCCGACTGAAGGATATAGTTTATTTATTAATCCTGAAATTGCTCAGTCAAGAACGAGATTAAAGCTCACCGGAGATGAAATTCAGGATTCGACCGGTACAACTTATTTTTATAGAGTTCAGGCATCATTAGCTTATTATCTGGGTTTGTCCGAGAATAAAACTTCTGTTTTTGCTGTTAAATTAAAAACAGGATACATTCAGGCATTCTCTGGTGGATATGAGTTGATTCCGCCAACTAAAACTTTTTTTGCTGGTGGAAGTAACTCTGTTAGAGGTTGGAGAGCGAGAGAATTAGTGCCAAGGGAATCAATTGAATATTTTGGAATTACTCCACAAAACCAGGTTCGCGGCGGTACTTTTTTACTTGAAGGATCAGCAGAATTAAGACAGAAAATTTCGGAAAACCTGGGATTTGCTCTTTTTACAGATTATGGAAACTCCTGGAACAGTTATAATAATCTTGTGTTAAGTGAAATTGCAGTAGCGGCAGGATTTGGTCTCCGGCTTTATACACCCATCGCCCCTTTCAGGCTGGATTTTGGAACAAAATTGTATAATCCTGATGATAAAGAGACGATTTTCAATAAAAAATTCTTCACTAACCTGGAAATCCACTTCGGAATTGGTGAGGCTTTTTAACAGCTTCATTTCTTTGTTTACAGCTTATTATTATTTATTTTTATGCCTCTTTTAGCAGGAATTTTAATGATTTACAGCATGACAGGTTTCGGAAAAAGCGGTTCCGAGTTTGGAAACTGGCATATCGATGTGGATGTTAAATCAGTTAATAGCCGGTACCTGGAAGTTTATCTAAAACTCCCTTCGCCGCTTATGAGCAGAGAGTATGATATTCGTGACTTCATCAAATCTAAAATTAAACGTGGAAAGCTCAATTTATTCATTACAATGAAACGTAATGGTTTGAATGAGGATGCTGTTACTTTAGATGAAGTAAAATTAAAAAGTTATCTGTCATTAATTAAGCAGGTTAAAAAGGCTGCACGATTAACTGAAAAAATAAAACTTGAGCATCTTCTGATTAGTCGTGATTTGTTTGTTACCGGATCAATTGATATTGCTGACGAAGAATTTGGCTTTGTAAAAAAATTAGTTGGCGATGCCCTGGATGGATTACTCGAAATGAAAAGTAAAGAAGGAGCTGAACTGGCTAAAGATTTGAAGAAAAGGTTAAAAAATATTGAAAAAAAATTAGAACTAATTGAAACAGAATCTTCATCAAGTGTTAATGATAGCTTCTTAAAGTACAAAGAAAAGGTAAAAACTCTACTGGAAGATTCACCTAATTTTAACGACAGACTTGAATTAGAACTTGCAATTTTAGCAGAACGCTCGGATATAACTGAAGAATGTGTAAGACTAAGAAGCCATATTAAATTATTTCTGGATAGTTTAAATAAAGAAGACGACCCTGGCAGAAAGCTTAACTTTCTTTGCCAGGAAATGAACCGGGAGGCAAACACAATTTCATCAAAAACTTTATCAACTTCTATCACGCATAACTCTGTTCATATAAAAGAAGAAATTGAAAGGATGCGTGAACAAATTCAGAATATTGAATAAATTTGAGTAGAAAAGGAAAAATTATTGTAATTGCATCGCCAAGCGGAGGCGGTAAAACTACAATTGTAAAAAGAGTATTAAAGAAATTTCCAGAAATTGTATTTTCTGTTTCTGCTACTACAAGACCTAAACGACCAAATGAAATCCACGGAGCTGATTATTTTTTTATCGGCGAAGATGAATTTAAGGAGCGTATTGAGAATGATGAGTTCGTAGAATGGGAACGTTTCTACGATTACTATTATGGAACTTTTAAGAGCTTTATAACAGAGAAAATTAATAACGGTTTTTCAGTATTGCTTGAGTTAGAGGTAAAGGGAGCTTTATCGATTAAAAGAATTTATCCGGAATCATACCTGATTTTTATTAATCCGCCATCGTTGGAGGAACTGATTAACAGATTAAAAGCAAGGAATACCGAAAGTCCTGAAGATTTCCGGAAAAGAATCGAACGGGCTAAAATGGAGCTCGGGGAGAAAAATAAATTTGATTACGTAGTGGAAAATAAAGAACTTGAAAAAGCCACTTCCGATACCATAAGTTTAGTTAGTAAATTATTAAAGGAGTAAAACAAATGCATATAAGTCCGATTGATTTAAGAGAGATCGATAAACGAGCCTCAAATGTTTATGAAGCTATTATAGTTTCATCTAAAAGGGCACGTCAGATTAATGACGAGAATAAAATTGAATTTAATGCTATGCTTAACACAATACCTGAATCAACTTCAGATGATGAAACTGAAGATATTACCAATCCTGCTCAGTTGAAAATGGCTCTGGAATTGGAGAAGAAAAATAAGCCGCATCTTCAGGCACTGGACGAATTGCTTCAGGGTAAAATTGAATTTGAGTATAAGCAGTAATTATTAAATATTGTATTCTCATATGTCGCGGAAGTGATACTGTTATTGCTTCCGCATTTTTTTTCATTCTAAATAAACTGACCTGATGGCAAAACTTTCCAAAAATGAAGTGATCCGTTTAATCAAAGATCAACAGGAAATATTTGGTGATTTACTGTTTGAACCAAAAGAAAATTTCAGTAGAAAAGTTAAGGATGCCTATACCGAGCCTAAACCAAAAACCAGGAAGATTATTATAAAAGAACCTGCCTTCGAAAAAACAGCATTGTTCGAATCAGAAAAAGATGACTGGCAAAAAACTGATTCACTTGAAAAACTGAACGAATTGATTTGTGATTGCACCAAATGTATTCTTCACAAAAACAGAAATAAATTTGTGTTCGGAAGCGGCAATCCTAATGCAGATGTAATGGTAATTGGTGAGGGTCCCGGAGCTGATGAGGATGCCCAGGGGCTTCCGTTTGTAGGAAGAGCCGGGAAGTTATTAACAGATATTCTAAAAGCTATTAAGTTTGAAAGAGAAGAAGTTTATATAGCCAATATTGTAAAATGTCGTCCTCCCGGAAACCGCACTCCCCTTCCCGATGAAATGGATACCTGCATTCCCTACTTAAAAAAACAGATTGAACTTATAAATCCTAAACTTATTCTATGTCTTGGTTTAACAGCTGCAAAAGGATTGTTGAAGCAGAAGGAATCACTAACCAAACTTCGCGGTAATGTTTATGAGTATGAAGGGATAAGTGTTATGGTTACATTTCATCCTGCAGCGCTATTACGCAACCCGAATTGGAAACGGGATTGCTGGGAAGACGTGAAGAAGTTCAGAAAACTTTATGATGAGATGAGTTGAGTTGAATGATAAAAAATTAGGGACACAGCGAGCCGTGTCCCTTAGATAATAATAATGACTTCACATCACTTCATGTACAACATCTTCTTCGTTTCAATAAACTGCTTACCGGTTGTGTTATCTACAGCAGAGAATCTGTAGAAATAAACTCCGGTTGACAGATTCAGAACATCTGCATCCAGATCAATACTGTAATATCCTGCTTCCTGATTTGTGTTAACAAGAGTTGTTATTTTACTGCCCGTAACTGTATATAACTCTAAATTAACATTTGATGCAACCGGAATAGTATAGGCTATTCTGGTTGAAGGATTAAACGGATTTGGATAATTCTGATTAACGGCATATTCCTGAGGAACTCCAATAATTACTTCAACAGTATTTGAATATGTAAATGTTCCATCAAAATCCATTTGCTTAAGTCTGTATGTATAAGAACCGGCAGCTAATTCATTATCAGTGAACGAATAATTTTGTGTCTGCGAGGTTGTTCCTTTACCATCGACAAAAGCAATTGCTACGAATGCTGATCCATCATTTCGCTGGACTTCAAAACCACGATTGTTAGTTTCAGAAGCAGTCTGCCAGTTTAGCTGAACTTTTCGTCCTGTTACATTTGCTGTAAATGCTTCAAGTTCAACAGGAATAGTTGTATCAGCAATACGGTTATAATAAATACCGCTGTTGCCCGTACCGGAATAAGCAAAACCGCTTCCGTCATTATTTCCCATTTCAACCAGATCTATTATATGTCCTGAAACTGTTGGGAAAATTTGATTTGAAGGATTAACGGTATTCACGGCTATATGTCCATCAACTCCGGTGGCTAAATCAAGCGACCATTTATATACAACGGTATCAACAGCACCCGAAGCAAGGTAGGCGAATCGCCAAATAGACGTCTGCCCTTCTACACAATGCACATCCAGACCACCCTCATTATAGGCGCTTTGTGCAACGAATGTTGGCGCAGTTGGAACAAAATACGGTCCCGCCGGTCTTGAAAAGACGTAAGCTACGTTGTTAATCCCACCCGTTGTACGTGTAAAGGTACATATCATCTCACCAGTTGTTCTATCAACTTTTAGTAACCCATGAAATTCAGGGTCACTTGTAGTTGCCGGGTTGAATTGTGAAAATGTTCCGGTAAAATTGCTTAATGCAACTTTTCTTATTCGAAGATTTGGGTTTGATACAGTTAAATTGTTGCTTAGAACAACAAATACCGTATCCTCTGCTGCGTAAGATCCGACCTCAATACTAACGTCATAGTCATTAAAAGTTGATCTTACCAGAGTAAATACCCACGTTTGTCCCCAATCAGTAGTTAAGGCTGCACGAACCGGATTGCTCGTCGGTGTTGATGTGCTATAATCCTGGTAAGCTACATACCAATAAGTTGATGCGGGTTCATAGTAGTAACCATCTGAAACAATTACAGGATGAATAAAACCTCTGCCCGCATCTGGAATTGCAAAAGTATTAGCTATTAACGGGAAAGGATTGTCAGGTCTGAAACTTAAAAATGACAATACCCCAAGATCAGTTGCGGTTTCTGTGGATAGTACAACACCTAGTCTGTAACCTCCTGTTGTATCAGCAATATAGAAGTCGAAACCTCTTCCCAAACTTCCGGCTGAAGAAACTGCTGTTAGAAGAGTCCAGTTAGCTCCTGCATCAGTCGATCGGAAAATATATAATGTATCTCTTGTAGCCGGACCGAATGCAAGAAATTGTGTACCATCAGCGGCTGTTCTTATTCTAACAGTTCTTGGATTACCACCAGATTGTGTTGTAGTGCCGAATGTTGCAACACTGCCCGCATACAACTGCATTTCAGCCTCCGTAAGATTATTTGCATTGAATGCTTCAATTTCCTCCCGGGTTGCAAAATTGAGCGGGGTTGGCATTTTATAGCCTTCGAATTTTTCAGGAAATTCGTTACGCAGTTGTTCCGAAAGAATTTCATACATGCGTACATCTGAATTCTTTCTTGCCTCAATTAGGTTTTTCCAAAGTATCTGGAAAGCTGTGAGTTCACCAACAACAGGATCATCAGGGTAAGCTTCCCGACGGATTTCCTCATCAGTTTGAGCGAATGAAGCAAAAACAAATGATAAAGAAAGTATGAGTACGAACAAATACTTCATAGGGCCTCCGATGTTTAATGGGTTGATAATTGCATTATGCTGTAATATAGGAAATGATTTAATTAAAATAAATAATTTTAAGAAATGAGCTTTCACAAAAGCTATTAATCATGGCTGTTCGGCAATAGTTTTTCTTATAAAATACTTTTACTCAACATTTACTTCAAGAGTAAAAGGAATTTTTAGATTTTCCCACTCAAGTTTTATTTCTGCCGAAGTGTCTGAAGTTCTGGTAATAGTATAAACCAGCCATTCCTGAAAATCATTATTAACCGGCACAACTTTGATACGTAAAGCATCTTCAGCTTCATTGTATTCAAATGCACCCCACTGGTCAGCAACTTTATTAAATATTAAAGTCCATTCATCAACACCCGGAATTGCAAAGAAACTGTAAGCACCGGCTTTTAATTGCTTACCATTTATCAGCACATCTGTTCCAAAAGTAAACTTTGTAGCTTCATTAGCTCCGGCTCGCCAAACCTTGTCATACGGCACCAGTTCCCCCCAAATAACTCTTTCTTTAACTCCGGGCCTGCTGTAATCAATTTTAACTTCCGTGAATCCCACAGTTTGCATGACTTCTGCTTTTGGACTGACTCTTATTTGGGGCTGCTCCTCCTGTTTTTCCTCACATCCAAATAATACGGTTATTAAAAAAATAAATAAAAGAAAATTTGAGATAAACCTCATATCAAATTCCTTAAAGCTTAATATATATCAGTTAAAATTATTTATTAGAAAAATTATGAATTCAATTCAGAATTCAAAGCGATAAATACATTCCATTGGATCTAAACGGATATATTCTTAAAAATTTAATCAATAATTAGAACAGGTATCGATAACTGATTCGATTTCGTCCTCAGTATTATAAAAATGAGGTGATAACCGGATCATCCCTTCACGAAGTGAAGTAAATATTTTACGATCCGAGAGCCAGTCAAACAATCCTTCAGCTTCAGGATGTTTAAATGTTACGATTCCTGAAAAATATTTTTCTTCGAGATTATCAGGATAGAGTTTTAGACCATGTGTTTTAAGTTGATTCCTTAAAAGGAAAGTATTATCTATTATCCGGTTTTCAATTTTATCATAACCAAACTGTTTAAGAATTTTTATTACTGTATGCAGGGAATAAATTCCTAATGTGTTCACAGTGCCTGTTTGAAATAATTGAGCAGTTGATTTAAAACATAATTCATAATTAAGCAAGTCCCAGGCATTTTCAACTGAAAGCCAACCTGCATATGCAGGTTCTATTTTACTTTGAAGTTTTTCTGAAAGGTAAATGAATGCCAAGCCTTGAAGTCCAAGCATCCACTTTTGAACTCCGGAGGACAGAAAGTCAATATTACATTTCGCAACGTCAAGCTGCAGAGCGCCCAATCCCTGAATTGCATCAACTGCCAAGATGATATTATTACTTCTGCAAAAATTTCCTAATTTTTCTAAATCAATCTTATACCCGGACAGAAATTGCACATAGCTTACCGAAACAAGTTTGGTTTTTTCATCTACAGAGTTTATAATATCTTCGGCAGAAACAATACCATCAACTGATTTGACAAAATGAACTTCGACTCCTTTTTTCCGGAGATTAAGAAACGGATAAACATTTGCAGGAAATTCAATGTCATTAAGAATAATCTTATCTCCTTTATTCCAAACGAGTCCTTGTGCTAAAATATTTATGCCATTTGATGTATTATCAGTAAAAGCAATTCTGTCTTGATGTGTATTCAAATATTCAGCAAGAAGGTTTTTTGTTTCATCAGCTATCTTCAGGAATTGAACATATTCATCCGGTTTGATCTCACTTCTTTCAATCAATATCTGATTAATTTTTTCTATAACAGGTATACACATCGGACCTGTGGAGGCATGATTAAAATAGATAATTCCTTTGCTAATATGTGGAAAAGAATTTCTGATTTCTGTAATGTTCATATAAATATTTCACATTTATTTGTTACTAAATCACTATTTTTAAAAGTGAAAAACTAAATCAAATTCACTTAGCAAAATGAAAGAACAATCTTTCACAAACTTACCAAGATTATTACAGGCAGCATAATGGCAAATCTTAAAGCATCTAAGCATAAGACACTTAAACCAGAAGATTTAAGATGGAAATGTAATCCGGATATATTCGAATTTTCATCTACCGGAGATATTGAGCCGATCGAAGGGATTCTCGGTCAGGATAGAGCTATGAAGGCAATTAAACTCGGAGTTGATCTTAGAAGCCCGGGATACAATATTTACATAGCAGGGTTGTCAGGTTCCGGCAAAGCAACAACGGTTAAACAGATGCTGGAGCAAATAACTTCCAAATGCCCTGCTTTATATGATTATGCTTATGTAAACAATTTTAAAAATCCCGATAGACCCCTACTGCTTACATTTCCGAAAGGAACAGCCACAGAATTCAGAATCGATATGGCATCTGCTATTGAAATATTAAAACAGAGAATTCCATTAACGCTTGAAAGCGAGTTATATGTAAACCGGAAAAAATTAATTTTAGAAGATTATTCTCAAGCTGAACAAGATCTTATGACTTCATTCGATGAGAAACTAAGAGAGAAAGGTTTCTCTTTAGGGCAAGTTAAAGTTGGCGATGCGATCAGACCAGATATAATACCATTAATAGACGGACAACCGGTTCCGATTTTTCAGCTTGAAGAATTAGTCCGTGAACAAAAAGTAACCAAAGAGCAAGCTCAGGAAATAATAAAGCAGTATAATAATAATCAACAGGAACTTCAGGTACTTTTTAAAAAGGGATTAAAGCTGAGCAGAGATTTCCAAAACAAATTGCAAAAGCTTGAAAAGGAAAGCAGCGAAATAGTTGTAAAAGGTATTACTGAAGGATTGAAAGAAAAATATACTTCTTCAGAAGTGCTTTCATATATCAAACAGGTTGAAGAAAATATTTTAGATAATACACAAATTTTTTTAGGGCAAAAACCTGAAGGTGATACTACCCGTGAAGGGTTTATGATTGATTATTTCCGGGAATATGAAGTAAATATAATTCTTGATAATTCAGAAACCGAGGAGTGTCCGGTTGTAATAGAAACTTCTCCTTCCTATACGAACCTTTTTGGAAATATTGAAAAAGTATCCGATGGTAGAGGCAACTGGTATGCTGATTTCACAAATATAAAAAGCGGTTCTCTTCTGCGGGCTAACGGTGGATTTCTTGTACTTAATGTTTATCATCTATTCGAAGAACCGGGGGTCTGGAAGACGTTAAAACGTGTGCTTACTTATCATAAACTGGAGTTACAGGAAGCTCCGTTTTTATTTCAGGTTTCTTCAACCACCTTAAAACCTCAACCCATAGATATTGATGTTAAAGTAATATTGTTAGGCAGTGATCTTATCTATTCCTATCTCGCTCAAAGAGAATATGATTTTAAAAAAATGTTCAAAGTAAAAGCAGATTTTGACTATGAAATTAATAGAACCGATGACATTCTGATTGAATATGCAAGGGTGATTAAAAGGTTAATCTTTGATGAAAAACTTAAAGATTTTGATAAAACTGCTATTGCTTATCTGATTGAAATTGGTGCTGCACTAACCGGCAAGAAGAATAAACTTACTACACGTTTTTCACAGATTGCTGATATTGCACGTGAAGCAACTTTCTGGGCAAATGAGGAAAATGCAGAATTCGTTACCTCGAAACATTGTGAGAGAGCATATCATTTTGCCAGAGAAAGACATGGTATGCTTGAAGATAAGATAACTGAAATGTTTGAGAATAAAACTTTACTTATTGATACTAATGGTGAACGAATCGGTCAAATAAATGGTCTTGCTGTTTATGACGCTGATTTTTACTCGTTCGGAAGACCAACAAGAATTACAGCAACAGTTTCATTGGGCAGCGGATCAATCATAAACGTTGAACGTGAAGCAGGTATGAGCGGCAGGCATTACAATAAAGGGGTACTTATTATATCCGGTTATTTTAGAGAAACATTTGGCCAGGATTTGCCTTTATCTTTTAATGCTAATCTTGTTTTTGAACAATCGTACGGAACGGTGGATGGTGATAGTGCATCATGCGCTGAAATATTTGCACTGTTATCAACTCTATCCGGCTTGCCCATAAAACAAACCATTGCAGTTACAGGTTCTCTCAACCAGAAAGGAGATGTTCAACCTATTGGCGGAGTAAATGAAAAGATTGAAGGCTTTTATGATATTTGTAAAATGCAGGGTTTTACTAAAACGCAGGGTGTGATTATCCCGGTACAAAATGTTCAGGATTTAATGCTGAGGGAAGATGTTGTTGAGTCTGTTAGAAAAAAAGAATTCCATATCTATCCGATCGTTAGAGTTGAAGAAGGCATAGAAATATTAACAGATGTCAAGGCAGGAAAGAAAAGTGCTGTCGGTTATGAAAAAGGTTCTGTGTTTTATCTTGTTGAATGTAAGATTAAAGAGTTGTACGCTAAATCCAGACAATTCAAATCCGGCAATCAGGACGAACAAAAGAAAAAGAGCAGAAAATAATGGCAGAAAAACCGGAAAGCTTTGCTAAAACAAAAATATTGGCTACACTTGGCCCGGCTACAAGCAAATTCAAGGTAATACGGGAACTCATATGTAATGGTATCGATGGTGTAAGGCTTAACATGTCGCACAGTGATCACACGTTTTATGGGAAACTATTTGATACGATCCACGAGGCCTGTCTGGAAGAAAAAACCCCTCTTGCTATTCTAGCCGATCTCCAGGGTCCAAAAATTCGTATCGGCGACCTTGTTAAACAAGAGATCGAAATCATAAGCGGTGAAACGATAGAAGTGACTGCTGAAAACATTGTTGGAGATGAAAAAAAAATCTCTGCTTCTTACGCCAACTTAGTAAGTGATGCATCAGTCGGAGATAAGATATTAATAAATGATGGTTTAATAAGATTAAGAATTATTGAAAAGACTGATAAGTCGGTTATATGTTACATTGAAGAAGGAGGGATTCTTTCTCCAAGAAAGGGAATGAATTTGCCGGGGATGAAACTTTCAACACCCTCCATTACTGAAAAAGATTTTTCAGATCTCGAATTTCTTATTAAATACCGTATTGATTATATCGCTCTTTCCTTTGTAAGGTCACCCGAAGATATTAATAAATTAAAGGTCTGGCTAAAAGAAAAAGGTAAAGAAATCCCTGTCATAGCCAAAATAGAGAAAAAAGAAGCTGTAGATTTTATTGATGAAATTATTAAAATATCTGATGGTATAATGATAGCACGTGGCGATCTGGGTGTTGAATTTCCACCGCAGGACGTCCCTGTGCTGCAAAAGAATATTATCAGAAAATGTAATGAGGTTGGAAAGTTAGTAATAACAGCGACACAAATGCTTGAATCAATGATTATTTCACCTATTCCAACCAGAGCCGAGGCTTCCGATGTTGCTAATGCTGTTTGGGATGGAAGTGAAGTGGTTATGTTGAGTGGTGAAACTTCTATAGGAAAATTCCCTGTTCATGCAGTAAGAATAATGAATGATATCGTTCAGAAAGCTGACAAACATCATAATCAGAGGCTGACCATAAACCACCCATTTCCGGAAGATTATGAAGATAATCTTTTTGATTCTGTTGGTCGTTCTATTGTAGATATAAGCAAACAGATAAACGCCGATGCAATTGTGGTTCTTACCAATAAAGGACGAACTGCCATTAATGTTTCTAAATTCAGACCTGATTGTAAAATAATTGCTATTTCAAACAGCTTTGAAACTATGAACAAACTTTGCTTAAGATATGGAGTTACGTCATTGTATTCTGAACTGATAGATAAAGAGCATATAGCCATTGATACTTCAAAAAAACTTATTGTTGAAGCGGGACTGGTGAAGTCCGGAGATATGGTAATATTTATGGCAGGTGCTCCATACAAAGAAAAGAGCAGGTTTAACTGGTTCAGGTACGAAGCCGTATGAGGTAAAATTATGGATACATCAACATTAAAGGAAGCTAAGTGGTGGCACACGACTGATCGTGGTAAAATTTTATGTACACTTTGTCCTCGCTACTGTGAAATCGGTGAAGGGCAAATTGGATTCTGCTTCATCCGACAGAATATTAACGGTAAACTTTATTCAACAGGTTACGGCAGACCAACCGGGTTTGCTATTGATCCAATTGAGAAAAAACCTCTTAATCATTTTTTACCAGGTTCAGATATTTTAAGTTTTGGTACAGCTGGATGTAACCTTGGTTGTAAATTTTGCCAAAATTGGTCAATAAGTAAAGCGAAACTTGATGATACTAATGCACTTATTGCTTCTCCTGAAGATGTAATCAGTTTGGCAAAAAAGTATTCAACACCATCAATTGCATTTACCTATAATGATCCTACAATATTCGGGGAATATGTAATTGATATTTCAAAACTTGCGAGAGAGGAAAACATCAGATCGGTCATGGTAACTGCAGGATATATCGACAAGGATGCTCGTAAAGAAGTATATAAATATATTGATGCAGCTAATGTTGATCTGAAAGCATTTACCGAAAGATTTTATCACAAACTTACATTCTCACACCTGACCGATGTACTTAATACTCTATTGTGGCTTAAAAATGAAACAGATATCTGGTTTGAAATAACCACTCTTCTTATACCCGGAGAAAATGATTCTGAAGAAGAAATAAAAAGAGAATGCGATTGGATATTAAAAAATCTTGGCGAAAATGTTCCTTTACATTTTACGGCTTTTCATCCTGATTTTAAAATGAAGGAAAAAGATCCAACATCAACTTTAATATTAAAGCGAGCAAGAAAAATAGCACAGGAAATTGGTATTAATTATTGTTACCTGGGAAATGTTCATGATCCTGAAAGTCAAACAACCTATTGCAGTGATTGCAAAGCTGTATTGATCAAAAGAAACTGGCATTCGGTAACAATAAACAACTTAAAAAATAACAGATGTTATAAATGTAATGCTAGGCTGGCAGGAGTTTTCAACTAGTACTAGATTTTTTTTCTAAAGTCAGGAGTTTAATGAGAAAGTTTAAAAACAAAATAGTTCTTATAACAGGTGCTACATCAGGAATTGGAAAAGCCTGTGCTATTGAGTTCGCAAAACTGGGTGCCAGTTTATTGTTGATCGCAAGACGAAATGAGCGTTTAATAAAGTTAGCCAAAGAACTTACAATTAAGTATCACACTGTAGTAAAAACTATTCAGCTTGACGTCAGAAAGTACGCTGACGTACGAAACAAATATCAAGAATTAGACGATGAATGGAAGACAGTTGACATCATTATTAATAATGCAGGACTAGCAAGAGGACTCAGCAAAATTTTTGAAGGTGATGTTGAACATTGGGAAGAAATGATAGATACGAACATGAAAGGATTACTTTATATAACAAGAACTTTCCTTCCTAATATGGTTGAGAGAGAAACAGGACACATAATTAACATTGGTTCAACTGCTGGTCATGAAACCTATGCGTTTGGGAATGTATATGCCGCCACAAAATTTGCAGTGAGAGCACTTACTCAATCAATAAGGCTTGATGTTCTAGATAAAGGAATTAAGGTTACGAGCGTTGATCCTGGCATGGTGAATACTGAATTTAGTAAAGTACGATTTTCAGGAGATGAAGAAAGGGCTAATAAAGTTTATGATGGTATTGAACCATTATCTGCCCAGGATATAGCGGAATCTATAGTATTTGCAGCCACCCGACCCCAAAATGTAAACATCAATGAGATCATATTAACACCGCTGTACCAGGCATCCTCAACTCAAGTATTTAGGAAGAAATAAAAAGTCCCCCGACTTTGCAGAGAGGTTAATTAAATAACAATCAACATATTTCAGAATGACTCACCATGGGGTTGTGCAAGAGAATAGCTCGAAAAACTTTACTCAGGCAACAAAGCTACTAATATCTCCGGCTCCTTCGCGAATAACTTCAGGCTCCTCTCCGCTCAGGTCAACAACGCTGGAAGGTTTATGACTCATATTTCCCGATGCAAGCATAAGATCCACCTGTGAATTAAATATGTTTTTAATCTCAAAATGATCAAAAAGAGGCTCACCTTTCCTGTTTGAAACACTTGTACTGACTATCGGATTACCCAAAAACTGCACTATTTGTCTGCTAATAGGATGATCCGGAACTCTTATTCCGACTGTTTTTCTTTTATCCCATAGTTTCTTAGGAACGATTTTGGCAGCTGGCAGAACAAATGTATAAGGACCGGGCAGCAGCTTTTTCATTGCTTTATATGCATAGTCTGATACTTTTGCATACTTTGAAATATCCTTCAGATCGGCACAAATAAAACTGAACAGTTTTGTATCACTCTCATGCTTAATTGAAAAAAGCTGTTCAATTCCGTTTTTATTGAATAAATCACAACCCAATCCATAATAAGTATCAGTTGGAAATATTATTACCCCACCACTTTTCAGAACATCAACTGCTTTATTTATGTATCGTAATTGGGGATTTTCCGGGTGTAATTCAAAAAATTCCATATTTTATCCTTTCACATCCTTTTGGGGTAGAATGACAGGTTCTTCGAATAATAATCTCAATTTCAAGTATAAAGATATGAGCTTATAAATTATTGTCAATCTCAAAAATCTGTATACGATAAAATTGTTAAAATTATTTTTATAAAAAAATTTCCTCTTATTTAAAGATATACATATATTTGTGTTTATTATTTTAAAAGTAATCGATTTTACCAAGGAGAATAAGATGTCTAGAAGATGCCAGGTAACAGGTACAGGACCTGTATCGGGAAGCAGTATTTCGCATGCTCATAATAAAACGAAGCGAAGATTTTTACCAAATCTGCAGAAGAAAAGAATATGGGTCCAGGAGTTAAACCGATTTGTCACCGTTAAGCTTTCTGCAAGCGCTATTAAAACCATTAATAAAAACGGGACTGCCCATATCGCAAAACTTGTTAAAGAAAATAAAATCAAAGTCAGATAAAAGGTTAATACTAATTTAAAAGCAAAAAGGAAAGCTTCTGTGCTTTCCTTTTTTTTTGTAATAATTGTCTTATAAACATCACTCTCTAACAACCCAAACCTTTATTTTGGTACTCACAGAAGGGTGAAGCTTAATTGAAACACCATAAATTCCTAAAGATTTAATAGGTTCATCAATTTCAATCTTGCGTTTATCGATATCAAATTCTTTTTCTTTTAATGCATCAGCAATCATCTGGGTTGTTACTGTTCCGAATATTTTATCTTCTTCTCCAACCTGTACTGGAATAGTTACGGATATTTTTTCAAGCTCAGATGAAAGCAACTCTGCTGCTGCAAGTTCCTGTTTACCTCTTTTTTCAACAACTTTCTTTTCCTCATCAAGAGCTTTTACATTTCCTTTCGAAGCTGAATAAGCAATACCGCGTGGAAGAAGATAGTTTCTTGCATATCCGTCTTTCACCACGACCAGATCGCCGATTTTGCCGAGCGTTTCAAAATTTTGTCTTAATATTACTTTCATTTTTACTCCTAGATTAAAACTATCTTACAGTATCGGAAACATAGGGTAACAAAGCCATATGTCTTGCTCTTTTAATAGCAACTGCCAGCTCGCGCTGATATTTGGCGCTTGTTCCTGTAATTCTTTTAGGGATTATCTTACCCTGCTCTGTAGTATATTTCTGCAACAGTTTTACATCTTTATAGTCAATATATTTTATATTGTTTTGAGTAAACCTGCAGACTTTTTTTGCTCTTATCTCTTTTTTCATATAAAACCTTTTTACTTAATTAAATCTGATTCTTCACTGGACAGAAATTTATCGAATGAGTCTTCTGTATAATCAACGGTATCTTCCTCAGCAACAACGATATCTTCATCTTCAATTGAACCATTATTATCATGATTATTTACTAATCGTTTGTTCAGGAATTGAATTCGTCGTGCTTTAATTTCAACTATGCTTCTGTTGTGTCCGTCTTCAGACTTCCAGGTTCTGCTCTGAAGTTCACCATCAACTAATACAGCCGAGCCTTTTTTAAGTCTCTCTCTGCAGCTTTCAGCTAATTTATTCCAAGCAACTATACCAACGTAACAAACATCTTCCTGCCACTGATTTGAACTGTCTTTATATTTCCGGTTCGAGGCAATTGAGAAATTTACAACCGGTGTTTTGTTTGTTGTTTCTCTAAACACTGGATCTTTAGTTAAATTACCAGCGACTATAACATAATTTATTTCCGGCATTTTCAAATCGGCCATTGGTTATCCTCCGTTCTAAATCTATAAAATTAGTTATTACCGTTATCTTCTGTTATCAAATCATTGTTTGCAGGTATGATTGCATTATCAACCGGAACAATAATTTCCTCTTCTGCTGAAACAGTTTGAATTTTATTTTTCTCAATTTGTTCGAGAGCGTCTTTATTTAGTTTGATTGTTAAAAATCTCAGGATTTGCTCATCAAGAGAAAATAATCTATCGAGTTTTGAAACGATTTCGGCAGGGGCATCAAATCTGAAAACTGCATAATAACCAATTTTACTTTTATTGACCATATATGCCAGTCTTTTGCGTCCCCAGTTCTCTAATTCACGTATTTCACCTTCGTTTGAAGTAATGAAATCTTTAATACGAGTTATAATTGCATCGATCTGATTATCATCCAAAGCTGCATTGATAAGAACTGTACTATCATAAACGTTTTTCTTCATCCGTAACTTTCACCTCCCTATGGGCTTTTGTGGCTCCTGACAATTCATGATTTCAGAAGCAGGGTTATGAGTATATTTTAATTAAAAATGCCTTCAAAATTACCTAATTAAAGGTGCAATTACAAGTGCTACAACAGACATTAGCTTTAATAAAATGTTAAGAGAAGGACCCGATGTATCTTTAAATGGATCACCGACAGTATCTCCAACTACTGCAGCTTTATGTGGGTCTGAACCTTTAAGATATTTTTGGCCATTAAATTCAATTCCCTCTTCAAACATTTTTTTAGCATTATCCCAGGCTCCACCTGAATTAGCCTGAAAAATAGCCATAAGCACACCGGATACAGTTACGCCGGCAATTAACCCGCCAAGCATTTCCTTACTTCCTGCGAAACCGGTTAATATAGGTATTATAACAGCCAGTAGCCCTGGAATAACCATTTGCTTTATAGCTGACTTCGTTGAGATTTCAACGCACTTTCCATATTCAGCCATACCATGTGCTTTTTCAAAAGTTTCAAAATCTTCCTTAGACCAATCTTTCTTTTCTACTCCATGGTTTTTTTTCATAACTTCAAGAGCAGCTTTGAGTTGAGGGATTGAGAGAAATTGCCTTCTTACCTCCTCAATCATCGACATAGCAGCTCTGCCGACTGCCTGCATGGCTAAAGCCGAAAATAAAAACGGGATCATTGCGCCTAAAAATAATCCGCCCATTACCTCGGCTTTTGAAATATCGATTGATTTAATGTCAGCTGATGTCATATAAGCACCAAAAAGCGCCAGGGCTGTCAATGCTGCTGACCCGATAGCAAACCCTTTTCCTATCGCTGCAGTTGTGTTACCAACTGCGTCAAGTTTATCGGTTCTTTGCCGAACTTCTTTTGGAAGTTCGGACATTTCAGCAATCCCACCTGCATTGTCAGAAATCGGTCCGTAAGCATCTACTGCCAATTGTATACCAAGAATTGAAAGCATACCAACAGCAGCTATTGCAATCCCATAAAGGCCTCCAAAATAAAATGCTGAGATAATAGCAAAGGCAATTACAATAATTGGAAGTGCAGTCGATAACATACCTACACTTAATCCGGAAATAATATTCGTTGCTGCACCGGTTAATGATTGCCTGGCAATACCTATGACCGGTTTCTTACCGCTACCAGTATAATATTCGGTTATCATCCCAATCAGTGCACCCGAAATGATTCCGACAACTGTTGCAATGAAAATTCCAGATGATGTATAAAGATTTCCCTTAACCGGGTCAGCCCATTGATATAATGGATCCTGGTAATACCACTCTTCAGGAAGAAGCCATTTTATTAAAAACCAGGAAGCAAATATCATTAATGTACCGGCAACAATGTTACCTCTGTTGAGGGCTTTTTGAGGATCGCCACCTTCTTTAACTTTAACAAAAAATGTCCCGATAATCGACATAACTATTCCAAATCCAGCTATAACTAATGGAAGCAGAACAGCACCCAACCCGTTAAATTTATCTGTGAATTCAGGAATAATAAAAAATGCTGAGCCCAAAACCATTGTGCCAATGATAGAACCAACATATGATTCAAATAAATCTGCACCCATCCCCGCGACATCCCCAACATTATCACCAACATTATCTGCAATAGTTGCAGGATTTAGAGGATGATCTTCAGGAATTCCAGCTTCAACTTTACCGACAAGATCTGCTCCCACATCCGCAGCTTTTGTGTATATACCTCCGCCAACCCTTGCAAAAAGCGCTATAGAGGATGCTCCAAATGAAAACCCTGTTATAATGGTTATTACCTTCCTCAAATCATCAACCTGATTCATACCAAAGATATCACCATACAAAATAAAAAGTCCGCTTAACCCAAGGACACCTAATCCAACAACACCTAATCCCATAACCGAACCACCTGCAAAAGCAATTTCAAGAGCCTTACCCAGGCTAGTTCTGGCGGCATTTGTTGTCCGGACATTTGCTTTTGTTGCAACTCTCATCCCTATAAACCCTGCTAATGCAGAACAAAATGCACCGACAACAAATGAAACACCAACCAGGGGTGAAGAATCTGCTGAATTGGCACCACTGATTGCCAATAGAACAGCAACTACAACTACGAATATGGCAAGCACTCTGTACTCTGCTTTAAGAAACGCCATAGCGCCCTCTGCTATATGGCCAGCAATTTTCTGCATATTTTCATTGCCCGGATCTTGTTTCTTAATCCAGGAAGTTTTCCAAAAAGTATAAATTAATGCTAATACTCCAAAGAGCGGAATAATGTGAAGAATTGAATCCATTATTTACTCCTGACTTTCATTTGTTTTAGATGCCTTATTTTCTTTAGTTTTTATATTCTTAGAACGGGAATATTCAGATAACAAAAAATCAAAACCGCCGATTATAAAAGCTTTGATAAGATGAGCGGTTAAATCCATTAAGCCAGTTAATACTTTTAGCTCATTTGGGGTAAAACTGGATAACACATAATTTGATAAGTAACCTTCTTCGAACTCCTCACCAATACCGAAACGAATTCTGGGAAATTCAGTTGTGTTCAGATGATAAATGATAGAATTTAATCCGTTGTGTCCTCCATCTCCACCTGATTTTCTTATTCTGATTTCACCAAATTCTATATTGACATCATCGACAACAACCAACAAATTCTGTGGTAAAATATTATATTCATTAATACATTGAAGCGCTGCTAATCCACTATTATTAACATAATTTGACGGTTTTATGATTATAAAAGGATTTTCTTCAATTTCCCCTTGAGTAAAATAATAATCATGCTTAGAAGTTTTAAACTTTAATTTCACTCTTGAAACAAAGTCATCAACCAGCTTGAAACCAACATTATGTCTTGTATTCAAGTACCGGCGGCCAGGATTCCCTATTCCAAGAATGCACCTCACAAAAATTATTCTTCTTCTTTTTCCTCACCCTTGCCTTTACCTATAACTTCCGGTTCAGCAACTTCGGCTTCAACCTCGCCGAGGACAGGTTCCTTCTCAACTTTTGGATGAGTAACAAGAACAATTATAGATTCTTCAGGATTAAGCACATCAACACCTTCAAGTTTGAGGTCCTTAACATGAATTGAATCTCCAAGTTTTAGGGATGAAATATCGACGGTAATTTCCTCCGGTATATCGGAAGGAAGACACTCAATTTCAAGTTTGTGAAGGCTATGCTGAACAATTCCACCCTCTTTTACTCCAATGGCACTTCCAACAAGATGAATAGGGACTTCAATCTGAATTTTTTCTTTGGCATCGAATGCTTGTAGATCGAAGTGCACAATTCTATCTGTAACGGGATCGAATTGAACATCCTTAATTATGCAGTCTATAGGATCTGATCCCTCAATGTTTAACGAAATTAAGTGGGTTTTAGATGTAAATACCAATGGATTTATCGATCCTTCACCGACATCCACAGCAATTGGTTGTACCTGACGAGAATAGATCACGCCGGGTACTCTGCCCTGTTTTCTTAAAGCATTGTTTGCGGATTTTGTTCGGTTTTCTCTTTTGTGTGCTTCTAATAATACTTTTTCCATAAGTTCTCCAAAAAACTTTTATCCTTTATCGATATTGAATAATGAACTGATTGATTCATTGTTATATGTTCTGACTAATGCCTCTGCGAATAATTCTGAGGCAGAAACTACTTTAATTTTAGGCGAAATGTCTTCCTTGATTTTAAGTGTATCCATTACAAAAAGAAGATCAAGATCAGACTGATTAAGCCTTTCAACAGCTGAACCCGAGAGCATTGGGTGAGTAACTGCTCCAAATATTTTTTTAGCACCCTTTTGCTTGAGTGCTTTAATGGCGCCTACGAAAGTTCCGGCAGTATCTATTAGGTCATCAACCAAAAGAATATCCTTTCCTTCAGTTTCACCTATAATGTTCATAACCTCCGCCTGATTATGTGCTAACCGTCTTTTATCAATTACAACCAAACCTGAGTGCAGCATTTTTGAATAAGCACGGGCAACCTTAATTCCTCCAACATCCGGTGAAACGACCGCAAGATTATCCGAAAGTTTGTTAACGTGTTTCAAAAAAATAGATGAGCCGTAAAGATGATCAAATGGAATATCAAAGAATCCCTGAATCTGAGATGCATGAAGATCCATAGTTATCACTCTATCAGCGCCAGCTACTGTTATAAGGTTTGCCATTAATTTAGCCGTAATTGACACTCTCGGCTGGTCTTTCCGATCTTGCCTAGAATAACCAAAATATGGTATTACTGCTGTAATTCTTTTTGCCGATGCCCGTCTGGCTGCATCAATCAAAATTAGTAATTCAAGTATATTATCAGATGGCGGGTTAGTGGATTGAATAATGAATATTTCCCTGCCTCTAATATTTTCACCGTATTTTACCCAAATTTCCCCATCGCTAAAGCGTTTCATTTCTAAACTACCCAGTTCTTTACCAAGATTTTTTGCGATTTTTTTCGCTAATGGCTGGTTAGAACTACCAGCAAAAATCATAAAATCATTCAGTGGCATTGGATTACTATTCCTTAGGGCTATTTAAAAAATAGACAGCAAATATACGTATTGAGGTAAGTTATGTCAAATAAATGAATTACAATGATTCAGACTGACAAAAAAGCTTTTATATTGCTGAAATTAGATTATTCACACTTTTAATCCTTCTTTTTCTTGAAAAGAAAAATTATAACTATCAGTAATACAATCCCTGTAAGTATATATATCCAATAAGGAGTTTCTTTTAACTTATAAGGTTGAAAGGTAACTGAAATTGTCTTACCTCTTCCGATTTCAGGTAAAGTGTAGGACCAACTCAGGTTATTTCCAAAAACAGTTGTAGCGTTATGAGTTATTATTTCCCCTCTAAAATTTATGTTATATGTTATGGAATACTTACTCCCATCAATTCCAAACCCAGTCGTTATTGGAGGAATGAACTGTGTGTATATTTTCTGCCCTGAAGCACCATCCTTAAGTGAGAATTCATACTGTGAAAAAACTTTTAATTTACTGAGTGAATCTACATGTGTAAAATCAAGATGTATAATTGCATGTAAAGTGCTGTCACTTGAGTCTGCTTTCGCCTCTACGAAAGTTACTGTAGTAAAATCTGATGTAAATTCTTTTTTGATTGAATCTACATTAAAAATTCCTATGCTTTCTATTACAGAT
>CAZXCP010000003.1:93947-101959 GCA_964639355.1 uncultured Ignavibacteriaceae bacterium
CTCAGTGGAATGAAAATCCATCCAATAATTTATTTTCAATTTACCTGACCCATCAGGATATATCACCATATCCTGGATATAATTCAAACAGCCTGATAAAAAAATTAAAACAACAGAAACTAGAATCACCGGTGTTTTTTTCAACTATTTTGATCCTGTATTAGTTAAATATCCAATTTTTACTTTATCAAATTTATGGAATTTTTGTTTCTATTTCATTAAGTTTTCGCCCAATATTTTGAAAGATAATATATGCCCACATATGATTATAAATGTACTGTCTGTTCACACACATTCGAAATGTTTCAGCCCATTACGGCTGAACCAATTAAAATATGCCCTGAATGTAAAGGAGAAGTAAAAAGGATTATTGGCCCGGGATTAGGACCGATTTTTAAGGGCAAGGGGTTCTATCAAACAGATTATAAAGTTTCAAATGCCAAATCTGACAGAGTAAACACAAACTCTAAAGATAACAAAGCCAGTTCTGATAAATATTCAGAGAAGAATTCGAATAGTGAAAAGCCAAAGTCTTAATCTAACAAGTCTATAATCAGAATTATTAAATAAAGGATTCCGTTAAAACAGAATCCTTTTTTTGAATATTATTAGGATTAAAAATCTGTTCCTAAAGAAAAGTAATATTTAGGCGCTGAAAATCTATCAACATTATAAGACCAGGCAACATCAAACCTCAGTAGGAAGTATAAAAGATATATCCTGGCTCCGAGACCGGTTCCAATCAATAAGTCTTTCGATACAATATTCCCCTGTTCATTTCTTGAAAACAGCTGAAGTCTTTCTGTTTGATTCCAGGCTGTACCCACATCGATAAATGCCACTCCAAGAATATTACTAAATAATATGGGAAGAGCACCGGGCACGAGGTATCTTATTAACGGAAATCTCAATTCATAATTTGCTAAAGCATATTTTGTACCTATTCTTTCGGCGTAATCATACCCGCGCAGAGGAAGTGCTGCTGTCAGAAATGCGAAGTCAGAAACTGATTCAAAAGGAACTTCTGTAGTTGCAAATGTGCGGTTGATCCAGTTCTCAGTTCCGCCAATAAAGAATCGTTGAGCGTTTGCCCCGCTGGAATATCCTCCGGAAAATCTCATAACAAAAGAATAATCTGTCCAGAATCTGAAGTAATTTCTATAATCTGCAGTGAGTGAAAGAAAACTTAATCTCTTATTCCTAATACCGGGATTTCCAAATAAATCGAATCTATATCTGGTACCTTCAATAGGACTGGTATAGCCCCAGAGAACATTATCCTGAACAAAACTTACAGATGGTACTAAATAATTTGCTTCATCAACAGGTTCACTAATGTCGTCCAGATTCTCACTTCTAACATTAAACCATGTTAATCCTGCTTCAAATCTTTCAAAGGTATTCAGCGGGATGTTAGCATTAACTGATCCGCCAAAATTTCTGAATCGGAATAAATCAGCAAATCCGCCTCGCAATAATCTAACAAATCGTGCGGTATGAAATCCCTGAACGCCAATATCAATTCTATCAGGCAGATAATAATATGCGAGTCCGAAATCACTGTTTTTAAGATCTATCTGCAATCCTGTAACACCGATGAGCCGGTGGTTTCCCAAAACGTCGCTGAAAGAGATTATCGTTGTTCCGATAAGACCATAAATAGTGTTATATCCTGCATTTGCATATACTAAATCCGGAGCAAATGTTATTTTATATCGGTTTACAATAAAGTTTCCATTATCATCAAGATTATCTGTAGGCTTGATTGAGTCTAATTCTATTTGAGCCTTGGTGGCAGATGTATCTTTAGGTGAGCCAAATATATAGTTACTAAAATCACCTCGAATTTCTTCAGAGCCAGATTTCGTTGTATCAATAACATTTCCCGTGAAAATTGATATCCCTTCAGATTCAACCGATAAGCTGTCATCAAAAATCTCTACCAAAACTTTTTCATCTTTGCTGTCAATTCCTTTTAATCTTTCCTCGGCAAGTTTTGTAATATACTTTGTGGGTACCAGTTCTTTCAATTCAGTTTTAGGTTCGAAAGGATTATTCATAAGGAATAAATTAAAACTGGCTTTAAATAAAGTTGAATAAACAAGCTTTTTACCATCTCGCGAAGTAGAGAGCTGATACAAGCCGGTTAGTGAATTGGTAATAGGACGAATATTGGAATCATCAGAATTTAAAGCTTTAACATAAATGTTATTTATTCCATTCAGGTCAGAAATGAATAAAAGTCTCTCGCCGTTTGCATCTTCTCTGGGAGAAGTTTCATTGCTGTTTGGTAGATTTGTTATTCTCTCAATATTTTTATCTTCAAGATTAATAGAATAAATATCTTTTTGGCCGTATTCAAAATTATAAATCTTGAAATCGGAGTTTAACTGAGACCGACTAAGATAATTCCCTCTGTCTGAGGAAAAATAAATTTTACTGTCATCAAAGGACCAGGAAGGATCGTTATCGCTGAACAGATCATCCGTTAAATTAATTAGTTCTTTTGTTTCAAAATTAAAAAGATAAACGTCTGACTGTTTTGTATCTTGACCAATAAATGCAATATAACTACCGTTATTTGACCAGGTTACACTCTGAATTGCGTCCAGTCTGACAGGAATAGTTTCCCTTTTTTCAGTTTCAATATCAATAATATAAATTAGGTCGTATCCCTTGCTTTTAGCAGAGAGAGCTATTTTCGACCCATCCGGTGACCAGGTTAATCCGGGAGTAAGAATATTAAGTTCTTCAAAATCAGGTGAACGATTACCTTCCACTAATTTCTTGATAATCTTTCCTTCAATAGCATCCATCAGATAAACATCGAAATAAAAATTACGGTTTGTGATAAATGCAATTTTATCACCCTGTGGTGAGATTGCCGGACTGGTATTATAAAATCCGTCTTTTTTTTCCGGATCAGTTAATCGTTTAGAAAATTCTTCCGGATCCTCCCTGAAAGCTATATCAGGCCAATAGGTTCGCTTTACATCCTTTTTCCATCTCTCATTTAATTCTTTGAGATCCAACCCCAACGTACTTTTAATAGCTTCATTTACATTTCCGACCCCTTTAATTCGGTTTAGAAGCTCTCCAATTTTTTCTCTGCCATATTTATTTGCTATATAATAAAAAACTGACTGACCTCCACGATACGCAAAATATCCATCCAGTCTGTTTATATCAGGAAGGTATTCACTTATAGCAGCTTCTCTGATAAACATATCTGTATCTACGTCCCATCCTAATGCTTCAAACTCTGCTAATCCTTCACTGAACCAGAGTGGAAAAGAAAGTGTAATATTATTAGCAATTATATTTTGCAAAGATCCGCCGTAAAACATATCATTCATTACAGCATGAACTAATTCGTGATGAATTAAATGTCTGAATTGACTATATGAACCATTGAACTGCACCACAACTCTGTTTTTAAATAGTTCTGTAAAGCCCTGAATTCCTTCACTTAAAGATTGGTCAATAACATTGGTTTCCTGAAAATCATTTTGAGAGTTATATACGATAACCGTAATCCTATTATTTATTCTGTAACGAAAAGTTGTCTGTATCGATTTAAGTGCATCTTCAGCAGCATGTGCAGCAAATTCAGTAATTGTTTCTCCACCATTGGTGAAGTATACATCAAAATGATCGGTTTGAATAAAGTACCAATCAAATTTTTTGTACTGAACTTTATTTTTACCGAACTGGGCAAAACCATTTCCGGCAAAAAGTAGTAGTATCAAAAAGAATATTTTATAATTTTTCATCTTTTATACCTTAATTAACTATCACAAAATCTAATGCAGATTTTTCACGATCGACCCGGATAAGTTTTACATTCACTTTATCTCCTAACCGGAACTGTTTTTTTGTCTCCCTACCAATTAACGAATATTTTCTCTCATCGTAAACGTAAAAATCGTCCTCTAAATCTCTTAGTCTAATCAGACCTTCTGCTAATATATCCGTAATTTTAACAAAAATACCAAAATTAGTAACACCAGAAATTATTGCATGAAATTCTTCGCCCAGCTGGTCAGATAAATACTCAATTTGTTTCAATTTAACCGAGAGACGTTCTGCCTCAATAGCATTTCGCTCACAAAAAGAAATATGATCGCACATCTCATCCAGTTGTATATGAGAATATGGATTCTTCTTATTCCCATTATTGTAATGAACCAATAGCCTGTGTACAATCAAATCAGAGTACCTTCTTATTGGAGAAGTAAAATGCGAATAGAATTTAAAGCCTAAACCATAATGACCGATATTATCCGGTGAATATGCTGCTTTGGCCATAGACCTTATAGCAAGATCGTTTATCAGGGCTTCTTCCTCTTTTCCTTTTACAGCATTCATCAATGTCTGGAATTGAATGGCTTTAGAATTAGAACCGGGATCAAAAGAATATCCTAGTGTTTTTACAAATCGGGCAAACTCATTAACTTTTTCCTGGTCGGGCAAATCATGAACCCTATAAACAAACGGTCTTATATTGCCTGATTTCGGTTTTGCTATATGTGCTGCAACTATTTTATTTGCAAGAAGCATGTATTCCTCAACAAGCATATTGCTGTCTTTGATCTCTTTCTTCATTACCCGGACAGGCCTGCCATTTTCATCAAGTTCAAACTTAATTTCAGCTGATGCAAAATCTATACTGCCTTCTTTCATTCGTTTTTTACGAAGAACTTTAGCAATTTTATCAAGTATTAAAATTTCTTCAGCAAACTCTCCTGCTTTCATTTCTATAATTTGCTGGACCTCTTCGTAAGTAAATCTTCTTTTACTGTTGATAACCGTTTTTGCTATACTATAATCAACAACCTTACCACGCGGGGTAATTTCAACTATTACAGAGTAAGTCAGTCTATCACTTCCAGCTACTAAAGAACATATTTGATTGGATAATCTTTCCGGCAGCATAGGGATGACCTTACCGACAAAATATACACTATTACCTCTGTCGTAAGCTTCTCTGTCCAAATCACTTCCCAACCGGACATAATGACTAACATCAGCTATATGAATACCTATTTTATAGTTGTTATTGTCCAGCAATTCAATAGAGAGTGCATCATCAAAATCTTTTGCATCATAAGGATCAATTGTAAAAACCACTGATTCACGAAAATCTATTCTGCTATGTATTTCTTTTTCAGAAATGGTTGTATCAACTTCTTCGGCTTCTTTAAGACAACTCTCGGAAAATCTATGGTTTAAATTAAACTCTCGGGCAAGTGCAATAATTTCAGAATCGGGAGAAGTTTCTTTACCTAAAACTTCAATTATTTCGCCTTCAGGATTTCTGACCGGATCGTCCCAGTCAATATTACTAGCCACAACGCGATCACCCTTTTTTGCTCCTCTAAGATTGGCTATGTCAATATAGATATCTTTATGTATTGATGGATCATCGGGTGAAACGAAATAGAATGATCTGGATTTTTTAAGTATTCCAGGAATCTCAACCTTTTTCCGTTTTAATATCCTTGTTATCTGGCCTTCGAGATTTTTACCCTTTTGTTTTGCAAACAATGTGACTTCAACTTTGTCTCCGTCAAATGCAGTAGAAATATTTCTTGCGGCAACAAATATATCTCCAATATCCTTCGCATCCGGGGAAACAAATCCATAACCATTCTGGTTAATCTCAAGTGTGCCTGATATCTTATTAGATTCAGGAATTGTATTAAGCTTAAACCTCTTACCTGACTTGTTTAAGAAAGTTTCCACTGTCAGCATATGAAGCATAGACTTAAGTTCTGCATATTCATGGTCGGAAGTCAGATCAAGTTTTCGTGCAATATCTTTTGGTTTGAATGCACGAGTTGGATTTTTTTTAAAAAACGATTTAAGCTCTTTTTTCATTTAGAAGTCAATCCTGTACTTTAATCCTAACTCATTAAACATATCGTTTGACAAAGTAGTTTCATTAATGGCTTCCTTGCGTTCAAGCCTCAGCAACAATCTTGGAATTATGGGATATTCAATTTTAACATTGGCACGACTCAAATCCTGAAATACATCTGTCGAACCACCGATATCATATCGAAATGATCCTACTCTTCCTATCAGATTGAATTTTGTTTCCGAGCCGATCTGTCTTAGCTGAACACTTCGTACATAATCACCAAGGTACCTGTTAAGGAAACCGCCAAGTACTGAACCAGCCAAACTGGCTACCGTATTTGCAGCTGCATTAAGTTCCTGTGTGGTTGCGCCATCCGTAAATCTGCCTGCTATAATAAACAGGAATGCATCTGTTGTAGATTTTGTCGGGTCAGGTTCATCGCTTTCGATTTTATCAGCACCAACATATACAGTGATATTCTGTTCATCGCGAAGAAAATTCTGACCGAGTTCACTTAAGGGTCCGTTAAATCTGATTTTAACGGCAACCTCCACCTCTTCAGCAACTCCGGCAGTATCAAGAGGCAAATAATAATCTCTGTAAACAGCTGTAATGTTTAACAGAGGGTTATCTAGTTTTTCAACCCGTACATTACCGGATACATCAAATGATTTAATGAAGGAAAGTTTTGATCCTTCCAGAAGATTTAACTGCCCGGTAGAGAAAGTTCTGCCTTCTCTCGAAGCTAATTCAAAATTGCCGTCCATTACTGCGACCAGATCCTGATTAAGTTCCCGCGAAAGTACTACAACCATTTTTGCTTCTGTTTTCATGTTTACCCGAACCCTGTAGTCAAATGTGCCGGGTGAACTTCCTTCAGGCGTCTGCTGAATTCTTCTTAATTCAGAAATAATAATTAAGCTGTCAAGGCTGGTTTCACGTAAATCAAGTGTATCTGAATAATCAATAAATCTATAAATAAATCCTGAAGTGTTCTGGTATGCTGACTGCAGCATCTGAAAATTAATATCAGCGACAGTAACATTTATTGGAACGTCGAGGAAGGTTGAGTTTTTATCCATGGACAAATGAATATCACCGTCTGTCTGAATCGCAAGCTCTCCATAAACAAGAGGATTAACCTCGCGTGAAATTCGATCCAACACTTTCAGATCACCTTTCATCTTCAGATCAGCTTTTGAAACCGAAAACTTATCAAGTTGAATTTCACCACTGCCTCTTAATGTCCCTCCGTACTTTGTTTCAATTGTATTGCTGAGAGAGATATTCTGGATTAATACATCACTTTTGTCAAACGATACATTAGTTTCAAAATTATATCTGAGATTGTTTGCCTCTGCAACGAAACTAGCATTTGACAAATTTATAGCACCTTTTATTTCCGGATCATCAAGTGTGCCCACAACATCCATATGAATATTTAAGTTGCCTGCTACATCGTTAAGAAACGGGACTGCATTTCCCAAAGAAGCAAGATTGAATTCTTCCGCAAATATCTCAAGTTTCATTTCTCGCCGGATTGTATTATCATTCTCATCACCAGTAACCCCGAATGGTATGGTTCCAGAAATAGTCAGTTTGGGATATTCCAGCGTTCTAAATGAATCGATAAATTTAATATCCGTTGTCAATTCGGAATTTTGAAATGAAAGATCTGCAAGAATGGTACCTATATTTTTCCCCTGGTAAATCAAATCTTTAAGTCCGACATTAATTAATAAAACAGGGTTAGAAAAATTACCCCTTAGCTGACCTGATAAACTGATTTGAGAATCGAAATTAGTCTCATCTTCTATTCCTAATATTTCTCTTCCGATCTCACGCCATTCCATATCTTGTGAGGTAATATTCAATAACCCGTCGCCCGTCGAACCAAATTTTCCATCCAGTGATACCATTCCTTCGGCCAGTTCAAGATTGAATTTCTCAAAATTAAAATCGGAAGTTTTATAACCAAGAACAATTTTGTCAGAATTTCTAATTTTAAGATTGTTATAGTTAACCGTTAAAGAATCGAAAACTGCTATCAGACTTTGCAGTTCATCATCAACATCTACTGAACCTTCTAATCTGATGCTAAGATAGTCTTCTAATTTTGAATTAAATGTAATTTTAATAGAGTCATTTT
>CAZXCP010000004.1:0-86236 GCA_964639355.1 uncultured Ignavibacteriaceae bacterium
CAGAGCACCTGCCTTACAAGCAGGGGGTCATAGGTTCGAATCCTATAGCTCCCACTCAAATCCATTCTCATTCATAATATAGAAATGATATAAGTTATTAGGGTCAAAGGTTCTGCCGAAGGCATTCCTTTGGAAGAATCCTATTGCTCGCACAAAATATAAAGCCTCTAATAAGATGCTTTATTAATAACTATGAAGGTAATTAACAGCGATACTCAAATCCCAATCTAATATCTCAAACTGAATTTGATATAACCATAGCTTGTATTATGTGAAGTATTCTCTGAAAGATTCTTTTCGTTATCAAATTCATAAACTACATCGAAAATAAAATCACGTGCTGGCTCAATTCTAAGCAACAATCTTAATACATTATGATTAAATCTTATTCCATCTAAGAAATAGGCATTTGGATCTTCGGGTTTACTTGGGTGAGAAATATAAATATCTCCACCTACATTCTTAACCAGATTTCCTTCCTCGTCATAAACATTTTCTCCGTTTCGAATAAACTGGTAATCAAATGTAGCTCTTATCCAATCATTAAAATTATAAGTCAATCTAGTCAGCAAGTCATCTGAATTTGGTCCAATCGGATGACCAAGATTTGTTCCCCAGGCAGTGTAAGTATTTTTAATATTATTATGTGAATAAACGTATGGACGGATCTTTGTATACTCTAATATGAACGAAAGATTATTGAGTGTGAAAGCTTCATACCAAAATAAGCCTAGCTGATACGCAGTTTTATTTTTGTAACTATCCAGATTTTGAAGATTTGAGAGAATATTTTCATCAAGCAAAAAGGTCGCCTGAAATTCAACATCTTTAATGAAGCTGGTTTGTAAATCAAAATATAGATTCCCGTTATCTCTATCCTGAATTGAATGTTCAACAAATTTGTAGAAGGCCAACGGACTTAAGTATGCAAGTTCCAATCCCCTGCCTGAGTACACGATACTTTCACCAATTCCAATATCAAACAGATTTTCAAACGATAGCTTAAACCGGTTGAATGCCCAGTATTTAGTATATCTTTCATCTTTGTTCGTTGAATAATCGCCAACGGTTGAACCATGAATGGAAGTAAAATGAACAATCCCGTAATTAAAATCGAATTGTAAAAAATCGAGAGGTGGATTATCTCCTGAGAGTACTAATTTACTTCCGTATCCATAACCGACGGTTGTATGTTCCCTACCGATTTGAAAGCTCATGTCCATCTCATCAGCCGGCTGCGTATGATATTTCAGGTATCCTTGGGTAAAGTCATAATTATTAATGTTTTCTGAGTTTTCAACCCATTTAAAACTGTGTAACACTCTTGGTTCGATCATTTCAGCCACATCTCTGCTGCCTGTTGAACCGCCCTTTAAAAATGAAAAGTTATATCCAAGATGCTTAAAAAGAGTGCCATGGAATCTAAAGCCGATATCAAACAGATGTGCATTGTTTACAATGGGTTCAAATTGCTGACCAAAATGGTAATGACCCAACATTTCAATAAAAACGTTTGCATTTTCTTCTTTGTAAGCATAAAAATATTTTACCTTGTCAGAAAATATTTCTGAGGCACTGGTAATGAAGTCTTGATTTGGATGGAAAAAATAAGTTGTCGTTTCAGGATCAAGTAACTCATAAAATTCAACTTTGTAACGTTCAAATAAATCTTTTTCGGTAGAGCTTAATTCACTTTTCTTTTTTTCAATTTGCAGCAGGTATTCTTTGATCTGAAAACGCGAAAGATTGGGAATATCTTCCTTTAGGTAAGGGATAATCTTCTTTACCTTCATTTCTTTTAGAAACACATAAACAGGATGTTTTATCGGGACATTCTCTACCTGTCCGAAAACCCTGGGAACGAGCAGTACAATCAACAGAAATAGGATTCTAAGGAAGAAATTCATATAAACCTGAAAATGGTTAAAATATTATTCTGAAATATAAGAATTGGAGGAATGAATGGATAATGATGTTACATTCTAAATTATTATTTCAATTAAAAATAAATATTAAATGTAGCAATACTAGATACATATTCGTTACACTTGCAGTAGATATTTAGAGAAGTCAGAAAATAAAAAAAGCCTCAATACGTTTTGAATTAAGGCTTTTGAATGCGGGGCCGACGAGACTCGAACTCGCGACCTCCTGCGTGACAGGCAGGCGTTCTAACCAACTGAACTACGACCCCAAAAAGTACTAAAACCTTCTTGAAAAAGGCTTCCAAATATAAATTCTGCTATCCCGAAATGCAACAAATAGCTTAATATTCTTATACTCCGAATGAGATTCCAACTGATTTGGCTGCAAAAACTGCCTGGGTGTCCGGTTGAACTAGTTTCTGCTTTGAAATTGCATCGACTATTCTCACGGTTTTAATATCACTTCCTTTTAACGATACCATATTTCCGAATTTTTTCCTTGATACGAGATCAATCGCATAAGCTCCAAATTTTGTTGATAATATTCTGTCAAATGGAGTCGGGCTTCCACCTCTTTGTAAATGACCAAGTACCGTTACTCTTGTTTCCCTGCCTGTGTTTTCTTCTATATTTCTTGCTACAACTTCACCAATGCCACCTAATCTGACAGGGTCAGTTCTTTTTATATCTTTACCCTTTGTGATCATTTCTTCACCTTGTGCCTTCGCACCTTCAGATACTGCTACAAGACTGAATTTCTTTCCCATTAATTCCCGCTGTTTAATTTTTTCATAAACTTTATTCCATGAAAAGGGCAATTCAGGAATTAAAATAATATCTGCACCACCCGATAAACCACCATTCAGCGCTATCCAGCCGGCGTATCTTCCCATTACTTCAACAACAATGGCTCTGTGGTGAGAAGAGGCAGTAGTGTGTAATCTATCAAGAGCCATAGATACAACATAAACTGCCGAGTCATGACCAAATGTTAAATCCGTTGCATCAAGATCATTATCAATTGTTTTGGGAACACCAATAACATTCAAACCAAGCTGACTTAATTTATTGCAAATATGCATAGTTCCATCACCGCCGATAGCAATCAATGCATCAAGATTCCAGGCTTCGTAGTTTTTCACAGCCTGTTCAGATTTGTCCATTATTTCGATTTTACCATTTGCTTGAACAGGCCAATGAAACGGATCACCTTTATTTGATGAACCAAGTATAGTTCCACCACGAGCAAGAATTCCGGAAACATCCTCATTATGGAGTTGTTTAGCTTTACCTTCGACCAATCCCTCAAATCCATCAAGTATTCCAAATACGGTCATTCCCAAGTCCTGAGCGGGTTTTGTAACTCCACGGATTACTGCGTTTAACCCAGGGCAGTCGCCACCACCTGTCAGAACTCCTATTCTTCTAATTTTTTTCACTGAACTCATTAAATTATTAAGTATCCTTTCTAAGTCTTAAAATAATTAACATAATTCTTGAAGTGCAATTTAACTAATTTCGGTAAAACATCGTTTCCGTATTGAGAGGCAATTTTATTTGCTGTGATATTAACTACATCGCCGGCACCTTTAGGAATTTCTATTTTTAATTGCTCTGAAGTGTTTGAGAACCAGTTCAGCATTTTCTCCCTTGCCAGTATTGATGCAGCAGCAACAGCAATAAATCTTTCAGCTTTTGTGATTTGAACTAATTCAACATCAATTTTCTTTTTAGAAAGTTCCTGAATTAATAATCCTTCATTTCCAAATTTATCACTTATCACTTTCGTAGTTTTATTTTTACTGATAATATTTTCAATGGCTTTTGAATGACCCCAGGCAAGCAGCTTATTCAAATTTTTAAATGATTCATAAAGCTGATTATATTTTTCTGGATTGATAATAACAACATTTCTTGATTCTTCAGGGATAATCTTTTTTATTTCTCTTGATAAACTTTTTATCTGGTTATCGTTTAATAGTTTGCTGTCTTTAATACCGATTTGAGTTAAATGATTACTCTTCTCTTTGTCAATCAGCACTGCACCGATTACAAGAGGTCCAAAAAAATCTCCTTTACCTGATTCGTCAGTACCGATATATTCTTCGGGTTCATCAATTATTGTGTTCTCAGAATCAAATAATCCTTCTCCTAAAACGACATTTTTAACATCTTTATAAGTCTTTGAATTGATATCGCCCTGTACAATTGTAGATACTCCCTTTTTACCAAAATATACAAGTACTTTTATTTTTTCTTTACCCTTTTTTACTGAAAGCTCATAATTATGCTGTTTTTCTTCAATTTTTGACGTTATAAGGTTTTGGCCTGCTAATTGGCCGGATAAGTACTGAATTCTGGTTAATGCTTTAGATCGTAAATTATTCATAACTGTAGGAAAATTTGACTCAAAAGTAAGAATAATTCTATAAGCATTGAAATTAAATCATTAAATGTTTTAGCTTTATAATAAGAATAAATAACAATAGGAGAGAAAAATGAAAACGCTGATAAAAATTAATTTATCGGTTATAACAGCTATCCTGGTTTTACTTTTTTCATCTGCAGTTTTTGCGCAGGTTGAAGAAAAATCAAATGAGGAACTTGTTAAATCGATGTCTGAGAATCTTAAGCAGAAAATACTCTTAAGTGATGATCAGACAGTAAAAGTAAAATCTATTTTAAGCGATTATGTTTCGAATAAAAATGCAACTGATGAAGATCTCAAAAATGCCCAGCAGCAGGTTGAGAGTCTTCTTGATAACAAACAGAAGATGAAATATAATATCCTTAAAAATGAATGGTGGAAGAGTCTGAAACCAGTTAGCAAGGAATAAACGTAATTCCAATTATTATCAACCCGATCCGGCGATCGGGTTTTTATTTTTCAAGTTCTATAATTTCAATTTTAACTTCAACAATACCATCCAGTAACATATCAATTTGTTTAGCTGCTTCGTAAGACAGATCTATAATTCTGTTTTTAAAATCAGGCATCCTGTCATTGATTCTGACTATAACGGACTTACTGTTTTTAGTATTGGTAACTTTAACTTTTGTATTAAATGGTAAAACAGGATGAGCGGCAGTAAGTTTATACATATCATATACTTCCCCGTTAGCAGTTTTTCTGCCATGATACTCACCAGCATAGTAAGAAGCGATTCCGGTTTGGATGGCAGAATAAGATTGGTACCGGGTAGATTTTTTATCAGGTTCACCAGTAAATCTGGGAGCAGAACTGCAAGCAGTGATGATTAAATATAATAGTAATAGAATAGCAAATTTCATCTCATACAACCGCGATCTAGCTAATTAAAGAAGCACATTTAATAATGGCTGTTTCAGTTCGCAATCTGTTATCTGAGATTTTATAAACTTCCTCTGAAAAAGACAGTTCTTCATCATTTAAACCGCCTTCCGGTCCGAATATTAAAAAGAATTGTCTGTTATCTATTCTATATTTCGAAAAGATTTTCTTTCCTTTCTGATCAAAAACAATTTTCTCTCCGTTGAGATTGAAAAGAGTTTTGATATCTTCATTCACTGAAATTGATGGTAAATAGGTTCTCAGAGATTGCTTCATCGCTGATAAAAGTGTTTTATTCCACTTCTCAATGTTCCGTACTTTTGCTATTGAACGCGCAGAATTGAATAAAATAAATTTTGTAATTCCGAGTTCTGTGCATTTCTCAAAAATAAATTTAATTCTGTCGGGATTTTTTAAGACAGGAAAACAGAAAGTTATGTTACCAAGTTTATTCTCTAATTCTCTTTGTTCGGTAAGCCTAATCGTAAGCGCCTCTTTCTTAATATTATCAATCACACCAAAAATAACTACGCCTCTTCCATTTGTTACGTAAATAGTATCTCCAACTTTCTTTCGCATCACGTGGACAGAATGGTGAAATTCCTCACCCGTCAACTCAGCTTTTAGATCGCCGACTTCTAAAACAGGAGAATAATAAAGTTCAATATCAGAAAGAAATTCCAACATCTAAAATTAATTCCGATTTACGTAATTCATTAAAAGCATATTCAATTCGTGCGACATAATGAGGCAGAATAAGAATCGTTAAACCAGCACCATATCCACTCTTAAAATCACCTATCCGTAAAGGAGTATTTCTAATTTGCACAGCACCGGCATCTGCAAACAATTGAGCATAAAGAGCAAACCGATATGACAGAAGCTGCTTTGGAATAATAGGGATAAAATCAAGGTTTATTTGCCATTCTTCAATTATAGGATAATAAAGTTCTGCTGATGTAAGATATGAATGATTGCCTTCCATTTTCTGTTTGAAGAAACCTCGTATTTTATCCTCGAGACCGATAATTGAATTATCATAAAATGGTACCCGATCACCAATAGTAAACCTGCTCGTAAATCTCATCTTAAAGTGCAGCTTCTCAATTAATTGGTGATAACTTCTTAAATCAATCCGGGCAACGTTATAATTTATATCGTTAATTCCCATTCCTTTAAGTATATAACTTGAATTAAAATAAAATCCGCTTTTAGGAAATTGTGCGAGGTCGCGCGTATCGTACTGATATGCAGCGCTTAAAGAGTACACCCTGTCTATTCTTTCTTCTGAAGCGCTTAGTCCGTCTAGATAGAAAGGTGACTCGATATAATTGAAACCAAACCTCAGTGCAAACCTATGGAATAAATTAAACCTTCTTCCTATTTCAATATCAGCGCTTATTACTTTTTGCTCGAAAGTCTGACCTGCAAGTTGTTCAGCAATCAAGCTTTTATTTGAAACATCGGAATAAAATAATCTCGAAAAGAAAGAAATATTTTCATTACCGATTGTATTGGGGTTATAGTATGTCAATCCAAATGTGGGATCATAACCGAAAGCTGCTACGGCTGACAAAGTTTCATTTCTACCTCTGAAATTTTTTAATACGAGATACATTCCGAAAGAAAGCTTATTCCAGTCACGTTCTTTAATATTCACAAAAGGGATAGGATAAATATACCAGCTTTCTTCGACTATGATGTTAAGAATATTTGTGGTGTCATTTTTTGTGGGTTCAATCGTTACCTGATTAAAGATACCGAGACTGTAAATTCTTTCTCGATTATAAGCCGCGGTTTCATAGTCGATTGTGTCGCCAACTTCAAATGTGAGTTCACGTGTTATGATAAATTCTCTGGTGAGATCATTTCCCTGAATACTAATTGAATCGACTTTGAACGGATAAAATTCTCTCCGCATCTTAAAATCAGCTTGCGGAATGATTTCAATTCCTAAAAGAACAATAAAAAATAATGTGCATAAAAATCTTATCATCAATTTTTTATGATTAATTAAAAGTTCGATTAACCGGATTTAAGGATAATGAAAAATAAAATAAGAAGCCGCCTAAAAAACCAAGCGGCTGTTTAATTGTTTAATTCTGAAATTCTTCTTCAGCGTATTCCGATACAGGGAGACACGTACATACCAGGTTTCTGTCTCCATAGGCATTATCCACTCGGGCTACAGATGCCCAGAATTTGCTGTTTCGTATCCATGGAAGCGGATAAGCAGCCTTTTCGCGCGAGTAAGGATAGATCCACTTATCTGAACAAACCATTTGAATAGTGTGAGGAGAATTTTTTAGAAGATTGATCTGCTGATCAGCAATACCCGTTTCAACTTCTTTGATTTCTTCCTTGATTGAAATTAATGCTTCACAAAATCTGTCCATTTCAAATTTGGATTCACTTTCTGTTGGCTCGACCATCAGAGTACCGGGGACAGGAAATGAAACAGTCGGGGCATGGAATCCATAATCCATTAACCGTTTAGCAATATCCTCTACCTCAATATGTGCAGAATTTTTAAATTCTCTCATATCAAATATCAGTTCGTGAGCAACTCTTCCGTTTAAGCCGGTATATAGAACTTTATAATGATGCTGGAGTTTGGATTTAATATAATTAGCATTAAGAATTGCAATCTTTGTCGCTGACTCCAATCCTTCAAAACCCATCATCTTAATGTACGCGTAAGAGATTGCTAGAATACCAGCACTGCCCCAAGGTGCTGCCGATACTGCATTAATTGATTTATCACCATTAATGCTTACGACACTATGACCGGGTAGAAACGGTACCAGATGAGATGCAACTGCAATAGGACCCATTCCGGGACCACCACCACCGTGAGGAATACAGAATGTCTTATGCAGGTTCAAGTGACAAACATCTGCGCCGATTAACTTTGGAGAAGTTAGTCCAACCTGAGCATTGAGGTTTGCTCCATCCATGTAAACCTGACCGCCGTTTGCATGAATTAATTCACAGACATCAACTATATTCTCTTCAAATACACCGTGAGTGGAAGGATAGGTAACCATTAATGATGAAAGAGTATCTTTGTATTGATCAACTTTTTTCCTTAGATCTTCAAAATCAATATTTCCGTTCTGATCACAATTGATTATAACCACTTTCATACCTGCCATAACAGCACTTGCCGGATTGGTACCGTGGGCGGAACAAGGAATAAGTACAAGATTCCTGTTACTCTGTCCAATACTTTCATGATAAGCCCTGATTACTGATAATCCCGTAAATTCACCCTGAGCACCAGAATTCGGTTGTAATGATACAGCAGTGAATCCAGTTAACTTCGCAAGATCACTTTCTAACTCTCTGAATAATTGATGATAACCTTCTGCCTGATCGATTGGTATAAAAGGATGCAATTCAGCAAATTCAGGCATGGTTACCCCAAGCATTTCCGTTGTTGCGTTAAGTTTCATTGTACAAGACCCAAGAGGTATCATTGAATGAACCAGCGACAAATCTTTATTCTCTAATTGTTTCATATATCTGAGCAGTTCTGTCTCTGAATGATGAGAATTGAAGACCGGATGTTCGAGATACACTGATTCTCTTTTGAATATTTGCGGATAATCCAATTCAATTTTTGATGTAAATAAGCTAACGTCCACAAAATCCAGACCTTTAACAGAACGGAAGATGTTTAATATTTCCTGAACATCATTTAATGTTGAAATTTCACTTAGCGAAATTCCGATATTGTGATTCTCAAAGTATCTGAAGTTAATTTTATTTTTTAGTGCTTCTTCCCTTATTTTTTCAGTAATACTTTTGTCAGATTCGATAAAAAGTGTATCGAAATAATATTTGTTACTTTGAACAAATCCTGACTCTTTTAATGTCATATCCAGCACTTTTGTAAGTAAGTTAACTCTTTCAGCAATCTTCCTGATTCCTCCCGGTCCATGATATACTGCATACATACCGGCCATAATTGCAAGAAGGACCTGTGCGGTACAAATATTACTCGTTGCTTTTTCCCTTCTAATATGCTGCTCCCGTGTTTGCAGAGCCATCCGCAGCGCCGGATTCCCTTGCGAATCAACAGAAATACCAATTATTCTGCCGGGAATATTTCTCTTAAACTCATCTTTCGTTGCGAAGTATGCTGCATGCGGACCGCCGTAACCCATTGGTACACCGAATCTCTGAGTTGAACCTATAACTACATCCGCACCGAATTCACCCGGAGGTGTAAGTAAAGTTAAACTTAGCAAATCGGCTGCAACAATTTTAAGAATACCAAATTCATCTGCAGATTTAAACAAACTGTTATAATCATTTATTTCACCTGCATTGGATGGATATTGAACAATTAATCCGAAATAGTCATTATCAAATTGTTGCGATTTGTAATCACCAATAATTAGTTCGATTCCAAATCCTTTAGCTCTGGATTTGAGAACATCTATTGTCTGAGGAAATGTATCATCAGAAACAAAGAATTTTTTAGCACTCTGTTTATCTCTTTTACGCAAATTAAAAAACATTACCATCGCTTCGGCGGCTGCAGTACCTTCATCAAGTAAAGATGCATTTGCAATCTGCATGCCGGTTAAATCCGAAATCATTGTTTGAAAGTTTAGCAGCGCCTCCAACCTGCCCTGAGCTATCTCTGCCTGGTAAGGAGTATATTGGGTGTACCAACCCGGATTTTCAAGAATATTTCTTTGAATTACTGGTGGAAGAATGGTAGGATAGTATCCCATTCCAATATAAGATTTATAGATTTTATTCTTTGAAGCTAGAGATTTTAACTTCTTGATGAATTCGTATTCACTGAGTCCGGGTTCCAGTTCAAAGTCCTTTTGAAGCCGTATTTGCTTAGGAATTGTTTGATTTATAAGTTCATCTAAGTTATTTACACCACATACTTTTACCATTTCTTGAATTTCATTTTCTGATGGTCCGATATGCCTGTTAATAAATTTATCGGGGTGCTCGAAGGAAATCATAAGTGCGCCTTTAAATTAGAGTATTATTAGTTATTGCATTTAATAATTATTAAATAAGTACAACCAAAAATAAAACAAATTATTGTAAAAACTGATTCAATTTATGGAAGCTAAATGATTTGGTATTTTATTAAGGAGAAGAATTTTTATTTTGAATTTTAGAAAGAGCAGATTTCGCAGCATTTTGTTCTGCAGACTTTTTATTCCTACCCTTACCTATTCCTGTAATCATAGATCCAACTGTTACTTTAACGGTAAAAATTCGTTCGTGTTGCGGACCCTCTTCATTAATCACTGCATAGAGAGGAATATCAAGTTTATGAGCCTGTGCATACTCCAATAACTGACTTTTATAGTTTTCATCTATTAGATAATCACCATCTTTCATATTTGGCTCAATTAAAATCCGTAACACAAAATCCCTGCAGGTTTGAAGACCATGATCGAGGTAAATTGCACCAATAAGGGCTTCAAGTGCGTCCGATAGTACAGTTCTTGAAGCAGCATTGAATTTGTTGGAAAGATTCTGGCTGATTAAAATGAACTGCTGTAATCCAATATCCTCAGCTGAATCCGATAAAGCAACTCTATTAACAAGCTTTGCTCTGACTTTTGTAAGAAACCCTTCATCTTTATCCGGGAACTGATTAAAAAGATATTCAGCAACGACAAGGCTCAGTACCGAATCCCCCAAAAACTCTAACCTTTCATTCGAATCATCGTTATTATTTATCTGTTCCAGGAATGATCGATGCATCAGTGCACGCAAATAATATGATTTATTTTTAATATCGAAGCCAAGTATCTGTTCGAGTTGTGCAATCTTTGATGGTGATAGAAATTTAGCGGCTAACTTGGAATGCTTTGCCTTCTCCCGCTGTTTAAGCTTTTGGAATATCCAACTAAGAAGATTCGGCAACATCACTCCCGGAATTTTGTAAAGAGCAGAGAGGCATTATGACCTCCGAATCCGAATGTGTTACTTATAGCCGCATTCACTTCCCTTGGGGTTGCTTTATGTGGGCTATAATTCAAATCACATTGAGGATCTGGATTAGTCAGATTAATTGTTGGTGGAATCAGACCATAAAAGATTGAGTAAATAGTTGCTATTGCTTCAATTCCACCCGCCGCACCCAGAAGGTGTCCTGTCATCGATTTTGTTGAACTGACGATTAGTTTATAAGCATGTTCCTTGAACAGGGTTTTAATAGCCATCGTTTCGTTCACATCGTTATGCGGAGTAGATGTACCATGCGCGTTTATATAATCAATATCTGTGGGAAGCAGGTCAGCATCTTGGATGGCAATTTTCATAGATCTTATTGCGCCTTCCCCACCAGGCGGCGGAGCAGTAATATGATAAGCATCCGCACTTAATCCTATCCCACTTAACTCAGCATATATTTTTGCACCTCTGTTTAAGGCATGCTCAAGGCTTTCAAGAATTAATGTGCCCGCACCCTCACCCATAACGAATCCGTTTCTGTCAACATCAAACGGTCTAGATGCCTCAAGATACCGGTCATTCCATGTTGAAATGGCCCTCATCGCATTAAATCCGCCAATGGCAATTTCAGCAATGCAAGCCTCAGATCCTCCACAAATCATCAAATCTGCACTTCCTCGCTGGATGTGCATGAATGCATCCGAAATCGAATGGGAGGCAGTTGCACAAGCCGAGGTTGTTGCATAATTAGGACCTTTGAACCCATACTTAATAGATATTTGTCCTGCTGCAAGGTCAGCTATCATCATCGGGATGAAAAACGGACTAATTACCTTCGGAGTTTTTGCTTCAAAATATTTCCAATGCTCATTCTGAAGTGCCTGCATCCCACCAATTCCACTGCCATAAATAATTCCGGCTCTCTCTTTGTTAAGTGTATCCAGGTTAATTTCTGCATTTTTAATAGCAATTTCGGATGAAGCAAGTGCATATTGTGAAAACGGATCGAGGCGTTTAATACTTTTTTTGTCAAGGAAATCTTCCGGGTTGAAATTTTTTACCTCGGCAGCAAACTTTGTATCAAAATGTGTAGTATCAAATTTTGTAATAAGATCAACACCATTTTTACCATGTATAAGAGCCTGCCAGTATTCCTCAGTTCCGATTGCGATTGGAGTAATTGCTCCCATTCCGGTCACAACCACTCTTCTCTTACTCATAAAAACTCCGGAAGTTAGTTTGGAAGTAATTTTTGGTAAGTGAGAATGAAAAAAGGGTGTCTGATGTTATTAAGTATCAGGCACCCAGAATTCAATTATCCTAATTTTTCTTTTAAATACTTAGTAGCGTCACCAACCGTACCAATTTTTTCGGCATCTTCATCGGGAATTGATATTTGAAACGCACTTTCAAATCCCATCACTAACTCTACTATATCCAGAGAATCAGCGCCTAAATCATTTGTGAAGGAAGCTTCTGGTGTAATCTGAGATTCTTCAACGCCAAGTTTGTCGATAATAATCTCTTTTACTTTAGCTTCAACATCCATTTTCGTCTCCTGTAGTTTGTTATAAATATATTGAACTTTTTATTATCTAACTTAAATTTAATAAAATTGAATTCTAAGAAACAAATAAAATCTACATTGTCATACCGCCATCAACAGCAATAACCTGACCGGTTATGTAATCTGCATCTTTACTGCACAAAAATGCAACCACTCTTGCAATATCTTCGGGAGTTCCCATTCTGCCAAGGGGTATATTCTGAACTAACTTTTGCCTTTGTTCATCGTTTAGTTTGTTGGTCATGTCCGTTTGAATATATCCGGGAGCAACTGCATTGACTGTTATTCCCCGTGATGCTAATTCTCTTGCCATTGATTTTGTAAATCCAATTACACCTGCCTTTGAAGCGGCATAATTTGACTGACCGGGATTACCAATCATCCCGACCACCGATGAAATGTTAACAATCCTGCCGTATCTTTGTGAAATCATTGGTTTAATAACGGCTTTTGTGTAATTGAAAACGCTTTTAAGGTTGGCGTTTACAACATCATCAAAATCTTTTTCAGTCATTCTTAATAAAAGATTATCTCTTGTAATTCCGGCATTATTAACCAGTATATCTACTCCGCCAAGTTTTTCCATAGCTGCTTTAACAGTCTCCTCTGCTTGTTCAAGAGAACTAGCATCGGCTTTAAAAGCATGAATATTAGTTCCGGGGTAGTCAATTTCCTGTAATATTTCTTCAGCACATTCATCGCAGCTATTATATACAAAAGCAACATCAGAGAATAGAACTCCGCAGCAGCTTTTCTTAGCAAGCTCTTTTACAATAGCCCTTCCAATTCCTCTTGTACCTCCTGTTACAATTGCACGCTTATTATGAACTTCACCGTTAATTGCCATTTTTTTCTACTCCGATCTGTAGTTCAGATAGATATTCGTCATGATATTTTTCAAGTTCATTGAAACCTTCATCACCTAAAAAATGTTTTAACTCGTCTTTACAGGCTTCATAAATAGAAAGGTTGCTGATATTGGAGAGGTTGCAGGTTTTTAATCTCTCGATATGTTCATCATCTATTGTTATCGCACCTTCAAAGACTGTAAGCGGAAATAGCACACAATAAATGGGTTTATAGTCCCATTGATGTTTTCCTTCCAGAATAGCCAGTTTCTGTAAAGTGCATAACCCATTCTTATCCAGAAAAGAGCATTTATTGTTAATAATTTCTGTACCTACCGCAACACCTGATTCAAAATCTTCATCTTCCTCGGGAGTTTCAAACCAATCTTTAACATTAGTTGACTGAGTTTCATCCATTAAGGGAATTATTTTATCCTTAATACTTAATATAAATTCAGCTTCCTTCAAATCAGTGAAAACACCGTAATTACAACATTCACCTTTGCAATTACATCCGAATTTAAATGTAAAGATTTTGGGATCTATATACAGCCCGTTGATATTTTTAGTAAATGCTTTTTTGATCTGATCGCTCATCAGAGATACTTCTCCACATCTGAAAATTTATCTATTCCAAAACACACAACTTCCGGATTAATTCTTTTAACCAGTCCCTGTAAAACTTTGCCCGGACCAATCTCATAAAACTCCGTTATGCCTTCATTAATCATATTAGTAATAGTTTCTTCCCATCTGACCGGTGCTGTTACCTGTTGATGCAGTAAATCTTTTATTTCATCTTTTCTAGTAACAGGTTTTGCGGTCACATTTGCATAAACCGGTAATCTTGAATCGTAAAAATTTGTCGAATTCAATGAATCAAGTAAACTATCTTTTGCAGATTGCATCAAAGGTGAATGGAACGCTCCACTCACAACAAGTTCCTTAACCATTTTTGCACCGCCGGCTTTGCATAGTTCCATGGCTTTTCTGACTCCATTAACAGAACCTGATATTACAATTTGACCTGGAGAATTAAAATTTGCACATTGAACAATACCTTCAACGGAAGCTTCAGTACAAAAGTTTTCAACGACAGCAGGACTCAAACCTACTATTGCAGCAAGTGTACCCGGATTTTCCAAACCTGCTTTTTGCATAGCTACTCCTCTGGCCCTAACTAGTTTTACGGCATCATAAAATTGAATAGCATTTGCAGCAACCAGTGCAGAATATTCCCCAAGAGAATGTCCGGCAGCAGCAGTAAAATCAAGTGTCCTGATCAAACTTGCAAGCACAACACTATGCAGAAAAATTGCAGGTTGAGTGAATTCTGTTTGTTTAAGCTGATCTTCAGGACCATTAAACATAATATATGATAGATTAACGCCTAAAGCTTCATCGGCAGTTTTAATCATTTCTTTGGCTTCAACGGAATTCTCAAAAAGATCTTTTGCCATTCCAACATATTGCGATCCCTGCCCGGGAAATAAAAATGCTCTTCTGCTCATATAAGAAATAAAAAATTAAATTGACCACACTAAATATGTAGATCCCCAGGTATAACCGGCACCAAAAGCTGCTAATACTAATTTATCACCCTTCTTAATTTTTCCTTCGCGATAATACTCTGTTAAACATAGCGGTATGGTTGCGGCAGTTGTATTGCCGTATTTATCAATATTGATCATTACTTTATCTTTGGGAAGTCCCATTCTCTCAGCTGTTGCATCAATAATTCTCAGGTTTGCCTGATGAGGGACAAGATATGCAACATCTTCCGATTTCAGGTTATTTTTTTTCATTATCTCATAGGATACATCAGCCATTCCCTTTACTGCTACTTTAAAGACAGCTTTACCATCCTGATAAATGTAATGCATTTTGTTATCCACAGTTTCATGCGTTGGCGGATTAAGGCTTCCGCCACCAAGCATGTAAAGTGCTTCCTGTCCTGAACCATCAATTCTTAAGATTGAATCCTGAATACCTAATGATTTATCTTCTGTGGGTTCAAGTAATACTGCTGACCCGGCATCTCCAAATAAAATACATGTATTCCTATCGGTATAATCAGTAATAGCACTCATTTTATCAGCACCAATAACCAATACTTTTTTAAATGCACCTGACTCAATGAACGAAGCGCCTGTTTGCAGAGCAAATAAAAAGCCTGAGCACGCAGCTGAAAGATCAAAACCCCATGCATTTTTGCAGCCGAGTTTATCCTGCACGATACAGGCAGTTGCAGGGAATAACATATCTGGAGTTACAGTTGCAACAATGATTAAATCAATATCATCGCGATTTATGTTATGCTTATTAAACAAATCTTCAGCAGCTTTATAAGCTAAATCACTTGTTGCACCTTGCTCAAGCAACCTTCTTTCCTTAATTCCGGTTCTTGAAACAATCCACTCACTGTTCGTCTCAACTATTTTTTCAAAATATGCATTGTCCATTATCTTGTCTGGGACATACATACCAACCCCTGTAATCATTGCATTAAATTTTCTACTCAAAATACTTCCTTATGATAATTAATTATTAATTATTCTGATTAATATTCAACGAATTCGCTATCTTGTCAACTAACTGGTGATCGAACATCTGATACGCTTTGAATACCATGTTTCTGATTGCCCTTGAAGAACTTGAGCCATGCCCGATGATACTGATTCCATTTACTCCAAGTAAAGGCACTCCACCATGTTCCTGATAATCAAGAGATTTCAGAGATTTTTTGAGTACTCCTTTAGACAATCCGATTTTTAATTTATCAAAAAAGCTTTTACTTGCGGTGTTCTGTAAAAGATGTTTCAATAATTTTGGAACTGACTCACCGAATTTTAGAATAATATTTCCAACAAAGCCATCACAGATTATAACATCAGCGGTTCCATTCAGAATATCTCTGCCTTCAACATTACCAATAAAATTAAGATCAGAATCTTTGAATAATTTGTATGCGGCAAGAGTTAGTTCATTTCCTTTGCTTTCTTCTTCACCCATACTTAAAAGTCCGACCGAGGGATTATTTATTCCGTGCATCTCTTTTGCATAAATAACTCCCATTACAGCATATTCAAAAAGGTGTCTGGGTTTTGCATCTTTACCAGCTCCGACATCGTAAAGATAACAAAATCCTTTTGTGCTGGGAAACTCTGCACCTATCGTCGGTCTTCCGACTCCGGAAATTCTTCCCATTATTAATGTAGATGCTGTCATCATTGCGCCGGTATTACCTGCGCTAACGAATGCATCGGCTTTTTTGTCTCTAACCAGCTGACATCCAACAACAATCGATGAATCAGGTTTGGATTTTAATGAGGCTGCTGCTGCATCACCCATTTCAATTACCTGAGTTGTATGGATTATCCTGGCTTCATCGAAATTAAGATTTTTTTCCCTAAGTACATGTTTGATTTGATCTTTATTGCCGACTAATGAAAGCTCAATATTTTTATTGGCTTCAGCAGCATGAACTGCTCCTTCGACGGTATTTTGAGGGGCATAGTCGCCCCCCATTGCATCCACAATAATTCTGCATTTATTCTTTTGTTGAACAGAAGCGTTCATTTAAGATTTGATTTTTGTTTATCCTTTGGGAATGAACATTGAACGCTGGTTGTAATAACCACAGGATGGACAAGCACGGTGCGCAAGTTTCATTTCTCCGCAATTTGAACAGGCACTTAACGAAGGTGCGCTTGCTTTATAGTGTGTTCTGCGTTTGTCTCTCCGGCTTTTAGACCATTTACGTTTAGGATTCGGCATTGCTATTCCATTTATTTTTTATTGTTTATTATTTTTTTCAAATCAATTATTTTTTCCCATCTGGGATCAATTTCTGTTTCGGTACATTTACATTCACCTTTGTTCAAATCTCTGCCACATTTGAAACACAATCCTTTGCAATCAGGCTTGCATAACTTTTTCATTGGTATTGAAAGAATTGAAAATTCCCTTAACTCATTCTTAATATTTATAGTTGTCGCATCGCGGGGCAGATATGCAATATTAACCGCTTCACTCTCCACGGGAATTTTGTTCATCATATACACCATTTCATAAACATTTTCTAACTCGGTTGTAAATTCATTCCCACATCGGTCACATTCAAACTTTACGCCTACCCTGGTATGAACATCCAGAATAATCTGATCGTGAAGTTTATTTAGAGTTACATTCGTATGAAAGTTACCAAAGAACGGTTCTTCAAGCTCAATTTTTTTTACGTTTTCCTCAAAACTGAATTCATATTCCCCTTCAACCAGATTTGATATTTTTATTATCATTTGTCCAAAAACCGCTCAAAAATGAGTCCAAATATATTCATACAACAGTATATTATCAAACTTTCAGAACACCGGATTATATGGAAATATTCGTCTAAATTATCAAATTTTAGATTGCATATTGTTCTTGAATAACATATCTGTGATTACTACCAATTATCCTAAATATTTTCGCTTAACAGTAAAATCAGCTAATTTGCGGTATAAAAAAGGCAAGGTTTTAATGCTGGAAGTCAAAAATTTAATTAAAGAGTATAAAGATGTGGTCGCGGTAAACAATATTTCGTTTACCGTTAAACCAGGTAAGATTTTTGGATTACTTGGACCAAATGGAGCAGGTAAAACAACAGCGATCCGAACAGTATTGAATATAATTAAACCCACCTCTGGTGAAATAACTTTTCATGGAAAGGTCATTGGTCAGGAGTTTTTTAATATTATTGGCTATCTACCTGAGGAACGGGGACTTTACAAAAAGAGCAAAGTGGTGGATGTTTTACTCTATTTTGCTGAATTGAAGAACATTGATAAACATGACGCTCTCATGAAAATAGACGATTGGCTGAAAAAACTTAATATTGTTGAATACAGAAATAAAAAAATTGAAGAACTATCTAAAGGCAATCAGCAAAAGATACAGTTCATTAGTGCAATACTGCACGATCCCGAAATTCTTATTCTTGACGAACCATTTAGTGGCTTCGACCCTATAAATCAGCAGCAAATACGAGATTTAATTACATCTTTTGTTGATTCCGGTAAATACCTGATTCTGTCAACCCATCAGATGGAAACCGCTGAAAAAATGTGCACCGAAATATTTCTAATCAACAAAGGAAAAGAGGTATGCAGAGGTGAACTTACCGATGTAAAGAAAAGATTTGGCGGAAATAATATAAAACTGGGATTTGACGGCGATGCAAAATTTTTAAGCAGTGATAAGAGAGTTGTGCATTTTGATCACTATAATAATTACGCCGAGATCCAGTTAAATGATAATATCGACCCTTCAGAATTTTTAAGATCCATTGTCGATAAGCTTTCAATAACACATTTTTCTGTTATAGAGCCTACACTAAATAAAATTTTTATAGATGTAATTAATCAAAGTTCAAAGTGATAATTATGAAAAAAATGTTTGCGATAGCAAAGTGGGAATATTTAGAGAAAGTAAAAACAAAAGCTTTTATTATTTCTTTAATTATAACGCCGGCGATAATCATTCTTTTTTCAATAGTGCCCTCGCTGCTGGTATCGAAAGAAGATAGCTCAACAAAGATAGTAGGATTCCTTGATAAATCGGGACTTTATTTTAATGATGTACAGACTGAAATCAGCAAGCATACAATCGCTAATGGTCAGCCGCTTTATGTGCTTATAAATATTAATGAAGATGAAATGAGTGAAGATGAAATTAAAATCAAAACAGATGAAGAAGTTTATAAAGGAAAGTTTGATGCATTCGTCTTTGTAAAAAATGGCGGAACTGATTCAATGACTGTTGAATTCAGAAGCAAGGGTATAGCAAACTTCAGAGAGGTTGGAAGATTTTCAGATGCATTCGAAACAGCAAGACTAAATCATAGGATTAAACAGGAAGACATTGATCCTGAATTAGTTGAATTTTTTAGGAGCGGCATCAAAATTAATCAGATTAAAATTGAGGAAGGCGGCAAAGAAGGTACAGCAAATTTTGAAACAGTATTTTTCTCTTCATTTATTTTTATCCTCCTTCTTATGATGATGGTCATCTATTCCGGTCAGATGCTTGTAAGAAGTCTTCTTGAAGAAAAATCTAACCGGATAATTGAAATTCTTGTTTCGAGTTGTAATTCAAACGAACTTCTTGCCGGAAAGGTATTTGGTTTAAGCGCATTAGGTCTTACGCAAATTCTGATCTGGATGATGATAGGAATTGCATTAGCTGGATCGGCTATGATTCCACTGGATGCATTTAAGAATATACTTCCTATGCTGGTTTACTTTGTTATGGGATTTATTTTCTTTACAACATTATTTGTGGGGATCGGTTCGATAGTTTCAACTGAACAGGAAGCACAACAAATCACCAGTTATTTAAGCATTATTATGGTTATACCTGTAGTTATTGTATTCCCGGCTATGCAAAATCCCGATTCAGCTCTTATTAAAATATTATCTTACATACCCGTAACAACACCATCTGTGATGTTATTAAGACTTAACATTGCCCCTGTACCTGCATGGGAAGTAGCAGCTACTATGGGATTACTAGTATTATCTACACTATTAACTGTAAAATTTTCTGCAAAAATATTCAGAATAGGAATTCTTGCTTACGGCAAGATGCCAAATATGAAAGAATTGAAATCGTGGCTGAAAGAAAAATAAACATCCTCAAGCAGTTTATTTTTTGATTTTTACATAAAGTAATAGCTAATTTGAAGTAGCATAATTACATCTTAAATTAAATAGGAATCACAAACTCTAAATGCTGATCATTGCTTCGGCATTAGCCGCTGTCATACCGATGAGTTTCTATCTCTATCTTATTTGGAGATTTGACAAATATGACCGGGAACCATTTAAACTTGTTCTCGCGAATTATCTTTGGGGAGCACTTGGAGCAATAATATTCGCAGTTATAGGAAGCTTATTTCTCTCATCTTTTGCATCAATTTTTATAGACAATCAGGAAAATCTTGGAAGATTTGGATCTATTGTAATCGCACCTATTGTTGAAGAGATAACAAAAGGTTTTTTTCTGCTTATTACTGTAGCAAACAGAAAATTTGATAACATTACTGATGGTATTGTATATGGCGGTGCTATCGGACTTGGTTTCGGTATGACAGAAAATTTCATTTATTTTATTGCATTTGGAACGACTATATCTGACTGGATCTCGATTGTAATTGTTAGAACTTTATTTACCGCTGTTATGCATTGTGTTGCCACCGCCACTTTTGGTGCATTCCTGGGTTACGCTAAATTTAAAAGTAAATCTGTTAAAATATTTTTCCCAATGTTTGGATTGCTGCTAGCTATGTTAATACACTCAGCCTGGAACTTCAGTGTGAGCTTTGAGTCAACCACTGCCCCCGGATTTTTATTAATGTTTATAACGATTCTTATATTTATTTTTATTTTTTATTTATCTGTTAGAAATGAAAAGAAAATTATCAAAAATGAGCTTCTCGACGAGGCAAGTATTGGGATAATTCCGGATAATCACATAAATATTTTATCTTCGTCTTTACGGGATAAACAAGGCTGGGTGGATGAGAAAATAAGAAAAATTTACATTAGGGCAGCAACTACTCTGGCTTTCAGAAAATTACAGTCAAGAAATTCATATGGATTAAGTAAATTGTATTATGAAAATGATGTAACAAATTACAGAAATTTTATCCGTGATTTATTAAAACACGAAGCAGCTTAAATGAAAACCGAAACCGCTATTTACATTTTCGCCCCGCACCCGGTTTTTAATCCGGTAATGGTTAGAAGTTTTGAGAACTTTGATAAAGCCGATTCTGTTATACTGTATTCGACACTAATTGAAAATCTTATTGAAATTATTTCATCATTAAAAATTCATTCTGATAAATTTCTGATTTTGAGTACTGAAGATGAAAACTTATTTAAATTAAATGCTTCTGAAATTTTTAAAGTGAAATATCTTACGGAAAATTTCAGATTAGAATTGCAGGAATATCTTGCAAAAAAATCTCTTAATTATCAAAATAATTTTCTCATATTGTCAGACTCGATTGGAATTTCAATCGATACTATTTCTAATTGTTTAAATCTCCTGAATATTGAAGACGATTCGCTTGTAATTGGCAAAACCTATTCTGGCTTTATTTCTTTTCTGGCTTTTAATAACATCACTAGAGAGACGATTGACTATTTATTTCAATCGAATTTTAATTATATGAAATTTCTTTCACAGCTGGATACCTGTCCCGCTTTCATTAATATTATGGAGAAATTTCAACGGATAATTTCTCTTAATGATTTTAAAAAACTTTACATTGAACTTTCAAATAAAGTGAGCTTAACTTACTGTTCACAGGAGATGCATGAACGGTTTACACATTTGTTTATAGAGCATAAGGAATTGCTTCATTGAAAAAAGTTGGCATATACGGCGGAACTTTCGATCCGATTCATCTCGGACATCTGATCACAGCACAATCAGTAAGAGAAATCCGTGAGTTAGATAAGATTATTTTTGTCCCTGCATATCTTTCGCCACATAAGCTTGAAATTAAAGCATCATCGCCAAAGCATAGGATGAACATGCTTAAATTAGCTATTGAAGGTGTTGATTTTTTTGATATTTCTGACTTTGAAATAAAAAAGAAAAAAATTTCATATACCATAGATACCTTAAGAGAGTTAAAGACACAGTACGATGAACTGGAATTAATTGTTGGCTATGATAATATTTTTAAGTTTTATACATGGAAAGAACCGGATGAAATATTAAAACTGGCAAAACTGATTGTATTGAAAAGGAAATCATCTTATCCCCCGCCATATGAAGATAAGTATTATAATCGTGCAGAGTTTGTTCAAACAAGAGGAATTGAAATAAGTGCTACAGATATAAGGGAAAGGGTTAAACATGGGCAACCAATTAATTACTTAGTAACTAAAGAAGTTAAAGACTATATTTTTGCAAATAATTTATACAAGGAATAAATATTGAAAATTCTCGTATCTGGCGGAGCAGGATTCATTGCTTCGCATATTGTTGATGCATTTATTGATGAAGGTCATTCTGTTGTTGTTCTCGATGATCTTTCATCAGGTTTTGAGAAAAATATTAATCAAAAAGCTAAATTCATTAAAGCAAATATTTGTGATAAAACAATCGAAAAGCTTTTTGAATCAGAAAAGTTTGATGTCGTTAATCATCACGCCGCTCAGATGGATGTAAGAAGATCTGTTGCTGATCCGGCTTTTGATGCCACTACAAATATACTCGGCACTATTAACCTTCTTCAAAACTCAATCAAATACAGTGTAAAGAAGTTTATGTTTGCTTCAACCGGGGGAGCTATTTATGGAGAACAGGATTACTTCCCTGCTGATGAAAAACATAATACACAACCTAAATCGCCTTATGGCATTTCCAAACTTGCAGTTGAAAAGTATCTTTATTTCTATCACTCTGAATACAATCTAAATTATACTATTCTCAGATATGCCAATATATACGGACCACGTCAAAATCCTTTCGGTGAAGCTGGTGTTGTTGCAATCTTCTCAACTAAATTACTGAAAGGCGAACAGCCCATAATTAACGGTCACGGAAAACAGACTCGCGATTATGTATACGTTGGTGACGTTGTTAAGGCTAATCTTTTAACAATGAATGATAAATCAAGCGACATTTATAATGTTGGCACCGGTATTGAGACTGATGTGAATGAATTGTTCGCTATATTGAATAACATAACAAATGCTAATAAAGAAAAAAAGCATGGACCGGCTGCAGCAGGCGAGCAATTACGAAGTGTGATAACAAGTGATAAACTTTTTAATAAATTCGGTTGGAAACCTGCAACCAGATTTGAAGATGGATTAGCTGAAACAGTTAGGTTTTTCAAAATTAGCATATCATGAAATGATTGATAATAATCTGATAAATAAACTTTACGAAAAAGATAAACGTGCTATAGCAAGACTTATTTCACTGATTGAATCCGATAATCATCTGACCTCCGAATACATAAAAGAAATTAATTCTAAAGTCGGGAAATCATATAGAATTGGTATTACGGGACCGCCCGGAGCGGGCAAGAGTACCATCACAAATCAATTAACAAAACATTACTTAAACCTGCAGAAAACAGTAGGGATAATTGCGGTTGACCCTACATCTCCGTTCACCGGGGGTGCATTGTTAGGGGATAGAGTCCGAATGACTGATATAGGTATGAATGAGAATGTTTACATTAGAAGTATGGCAACCCGTGGCAGCCTGGGTGGTTTATCTAAAAAAGCTATCGATGCATCGGATATTCTTGATGCTGCGGGATTTGACATCATTATTTTAGAAACAGTTGGTGTTGGTCAATCTGAACTTGATATTGCGCAAGCAGCAGATACTACTTTAGTTGTGCTCGTTCCGGAAAGCGGCGATTCTGTTCAGGCGATGAAAGCCGGTTTAATGGAAATTGCTGATTTGTTTGTTCTTAATAAATGTGATCGTCCGGGTTCTCAGCAAGCTTATACTGCATTGCAAACAATATTAATGATTAAGCATCATGATGAAAATACATGGATGCCTAAAGTTATCAAATCAATTGCTTCGGATAATAAAGGAATAGATGAGATAGCAGAAGAAATCGATCGGCATAAAGATTTTCTGAATGATAAAAATCTTTTTTTAACTAAAAGGGATTTACAGGCTAAAGTTAGAATTAAAGAAATTGTAGAACATAAGTTGAAGGATGAACTTTGGAGTCAAACCGGGCAAAATTCTTTAAATTCAACTTTAGAAAAAGTTATTTTAGGTGATTTATCACCTTATCATATTGCTGAAGAAATAATTGAGGACTTTAAAAACAGGAAATAAGAAAATATGTAAAATGTTCTGAGTAATCAGTCATTTCATTCTAACCATCAAAAAATTTATATAAAAAATCAGGAGCAGTAATGCAGAATTTACCATTCCTTACTGAGTTATCAGAAAATCAATTAATAATTCGTGACACTATACGAGATTTTGCTGATAAAAATATACGCCCCGTTATAATGGAATATGATGAATACCAAAAATTTCCATTGGAAATTATGCAGCAGCTTGGTGAATTGGGTTTCATGGGCATTCTTGTTCCCGAACAGTATGGCGGCGCTGATCTGGGATACATCGAATATGCTCTTATCGTTGAAGAACTAGCTAAAGTTGATCCATCAATTTCATTATCTGTTGCTGCTCATAACGGACTATGTACAAATCATATAAATTTATTTGGTAATGTAGAACAGAAGAAAAAATATTTACCTGATCTTGCAAGTGGAAAGAAAATAGGCGCGTGGGGATTGACAGAAGCAGCCTCGGGAAGTGATGCGGCAGGTTTAAAAAGCACTGCTGTAAAAGATGGTGAATTCTATATTCTGAATGGAAGCAAACAGTTTACAACCCATGGCACCGTTGGCGAAACTTATGTTGTTATGGCTATTACAAACAAAGAAGCTGGTAAAAAAGGTATTTCTGCCTTCATACTTGAAAAAGATATGAAAGGACTAATCATCGGGAAGAAAGAAAATAAACTCGGTATGCGTGCAAGTGATACTACCCAGCTTGCATTTGAAAATTGCATAGTTCCTGCTGCAAATCTGCTTGGTGAAGAAGGGATGGGATTTATAAATTCTATGCAGGTACTTGAAGGTGGAAGAATATCCATTGCAGCTTTAAGTGTCGGACTTGCCCAAGGTTGTCTTGATGCATCTGTAAAATATTCAAATGAACGTAAACAGTTTAACAAACATCTTTCAGAATTTCAGGCAATTCAGTTTAAGCTTGCAGAGATGCAGACAAATATAGAAGCAGCAAGAATGCTGACCTGCCGTGCAGCCTTTATGAAAGATAACGGCATACCAAATACAAAGGAAGCTGCCGAAGCAAAACTCTTCGCCAGTGAAATAGCTGAAAAAGCTGCCAATGAAGCGATTCAGATTTTCGGAGGATATGGATTTATTAAAGATTATCCCGTTGAAAAATTTTATCGTGATGTAAAGCTTCTCACCATTGGTGAAGGAACCTCCGAAATACAGAGAATAGTAATTGCACGAGATTTATTGAAAGATTAATTGTATGAAGCAAATCGGCACACAGATAAATCAAAATGAATCTTTTCTTAAACGTGAAGATTTTCAGAAAGAGCTATTAAGAAAACTTGAAGCGGCTAAAGAAAAAATTAAAGAAGGCGGTGGTAAGAAATCTATCGAAAAGCATAAGGCAAAAGGTAAACTTACAGCACGTGAAAGAATCAGTCTTCTGGTCGATGACCCTAAAGTTTTTTTAGAATTAAATACATTTGCAGCTCATGGAATGTATTCAGAGTACGGCGGGGCTCCTTCATCCGGAACAATTTATGGAATTGGAAAGATACACAATCGTCATTGTGTTATAATTGCTAATGATGCTACTGTTAAAGCCGGCGCCTGGTTCCCGATTACAGCGAAGAAAAATCTTCGTGCTCAGGAAATTGCTATGGAAAACCGACTCCCGATAGTCTATCTTGTTGACAGTGCAGGTGTATTTCTTCCTCTTCAGGATGATATATTTCCCGATAAAGAACACTTCGGAAGAATTTTTCGTAACAATGCAAAAATGTCTTCAATGGGTATTCCGCAAATTGCAGCAATAATGGGTCCGTGTGTTGCCGGAGGTGCATACCTCCCTATTATGTCCGATGAGGCTTTGATTGTTGAGGGCGAAGGTTCTGTGTTTCTTGCGGGTGCTCACCTTGTACGTGCTGCAATTGGAGAAGTGATTGACAATGAAAGTCTTGGCGGTGCAAAAGTTCAATCAAATATTTCCGGTGTAACGGATTATATCATGAATAATGATGAGGAGTGTATCCAACAGATAAGAAGTATTGTATCAAAGTTTGGGAAAAATAATTCTGCCGGATTTGACCGCATCGAAAGCAAACAGCCCAAATTTTCGCCGGACGAAATACTCGGCATTCTGCCCGAAGATCCACTTAAACCTTATGACACTTATGAAATTATTTCCCGGATAGTTGATAATTCAGAAATCGATGACTATAAAGCAGGATACGGAAAAACTCTTATTACAGCCTACGCAAGAATTGATGGTTGGGCAGTTGGCATTGTTGCAAACCAGAGAAGTGTTGTTAAAACCGAATCGGTTAAAGGAAGTGGCGAAATGCAGGTGGGCGGTGTAATCTATTCCGATTCTGCAGACAAAGCGACAAGATTTATCATGAATTGTAACCAGAAAAAAATTCCCTTAATATTTCTGCAGGATGTAACCGGTTTTATGGTTGGAAGTAAAGCTGAACATGGTGGGATTATAAAAGATGGAGCTAAAATGGTAAATGCTGTTGCCAATTCTGTTGTACCTAAAATAACAATAATAACCGGTAATAGTTTTGGTGCAGGTAACTATGCAATGTGTGGAAAAGCTTACGATCCAAGATTCATCTTCGCTTATCCGAATGCAAAAATTGCCGTGATGGGAGGTAATCAAGCGGGAAATGTTTTACTTGATATTAAAATAAAGCAGGAAGAAAAAAGCGGACACAAACTAAACGATAGTGAAAAGAAAAAAGTCCTTGATGAGATAATTAAATCTTACGAGGAGAAAAGCAATCCTTATTACGCAGCCTCAAGGTTGTGGATTGATGAAATAATCAATCCTGCAAAAACACGCGAATGGATTTCTAGGTGTATAGAAATTGTAAACAATAATCCGGAAATTTCTCATTTTAATCCGGGTGTAATACAGACTTAGAGGATTTACCATTTAGTCGTTAAGAACACTTCTATTTAATTAGTAACCGAGTTCCTCTGTGCTGAAAATGAAACAAATATTTACGCACATAATTTTATTATTTACAATTAGCCTTTCTGCTCAACAAAGCAAACTATCTAAAAATGTAAATCATATTTCAGATTATATTGCATCGGAATACTTTGTTAACCTAAAACAAAATATCGGGGATATTCCGGCAACAGATTCAATTTATATTGCTGCATTAAAAGCGACTAACTTCGACTACTCAGAAGCATTACTTGCGCTGACGTTTGCAACAGTACCATACCGGGAAGTTCCAATCCGGATACCATTTATTAATATTGTGCTGAATTATCCATTAACATCGGCTGCAGAAGAAATTTTCAACAAAAAAAATGATAATCTTCCCAGGTATTTATTTCTTGATTCACCTTCAACAGAATACAGTGATAAGGATAAGCATGCGCATTTTTTCGGAAGTGCATTCCTATCATACGAATCAAGATTCTTTGATTTGGGAGAGCTAATTGGTTATTTTGTAGAGGCTTTTGAAGAAAGTTTTAAAGTTCAATCCTCAATCGATTTACGTGATCTCGATGTAAATGGATACGGGAGATTGTTCGGAAGACTTCTTAGAAAAAATGAAAGCCTATTACCATCACAAATAATATTGTTAAGATCATTCAGATACATCAGAATTATTTTATGAAATCTATTCTAATTATAGACGACGAAAAAGAAATTTGCGAAAGCATTCATATGATACTCGATTATGAAGGGTATCAGCCGCAATACACAACAAGTGCTCTCGAAGGACTCGAAAAAATAAGCGTTGGTAATTTTTATGCTTTACTGCTTGATATTCAAATGCCTGAAATGAATGGTTTTGAAGTTCTAAAGAAAGTGAAGGAAACCAAACCTGAAATTTCCGTCATAATCATTTCCGCTCACGGAAGCCTTGAAAATGCTATTAAAGCTACGAAGCTTGGTGCATTCGATTTTATTGAAAAACCGATTGATCGTGAAAAACTTGTGATAAGTGTCAGGAATGCTGTTGAGCAAGCCAATCTATTACTCGAGAATAAAGAAATTAAAATGTCATTACTCGGCAGTGGTGAAATTCTCGGAAGAAGTAAAGCAATGGTACAGGTTCTTGAAATAATTGAACGCGTTGCACCTCTTGATACAAGAGTTTTAATAACCGGTGAAAACGGAACAGGTAAAGAACTTATTGCCAGAGCTATTCACAATAAGAGTTTAAGAAAAGAAAAACCCTTCGTTGAAGTTAACTGTGCTGCAATACCAAATGAACTTATTGAGTCTGAATTGTTCGGTCATGAAAAAGGATCATTTACCGGAGCAGTCTCGCAGCGTATTGGAAGATTTGAGCTCGCTAATAACGGAACAATTTTTTTGGATGAAGTGGGTGATATGAGTCCGCAGGCACAGGCAAAAGTATTACGTGCAATTGAAGACGGCAGAATTGAAAGAGTAGGCGGCGGTAAAAAAATTGAAGTGGATGTTCGAATCATATCAGCAACAAACAAAAATCTGAAGGAAGAAATTGAAAAAGGAACATTCAGAGAAGACCTTTTCCACAGACTGAATGTTATACCTGTTCAACTTCCTCCATTGCGTGAAAGAGCCGAAGATATTCCAGTTCTGGTTGAACACTTTGCAAACGATATTACAAGCAAGCATAAAAAACCACAGATAAAATTTACAGACGATGCATTGAAGTTTTTACAATCATTGCAATGGAGCGGTAATGTTCGTGAACTTAGAAATGCTGTTGAGAGAATAATAATACTTGTCGATAAAAGAGAAATTTCTAAAAAGGAAATTGAGTTTCTTTATTCAGTCGGACAGGCATCGATAGATGATCTGATTGACACGAGCAACTCGTTCCAGGAGTTCAAAGAGAAAGCTGAAAAAGCTTTTATTCTTAAGCAGCTTCGTGAAAATGACTGGAACATCAGCAAGACAGCAGAAGTGCTTGATATACAAAGAAGTCATCTTTATAATAAAATGAAAAAGTACGAAATAGAAAAGGAGGAGTGATGTCAACTATCTTTTCTAAAATTATAAATAAAGAAATTCCTGCAGATATTGTTTACGAATCTGAATCTGTATTAGCTTTTAAGGATATTAAACCTCAGGCACCCATTCATATTCTCATAATACCTAAAATAGAAATACCAAAGGTAACTGATATAAAAGGAAATGAACACGCATCACTTTTAGGTGAAATGATTGATGCTGCAAATAAAATTGCAAAGGATCTGAATATTGCGGACGAAGGTTTCAGATTGGTCTTTAATTGCGGGAATAATGCCGGGCAGGAAGTATATCACCTTCACTTGCATTTGCTTGGCGGCAGAAAGATGAATTGGCCTCCGGGGTAAGACACAAATTATTAATAGTGGTGATTGAAAGGTAATTTATTATTCATCATTCTGTATTCAAGATTCTATATTCTTGTTGAATAATAAATTTCAAAATCCAAATTTCTTTAAAACGATTTCCTTCCCTTCATAAATAATTCTTTTCTCTTATTATATCTCTTTCCAGCTTAGCACAACCAATCAGTAATGATTCATACCCAAACTTATCGCGAACTCGGGTAACTGCTCTTAACATTTTCTTTCTCTTAACTTCATAATCTTCAAATAGGTATTCCTGTTCATTTAAAGGAGAAAAATTTGTAACACCCACACCTATCAATCTGACTCCGACTCTTCTGGTGCGTGCTTTTTTCATTAGGTTCCATGCCGTTTCAAAAATAATTTTATCATCATCAGTCGGTTTTATTGTTTTAGCATGTGTTAATGTTTGAAAATCAGTATAACGAAGTTTTATATCAACAGTGGATGCTTCCCATCCTTTGTTCCTTAAGCTCTGGCAGACTTTTCCAGTAAGATAAAATAAATTATTCTTTAGTTCCTCTTCACTTGTAACATCATTACCAAAAGTATTCTCCCTTGAGATACTTTTTCTTGTTCTTTGAATTGTAAGATATTCAGTACCTTCACCGTGAGCTTTTCTCCAAAGGTCAATACCATATTTACCGAAAGCAGTTCCAAAGTAATCGGAAGGTAATTTCGTTATATCACCAATTCTATAAAAACCTCTTGCATTTAAACTTTGCTTCATAACCTTTCCAACACCGGGAATAGTCTCAACAGGCATAGGAGCGAGAAACTCTTTTTCCATTCCTGGAAGTATGTAGGTTATTCCTGTCGGCTTCATACAATCAGAACCTATCTTCGCAACAGTTTTGTTGCTCCCTATTCCGATTGAACAAGGCAGTTGCAGCTTATCCCATATTTCTTTTTGAATTAGTGAAGCAAAAGCGAACATTGAACCATACATTCGCTGTGTACCTGTCATATCAAGATAGAATTCATCAATAGAGGCTTGCTCTGTAAGAGGTGCATATTGTTCTAAAATATTTTTTACTGCTTTTGAAAAACGTGTGTATTCGTCACCATGTCCGTGCATATAAATTCCATGGGGACATAGTTTGTATGCAGTCCTGATAGGTATAGCAGAGTGCAATCCAAACTGACGTGCTTCATAAGAACATGCAGCTACCACTCCCCTGCCGTATTTAGGATCGCCGCCGACAATTACAGGTTTGCCGTTAAGTTTGGGATCGAGAATTCTCTCAACCGATACGAAGAAGGCATCGAGGTCTAAATGGAATATGGTACGCATTGAAAAGTCAAAAGTAAAAATTCAAAACTCAAAAAAGTCTTTCTTTGATAATAAGTGAGCTATTGTCAATTATATAAAAATATTTTCCAGATTCAATAAAAATTTTTTCAAATTTTAGATCTTGATTGTCTTTCCAATAGTTTAATAACAATAAATCAATTTTATTAGTTACATATTCTTTATCTAATAATGCTCTTGTTTGATTATCATAAATCAATAGCCAATTTTTATCAAACGTATCAAAACCATTTTTATTCAGTTTAATTGTTTTATTTATTATACACTCTACTATGCCTTTTGACCACTCTTCTTCAATTTGACGTCCAGTATAACCTTGCCCAATAAGTCTTACCTGAGACTTTCTTAGTATTTCTAATATTTCTGATTTAGTTCTTTCTTGAGTATCCCATTTAAAGAAACTAGGTTCTAACTGACCATCAGGAAAATGTTCCTCTAAAATGGCTTGTGCTCTTGCAAGTTGTTCGGGTATGGATTCAGTGAATTCTATTCCAGTATAATTTATGGAAGTTTCAATCAGAAAATCCGGTTTATCCCGGTGTATGATCTTTAAAGGGAAGTTAAAATATTTATCATCTATGAAGTTTTGTAAAAAAGAAAATAAAGAATATCGCTCTGTGTGTTCGGTTTTCCGTCCTTTACTTCTTAATGGGACAGAAATATCAATCTTCTCGATTGAATTATCAAATTCTATTCTATCTTTAAAATTATATTCTACTTTGTTCATATTTTGATTGTAACATTCAACATTTAAAAGGTTACTTTGTAATAATTCTTAAATTTTCAACCATGGTTTCTGCTATGGTTTCTGGTGAAACAAATTGCCATTCTGCTTTTGGAAAGTTATCACTAGTAATCACCTCGCTGCTATATTGAGTGGATTGTTGAAGTACTCTAAATTTCTTGTTCTTTAAATCAAATTCAAATAATGACTTTAAATAATCATATTCGTTCGCTTCTCGTTCTGTTTTTCCTTTAAGATTTACCTCCTTAACCCATACTCTTACCATACCGTTTTTTTCTTTAATCAGAGAATTTGGATGATACATATACAATATATCTTTGCCAACTAATGGCTTACAGTCTATTAATATATTAACCTGCTTAAACAATCCTTTACAAATTATTCTAAATGGTCTCCATTCGTAATTAATGTATCGTTGGTAAGCAACTTTATCATCAATAATAATATTCTCTAAGTTCCAGATATAATTAATTCCAAGCTTTCTTGAAAATTCAAGAGCAGAATCATAAAAGACTTTTGCCTTATAATAATCATTTTCACTATTTGAAATATAATTAGCAATTTGTTTATTAGCTCCTGAAATTAAATAATAGATCTCATGATCATCTAATTTCAAATAAGTCGGAGCGTTATTTGGTAGTGGTTGAAAAAGAGCCTCTTTGTAGAGCCTAATAGCAGTTAGTATATTTTTCTCTACATTTTCATTTTGGAAAGTATATTCTTTTGCTATTTGAACTAACATTTCTCTATTAGAAATAGAATCACAAATATCACCATTTGAATTAATTATAAAATTTTCAACTTTATAAAAATATTTTATAGCTTCATTAAATGCATTCAATTTAAACTCAGATGCAAGTATTTCACCAGCTTGATAATATGCTCCAACTAAATTCGAATCATTCCTAATGGCGTTATCAAAATTTTGAATTGCCTGCCTATAAAAGTTTAGTTTATCCTTCTTTTTATTTTGATCATAAGCTTTGCTATTAAGTTCTTTACCTTTATTAAAATATTCAACGGCTTTAGGATTATAGCTTTTATTATGTATTTGAGCAATTTTAATATTGTTTTCAGTTTCTATTTTTTCAATTTTAGCATCGACTGGCTTTGTTTGTTTAAAGACAAATGGTTTGATTTCTATTTCTCCAATAACTCCAATTGGTATAGCAAAGTTTATATTTTGTCCTTCAGAAATAGTATATGTACTAATTCCAATCAGTTCACCTTTGGAGTTAACAACAGCTCCACCACTACTTCCTGGCGAAATGCTTGCAGTTATTTGAATTAAATTCATTTTATCAAACTTCCTATAACCACTCACAATCCCATCTGAAATTGTGTTCTCATAACCCATTGGACTTCCAATTGCATATATTTTTTGACCAATTTTAACTTCATCCGATTCAGGACTATCAATAGCAGATAAATAACTTTTAGAAATCTTAATAAACAAAATATCACTTTCCTCATCACCACCAATTAATTCAGCATTCTCAAATAAATTACTATGAACAACACTTGCTTTACTAGCATTTTTCATTATATGATAATTTGTAATTATGTAGCCTTCTTCATCTATTACAACTCCACTTCCTTGATTAAATTGATTCCCTTCAGAATCATAGGCCAATACTATAACGACAGAATTGTTAACTTTTTCATAGATTTGTTCTGGAGCCAACTCTTGTTGAGAATAAATTTGAAATGTTAATAGGAGTAAAAGAAATAAGAAATAAGTTGGGATTAAGTTTCTTCTCATATAAACCTCTATTTAAAGTTTTGAGAAATCATTATTTCAAACTTAGTATTTTTTTTCCTTAATTAGTGAAATTATAATTTAATTAACTAATATTTTTTCTAATCTTGGATAAGCTTTTATAATTGTGGGCGGCATTTCAATTTTTGTTTTATTCTCCAGAAGATGTATAAGTTCAAAAGCATTTGCAACTGCATCTCCCTGCGGATGGTTATTCATTATAACATTTACTTCTTTAACTTTTTCTTGAATAGATTTTATCTTCTGCTCAATTTCAATAAGCTCACCGGGTGAATACAAATAACTGTATCTTGAGCTTTGCTCTTCATAGGTTTGCTTTTTTCCAAAGTTTGAAAGCGAGTTCTTCCATGCTTCAACATTTCTTCCGTGGAAACGAATGTAAGCATTATCATTAGTGATAACCGGATCAAACTCAATCGCCTGCCCGATCTGAGGCTGATCAATTGTACAGAATGTTAAATCATTTTCTTTAAAGAATTCGTAAGCACGATTGTTTTTCCAGCTTAAGTGACGAACTTCGACAAAGCAGCTAATGTCAGGAAAAATATCCCTCAGCTTTTGAATATGTTCAACAGAACTTCCATCGAAGGGAAATGAGTACGGAAACTGAATCAACAGTCCGCCAAGCCGTTCTGATTTTTTAAGCAAGTCAAGATTATAACGCACAGCTTTAATTTTCTGCTCATCATATTTTCTTTTGTGAGTAAAATCCTGGTGTAATTTTATATGAAAGATAAAATCATCAGCGCCCGATACTTTTTTTATCCATCCTTCAACAATCCTCGGACTGAGATAAGCATAGTAACTTGCATTAACTTCTACACAATTAAAGTAATGAGAATAAAACTGAAGCCAGTCGAATCCAGCCGACTGGTTTTTAGGATAAAAGGTTGGCACCCAGTCCTTATAAGACCATCCGGCTGTACCAATGTTGAATTTGGGCATAATTCAGATTCTTGTTTTGTAAATACAATTAGTTAACTTTTTTGTTAATTATTTGTATTTGATGAAATTCAGTTTCATTAATCAATTTCAATTAATTGAAATCATTACTCCAGCTGAAGCACTGAAAGCACGTGTTAATCCGTCAACATTAACTTCTCTTTTTATAAACGGAACAGCAAAATCTGCAATTAAAGAATAGTTACTATTAATTTGATATTGAACTTGAGTAAGTAAATTAAATTGTGTTTGATCACTATTTGCAACATCAACAAATGTTTCTATCGGCGCCATAGATAAATTATTTACTGTGTTTGATTTTGCTAATCTTTTTATAAATAAAAGCTGTGGATTTATTGTAAACTTATCCAACAAAATAATATATGTGGCACGAATCAGTAAATCATCACCACGTTTTAATTTTATTAGGTTATTGTTTCTGCTGCCTGCCAATTGATAACCTAATCCTATACCAATACTTTCATAAGAATAATTTATAGCAAAAATAAAATCATTAGACCCAAGTCCAGATTGATAAGCCATTGGTAGATTATTTTTACTATCATCGCCTGTAGCAAGTTTAGCACCAATTGAAACATTTAAAGAAGATTTTTCTTCTGATAATAATTTTTGAGTAATACTAATTAATAGATCTCCAATCCCGTTTATCTCGCCTAATGGTCCGGATTGAATGTTATACGGAATTGAGAGTTGAAGTGAGGTGCTTTCTAAAACATTATATACAGTTCCAAGTTGAAATGAGTGATATTTTACATCATCATCTTTTCCACTCAAGCCAAATTTATATGATGCTGAAATGATAAACGGGCTTCTGCTTTCATGTTCCATTGAATGCCCGCCTACAGAACAAACACCAGCATCGGAGCATTGGGCATAGTCTTTAAACATATAAGCACTTGCAGCAATAAGGATTATGAATAGAATTATAAATGGTTTCATTATTTGCCTTTGAATTATGAGTAGATTGTTAACATAAAGTTACTCTATGCCTAATAAACATTCATCACAAAATAATCACACTGCTTTCTTATCCATACTTCTGTAAACACCGATTACTAACCCGACAATCTTAAATGAAGCATACTTCTTATCAATTACAATAGGTGCATATTCAGGATTTTCTGAAACAAGTTCAATTTCATTTTTCTTTTTATAAAATCTTTTCACAACTGCCGCATCATCAAGAATAGCGGCAACTATTTGTCCGTTTTTTGGTTCGAGATTCGGATTAACAATTACAATATCGCCATTAAAAATATACGCATCTTTCAAACTATCACCCTTAACTCTTAATAAAAATGAATCTTTCGGCATTCTTGCAATTGTTGGAAGTTCAACGGTATCAATTGCATCCGGATAAATTGTAAGAGGATTGCCTGCTGCTACTTCACCAAGAACCGGCTTAGGAACAAAAAATTTATCTTCAAGAATTAACTCAATTCCTCTTGAGAGCCTGGGATTTTTTCTGATGTATCCTTTCTTCTCAATTGCCTGTAAATGCTGCTGAGCAGTTGCACGGTTTTTATATCCAAAATGATTTGCAACATCGGCAAGGGTTGGCGGAATTCCCCTTCCCTTTATCTGTTCTATAAGAAAATCCAGAATATCTTTCTGAATTTCAGTTAACTTGGTTTTCATAGACATACCTTCGGTTAGTAAGTTACGGGATAGAGATTAAGATTAAGAGTGAGAGTGAGAATTAATATTTTAATCACACTCTTAATCCCAATCAAAATACCATACATTTGTATGGTAAAACTAATTAAGCTGGAATAATTTGTCAAGTACTGGGTTTGAAATAAAAAATCCCCTTCTGAATGATCAGAAAAGGATTAAAAGATGGAAGAAGAATGATTTACTTTGTAAAAATTCGTTCTAATGATTCCATCATTTTCTCTCTAAAGATTGGTTTTGAAACGAAATCATTAAATCCTGTGGCAATAAATTTTTCTTTATCTCCGGGAAGTACATAGGCTGTTACTGCTATAACAGGAGTACTTTCATGAGTAGGCATTTTATTAATAATCTTAAGAGCATCCAATCCGTTGTATTCGCCCTGCAAATTAATATCCATAACAATAAAATCGAAGGTACGATTTTCCAACAGAGGCAAGGCTTCCTCAAAACTTACAGCAAACTTAATTTCATTCAATCCTTTCATCTGTACTTTAAAAAGAATTTGTGAATCAACCTGATCCTCAATATATAAACAGGAAAGTTTTGAGATATCTAATTTAGTAGTTTGTTTCTTTTGAATTTCTTTTAAATCGGGCTGGGATTCTGAAGATAATTCCTCTGATAAACTTGTTTCAGTATCAGGAGATTCTGGAATAATCTGCTTTTCAGATTCTGATTCATCTTCAGACTGTACTAAACCGTTTATAATTGGTTCAATATCTTCGGATGGACCTGGTTGAGCAGCAGCTTCAGTTATAAAATCTGACTCTTCTACTGCTTCGTCCTGTGCAATCTCATCTGGAGTACCAAACGGATCAAATGTATCAGGTTCTACTTTACTAACTAATTCTTCAATTGATTCGTCTACCGATTCGAATTTTCTTGTACTTGAAGTTTGCAACGGACTGATGGAGAATAAAAATCCGGCACCATATTTTTCGTCGCTTAAAAGTGAACCACCAATCATTGGCAGTAAAATCCTAGACAGATGTGTAGTAAGTTTAGGTGTACCAAGATCTTTAATATCATTATTACCCTGATAAATGAGCTGCAATCTGGATGTGAGATAATCTGAGCAACTGTTATAATTATCGCTAATTAAAACCATAAAATTTTCATCATCAAACGGAAAAGAAGAAAAATAAATCTTCTTCTCCTTAATTACCCGTGAAATTACTTTAATCAAACTGTAAATCAGGGTTTCAAATTTTTGCGGGTCAGTTTTAAATGTTAGTGATGAAGAAATTTTTCCGTATGATAATTCCATATCCGGAGTATTAACAAGTTCAGGAATTTTTTTATCTAATTTTTCAATTATCTGAGTAATTGAAATGTCTGTATAATTAATTTGAGATTTATTCTGCAGGAGTTCTGAATATTCAACTACAGAATTCATAGTGCCAAGCAGTTTATGCTTATTCTGATTTATGAGGATTGATGCCTCTGTTTGTTCAGGTGTCGGATTCTCTATACTTTCAGTTAATTCCTGAGCAAAACCCAGTATGACATTCATTGGAGTAAGTATTTCATGGAATACGCCAGAAAGAAAATCCGGATCCGGTTTTGTTGTACCTGATGTGATATCCTTTTCAATTATTACTTCCTTTACTACTTCTTTAATTTGTTGTTCAGGTTTCGCGTCTACAGGATTCAATAAAATTGTGTACGAATCAATATGTGACTGAAAATCAAGTACAGGAGTAAATACTACTTCAGAACTTTGAAAAGAACCGTCCTTCTTTTTTATATCAAGTTGCAGTTTTACTGTTTCTTTTATTTCAGAATTGAACACCGAGGTATTTATCATTGATCTATCTTCATCTTTTACCAGCGAGGTAAATGAAGAATTGATGATTTCCTTCTGAGAATATCCAAGCCACTCTTTTCCTGAATTATTCAAATAGTTGATGAAACCACCTGCATCAGTTGTAATGATAGTATCTTTAGTATTATCAAATGCTGCTTTAAAGAGCTGGTTATTTCTTTCAAGCTCTAATTTTTCCGAAACATCTCTAACGATATTAAAGAAACTTTCTTTACCATTATATTTAAATCTGATTTTACTTATTTCAACAAAAACAGAACTGCCATTTCTTTTTTTATGACGGTATGGACCTGTAAATATTCCTGTCTGATAATCATCCGAAGAATTACCCAGTAAAGTTTGAATATCTTCGGGTGTATAGAGATCGGTTAAATCCATTTGAAGGAATTCATCCCTAGAATAACCGTATAAATTCACTGCTGCTTCATTAACTTCCAGAAACCTGAGGTTTTCTACATCATAAATATAGATTGACTCAGGATTATTCTGAATTAATATGTCCAACATATTTCCTTTCTGTACAATAAGCTTATTTAAATCTAAATTTCCCGGCATTTCATCAATATAAATGAAAACACCTTCTGCATTTAAAGTTGATACCGAAATTTTTGTCAGATAAACTCTGTATTTTGATTCATCTTCAATACTAATCAATAAATCATCATTCAGGTAGATGATTTTAGATGGAGATTTACTATTCTGGAATAATTTTATTTCTTCCGATAATTCAGACGGTAAAATTTCCGAAACATGTGCCCCTGTAAGTAAATCGTATTCCCGTGAAACTAATTTACAAAATTCCTCACTTGCATGCTGTAACTGGCTGTACTGATCAATATATGCAAGTGGCTTTGGAAATACATTTATTAACTCCCCCGAAATGCGAACCTCAGCCGAAATTTCTTTTTCCATAATACGCTGTATACTTTGTGTAATCCCCAAAACGGCTGTAACATTATTCTGATAGTCGGTAATTGGGATTTCAATTACCTGTTGATCGGAAAATTTAGAATTTCCTTTTAACGGCATCCCTTCGATTATAATATAATTGTGTGTTTCATAGAGATATTTGTCAATAGAATTAAGTAGATCCACCAGAAATGAAGGTATAAAGTCTGTTTCGCTTCTTCCTTCCAGTTGTGATGCAGCTATTCCGAGACTTTGAGCATAAGCCAGATTAACAAGTACAAATTTTCCCAGGTTGTTCTTCACATAGATTAACTCGTCAAATTCATCAATAATCTTTCTAAGTCTGTCTTTCCCTGTTACAGTTAGCGGGTAAAGATTCCATATTTCCTTAACAACTTGTTTCAGTCCTGTGTTGGAAATAACTTCAAGAGGATTACCTGAACGAATATCAATTTTTGTAAAATTTAAGAAGGACTCTTTAGTGCCTTCTTCCACTAATGATAAAAGAATCAGAATATCATTTTCACATTCAACACAATTTAAAGAAATATTAGAGACTATCGTTGAAGAATCACTTAACTCAATCTTAAAGTCTTCAACAACTATATAACTTTTTTTCTCAGCGATATTATTTAACAATTCATAGAGCTTATTATAGCAATCAGGAAGAAGTATATCCGATAAATTAATTTCTGTTCTATCTACTTTCAGAATGTTAGCTGCCGAGTCACTAATTTCTATTATCTGATTATTTGAATCCAGTGCAAGTACAGGATTACTGAAACTGCGGAAGATAAACTTCAGAAATGATTTTATATTTACACCAGAATCTTCCATTTGATAACTCAGACGATTCAATATTTAGAAATTAGTATGGTTATTTACTTTTTAACTTATTAATCTTTTTTTTTGCTTTCGTATCCAGCCTCTGATTCAATATTCAGTTATAGAACACATTTGCAAACATAATTCGTTTGAATACTCAACAGATTAGCGTATTAATTACCTCATAAATCGGTAAAATCTATCAAATATGACATTCTTTGACAATCCCGACTAATAAAACATCGGATAATATCCTTAATATTCTGATATTATTCTAACTCCGTATGTTTTTCCTATCTAATTTGACAAGTTAAATGCCAAAACCACAATAATTTTTGTTAAAATTTTCAAAAATTAAAGAAAATCTTCAATTTTGAATGAAAACTTCAAGCAGGTTATTACCCAATAATCATCCAGTGAGTTCATATCACAACAGAAAATTTAGTTTTTAATCTTTGTAATTGAATGCAATTAAAGTAAGAAGAGCAGAATGAAATGAAAATGTAGTTGCGTGATATTTATAAACGATTGATACTCAAATGAAAATTTCAGGTTTCAGATAACTGAGACTTATTAATTCAGATGCTCTCTACTTCAAACTTACATCAATTTTCAATGTACTGTTTCGGCTGATTTTATCTAATAAAATTTTAACCGAACTTCTGTTCTTTTCAACGAAAGAATCCACTTTCTTTCTTTCGGATATTATACTCACAGAATTACGATTTCTTATCTGGCCGGAGGAAATGTTAACTGCAACATTTTCAATATTTATATTACTTTTATTTTCTAAGTATAATTCAATAATTCCGCTTTCGGGCTGTTTAATAGAAATTTGTAATGCTTTATTCAATTCAATCAGTTGGTGATAGTCATCCACAGAAATTATTCTGCCGCCGGACTGCTTCAATAATCCAAGAAATTTTTCAAACTGAAGAAACTCGCTATCACTGCAATCTGGAAACGTTTTATAAACTACTACAGGAATTTTATTTGAGAATTTCAAGCGGGATAAATTATCCAAATAAAACTTTTCAAGACTATACTTCTTATTGTCTTTTTGAATTTCCCTGAACTTTAAGTTATTTCTGCCAGTCAGATTAATAATATTAATACCATCGTTCAGTTGCGCGAAACTTACAGGTGATGAAATAAACAAATTCTTGATTTTATTTTTCTTTAATATCTCAATAACCTCATCACTCAAATTATCAGAGTTAAAAAAAACTGATTGGATACTCTTTCCTGTTATTCTCTTAAAAGCTATAAATTGTTTTTCTATTAATTCTTGCTTACTCAATGATTTATCCAAGGTAATAGTTTGCATATTCAGGTATGGAATGATATCACCTTTCTGTGTGAGAAGTTTTATCTCTTCAATATTATTATCAGAGACTGGAATGATAAATCCCGGATAAAATTCGAACCTTTTTACAACTTTTAGAATTTCATCTGATTGTTTTGTATCGACAGTTAAATCAAAAAGTATTAGCGTAGGTGCAGAATTATCATCAAACCTGCTGTCGATCCATGCGATATTATCACCTCTTAGCCAGGTAATTGAATTTAAGATAATCTGTTTAAATGCATACAAATCTTCCTTCTCTCCCACAATCTCTGATGGGTCGAATGCATACCAGATTCGATATGAATTATTAGATGAATGTACTACTCCGGCTGCAGTGTTTATATATGAAAATTCCTTATTATCTTGAAACATAGCAATCGACTTACAATTACCGAAAAGTGGTTCAACTACAATTGGAGAGTTCTTCGTTGACACTCTGATATCAGTCAGTTTTTTAACATTGTTACTTAACGGTGAGTAAAAAGCAAAATCCACCATAGTGCTCATTTTATTTTTCGGGATTCTGCCTTCGAATCTAATTCCGAAAATGGATTCAAATCTTTTCCAGCCTGTTGTAATTAATTTTTCATCGCGAGTGATGAATTCACCGATAGTTATAAGCGACCCGCCATTTTCAGTATATCTGACTATTTCATTAAATGATTTTTCATTTAGTGCTATAGTGGAAAAAAACAGTATTAGCGGATATTTTTTCGAATCAACTCCTGACTCTATATCCCGGTCATAGATAACATCATAACCTACATTATTGTTTATTAGAAACAGTTCCCAATAAGTCAGTTTATCAATCAGTTGATCATCAAGAAGTTGAGTAGTTTCTGAAAAATGCAAGGCTATTTTGGGAGGCTGTGAATACCCACTATTTATGGATATTGCAGTAAAGATGAATACTATTAAGAAAAGATTTTTCATATGATTAGGATGAATTCATTTTTCGGAATTAATTAGTCAGATATTCACTCGATCATAATCAATAAAGTAAGTCCGCGAATCGTTCGGTTTAAGTTCATTAATTACGAGATACATTATTCTATTTCCGGGGATATACATAATCTCTGCGGGTTTTGTTCCAATGATCTCAGTATCAAGTGCTACGTTCTTAACATTATCGTTCAAATCAACATCTATCACCAGATTATCAATTGTTTCTTTTCCGGGATTCGTTACTCTTAGAGCAACTCTGTTATTACCCCTTCTTTCTACCCTAAGTTCAACGTAATCTCTTTTTTCATACCATTTCTGGATTTCAGTTGCAGTTGTAATCCAGAATTTTTTCTTTTTAAGATCTCGTATTACATCATTTACAACGTTTACATAATCGGATCTGCATTGAAACTCAGTGTGAAATTTAAAAATGTACATACCGCCTTCAAAAAGAATTCTGTCAATATCCTCCTGATATGAGTAAAACTGAAAATCAGGTAATGTTAATCCGTAATCTCTAATAATTTCGTAGTCGTCCCTTGCAGTTTTTGTCATAGCCATTATTCTATTCTCACCCCTGATTAAGGTTCTTGGTACCGATCTATCTGTAAGCGAATCTGTAAGCAGGAACTTATAACCGGAATTTATTGCAGCTAAAACCGTGTTGTTGTTGAACAATCCAAAATAAGGCAATATTCCTTGTATAGAAGTATTCGTGATATCCTGAAGCAAACCCGATGCTGATTTTAATTTGTTTGATTGCTCTTCAAATGTATTAAGAGTGTTTATAGTATCGGTTATTGAAGCCAGATATCCAATATCAACAAGGGCTGAAACTTCCCCATAAGCAGGAAGAGAAGCTATTAAATCACTTTTCCCATCAGCTTTTTGGGGATCAACAAAAAAGGTTGCACGTACATTTTCAGAACGTAGTATCGGAAGAAGATTTTTGATGTTGTCAATTTCATTCCTGAGTACGGGCATTAAAACCGCTGCTGCATCATACCCGTCAGGCCAGTCTTTAATATATGCGATCGGGCTATAAGTAAGCCAATTAATGCAATTATTAAAAAACCTATCAAATAATATATAATCTTCCTGAAGACCGATGACCGAATTCACTTCGAATCCCATCCAAACAAATCTGCCCTCACCGTAGGATCCGTATGCAATACCGGTAGATCTTTTTATGCCCTCTCTTACTAATCCATCTTCAAGACGAAAATTATACCAGAAACTAACCTGTTTGGTCCTTGGATCCATAATTTCAGCAGCCATTGGAATATCCCAGGTAGCAACTTTTAGCGGATAGCCGGTTGGGATGGTGGCTGATAAAGGTATACCTCCCCTTAATGTATGAATTCTTAGGGTTTTATCATTTGGGATTTCATATGTGAACTGCATTCCAAATACCTGATTGAAGAATTGCCAGCCTCGCCATTTACCATCTTCTGAGTAACTGGCTACCCCGCTTGTGGCAAAAACACTTCCACCAGCCTCTAGATATTTTTTTATCTGTAAAACTTCAGTATCGCTTAAGGACTTTGAACCGGGCAGCACAAGTAACCTGTACTTGAGATGTCTACCCTGTTCAATGTCCTGATCGGATAAAATATCATAACGAAGTTTCAGATTTGATAGAAATTTTTTCCAGGTAGCAATATTATCAACCAACCAGGTACTCCCGGCAGGCAACATGTTCTCAGTATATTTTGAGTATAGAATAGCTACCTGATTAGTCTCTCCGTAGATTGTTTGTGTCACAGACTCCCGGTTGGGTAATAATGAAGCGAACTCAAACCTGCCATAAACACCTCTTAAAACGAAGTAATACACCATTACAGCAGCACAAAGAATCAAAAGTCCTGAAAAAAGAATGAGTAAAGTATTAACTCTACCTTTTCCTGATTGCTTACCGATCAACGCCATTTTGTTGTTCCAACAACCTTATCTTCTTCAGTCGGTACATAGCCTTCTGATGTATACTTGAAGAATTTTGTATCTCCGGTTTTTTTCAAGGTTGATTTGCGTCTTTCAGGCACTTTTTCAGGTTCTTCAACTGAAAATCTTTTTTGATCGTGATCCAAAATCGGTTTTCTTTCACTCATTTCATGAAATACCGGTTTCTGTACTGTAAACGGACTCTTATAATGCGGAGATTGAGTGCCGTGAACAGATGACCTGGTTGGAATCACATCGGCAGGCACAACCAATTCAGCATGTACACTCGAAGGAGCAGCTTTTGTTCCTGTTACATTTTTTTTCTCCCTTAATTTGTACAGGACATAAGCACCTATCGATAGTATAAATGTGCTGATGGTTGCAACAAGAATTATTGTTGATAGAATTGGTATTAGTTCCATATTTACCTACTTGTTTTACTCATAAAAATCGTTAGTTATCAGATGGCGCCGACCCTCTCAAGCTTACCCCAGGTCATCCGTATACCAAGGAACTCTTCGATTGTCGACATTGCTTTACAAATATCTATTATAAGAATGAAGAACATTCTGTAAATTATTGCATACCATATTAACCGGAATTCTTCCTTCTCGGAAGCAACACAATATAGAGCAGTTATTAAATCCAGAAGAGCCAATCCAGCCCACCAGAAAAAAATCAACTGGGTAAAACCAAATAATAAAGCCGCCGAGATAAAGAAAACATTTGCAGCAATATTCATTGCAGGCCATATTAATGCTTCATAAAACATAGACCACAGAATAAATGTATGTCCAAAATTAATCGTAGGATTAAGGAGCAGTTTTTTATGTTTCCGCAATGATTGTAAAATTCCTCTTGTCCATCTATAGCGCTGTTTAAGCAATTGTTGCAATGTGGCAGGTGCTTCGGTGTATGAAATTGAATTTGGCTCATAGTAGATTTTCCATCCCGCTGCAATTATTTTCACAGTCAAATCGGCATCTTCAGCAAAGGTATCACTTGAATAATAACCGGCATCTTCAATAGCTTTCTTTCTGAAAATGCCAATTGGCCCCGGAATAATATTTACAAGCCTAATCATACTTTGTGCACTGCGGGCCATGTTCAGCCCTTCAATATACTCAAGCGCCTGAAGGTCGGTAAAGAATTTGCGTCTGTTTAACACTTTAACATTACCGGCAACCGCACCAATTTTTGGATTTGAAAAGTGTCTGGCTGCCGCTCTCAATGCCTCACTTGAAAGTTGAGAATCTCCATCCATGCAAAGAACAAAGTCTGCTTTTGAAAACTGTATCCCGGTATTTAAAGCCTTTGCCTTGCCCCCGTTCGGTTGATTGATCAGTGAGACCCTTATTTCTCTGTGAACACCCTTTCTGTAGCCAACTAATGACTCTGCGACTGATTTGGTATTATCCGTAGATCCGTCATTCACTATAATAATTTCGTAATTCGGGTAATCTTGCTCGAGTAAGGATTTTATTGATTGTCTAATAACTCTTTCTTCATTAAACACAGGAATTATTATGGAAACAAACGGTGTTATGTCTCCGTTTTTTCTGAATGTGTACTCATTCAAATATAGATATGCTAAAATTAAAATTGCGAAATACCTGACTAACAGAATAAAAAGAAAAATTACCAATGCGACTATTACAGCATACTCCAGCATGGAGTTAAAGGACAGTATAGTATATGGCAAAGTATAAACGATTGTCAATATGAGTACTAGAGAAATTATTCCGCTCACCAGAATCCTGCGTATATATTTCTGAGCAGGGTTATCCAATGAATGCAATTCTTCCTTATTTTCAATAGTAATCAGTGTCTTTTTTATGTTCGGTAATAGATTCATATTAAAAAAAATAATTATAATCCCCAGAAGATACCGAGCTGAACAGAAGTTGAATTATAACCAGCACCGGCTCTGGAACTGCTACCTGTGACAAACCTGGCTCCAATGTTAAAACTATTTGTTACTTTGTAATCAAACTGTGAACCGAGTTCCCTTAATAAAAAATCATTTTCCGGAATCAAACCTAGCTTTCCGCCTATTGAAAAATTTATTTCATCATCATTAAAGAGAATAATATCCGTCCAAACTGAATGCGACTCAAAATTTTCGGGACTCCAGTAAAGTTCAGTTCTTTCGGAAAAATTGAATAAATAGTATTCATAACCAATCTTTAAATTATCATCAAACTTCTTCCCGAAGCGTAATTGTAATTGATCTCCGTCGTTTCCATCTGATACTCTTAAGAATGCATATTTGCCGGAAATTAAAAAACCTTTTCTGAATGAATAATCTCCACTTAAACCAAAATAATCTGTGGTCAAACGATTCCCGACCAGAAATGGCGAGAATAAAATAAACGCAGCATCCATTTTGTTGTAGAATAATGAAACCGTGTACAAATTTTTACGTGTAAGATTAAGATTGGACTCAATTATAATTTCACTCTGATTATTTCTGAAAAAAGTTTGACCCGCAGAAACGGATAACTTAATTTGTTCATTTAATTTAAGAAATAATGCTCCTTTAAGATTATTAAAATTTAATCTGCTGCTATCTGAAGATAAATAACCACGAAAACCTGATAATCCAACTGATAAATAATCAGTGGCACCTAATTCAAATCCGGCTCCGAATAAGTTATACCTGAAACCGGTATTATCAGTAAAATGATATCCCTGAGGTGAGAGCAACATATATGTCGGAAAACTATCAAATGAAAATGAAGTAACTCCTTCCGATCCAAGCCAATTTAATCTTGTTTTAATAATATGCGAACCGGGTGCTTTACTTAGTAATTCATTATAAATTTCTCTTGCACTTTGATACTGTTTTAGCCGGAAGTAACAATCTCCGAGAAATAATTTTGCTTCCGCATCATCAGGATTTAAATCAACAAGTTTTTTAAACTCACGAAAAGCTCTGAGTGAATCTCCACTCCAATAAATGATTTTAGCTCTTTGTTTGACAATATCGTAGTCATCCTGACCTCCTGTTATAATATCATCATAAATGTTTATCGCACTTGAATAATCATTAACACATTGATATGAACTAGCCAGCTCAAATCTTACGCTTTGTTCGGTTCCACCATTTTCAAAATATCTTTTAAACTCATCGATTGCGATATAACAGTTGTTTTCGAAAACTGCTTTACGTGCTCTTTCCAGTATTCCAAATAACATATCGGAATTAATCTGTTTTTTTGTGGACTGAATATTAGATTCTAATTCAGTTAATTCATTTGACTCCATGCTTTCAGTTTTTTTCAAAATACTGTAGTATTTCTCTGCGTCAGTAATATTTTTTTTTCTGAGATTTAAATATGCTAATCCATACAATGCTGTTTTCTCTTCCGGATTTTTTAGAAGAACTTTATGGAATAATAATTCAGATATTTCCAAATCATCATCCAACCACAAACCGATATTTGCCATGAGAAGTTGATACTCTGACTTATCCGGATTTTTTTCCAAAAGTTTAGCTAATTCAGCTTTTGCAAGGCACAACTCATTCCTCCATGATAACAACTGAGCAAAGTTAAATCTTGCATCGTCATCTGACGGTTTAATTCCGAGATAACGTTGGTACATTTCTTTTGATAAATCGTATTCTTTTAGATAAGAGTAATATTTTGCAAGATTAAGCATGGCAGTTAAATCGTCGGGTTTGCTGTTCAGTATTAATTTAAATTCTTCAACCTTTGATTTATAGTAAGCTTTTTTGTACTCAATCACTCTGGAATACAGCAGGTTGAAATCTTCTATTTCATTATATCTGGGTGCCAGAAATTTGAGCTGTTCATATGCTTCTTCAAATCTTTTTACTTTAACCAATTCATCAATTAATTTAAATCTGGTATCATCATCATCAGAATTACTTTTTAATTTTCTGTATAATCTGTCAATAACATATTCAGCTCCGGCTGGTGGAAGACCATAAACATAACGTTTTGTAGTATCATTAATTGTATAAATGTAACCTTTCCCTCTGGCAAGATCCAGCCCGTCCAATGCTTCTTTGAAAAATGGTCTTATTTTCAGTGCTTCTTCAAAAGCGCTGATTGCCATTCGATGTTTCCCAAGCCAGTAAAGGAAATATCCATACCTTGATAAGAGACGATGGTCACCCTGATACAAGACCGAATATTTTTTGAGTATTTGCTCGCCTTTGGTTAACTGATTATTCTTGGCAAGTACTTCTGTGTATCGCAGCACTTCATCTGCAGAAGGTTCTTCTCTTTTAAGATATTCATCATACCAGATTTCTGCTTCTTTCCATTCTCCCAAATTTTTGTATGCTATTCCGATTTCAAGATAGTTGATTGGTCTATCCGGATAAACCGCTATTTCTCTTTTGTGACCTTCAATTTTATTATACAGAAGTTTAAACCAATTTTCTGTGGCTAATCTCAACCTGGTAATTACTTCCTGATTATACGGTGCTATTTTTTGAGCCGTGCGGTAATCATACACAGCCATATCAAAGGTTCCCCTATTTTCAAAACACTTACCTCTTAACACAAACCCATCGACATTTTGAGGATTGTTCGCAATGAAACGGTTTAAAACATCAATAGCTTCTCCGTATCTTCCTGAATCCATTAAACGGAGAGCTTCAAACTTAAGTTCTTCTGTATGTGTTTGAGGAAAGGCTAAACTGGTCAATAGGATGATGCCTAAAAACATAAAGAAAGACGATTTCATCCCAACACCATATGTCATTCAAAAAAATTTCTGTTAAACTTCCCGTCTGAAATCAGTTCATTCAAAAGATCATCAGCATTACGTGTTTGTTCATTCACTTTAACTGTATAAACATGAATCCTCTTTAAAACTTCATAGAATTCATTTTCATCGAAACCCGGCAGATTGTGCTTTAGTCGTGATAAAAAATTAGTAACGCTTCGTTGATCATCCTTGGTGATCATAACCAAAATTTTATTTCCTATAATGCATGATTTATCTTTTCTGTCTACGGCAAGTCTGACTGCATTGTGAAGCAGGTTAATTGAAAAACCGGGAACACCCTTCAAATCATTGGAATATCGAATTGCCACTATCCTGAAAGTCTGTCCGGTGCTCTTAAACAAAGCTATTTGATTATTAATGATTAAACTGAAATCATCGATGCTATAAAAATTTGATAATGAATAGTTAACAGGCGGAATATCTATCTCTGCAAGCGAGATAAATTTCTTATCTTCAAAAGCAACAAAACTTTCTGAGGTTGATTTACGCTTAACAGGCTGAAAATCTGTGGTAATTCCCTTATATGGCTCAATGAAATAATTAGCTTTAAATTTACCTTCAGTATGTCCGATGTTGGGAAGTATGGAAATTGATCCGCCTTTTGTTCTGTCAAAAGAGTCAGATTGTTTCTGGAGACGAATCACCCCGGTTGAAGCCAGGTTTAATGAATCCATAATTAATCTTGAGGCAGGTGCAGCAGGTTCACCAAGAACAAAAAGACTTGTAATTCCGTTATCCTCAATTTTTTCGGTGGTTTCCAAAAAGGTTTCTTCAAGAAGTGCAAGATTTTCAAAACCTACGAATGGAGTTAACTCATCAAATACTATCTTACTCGGCTGATATTGCTCAACAACGGTAACAATATCTTTGAGGTATTCAATCAGCAACTCATCACGATTTTTAAATTCGGCGAGTTCTGCCGGTGGGGCAACCTTTACAACTATTATTAAATTTTGATTCATATAATGTTGTAAATCAAAATCGATTGATGCTGCCTGAATCATCAAATCTTTTGGACGCATATTGGTGAAATACAGGCAGACTTCTTTCTGTTTAGCACATTCCATAGCAAATTGAAGGCTTAGAAGTGTTCGACCTGATTTTCTAGGTCCTATTAACAGATAAGTCCCTCCTCTGTAGAAACCACCCCATGCGCTGTCCGCTATCGAAATGCCCGAAGGCACTAACTGTATACTTTTTTTCATTTTAAGGGAAATAGTTTTTGAAAATTTTCCAAAATCCATACCGTAGAAATGTATTGAAATTGAATGAAAAAGCCAGATTTGGAGAGACTAATTGATTAAATAGAGACAAGAGAAAATATTATGTACTATATTGCTACAAGCTAAAAACTTGATTTGTAGGCAAAATTCTTACAAAACAAACAAAGAAGCTTATATTATGGACAATTCACTTAGTTAATTGGATTGCTTTTAACCACCCGTATCGCTGTCTATTAATTTCTTTTCTTCTTTAATTTTTCGATTCATAAAGTTTGTTCCAACAAAAATATCCCACAGCGGAGTACTAACACCAAATCCCCTACTCGAGTCTTGATAGTGATGTTTCATGTGATGATTTTTTATCATTAACCAAAACTTACTATGCATATTGAAGTGGTGGATAGCATAGTGTGAGATGTCATAAAATAAATATCCTGTTAGAAATCCTGCAAAAAAAGAATAAACAAAAATATTACCTAAGATTATATTAAATGCAAAATAAAATATCAGAGCTAAAGGAATGCTCACAGATGGAGGCATCACGAGTCTTCTTGAATCATTTGGGTAATCATGATGCACTCCATGAAAAATGAAATGGATTTTTTCACCAAATTTGGAATTGGGCTGATAGTGAAAAACGAATCTGTGCAATGTGTACTCAGTCAAAGTCCATACAATTAATCCTAACACAAAAAGAGCAAATAGATTAATTACAGAAAGCTGACTTATCCAAATTGAGAGATACAACATGTAAAAGATCACGGGTAAATAAATTATTACTGGTACTGAAGGATGAACTCTTGACAAAGCCTCAAGTAAATTGTTTTCAAACATCCTAACTGTTTCATCTTTATTGGAGATATAATTCTTTGGCATAAGTTTCTTTTTTTGGTTAACGATACAATCAAATTTAATAATTTAGAACTAATTTATAAATGATAATCAGATAATTTGAAGTGAGAAGTATTAACTGACATTTTAAGATTTTTAATACGATTTATAAACTGATAACATATAAAATCTTATCTGATTTATATTCTGTCAATAGTTGAAATTTAATTTGTTATTAAATTTCAAAGTCAACATATTGACCACCATCATTTTCATCTGTATTGTTCCTTTTTACATTTCGGAGGATTGATGTCTCAACAACAAGGAAGAGAACAATGGGGTACCAAACTTGGGTTTGTACTTGCAGCAGCCGGATCCGCAATAGGGTTGGGCAATATTTGGAAATTCCCATACATCGCCGGGGAAAATGGCGGTGCTTCATTCGTTTTGGTTTACCTGATTTGCATAGCTGTTATTGGGCTACCGGTACTTATAGCTGAAATACTCATCGGCAGAACTACTCAGAGAAATCCTGTTGGAGCTTTCTATAAATTAAGTCAATCTAAAATATGGGCTGGACTTGGTGGTCTTGGTGTTGTAGCAGGTTTTATGATTCTTTCCTTTTATGGAATAATTGCCGGTTGGGCTATCGGTTACATTATAGAAGCTATTCTTGGCAATTTCTATTTATGGCCCGATCCGACTTCTTCCGCAGAACATTTCAATGATCTTGTTTCTAATCCTTACTGGATTATAGGTTACTTAGCCTTATTTATGATTCTCACCATTACAATTGTATATGCCGGTGTTCAAAAAGGTATTGAACGTGCAAGTAAAATTATGATGCCGATACTTTTTATTCTTTTAATCGTACTAATGATTAGAGGACTAACACTTGAAGGTTCTGATCAAGGATTGGAGTTCTTATGGAATCCTGATTGGAGTAAAATAAGTGCCGGAACAATTTTACTTGCGCTAGGGCATGCGTTTTTTACTTTGAGTTTAGGAATGGGTGCAATGCTTACTTATGGAAGTTATATGTCTGAAAAAGATAGTGTGCCGGGTGCTGCACTACAGATAGTATCGCTTGATACTCTTATTGCCCTTATTGCTGGTGTTGCAATTTTTACTGCAGTATTTGCAGTCGGATTAGATCCGGCAGCCGGACCAGGATTAATATTCCATACATTACCCGGTGTATTCGTGAAAATGCCCGGCGGATATTTCTTTTCAATTTTATTTTTTATTTTGTTAGCAATCGCAGCATTAACTTCATCAATATCTCTGCTGGAAGTTGTTGTTTCGTATTTTGTCGATGAGAAAAAATGGAAACGGCACTACGCTGCAATTATTCTTGGATTTATAATATTCCTTATAGGATTACCAAGCGCTCTTTCATTTAATCTGCTTGCTGATTTCAGGATTTTTGGACTGAATTTTTTTGAACTTGTTGACTATATAGCATCCAATATTCTGCTTCCATTTGGTGGATTGTTGATTTCTATTTTCGTTGCGTGGATTTGGGGATTCGACAAAGTACTTTTTAACTTAAAAAAAGGCGCAGAAAAATTATTCAACAATTACCCATGGATAATACGCGGGTGGAAGATTTTCCTAAAGTACTTATCACCGGTATTAATTTTTTTGGTTTTCCTACATTCAATCGGAGTATTGGAAAAAATTCTTGGTGTGTTCATCAAATGAGTTTTAAAGAAGAGAACATTCTTTCAAAAATAAAGACAATCTAAATGAAAAAATCTACTGCCGGTTTTATTTTCTTTTTTGCAATTCTTATAGTACTTGTAATTGGAGGTGTTGATTTCTTCGAATCAGTATGGTCTTTTCCGGGCAATTTTGAATTTTTCAAAAACTTCCCTTCTGCTGAATATCCGATTGGTTCAATTCCATTTATGGTTATTGCTTTAGTTGGTACAGGAATATTTGTTACAATCAAATTAGGATTTCCACAACTTCGCTATTTTATGCATGGAATTAAAGTTACTAAAGGCGATTATGATAATCCGGAAGATGAAGGAGATCTCAGCCACTTTAAAGCTCTTGCTACTGCACTTTCCGCTACAGTCGGTATTGGTAATATTGCCGGTGTTGCAACAGCTATTCATTACGGAGGGCCCGGAGCTTTATTCTGGATGTGGGTTACTGCTTTCTTCGGTACCGCTCTCAAATATTCCGAAGTGACACTTGCACATCATTTCAGAGAATTTGATCATAATAAGAACACAGCCGGCGGACCCATGTACACCATTGAAAAAGGGTTGGGCACTAACTGGAAATGGCTTGCAGTTGCCTTTGCTTGTTTCGCTGTTATATGTTCGTTTGCGACCGGCAATGCAATACAAACATTTACTGTTTCTGATCAGATTTACTCTGAAGTAAATCAAATTGTTGGTCAGAATCATTTTCTCACCGAGAAACATTCTGTAATAGCAGGTTTTTCTGTTTCATTACAACAGATAATTAATGGAATCGGTTTAGCATTTATTGTCGGACTTGTAATCATTGGCGGAATTAAGAGAATTGGAAAGGTTACCGGATTCCTTTCACCATTTATGGCAATCATATATGTTATTGCCGGACTGTTAATTCTCATTTCAAATTTCGGACACTTAGGTGAGAGTTTTCTGCTCATTTTCGAAATGGCATTTAATCCTCCTGCAGAAATTGCCGGAGTAGGTATCGGATCATTCCTGGTAATCATGAACACAATGCTATGGGGTATAAAAAGAGGTCTATATTCAAATGAAGCCGGTCAGGGAAGTGCGGCTATAGCCCACTCAACCGCTAAAACCAAGTATGCTGTGCGTGAGGGCTCTGTTGCCCTACTGGAACCTTTCATTGACACAATAACAATCTGCACTATTACTGGACTGGTAATCATTTCAACAGATTCCTGGTTCTTCACTCAGTTTTATGTTTCAAGGATTGACCCTGACTTTACCGGAGCGTTAATGAATAGTAGTATTCTCACTTCGTATGCTTTTAAAGAGGGTTTGAGCTGGCTTATTGGGTTTGGTGATAAAATTGTCACACTGGCTGTTCTTTTATTTGCTGTTTCAACAGCAATAAGCTGGTCTTATTATGGTGAGAGAGCTGCGAATTATCTTTTTGGCAGATCAGCTACTTTACCGTATAAGTGGGTGTATATTCTATTTGTGTTTATTGGAGCTATTGCAGAACTTGAAGCTGTCTGGTCATTTGGTGATGCTGCTTTAGGATTTATGACTTTTCCGAATCTCTTAACAATAATTCTGCTATCAACTACACTGAAGAAAATGACAAAAGATTATTTTTCTATTCAACACCAGGAGAATAAATAACTTATCGTGCATTTACAGACTGTTTGTTCAATTAAAGTTTTTAAACATTGATTACCATAAAAAAACTCCGGTTGTAATAAACCGGAGTTCTTGTACGTTCGTTTAAACTTGCCGTTTATTCATCTGTCATATCACCAAATTCCCTCAGGTCTGGTTCCCCATAAAGTTTAAATGGCATGTTACTTTCATCAGTTGCGAGTTTTAACTTTCCTTCTTTTAAATTTTTATACAACAGATCGTTCTCAATCAGATAGTAGAATTGGGCTTTAAATTCCTCGAGAGAGATTCCGGCTGTAGCTGCATATTTAGCAAGTTCATGCGGATCATCAAAGTCAGCCTGATTTAGTCTGAGCATATATCTTCTTGCGATATAAAATGTTTCCGAAGCAGGATCGACCATTCTGACACGGGTTTTTTGTGTAATTGGGTCAATGATATCCTTAAAATACAAAGGGACGAAATGTCCATTTTGTATTGATACCATAGCTCCACTGCCGCCATTTATAATAAACTGTGCAGCCGAGAAACCCAGGTCTCGCGTGTATTCCATATCAAAAGGAATAGGATCGGCACATCTAAGCTCATAACCGATATTTTTAGCAACTATTGTAGATTTAAGTCCGAATTGTTTGAGTCTTTCCTGAACTTTAGCTTTTAATATTTCACCAAAATTTATTTCAGCAATTCTGATGTTATCGTGAGCATCTCTTTCAACATTTACCAAAAATTCGAAATCATTCGGATTAAGGTGTTCAACCAATCCTTCCGCCAATATAGCAACACCGTCTGCCTTACCATAGCTCATTCGTTTAATAATCGCACCGACCAGAATATCAACTATGTGTGAAAGTTTGATTTCCTTAGAATTAAATTCTTCGGGAATCAATGTTAATGTTGCACCGGTTGCTTTTCCGATACCTAAAGCAAGATGACCGGCTTTTCTGCCCATTGAAACTACAAAATACCAGCGAGATGTTGTTTGTGCATCCACCATAAGATTCTTTACAACTTCAACACCGATGTGCCGGGCAGTCTGAAATCCGAAAGTAGGAATACCGTGGGGTAGATCCAGGTCGTTATCTATCGTTTTAGGAACATGAACAACTTTAATCCTTCCTGCTGCCATTTCATTTACTTTTAAGGCGCTGAAAGCAGTATCGTCACCACCAATGGTAATCAGTTTGTCAACATTCAATCTTAATAGTGATGTGACAGTATTCTCAAGATGCTTTTTATCCTTTGTAGGGTTTGCTCTTGATATTCCAATATGAGAACCGCCGCGGAAATGTATTCTGCTTACATTATGAATAGTCAGTTCTTTTACTTCTGAAATATTCCCCTCCATAATCCATTTGAATCCATCTTTTATACCGAGCACTTCAATTCCTTCTACAGCGGCTCTGATTGTAGCCGCACCAATTACACTATTTATTCCGGGTGCCGGTCCTCCACCCACAAGTATTGCCAATTTTTTTGGTGCAATAGACATCTTTACTTTTCAACTCCTGTTAAATAAATTCAAAAAACGTACTTTTTTAATTAGTAATCCTGAAAAACTTATAACACTTTGAGCTTCGCAAATTTAAGCATAAGCTGTTTTACATTATTCCCCTCGAAATGAACAGTAGCTTTAAGAGAATCGCCGCTGCCCACTACATCAGTAACTTTACCAAGACCGAATTTATCGTGCATCACCCTTGATCCTGGTCTTAAAGATTTGTTATCCTGATTGAAATCTTCATAGTCAACTTTTTCAAAATATTCATAGTAGATTTCTTTTTTTGTTTTACGATTTGACTTACGTCCTATGTTGCCATTTACATCTTTTACAGTTGCCGGATCAAGTTCGTCGATGAACCTTGAACGGGACTGATATGCAACCTCACCAAATCTGTATCTTGAGCGTGCATGAAGAACATAAGCCTTTTGCTGAGCCCGGGTCAGAGCTACATAGAATAATCTTCTTTCTTCATTCACCGAGGTATCGCTGCTGAATTTATTTGATAAGGGAAAAATATCCTCTTCACAGCCGGATATAAAAACGATAGGCCATTCCAATCCTTTTGAGCTGTGCGCTGTTAGCAGTGTAACTGCATTTTTTTTCTCATCGTAATTATCAATATCTGATACGAGGGATACGTCCTGTAAAAATTCCTCCAAAGACGGATTATTATTCTGATTTGAAAATTCAGTTAAAGATGCTAACAATTCTGTAACATTTTCGTAACGGGCTAATGAATCCGGAGTGTTTTCCTCTTTGAACATTCTGAGTATTCCGAGTTCATCAATTAAAGCCCTTGTCAGCTCACCAACTGACAGTTTATTTTTAAGCAGGATGTATTTATCAAGTAATACTTTAAATCCTTTAACATTTTTCTGAATTCTTTCTTTTATATCAATTACCTCAAACACCCTTGTCATAGTATCGAAAAGAGTAAGTTTATGTTTGTCTGCAAAAGCTAGCATTCGCGTAATTGTGGTTGTACCGATACCACGTTGCGGGAAATTCATAATTCTTAACAGACTTTCTTCATCTTTTTGATTAGCCAGTACACGAAGATAAGCTATGACATCCTTAACTTCTTTACGTTTGTAAAATTCAGTTCCGCCGATTATTCTGTAAGGTATTTTTTCTCTGCGGAATACATCTTCAAGTGCACGTGATTGCGCATTGGTTCTGTATAATATAGCGAAATCATTAAATGACATTTTTTTCCTTGTCATTTCATTCTTTATGAATTTGCTTATTTGTGCTGCTTCATCCTTCTCATCAGAACATTTTACAATATGAACAAGCTCTCCCTCTTCATTTTCAGTCCACAATGTTTTATCGACCTGATCCTTATTGTTCTTGATTATTGAATCAGCGGCTTTAAGAATCATTTTTGTGGAGCGATAATTCTGTTCAAGTTTAAAGATTTTATGTTTTGGAAAATCTTTCTGAAAATCCATCATGTTCCCGATATTAGCACCTCTCCAGCTATATATGCTCTGTGCATCGTCACCGACAACCGAAATATATCCTTCCCTTGATACAAGCAATTTTAGTAATTCATATTGGGCTTTGTTGGTATCCTGAAATTCATCTACCAGCAAATAATTGAATCTTTTTTTATACTTGCTATGTATATAGCTGCTGTTTCCAAAAAGTTCGATTGGCTTTAACAACAAGTCATCAAAGTCCATTGCATTATATTCGACAAGCCGTTTTTGATATTCTTTATAAATATCTGCAATTTTTTCATCAAGGAAAGAATTTATATGCGATTTTCTGAATTGATCAGGCATTATCATGTGACTTTTAAGAAAACTTATTCTATGTCGTACAGAGTTTGGTGTAATAGCATCTATTTCAAGATTAAAATCCGTAATAATACTCTGAACAAGGGAAAGTGAATCAATAGTATCGTAAATTGAAAAATTACTCGAATAATTTACATGCTTGGCTTCCATTCTTAAAATTTTTGCAAATATGGAATGAAAAGTTCCCATCCACAAACTTTCAGCCTTTTTGCCTATCAGCAGTTTGATCCGCTCCTTCATTTCATTTGCTGCCTTGTTTGTGAAGGTCAAAGCAAGTATTTCGTCGGGTTCAAATCCTTTTTTTAATAGGTGAGCTATTTTATGAGTAAGTACTTTTGTTTTTCCTGAACCGGCCCCTGCTACTATCATCTGGGGACCATCTAAATATTCAACTGCCTCTCTCTGGGCAGGGTTTAAATCTTTTAAGTATTGCATATTTCCCGATAAAATTTTCAAAAAATGAAGTGCAAATATATACAAATGATTTTTTAATATAAAGAATTGCGGTAAAGCTATAATCCGACAACTATGTAGTCCTAATTTCTACTGAAGTGTACTGTTCGATTTGTTATATTTGACGGCGAATAAAATTTTCTTAATAATAAATTATTTATTATTGACAATTATCTAATGACAAATCGGCATAAAAATAAGACTAAAGCTGAATTAGAAAATCAGATATCCTCCCTTGAGAAAAAAGTAAAACGCCTTCAGAAAAAGCTTTTGGAATCAGAATCGAACACAGAATACCATAAAATTGCCTCGACTGTACTAGATGGGCTTTTCGTTTATTCAAATTCAGGATTTATATATGTGAATGATACTCTTGCAGTCATGCTTGGCTATACTGTTGATGAATTAATTAAATTGGATATTAAAGATATTGTTGCCGAAGAGGACAGAGAATTTGTAATTAACAGAGCCAAAAAAAGATTTGCCGGCATGAAAGTTCCCAGGGATTATGATGTTCATCTTTTACATAAAATCGGATTTAGAAAAATACCGGTTACCTTTAATCTAAGTTTGTTAAAAATAAATAATAATCCTGTGATACTTGGGATAGTCAAGGATAACTCGGAAAAAGCTAGGGTAGAAAAAGAGCTTCAGGAATTTGAACTAAAATTTAATGCAATAACTAATTCTGCGGCAGACGGTATAATTATAGTTACTGAAGAATTTAATATCACTTACTGGAATAACGCTGCTGAAAAAATGTTCGGATATTCTTTTAACGAAACATTAAATAAGAATTTTTTCAATCTTGTTTGTCCAAATGACAGGATTGAGCAGATTCAAAATAATATTCAGATTAACTATCAAAAAAATTACTCGCAGTCGTCACCGGGTATATTTGAAATCGAACTCATAAAAAGAAACGGAGAATTATTCCCCGTTGAAATTTCAACCGCCGTTGTTCAATCTGACGATCATCATCATCTGATACTTATTCTGCGGGATATAACTGACAGAATTGAAAAGAATAAACACATTACAGAAGAATGGAATCTTACCCAATATTTTATGGATTATATTCCTTTTTCAATTTATTTCAAGGACCTTAGCAGCAAATTTATTAAAGTAAATAAATCCACTGCTCAAAAATTAGGATTCAAAGATAGTAAGGAACTGATTGGTAAAACCGATCATGATGTATTTACTAAAGAACATGCAGATGAAGCCAGAAACGATGAACTGAAATTAATTAATCAGGAAGAAAATATAATCCATAAAGTTGAAAAGGAAACCTGGAAAGACGGTAAAATAACCTGGGTTAGTACAACTAAAGCTCCATTGAGGGATTATCTGGGAAACATCATCGGCACGTTTGGAATGACCCGAGATATCACTCAGGTTAAAAAGTCTCAGTTGATTCAAAAAATGATGCTCAAAATCTCATCAGCCGTGAACACCGTAGAAGCCATCGAAGATTTGTACTTAGAAATTCATCAGGCTGTAAAAGAGCTTATGAAGGCTGATAATTTTTATATCGCGCTATATGATGAAGAAACTAAAATGCTTTCATTTCCTTACTTTGTAGATGAGTATGATGATAAACCGCAACCAAGAATTGCCGGTCGTGGATTAACAGAGTATATAATAAGATCCGGAAAACCTCAATTAGTAGATTCGGAACTTGATTTAGCATTAAGGAAACTTGGTGAGACAAATCTTATCGGCGAAGCGTCAATAATCTGGCTAGGTGTACCGCTTAAAATCGGAGAGCAGACTATTGGGGCTGTTGTAGTGCAGGATTATAAGGATCCGTTCACCTATGGAGAGGAAGAATTGCAGATTCTGACCTACGTATCAGAGCAGATTGCACATGCAATTTCCAAAAAAAATTCTGAACAGCAATTGAAAAAATTCTCGGAAGAGCTTCAGGAGATAAATGCTGCAAAGGATAAATTCTTTTCAATTATTGCCCATGATTTAAAAAGTCCTTTCCAGGGTTTAATAGGATTATCCCGGTTAATAGTTGAGGAATACGGTGAACTGTCAGAAGAGGAACTTAAAAGTTTTGTACAAGCATTGAATGATTCAGCAGAAAATACTTATGGTCTTATCGAAAATCTTTTAGAGTGGTCAAGGTTGCAAACCGGTAAGGTAAAATTCAACCCGTCTTCAATTAATGTTTTTACAATCATTGAAGAAATAAAGATGCTGCTGTATCAAACTGCAGAATTAAAAAAAATAAAGATAATCAATAAAGTTACACCGAATACTCTTATCTGGGGTGATAAGTATATGCTAAGTTCGTTATTCCAGAACCTTGTATCAAATTCAATCAAGTTTACTAACCGTTTCGGTGAGATAATTATAGATGCTGATCATCTTCAAAACAAAGTGAAAGTTTCTGTATCCGATAATGGTGTCGGTATAGACTTCGAAGATATCGATAAGCTCTTTAAAATTGACGAAAGCTTTGCAACAAGAGGAACCGAACAGGAAAAAGGAACCGGTTTGGGATTAATTTTATGTAAAGAAATTGTGAACAGACACGGTGGTGAAATCATAATTGAAAGCCAGAAGGGAAAAGGAACGAAAGTTATATTTACACTCAAAAAGAAAAAAGACAATTGAAAATTTATTCTTATGGTAAATGGACGATTCCGACCAAAATCTTGATGATTATTTATCTGAATTTGAAAAGTTAATTCCATTCGATTCGGAGACATGCCCGAAATGTGGTATTAAAGTTTCAGATACTGTTTCAGTAACGAATTCCCCTTTTGTTGAAGCAGTAATCACTTCGAATGAAGAAATATTTAAAAAGATTTACACTATCCTGGAAAGCAACAATATTGACTTCAAGGTTTATAAGGATCTTGACAATACTTCGTTTGAAATTATACGATATAATTATCGTTTTTTGGTTAAGATACAGGATATTGAAAGCGTTACTAAACTATTAGAGAACACTCAAATAAAAAACCCGATCCGGGAGGATCGGGTTTAATAACAATTTGCGAAATATTTAGATCACAAGAATTTTACTTAATCATCATCATCTTCTTAACATCAACAAATTTTTCTGTTTCCAGTCTGTATAAATATATACCTGATGATATTTTATTTCCTGAGATGTTTATTCCGTTCCATTCATACTGATGATATCCTGCCGGTACAATATCATTTAACAATACTGCTATCTCCTCCCCCAGTGTATTATATACGGTTAATTTAACCTTACTTTCAACAGGAATGGAATACTTTATAACAGTTGACGGATTAAACGGATTAGGATAATTTTGTTCCAAAGTAAAGTTTATCGGTAATCCAATCTCAACTTCAATTTCTTCGGAGTAAGAAAATGTACCATCGAAATCAATTTGTTTGAGTCTATATAGATATTTACCGGGAACCAAATTATTCTCTGAAAATTGATAAACAGATTCATCTGTTGTTGTTCCTTTACCTTCAACAAATCCTATTTTTTGCCAACTCCTCTCATTAAACAGTTGTATTTGAGATCGTTCAATCTCAAAGCCCCGGTTATTTAATTCTGTTGCTGTTGTCCAGTTCAGTGAAACATTATTAGTATTAACAGAAGCGGTGAACGAGGTCATTTCAACCGGAATAGCATCTACACCACCTGAGAACATAATAACTCTTCCATCTCTTGATCCGGCAGCGAATTCATAACTGAAGTTTCTGTCGAAATCATCTACGGGACAGACATGTTCAGCAGCAGTTGAATTGCCACCTCCTCCAAATGCGTAAGTGAACAACACCTGTCCGCCTCTGCCGTCATAAACATGGAGAAGATTGTTAAGTGAAGCTGTTGCAACTTCATTAACACCGTCGCCGTTAAGATCAGTAAGTACACCAATACCTAAAATATTTCCGCCTGTATAACTTCCCCAGATGTATTGACCTGTACTTCCTTCAAGAACGTAAACATTAGGGTTAATACCACTGATCAGAATATCCGGTTTGCCGTTATTATTAACATCAGGTACTATTCTTGCATCTTCAATAAAAACATTACCGATATTTGATGACCACAGAACCTGACCGGTCTGACCTTCAAGTACATAGACATTTCCGGTAGTAGTACCCACTAAAACATCGGACGAAGGAGTTCCGCCGATATCAGGCATTTCTCTTACTGTCCAGGGTGTGCCGGAAGTTTGAAAAGTCCAAACAATCATACCGGCTTTATCGAAGCCGATTACTTCGTTAAGTGTACCGACTCTAGAACCTGCAGCACCACCAAAATCTGTTGAGGTTACCATATACTTCAACTTCTGCTGTGATGCCTGATTTATTTGCCAGAGAACATTTCCATTGACACCATTTAACAATATAACTGAAAATCGACCTGCACCCGTAGTTTCATTACCACTTGCAGAAATAAGTACATCAGGGACACCATCATTATTCCAGTCACGACTAACGTCAACACCCATAATGTCTCCGTTATTATAGTTTATCGAATCACCGTGTTCCCATATTTTATTTCCGGTTAATCCATCCAATGCATACACAAATTCATTGCCGCCAGTTGTACCTATAACAACATCATTTATTCCATCATTGTTAAGGTCAGATGCGATCGCAAGATTCTGTATCCATTCAACACTGCCTGCATTTGTGCTACTCGGAATGGTTGAAAACTTCCATAGAATATCGCCCTGACCTGAACTATTGCCGTTGTAAGCAATTGTCCAGTAATTTCTTGAACAAACTATAAGATCGTTGAAGCCATCTCCGGAAATATCGTCCAAGCCTATCATGGCTCTTACCTGCAAGTCCTGAAACGAAGTACCAGGATTCGGCGGAACAAAAGACTGCCAGAATACATTTCCTATAGTAGGATCAACTGTAATTCCAGTTCCTGATAAAGGCACATACAAAATAGATCTGCTATTCGAAGCATTTGAGTAAACAATTATACTATCGGTATAAGGTATTGCCAATGCAGGATTAAACCATACTCTCACTGTTTTTGATGCCAGTGCATTTAAAACTATTGGAGTTGAAGCATTTTCCAAATAAAAATTACCTGAACCGAGAATCATTGAATCAATTTGTAATGCTGCTGAGCCGCCATTAATCAATTCAAGTTCGATATATGATGTTGATGATACTCTTCTGCTTCCAAAAATTATATTTCCGGGATTGAATACCAGATATGGTGCAGTGTAAACACCCGTGCCTGTTAATGTTACAGTCGAGAATGGTGATAAAGGTGCATTATGATAGAAAATTACTGAATCAGCATAATTTGCATATGAAGTTGGAGTGAATGAAACCTGCAATGATGCAGTGACATTAGGTGCAATTATGTAAGGAAATGTTTCATTAATCTGAAATACATTATTACTTATAATTGCAGAATCGATTACAAGATTTGCGGTACCATAGTTCTGTAAAAGTATATTTCCGGTAACGGTTGAATCAATCATAACATTTCCGAATCCGATAGTAGGAGTCAACACAGTAATGGCAGGAGTTCCAGCCCCTCCAATATCGTATTTGAATAACTGTCTTCCTGTTGAAGCGCCAACAGGCTTTGCAAGCAGCCAGAAGTTTGAACCATCCCATGCAAGTCCTCGCGGCTGGTTTTGCAGACTAGTTGGATGCGGAAGTGCAAATGAGAATAATGTATCTTTAGTAGCCATACTGAAAGCATATATTTTGTCATAACCCTGAGAAGCATTGGATGAAAAACCATCATTAACAAAAAACAAGGTGTCACCCTTAATTGCAATACCCTGGGGTTGTAATGGAGGAAATGTCGGATGCAGATGTGTAATCTGTATTGTATCTACTATTGCTCGTGCCGCAACATTAATTTTATAAAGAGCGGCGATTGCATCAGGTGAATAAACAGAAATCCACAGACCTGTCCCATCCCATGCTGCTCCGCCGAGATAAATAGAATTACTACCGAACAATTCAAATGTTGGAATAGAGTCAACAACAATTCCGGTTGGAGATATTTTAAATAAATCACATCTGGCAGTTTTTCTTTCAACATACCAGAAATCGGTACCGTCAAATGCTAAACCTTGAGAGGCACGCATAGCAGGGTAATCCTGAATTGTAATTGTGCCTACCTGAGTGCCCTGATCATTCACAGCATAGAAAACTCCATTTCCTGTAGTAGATGAACTTGATATCCAATATTTGCCATTTTCAAACACCATTCCATATGCACTATTCCAGTAAGTGCCAGCGGGCAGATCTACGGTTTGAATTAGAGTTTGGGAAAAAATAGACATTGTAAATAAAAGCAGAAAAGAAAGTATAAATCGTAGCATGACTCATCCTTCTAAATTTTGTTAAGAAAAAATATTTAAAATTATGATCGCGGATTTGCTAATCGCCATTCTTTAATGTAATCAGCAATTTCGGTTGTAGGAGCCCCCGGCGTGAATAATTCACCAACACCAATCTCTCTGAGCTTCTTTATATCCTCTTCAGGAATAATCCCTCCTCCTGTTAATAAAACATCTGTTAATCCTTTCTCATTCATTAGGGTTTTTATCTTAGGTAATATCGTCATATGAGCGCCTGAAAGAATACTGATTCCAATAACATCAACATCCTCCTGTAAAGCAGCTTCAACAATCATTTCAGGTGTCTGCCTTAATCCGGTATAAATGACTTCCATACCTGAATCACGAAGAGCCGCAGCAATAACCTTTGCACCCCGATCGTGACCATCAAGACCTGCCTTTGCAATAAGAACTCTAATCTTGTTTTGCATTTAACAAGTCCTCGTATTTAGTAATAAATGTACGAATTTTATCGGCATATTCATCCATGGTTACACCAGAATATGTTTTAACCTGAGGCTTCATTTGAAAATCTTTATCGAAACGAGGTATAATGTGAAAATGCGAATGAAAAACTGATTGTCCCGCTGAAGAACCATTATTAGATATAATGTTAAAACCGTCAGCATTAAGACTTCTTTTAACCACACCAGCCAGAAACTGAGTAAGTTTTATCAATTCCTTCAATTCATCTTCAGGAATGGTAAGAAAATTATCGAAATGCTTTTTTGGAACAACGAGAGTATGTCCGTAATTCACCGGATTAATATCCAGAAATGCTTTAAAATTTTCATTTTCGAATAATACTTTTGCCTCAGCTTCACCCGAAGCAATATCACAAAAAATGCAGTCCATAATAAGAACCTTCTTTTTTATTAATATTAAAATAAATTATTATGTGTAGAACTGCCACCCAAATCGTTCAAGAATTCAAATATTCGTCAGTTCTTCCGAATACTCCAAATATGCCTCCTGTATGAAGGAATATGGTTTTCATCCCTTTGCCTCGCATTAAAAATCTGTCATAGTATGCTTTAAAGGCTTTACCTGTATAAGCAGGATCTAAAAGAATTCCGGTTTCTTTTGCAAAGCTTTTGATAAGTTTAATTTTATCCTTATTTATGTTCTTGTAACCTTCACGTGAGTATCCATCGAGTATTATGAGGTTTTCATTTCTTAATCTGCAATTTAAATTAAACTCAAGTATTGATGCTTGTGCAAGATTCAGAATTTTCTTTCTCATTTCATGTTCTTCGTAAAGAACATTTACAGCGTAAACTTTAAAATCAGATTTATGATAGGAAAGTCCGGCAAGTATACCAGCAGCTGTACCACCGCTGCCACAAGCAACAACAATTCCATTTAAGCTCTCAATATCAATCTGATTTTTCAATTCACTTATAAAATTTATGTACCCGAAAATTCCTTTTGTGGTTGAGCCACCTTCAGGAATAATGTATGCCTCCTTCTTTTTTTTACTTAGGAATTTTACTTCATTCTGTAAAATAGTATTTATGTTGTCATACTCTCTCTTAGTGAGGTATTTAATCTCAGCACCGTACATAATATCCAGAAAATGATTTCCATCAGGAATGGCGGATTCACTTCCCCAAAGAAACAATTTCGTTTTAAGTCCTGCCCTGCAAGCAGCAATTGTTGTTGCTCGGGCGTGGTTCGATTGAATACCACCGCACGTCAGCACGAGATCGGCTTTCACATTCAGCGCTTCGGCAATCAGATATTCAAGTTTACGTACTTTATTACCGGATAATTCCGATCCTGTAAGGTCGTCGCGCTTCATAAGAAATTTTTTATTTTGAAATGTAATCGTTTCAACAGGTGTTGGAGTTAAGGCAAGCTGAATTTTACTAGGTGTTTTCATTAATATTTTCCGGACTTTTAAGCATTTCATAAATTTTTCTTGCTCGATCCAGATCTTCAGGAGTATCTACAGAAAAGGAATCAAATTCTGTTTCAACTATTTTTATTCTGAAACCGTTTTCAAGCATTCTAAGCTGTTCAAGCTTTTCAATATTTTCAAGATCTGTAGGCGCAAGCTGTGTAAACTTCAAAAGATATTCTCTTCGGTAGACATAAAGACCAATATGTTTGTAGATATCTGTTTTTTCAAGTATTTCGTCTTTATTCTTTGCATCTCTTACAAACGGTATAGGTGAACGCGAAAAATACATAGCAAAATTTTTGTAATCGAATACAACTTTAACAATTGACGATGAATTAAGCTCTTCAAGAGTTTCAATTTTTCGTGCCAGAGTTGAAACGTTTACTGTTTTGTCAAACAGTAAAGGTTCAATAGCCTGATCTATCATCACTCCGCTGATAAACGGCTCATCTCCCTGAATGTTTACAATAATTTCTGCGTTATCATATTTTTTTGCTACTAAAGCTATCCTGTCTGATCCAGTTGCAATGTTTTTTGGAGTAAGCATAACCTCTGCACCAAAATCCCGTGCTACCTGGAAAACCTTTTCATCATCAACAGCTAAAATTACTTTGTGCAGCAGTTTAGATTTCAACGCAGATTCATATGTATGCTGCATCATCGGTTTACCGCCTATATCGGCAAGCGGTTTACCCATCAATCTTGTAGAAGCAAATCTTGCAGGGATTACTCCGATTATAGTTGGTAAGTTATCTTGCTTTTTGGTCATTGTTAAGTTTAATTATTCGATACAACCTTAAAAAAAATCCAAATATCAAAACTCAAATAACAAATAAATCTAAATACCTAAAATCAAATGTTTAATCAATTTTACTTAGTCTTTTCAAGAATTGAGGAAAATATTTTTGTTAATTCACTTGCTTCCTGAATCAATCTCTCTGCCTCTTTATGATTTTCTAGTTCATTTGTTTCATTAATTAATTTTAACCAAAACATACTTTCTTTAGACTCTTTCCGACTAATTTTTATTCGCATAGTAAAATCCTTTTTACTTAAAGCCTCATTAGCTTCGATATAATTTGCTCCAGTAGAGCCTGATGATTTAATTATCTGCCTGGCATCTTCGGAATTTGCTATCGTTTTAGGTAAGGTTTTAACAAACAAACGAACATCTTTGGCAAATCTAAACGTCTGTTCTTCTAGATCATAAACAGGTTTTGAATTTGAATTTTTATTCATTGAATATTGTTTGTCTTTTGAATTTTAATTTTTGGGATTTATTGATTTATCTCTAAAAAATATTTTCAGCTCCTATCATGTATTACTTTCGGTACTTTGAAGAACTTATCATCCCTATCCGGTGCATTTTTTAAAGCTTCTTCAGTGGAAATTGAAGGTTTAAGTACATCATCTCTGAAAACATTTGAATCTTCATTTGGATGTGAAAGCGGTTCAACATTTTCAGTGTTCAGTTCATTAAGCTTTTCAACATAACTCAAAATTTTATTCATTTCATCTGTAAAGCTATCCAGTTCGTTTTCATTAAACTTTAACCGTGTAAGTTCAGCAATTTTCTCAACATCTTTTTTTGTAACTGACATTCTTAGTCCTTTTTATTTGCAATAATAATATTTCTAACTTTTTCCATCAGTTCAATTTCATCCTGTTTATTATTTATATTGGAAGTTGGAATTGGTTTATCAAAATGAAGGTAAATGGTTCCTCTTTTTAATTTGAATGTTCCCTTAGGCATAATTTTTTCTGTTCCGTTAATTGTAATTGGTACAATAGGGTAACCGCTTCTAGCGGCGAGATAAAATGCACCCCTTTTGAAAGATTGAACCTCACCGGTTTTGCTTCTGGTCCCTTCGGGAAAAACAAGTATCGAGATCTTTTTCTTGTCCATAACTTTTTTTGCGTCAACCAGACTTTTCATAGCTGCCTGCGGATCTTTCCGGTCAATTACAACGTAAGGTCCTAAATACAGCTGCCATCCGAAGAAAGGTATTCGTGCCAGCTCCTTTTTAAAAATCATACTTAATCTGTTTGGTACTCCCCATTGCAATGCAGTAATATCAAGCTGACTTGAATGATTTGAAGCAAAAACATAAACGGCTTTTTTATCAATATTTTCGAGTCCGGTTGTTTTAACCCGAATACCTGTTATCAGCAAAATACCTCCGGGAAAAATTTTTGCAAGAATATGGTAAAGTGTAAATGTTCTATCAATAAAAATAAAAATCAAACCGAAAATCGAACAGATAAAGGTGTGGATAACAATTAAAAATATTTTAAGATAGGTAATCAACTTAGCTCCCCTGCTATTAATCCGTCTTCTTCTTTTATATTTTTCAATTCAGAAAACTCTTCAATTGCGTTAATCCTGTTTTTAACAGAGGGATGGCTGTAGAAAAACCACTCAACAAACGGATGCGGTTTCTTATCTCCTAGATTTTGTTCCGTAAGCTTTTCAAGTGTACTAATGAAACTTAAAGGCTTCCTGGTAACAAGGACGGCATACCGGTCAGCTTCGTATTCAAATTTGCGGGAAAGAATATTACTAAGAGGAGTAGTGACTAAACCAATGACAATTGACCATAGTGTAAGTAATGGTAAAGCTGCAATTTGCGTAAGAGACTCAAAATCAAACCAGTTTAATGATACTTCATAGCATTTTGCAATAAAGAATAATGTGATAAAACTTGATAATGTTCCAATAACAATATTTTTTGTAATATGTTTGTGTTTATAATGCCCTGCTTCGTGCGCTATAACTGTTTCAATTTCGTCTTCTGAAAAATTTTCCAGCAATGTATCGCCCAGAATAATTCTTTTTGTTTTACCTAATCCGGTGAAGGCAGCATTGGCTTTCTTAGTATTTTTACTCATATCAAATGAATAAAGATTTTCTACTTTTAAGCCTGCATCACCGGCAAGTTTAGTTATTCTGGATTTTAAAGATTCGTTTTCAATTGTTTTTATCTTATAGAATATGGGAAGAATAAATACTGGAAAAATCTGTGTTAATACTACTGAAATGAAAAACATTAATATTGCAAACGGCAGCCACCATAGTGTTTCATATTCCCTCAGTACCCAAAAGAACATCAAAAGAATCGGAATCCCCATAATAGCTGAGACCATCAAGCCTTTTGCTTTTTCAAAAAAATATCTGAATAAATTCTGATTTGATAACTTATACTTGTGCTCCAGCACATAACCGGAATAAAAATTCATAGGGAAAAATATTATCGAACCGGCAACTCCAATGACAACGACAAATAAGATAAAAACTATATAATCTGAAGCGGTATAAATGCGCAGATATTGTTCTAAATCATTACTCCATCCTGAAGACACAAATAAAAAAATTAGAACAAATCCTGCAGCGGTATCAAAAATACTGAGTGCTAATTTTGTGTTATTGTATTTCTTGGAATCCATAGTTAAAAAATATGGAGATGAAAATTGGGATGCAATGAAGGATAGAGTAATGAAAGTTAAAAAACCAGGAAAATGTAACATTAAAAATCAGCGGTTTAACCAGTTTACAGCATCTGTTTCGGAATTAAATATTTTTACGTTATAACCATTGTTTACCATAACTGTTTCAATTAATTCGTGCGAATGATCTTCAGGATCAGTTAATAAAGCAAATTTGAACGATTTATTGAATCCGATAGCCCCTGCAGCTTTATATCCGAATTCATAATTTTTGAACCCGTCCTGTACATTGCGTGAATTCCTTAAATCATATAGAAGGGATGTAATACCATTTTCGAGGGCAAGTGCGTTTGCTTCCTTCCCGACTAAGACAGCAAGTTCGGTGGTCATTGGTCCGTCCACAAAAACTATAATGTACTTACGAACCGGTGCGATGGAAACCCGGTATTCCATAATAGCCTCCTGTAAAATCTGAATAAATTTAAGAAAAATTCAACGCCATTTAAAGGAGACCGGAATATATATTTTTTGCAGAGGATTATTCAGGAAGTGATTAGAATTTCCTAGATAATTCTTAATTGAGTCTTATCAACCCAACCAACTTTTCCATCAGCTAATCTGACTCTATTCCAGTTATCTATTTCATCTTCGATCAGAATCTTTAACCCCTCATGAACGATGAAACCATCTTTACCTTTTTCATTCGGTGCAAGTTTTACAACAACTGAATTTTCAACTATAACTGCTTCCAGTCTTTTTTCTTCACGATTTAGTTTTATAGCGACAACTGAAATTGTAATTAATAAAAATATTATTACTGCAGTGCCGGAAAAGAAAGTAATCCTCTGCGGTATGATATGCCCGACTAAAAAATAACCGGCGAGTGCAAAAAGCATCAAAAAGTAAAAAATTATTGAAAGCAATATCCAGGTCTTTAAAGTAAATAATGCAAGAAAGGATTCCCACCATTCAAAAATAAAAAATTCAGGAAGTGCATCAATCTTATCAATTGTTCTGGAATTTGCTAGAGCAAGATTATGCCTGATGTCCTCATCATTTGGCGATATCCTATAAGCTTTTTCGTAATATAAAATAGCATAACCCAGTTTTCCCATCCGGTAGTAAGCGTTACCGAGATTATAGTAAAGTGAAGCGCCTTCATATCCTTCCGAGAGAAGTTTTTCATATTCTGAAATGGCTGCAGTATAATTATTGTCGCGATAATACTGACCTGCTTTGTTCATTATGTCATCTATTTCCGAAGCGGATAGAACTACAGTCAAAGCAGAAACTAAAAATAAGGTGAAGCGCATCATTTTCCTGTTCAGCTTAATCCTTTTTCAATTTCAATAATTAAAGAAGAGAATTCATCATACATATTCTGCATAGACTCTTTTTCTTTAGAGCCTGGTGCAAACCTTATAAATTCACTTTTTTCTGCACTGGATTTAACTCTTGCGATAAGTTCTTCATCCATTGTCCTTTTGCGAAGTTCAGATTGCGCAATTTCAATAGTAAATTCTGCTTTTGGAATACTGAATTTATCTTCTAGGTACCCGAAAAGTGCAAGAGACAACTCAGAATAAAATTCCTCTGTTTTTGCTTCCGTCATTAATTTCTTTGCCAGTTTTAATCTGGATTTTGCAATCTTCTGGGATCTCTGATACTTAAGTAATTGAACATTTTTTGCCAGACCATCCTGCCTTTTTTTCCAACCGATCAATCCAATTACTGCAAATAGTGGTAAAGCCACTGATGTCCAGAATATGGGATGATAAATTATTAATGTATTGACTTTAGTAATATCTGTATGCGAAGTTTTTATGAATCTTATGTCGTCTGCAAGTTGTCTGATGCTTTCCTTACCGGCATAGTCTGATGAATAGGTTTCATCTCCCTGCTTAATAGTTATAGTCAGAGGTTGAGATTTCAAGGTCACATAATTTTTTTTTGCAGGATCGAAATAAGAAAATTCTATCGGTTTAATTTCTCTTATACCGGAAATTCTCGGTACAAAAAGAAACTCGGCTTCTCGCTGTCCGGAGATTATTCCGGATCGGTTTATCTGTTCATTAATTTTGGGATCATACCTTTCGAATCCGGTTGGAAGATCAAAAGACGGCAACTCAAGAAGCTTGATATTTCCCCTACCACTAATTGTCATTTTAATTGAGATGGGTTCATTCGTTACAGTTTCAGACTTATCCAGAAAGATGTTAAAATCAAAATTTCCAACTGCTCCTCTGAACGATTCAGGTTTACCGCTTTCAGGTAATGGTAATACTTCAATTCTTGCGGTGTTAGATTTTGCCAAATATTCAATAGTTTCACCTCTACCGAAAGGATCACCGAAGAAGTCATCCCAAACATTGTTAGGGTTTTTCTTCTTTTGTATTCTTACCGGAACGTTAAGTTCAAACGGTGTTACTTCAAGTAATCCTGTTTGAGTTGGAAACAATGCGGCTCGTTTTAAAACTCCAACACTGAATTGCTTTCCATCAATTACTTCCGTACTGAATGAAATATTCGGACTGGTTTCGATCTCTTCAGCCCAGAATCCCTGGTACTGAGGCAATTTACTGACAGACATCTGGGCAGCAATATTAAGCCTTGTATAAAGTTTATAAGTAACTGTTACCTGTTCACCAAGGTATGCACGATTTTTATCAACAATGGTTCGTATAAAAAGATTTTGTGCAATTTCAGCATCTGGTATGGATTGCTTACTATCATCTTTAGGTTTTGCAGTTCCTTTAACTATTGTTACAGCGATTGGTTCGGTTTTAAAATTCTCACCATCATAATCTACTGATGCAGAGCCGATTGTGAACGTACCGGTGGTATTTGGAAGTAATATATATGAGTATGATAATGAACCTGATACAACACCATTGATTATCTGCATACTGGTGGATTGATTAGGACCGGAAAAAAGTCTGAAATCCTTGAATGAGGGAGGAGTGAAATTTCTTAGTTTATTAACATCTTTACCTTCAAATGTAAATGTGACCTGAAGCCTATCGGTATCGGAAATTTTTGTTTCATTAACTGTTGCAAAAAATTTCTGTGCAAACAGATCAAAACTTAATATCAGAAGGAAAACAACTAATCGTTTCATCCTTACCAATCCTTATCGGTCTTTACCGGTTTACCGGTTTTCTTTCTAAGTTCTTTCTGCAGATCTTTTTCATTATTTCGTAATGCTTCAAGGATTCTTTCTGCATCTTCTTTAGATATTTGTGTTTCCTGCTGCTGAGGCTGCTTTAAATTATCCTGCTGTGTCTGCTGATCTTTAGGCTGCGGCTGATTTTGCTGATCGTTATTCTGCTGTTCCTTGTTCTGATCCTGATTTTGCTGATTTTGCTGATCCTGGTTATTCTTATCCTGCTGATTTTGATTTTGCTGCTGCTGATTTTGTTCCTGGTTATTAAGTAACGACAGAGCATAGGAAAGATTGTACTTGGTATCAGCATCATCCGGATTATGCTTAAGTGCAGTTTTATATGCTTCGATGCTTTCCTGAATTTTATTAGATTTTATAAGTGAGTTACCGATGTTGTGATGAATTTTAGCCCTACGTAAATCATCGGCAGCATCACCCAGAGCCGCTTTATACGAACTTATTGCCTCATCATATCGCTCTTGCTTATAAAGTGCATCGCCATGATTAAAGTTAGCAATGAAACTATCCGGTGCCTTCTCAATTCCTTTTTTAAAATTAATTTCTGCTTCCGTAAAATTTCCGGATTCAAATTCATCAACACCGCGATTATTTGTCTTACGATCTGGCTGTGCTAAACTTACAGAACACAGTGATGACATCAATAAAAGAATAAAAAGGTTTCTTAACTTCATGATTTTTGCTCCAAACCTAATTTTCTGCTCAATTTAGTAAAGAATATCGACCGTTTATCTGAAATAAAAAATTCCAAAATTAAAAGCAGAATTGCCGGAAATAAAAAATAATAAAAGCGGTCTTCGTAGTCAGTAACTTTTTTAACACCGTACTCAGTCTGTTCAAGTTCTGAAAGTTCTTTGTAAATTCTATCTAAATAATCGTCATAATTAGTGGCACGGAAGTACCGTCCCTGCCCTTTAGAGGCAATTTGCCTTAAAGTCTCCTCATCCAGTTTTGTAAGAATTGTATTGCCTGCCCTGTCATTTTTGAAACCCATCATTCTTCGGCGGGAGTCATACACCGGAATCGGAGAGCCATCGGGAGAACCCAGACCGATAGTATAAATCTTAATTCCTTTCGCTAATGCTTCTTTAACAGCAGAATCCAGATCACCTTCATGATCTTCACCATCTGAAATAATAACAATTACTTTTTCAGTTGACAATGTATCAAACGATCTGTTCGCCATATTTATTGCTGCAGCAATAGCAGTGCCCTGATGAGGAACGGAATTTTCATTCACAGCTGATAGAAAAAGATTTGCTGCAGAATAATCCGTTGTTAACGGAAATTGTATATATGCATCACCGGCAAATATAATTAGACCTATTCGGTCTCCTCTTAGTTTCTGAATTAGATTAGAAATTTGATACTTAGCTTTTTCAAGTCTGTTTGGCTTTATATCTTCAGCCATCATACTGTAAGAAACATCAAGTAATATAAATACATCAATTCCTGTCTGCTTTACCTCTGTCATTTTCGTTCCTACCTGAGGATTAGCAGCAGCAATTACAAGTAAACTATGCGCAAGAATCACTAAAACAAATTTGAATATATTTTTATATCCGCTGAATGATGAGATAATAACTTTATGCAAATTTTTATTTGCAAATTTTTCCAATAGTCTTTTCCTGTTGATGGTCATAAACCAGAAGAAAACAATTAAAAAAGGTATTACCCATAGAGCGTTCAAATATTCCGGATTAGCAAATCTGAACATTAGGGAAGCTTCCTGAAAATTGTTCTTAATAATCCAAACTCAAGGAACAGAAGCAGCAGTCCTCCTCCAAGCCAGCCATAATAAAGCTCTCTTGCAGTTCTGTAGGATGTAATTTCAATTTTAGTCTTTTCAAGTTCATCGATCTTCCCGTAAATTTCCTCAAGAGCTCTGTTATTAGTTGCCCTGAAATATTGTCCGCCTGTAATTTCAGAAATTTTTTTCATCAATGGTTCATCTATTTCAACAGGCATCATCTGATATCTTATTCCAAATGGAGTTTGAACAGGAAACGGCGCTTCACCCCTTGAGCCAACTCCGATTGAGTATATCCTTATTCCAAAAGTCTGAGCAATCTCTGCTGCTGAGAGCGGATCGATTTCACCGGCATTATTTACACCATCTGTCAGAAGTATCATTACCCTGCTTTCGGCATCACTGTCTTTAAGTCTGTTTACTCCATTTGCAATTGCATTTCCGATTGCAGTACCATCAGGAAGCATTCCTGCTTTTATCTCTGCCAACAGATTTCTCAGTACGGCATAATCAATTGTAAGCGGACATTGTGTAAAAGCGTCACGGGCAAATATCACAAGACCTATTCTGTCACTGATACGGGATTGTATAAATTGATCAGTAAGATTTTTTGCTGCTTCCATCCTGTTCGGCTTAAAATCTTCTGCCAGCATGCTGCCGGAAATATCAACTACAATTGCAATATCAATTCCTTCGGATGTAATATTCTGTCCGGATGAAAAATCCTGAGGACGGGCCAATGCAATTATCAGAGCAGCAAGTGCAAGCATACGAAGTGAAGCAGGTAAATGTCTCAGTCTTTCTTTCAATGTTTTGGGAACCTTATCCAGTATCATAAAAGAAGAATAAGTGATCGATGACTGATTTTTTTTACCTTTAAAGACATACCATGCGATCATTAATGGAATAATGATCAGGAAATACAATACCCAGGGATAAGCAAATGTTATATTAGTGAACATTACTTTCCTCACGCTGAGTATGATTTGTTGGTACGGTCATATTTACTATTTCCCGAGCCTGTTTCATCATTTCTTCATTTACTGTTGCCAATGGCTGATACTTAGCAAACTTTACAAGATCTGCATTGTTTAAAAACTTTTCTGTGACAAATAATACTCCGGAAGCTTCAGGATGATTAGCCAGATTATTTAATGACTCTGAAGTAGTCATTTCAAGTGCCGGAAGTCCGAATCGTTTTTCAAAATACTCGCGAATAATTTCCGTAATCCTCGAATGATAATCTTTGATAAATCCGTTCTGCCATAATTTTTCTGATTCCAGCTTATCAAGATTTGCTAACGCTGCAATATGAGACGGAATTTTGACCTTTTTCGGTTCAACAGTTTTCTCAACAGGTTTTTTCTTAAAATATTTTTTGTAAAGATAAGTCAAAACAACAATCAGGATTAGTCCAATCAGAATCCACAAAGCAATCATCCACCAGTTTATGGGAATTCTTACAGGCGGTTTGATATCTTTAATGTCTTCCTCCTGAGATACGATAATTCGGTGAATAGTAAAGTTGACTGAATTAGATAAAATACTTTGTAAAGTTGTATCGCCTTCAACCCGATAATCAACTTTAATTTCGGGCAGAGTCACATCTGCAGAATCGAATCTGGTGAGGATGAATTTGTATTCAAAGTACTTTTCGGTTTCTGAATCAGTAATGACAGGATCCGGTTCCTGGAGTATATCAACGTTCTTCAAACTGTCACGAAAAAAAGGACGTATCGGATAAACATTTTTATCCGCGGTAATTTTCAATGAGTAATTTATCCTGTCACCAATAAGATAATCTGAGGTATCAACAGATGCCTCGACAAATATATTCTGTGAAAAAGCAGAAACAGAAATCAGAACGAGAAACAGAAACAGTTTTTTTACCATCGTCTCTCTCTTAATTTGAAGAAACGAACGAGAGGTTTCACATAATCTTCACCCGTTGTTACCTGAATGCTGTCTAAACCGCTTGATACAAATAGAGAATTTCTCTTCTGCAATTTTTCTCTTTGTGAAAACATCAATGCCTGTCTAACCTTCGTATTACTTGTGTCTATCCATCTTTCTGCACCGGATTCAGCATCCACCAGTTTAACAAGACCCATTTTAGGAAATTCTTTTTCGCGGATGTCATCAAGAACTACCCCTATCAAATCATGTTTTTTACCTACAATTCTTAAGATCTTTTCATAGCCGTCATCCATAAAATCAGAAAGCAAAAATGCTATCGACTTTTTCTTGATTGCATTATGCATATACTCAAGGGCACCTTTTATATCAGTTGCTTTGCCGTGCGGAGCAAATGACAGAACCTCCCGGATAATTCTTAATACGTGAGTCCTTCCCTTTCTCGGCGGTACAAAACGTTCAATTTTATCTGTGAATAAAATCAGACCAACCTTATCATTATTTTTTAATGCCGAAAAAGCAAGTATGGCACTCAACTCGGCAGCAACTCTTTGTTTTGTTTTTGAAACAGAGCCGAAAATCAATGAGCCGCTCAGATCAACCATGAGCATTACGGTAAGTTCGCGTTCTTCCTCGAATACTTTTATATATGGATGTCCGAAGCGAGCGGTAACATTCCAGTCAATATTTCTTATATCATCACCAAACTGATATTCACGAACTTCAGAAAATTCCATTCCTCTTCCTTTAAATACAGAATGGTATTCACCTGAGAAAACCTGGTTTACAAGTCCTCGTGTTCTGATCTCAATTTGTCTTACTTGTTTAATTAGTTCTTTTGTAAGCATCCTGTTTCGTATTTATCTTAATTTTTACCATTATGCGCAAAGCTATTACGGAACTTCAACTTTATTAAGTATTTCGTGGATAACATTTTCAGAAGTTATTTCTTCCGCTTCCGCTTCATAAGTAACGGCAATTCTGTGTCGCAGCACATCCATACATATTGCACGCACATCTTCAGGTATTACATATCCTCTACGCTTAATGAATGCCATTGCTTTTGCACCAATTGCCAGATTTATGGTTGCCCGGGGTGATGCACCGTAACTGATAAGTTCTGTAAGATTATTCAAGCCGAATTCTTTTGGTGATCTTGTTGCAAAGACTATATCAAGAATATACTTTTCGATTTTCTCATCTATATAAATATCGTGAGTAAGTTTTCTAGCTTTTAATATATCATCCGGAGAGATAACAGGATTTACAGATAAATTATCCATACTCATATTCTGCCTCATGATTGATAACTCTTCATTTCTCTGAGGATAAGTTATCTTAATTTTCAGCATGAACCTGTCTACCTGTGCTTCAGGCAACGGGTAAGTTCCTTCCTGTTCAATTGGATTCTGAGTTGCCAAAACGAGGAAAGGTTCATCCAGTTTAAAAGTATGTTCACCAATCGTTACCTGTCTTTCCTGCATTGCTTCAAGCAGTGCACTTTGTACTTTTGCGGGTGCCCGGTTAATTTCATCCGCGAGTATAAAGTTTGCGAAAATGGGTCCTTTACGGATAAAAAAGTTTCCGTCTTTCTGATTATAGATTTGAGTACCGATTAAATCAGCAGGAAGAAGATCAGGAGTAAACTGAATACGTTGAAACTTCGACTTCATAGCAGATGCAAGAGTTTTTATTGCCAGCGTTTTTGCCAGTCCCGGCACTCCTTCAAGGAGTATATGTCCGTTTCCGAGCAAACCGATAACCAATCTTTCTACCATTGCTCTCTGTCCGACGATGACTTTACCGATTTCATTCATAAGAAGGTCGATAAAAGCACTTTCATTTTTTATTCGTTCGTTTAATTCAGCTATATCCAACTTATACCTCAGTATTGTTAAGAATTTATTTTCAAACTAATTTTTTTAGACGGGCGTAAAACTATAAATGTTGCATTTCTTATGCAATTTAATTGAGATGGACAAAAAAAAGGATGGCCGTTGGGACCATCCTGATTGTAGTAAATAATATTATGGAGCAGATTATTTCAGGAGCATCATTTTCTTTGTTGATGTAAACGACTGAGTTTTTATCTGGTAGAAATAAATTCCGCTGGTCAGGTTTGTCGCGTCAAAATTCAACTGGTGACTTCCCGCAGGTAGAAATCCGCTGTACAACAAAGATACTTCCTGTCCAATACTGTTAAACACTCTAAGTGTTACAAAATCCTGAGACGGAATGCTGAACTTAATTGTAGTAGCAGGATTGAAAGGATTAGGATAATTTTGTTCAAGCGAATATTCTGATACTAAATTATTACCAGTTTGGGTAATACTTGTGGTTAAGTTTTCCTGGTTGAAATATAAGTTACTGGTATAATTTCCACTGCCTAATCCGGTGTATGCAAATGCAGAGTGTTTATTACCTGCATCATTATATATTGCAACGGAAGGAGCATTAAAAGGTGAAGATCGGAACTGATTAGGTTTTTCTAGCCTCGTTCCCAAACTTCCCGGTCTTCCTCGTCTTACAACTAGTGAATCACCATTACCTTTTTGAAATGCTGCTATAACGTAATCATCCCCGGCTGTGCTGCTATCCGAGCTAATTGAAACGTAAGAAATGTTACTTTCTGAAGCAAGGCTAAGGTTTGCATCCAGATTCCAATTTCCGCCTCCATTATTACTGTAATGATAGACAGCTTGACCATTCTTTGTACAAGCAATTACCACTCTTTTATCCAAAGCAGGTGCATCCTGAACAATTGTGATATCAGGTTTCTTGTATTCGTCTGTACCTGTTCCAGTAATACTGTATCTGTAAAATGATGACGAAGGAATCCAGGAAGTTGATAAAACTCTGATTTTAGAAGTTATGTCACTGAATCTTCTTTCAACAGCAATAAAAACAGAATCGGTAGCCAGAGTTGTACCTCTTTTGAACGAAGCCACAGGAAACCAATCACCCCAGGTAGGATATCCATCATTAATAGTGGCAGTAGTAAAACTTTCACCCCAATTTGTTGTGCGGGCAAAATGTAAATTGATGCCCTGAGTGCTGTTATTAGAATATTCCCCGCAAGTTACTCCAATATAGGTTCCTGATGACCAGTATTGTCCATCACTTACAGCAGAAGGATACAGTAATTTATTTCCAGTTGATGGAGTAAGTACAGATGTACCGCCAATATAAGCTGAACCATCTCTTCTGAATGATGCAAAGTTTATGGTTGCATCATCAAAATTGGAATTAGTTGAACGTGAATAGAATACAAATACTCTTGTAGAATCTAGATTGACATTGTTTCTGGCTTCAACTGTTATTGAAACCTGACCAAAATATGCTGTTGCACTCACAATACCCTGAACTGATAACCAGGTCAAACCTCCGTTTGTAGAACGGTAAACTGTAATCCTGCCGTTATAAGTTGAATCAGGTCTTCTGATGAGGGCAGCATAAAGGTTTCCATCCTCGCCCATTTTTAAATCAATCCTTTTATGATCTGAATCCAGATGACCAATAAATCCGGAATAAATCATTACATCACTGTTCAGCCAATCCAGCTCATCAGTTGAAGTATGATCATCTAAAAGCGGATAATCTCTATCTTCATTATACGGAATGACAATATTTGATTCATTAAGTTGATTTAATTTTTCCCTAACTAATTTTTCGGCGGCCGTGTTTCCACTTTCAATTGCTGACTTCAACTGTTCCTCAAGCTGAAAGTGTCCACTCAAATCAACCGACTTCTGATGTGGGAAATTAGCTTCAGGCCCGGCAGAATAGTCAGGAACATAATTCCGTCCCCCGTCCTGGGCGATCAATAGTGTTGATAATATTAATATAGTACTGATGGTAAATAGAACATTCTTCATTATGCCTCCATAATGTTTTTTGAGATTAATGATTAAGTGTGGTTAAGCTAATTCTATTCAGTGAAATAATCTGATCCTGGAAATATTTTACTTCGTCAATTATTACTGACTAAGATAATTTTAGTAATTATATGATAGATTGGTTTTTTCACTTAAATGCCGCCCATCATTTGCTATAATCATACCAAAGAAGATATTTCGGTATCGGGACTTACATATGGTTAGTGAATATAATTTTGTAAATATTACTCTATAATGAAGGCAGATTTTACACTTCAGATAAACTGAAAACGCAAGGTCTATCTCGAAAAAATCAGCACTTATAAAACTTAAAAGCTGTCAAATAGCGATGAAGATATTACTGCAATAATTCATTATTTTTGTGTACTTATTTCACTATCATTTTAGTAATGAATTCTTTAAAGCTTGCAATATTAATCATCTCTTTACTCCTAACAGATTTTAAGTTTATCCATTCTCAACCAATCAATTTTGCAGTGATATCTGATCCGCTTATCGGATTAACAAATTCAGAATATAATCTTAATTTCACTATTGCTCATCTGAATACAAGAAATGATCTAGACTTTGTAATTATTTTTGGCAATATCTCAAATGATGGATTATACCAGAAATTAAATACTGCAGATAATCTCTTTAGCGAACTAAAACTGCCTTACTATACAGCACCTGGAATTTCGGATATATCAAAATCGCTTAGCGGAGGAGTTGATTATCTACAGACTCTCGGAAGAGATGGATTTTCATTCAATTTTAACGGAATTAATTTTATAAGTATTAATTCTGCGATACCATTCAATCCATACTTACAGCGAATAAATGTTGATGAATTAAGGTGGATAAATGATTTTATTACTTCATCTGGCAGTGACAGATTATTTCTTTTCAGTTCAACATCGCCTGAAGTTATTCAAAATACAAATGATCTGCATGATATTATCAGCAAGACCAGCTATACACAAATATTTGGGGCAGATGTTAAGCAATACAGCAGAGAGAAATTTGGAGATGTAGACGTAATTAGATTACCCAGGTCGTCAGAGAAAGAAATAGCATACAATACTGTCAGGTTGGAGAATGATACGCTGTTTATTTTCAGAAGAATTCTTTCTGATAAATCAGATTTGCTTGTAGATATGATGCAATTGAGTCAATCTTCTGTTCCGGAAATCCTTAAAAAAGAAATTGAAGTTTATTCAGATTTAATAACGGTAAAAAAAATAATCAATCTGAATGAAACTCATCTGGCAAAAGCTGTTTTTAAGGATGGATTGATTTTTACTACTTCTAAAAATGGTTCGATCAATGCAATTGATAAACAAGGGAATATAAGATGGGATTACTACACCGGCGGAACATCATTCAATCCGCCCAACAGATTTCGGGATCTTCTTGCAGCAGTTATTTATGAAAGTGACCTCATCACCTTAAACGCAAACAATGGTGATGTTTTCCAGATTATGGGATTATCAGAAAATATTTCAGCACCTCCTTTACTGATTGATGTGGTGCATAATGGCGTTAAAACTAAAGGTATTATTGTATCAACTTCAAGCGGTGATATTTTCTGTTATGAATTATTCTCGCTTGAACTGATCTGGAATCAAAAAAGCATTAATTGGAGAATGTTGTCAGCGCCGCTTCAGCATGGTAATATGCTCATATTCTGTAATCTGAATGGAGAAGTATTTGCACTTAACTCTGATAATGGTACATTAATATGGCGGTATAGAGTAAGCAGAGAAAATAAAACATTTATAAATCTAACAAGTCCAGTTACTGACGGCAGAAATGTATATGTATTATTCGATGAAAATATACTAACTGCAATAGACCTGCTGCAGGGAACTCAACGCTGGATAAATACAAATATACCGCATCAGCACAGCCTTATTGTAAAAGACGATAAGCACTTGCTTATTAAAGGCAAAGACAACAATTATATTCTCTTATCTTCTTCGGACGGAAAACTTGTCCGCTCATTTCCCTCTTTTAGTACAAATTATTTTCCGAGTAACTTTTTAATGGATAAATCCTTTATACTTAATGGAAATGCCGAAGGTGATATTCTTATGATCAATTCTAATCTTCTGGTAAATAAACTACTTAATACATATAACACTCCGGTTGTTTCAATTACGAAGATTGATGCTAATTCTTTTGTCTCACTTGATACTGATGGCAACCTTATTTTTTTCGATATAACTAAGTAAAGGAACAGCATGAAATACAGGGGAATAATTTTCGATATAGACGGCACACTCACATCAACCAACCGGCTAATATTTGATACGTTTAATCACGTAGCTCAAAAATATCTCTTAAAAAAATTCAGCGATGCAGAAATAATTTCAATGTTCGGTCCGCCTGAAGATGTAATTCTTAAACAGTTATTCCCGGATAACCTGGAAGAAGCAACGGAAGATTATTACAAATACTATAGAGAAAATCATTCGATCGTGGAAGTTTATTCGGGTATTAAAGAACTTGTGCTTGATCTGAAGTCGCGCCCAGTTTTACTTTCCGTTTTTACAGGCAAAGGCAGGCGGTCATCTATGATCACACTGGAAGAAGTAGGCGTTGTTCATTGTTTTGATATGATTGTAACCGGTGATGATGTTCAGGAACACAAACCATCTGCAGAAGGAATACTAAAGTTTGTGAATGAGTTTAATCTTCCAAAAGAAAAAGTGCTGATGATAGGTGATGCTGTTTCAGATGTGAAAGCTGCTCGATCAGCCGGCGTGGATTATGCCTCTGTTTTATGGGATAGTTACGGCGCTGAAAAAGTTAAAGAAATAAATAACGATAAGGTTTTTCATTCTGTTGAAGAATTAAGAGAGTATATTTTCAGAGTGTGATGGATGATGAGTGATTGAATGATCGAATGATTGGATGACTGAAAATAAATCAACAAATTAACAAATCATCCAATCAATCAATCTATAAGTGATTCCGGCAATCGAAAATAATTAGTACAATCCGAACGGGAATATAAACGATATCCTCGGTTCAATACGTTTCTGAGTTTCGTAATCTATCACATTGTCTCCTGCATCTCTTACCGGAGTAAACGTCCAGTGATAAACAATTGATATCAGAAGATAAGGCATTGGTTTATAGCCGAGCTCGGTATATAGATATGACCTGTCATCAAGTGTAAAGATATCTTTTTCATTTTCAATCCTTACTTTATCATATCCTGCCCGTGCAACGAAGGGCATGTCTTCAGGAGCAATTTCCGAATATAGATGCAGTATGCCGCTCTTTGAATCTTTATCAAGTCTTTGGTAGGAACCGACAATATCAAAAAGATTTAAAACTCTCACACCGAGTTCTCCGAACCAGCCATTCTGCGGATCAGTTAAAACTGAAAGCTGCTGTACCTTGCTCGTAAATGTATCTGCACCGGCAAAATATCTGAATCTTTCCAGCTCATAAAATGAATTGAAGTAGGAGGGAATATATTTCTCACCATTAAATCTTCGTTCAAGTTTTGCCATAAGAGATACTAATCCCAGTCCCTCAAGATCAAACTTAATTCCTGTTGCGGCGCCGCTTCCGAAATTAATTATCTTATTATAATCGGCATAGAGTGTTAAGGTAGCCAGAGATGATTTAATTACAGGGAATCCAATATCAACTCCAATTATACTTAATGAACCATTATCTTCAGTAATATCAAATTCACCGGAAGAAGTATTGTAGTTTCCATTGAGTACTCCGGCATATTTATTAAAGTCGTTTGCGAATGTTGCACCAAGTTCAATGTTTCTTAATATGGGCAGATCTGTTGATGTGCTAAACTGTAAAGGTCTGAAATAACCACGCAATCCGAATATACCGCCTTCACCGAATGTGCCGTAAATGGATTCAAAACCAAACTTGCCGAAATCGATATCTGCTGCAAGCCCGATTTTTCTGGTATCAAAACTTGGACTGTTATTATACCTGTTCATAATAGTTCCGTGACCAATTGTATGATAATCCAGCGCACCAAGCTTAATATAAACCGGTTCGTTCTTCATTCCGTACCTGACATAACGGATTATTGAAAGATAATCAGAGAACTCGTTGAAATTTTCTTTGCGGAGTTTTCCTTCTTTATCGAAGTCGAGATTTAGATCCAGACCCACTCCAAAATTCATAAACGAAACCTCCGGACGGAGACTTATCCTGTAATGCGGTTCACCGTCAATCCACATTAAACCAGCTCCGCCGGTGAAAATTCCCTCATCAGGACGCGGATATTGATTAAACTGTGCCTGTAAATTAATCGATAAAATAAAAACAGCTATAAGTATTGATTTAAGTTTCATTTTCTTCCTCTTCATTAATTTTCATTAAACTGATTGTAAGATAAGAATTATAAGTTTTTTATGCACTATTTAACATAAACGTTTGACATTTGTTAATTGAATTTAGAGATGTGATAGATTATTTTAATTAAGTATTATCACAGTATTATTCTTCCGGAATAAGTTATGGGAAATAAAATTCTTTTAGTGCTTTCAATTCTTGCATCTTTCGCAATTGCAGGCTGCCTTCGTACATACTACCCCGTTATTCATCTGACAAATGCGTCGCCAATGATTCAGGAACGCGAGCAGAAATTAAACTCACAATCCGGATTTATAGGTGCAGATGTAACGTTTTCAAAAGGCTTACATGAAGATGAATATTTTAACCTGCTTAAAGTTTCTTACTTAAATGCACGTACTTCCGATTATGTTAATATTAATTACCAGGGCTTCGGATATACCGGGTTTTACAATGTCGCCGGATTGAGCCCAGGTTACGATGGAAACAAGAATGTAATTGGTTTAGGCGCTGATTTTAAATTCGGTGCAAATTTTAAAATAGAAAAATTCAAAGCGGGTCTCGGACTTAATGCCGGAATTGGAATTGAGTTTGGTGAATACTATGACTTCAGAGTAAATGCACAGAAAGCAAGATTAATAGAAACTAACAGCAGTATGGTCTTTGGAATTTTTTCTTTATTCCCCTACTTCAGTTATGATATAAGTGAAACCGCTGTGTTATCCACACAAGTTAATCTCGGACTTCCGGGTTTATTTTCTCCATCCATTGTGTTGAACAATGACGGGTATATCTATTGGTTAAGCTGGATACCGGGCAGCAAGTTTAAAGAAAACTTTTTTGAACAACGGCTTAATATGGGTGTTCTTATTAATCTCGAAAAATTTACGAAAAGTACTGCAGGTTATTTTAAGCAATTGTAACGCAGAACCCTATTACAATTTTCTAAGCCATTCTTCCGGATTAACATTACTGCGTGCATTCCATATTTCAAAATGCAAAATTGTCCCGTCCAATCCTTCGGCAACCCTTGCCAGCACTGTTCCGGTGCTTACCCTATCCCCTTCATTTACAAATATTTCAGAAAGATGACTATAGACAGTACGGAAATTTCCACGATGTGATACAATTACCACACTGCCGTATCCGGGAATCCATTCTACTGCGGAAACAACTCCTTCAACAACTGCAAGCACATTCAAATCTCCTGCAGCTCTTATATCAACTCCGTTGTTCATTGTAACGGTTCTAAGAGCAGGATTGGTTGTCTCACCAAATTTTTGAATTATCTTTCCTCTCCTTACAGGCCAGTTCAATTTACCCTTAAGCTCAGAAAATGATTTAAAAGCAGAAGTGCTTAAATCAAGAGTATATTCAGGATAAGTCTCTGATTTAATATTGGGATTAGTACTAGCAATCATCGGGTCCTTTTTCTGTTCAAGTTCTCTTTGTTTTCTTTCCGCTTCTTCAACAAGTTTTGCGATAAGGTTAGCAATTTGTTTTTCGGCATTCTTCTTTT
>CAZXCP010000005.1:0-69925 GCA_964639355.1 uncultured Ignavibacteriaceae bacterium
TTTTTTATCTGTCAGGTTTCCGCACAAGTTCAGGATACAATTACAGTACCTGTCGACACTGCAAATAATTTGCAACCGGACACTCTACTGCAGATTTCTACCAGAACATATGATATAGATACCACTGTATTTTCAAGTGCTTCTGATTCCATTATCTTTTTAGTTCGTGATAAGAAGATGAAAATTTACGGCAGCGGTCAGTTAAGTTATAAAGTCACAGAAATTAAAAGTGCTAATATCATTATAGATTTTGAAAGAAACGAAATTGAAGCTACAGGTATTACTATTGATACTATACCCGGACAGCTAGCAGGGGCACCGGTTCTTAAAGAGGGTTCCGATGTTTATGAAGGTGTAAGTATGAAGTACAATTTCAAGACTGGCAGAGGAACTATCTCAGCAGCCGGAACTGAACAGGACGGGCAGAAATATTCCGGTTCACGGATTAAGAAAGTTGATGCCGAAACGTACTTCATACAGGACGGTATATTTACTACCTGCGATGCTGATTGTCCGCATTTTCATTTTTACTCCAGCAAAATGAAAGTCATTCATAAAGAACAGCTTGTTGCCGAATGGATATGGCTTCATTTCGGAGGAGTTCCATTTCCTGTTCCGTTACCGTTTGGAGTTTTTCCAATTGAATCAGGCAGACGTTCAGGTTTGATTGCACCTGCATTTGGTCAAAGTGGAGTTTACGGTCCGTACTTTTCACGCTTCGGGTACTTCTGGGCTATTAACGACTATATGGATATAAATGCAACGGGTGACTATTATACTCGCGGAAGCTGGGCTGCTGATACAAGATTTCGTTACATTAAAAGATATGAATATACAGGCAATTTTTCCGGCAGGTATGAACAACTCAGAAGAGGAGAATCGAACGATCCAAACTTTTCCGAAAATACACGGTGGGAATTAAATTGGAGCCATAACCAGACTTTTACTCCGACTATGAGACTGGATGCTAATTTAAGATTTGCATCAGGCAGAAATCTTCTCAATCAAATTAATCTTAACGAAATTTTAACGAATGAAATAAGTTCGGGTGCAACTTTGAATAAAACCTGGGAAGAATCAGGAACAAGTTTAACTCTTGGTTATAACAGACGGCAGACTTTCGAAACTAATGATATTTATGAAGAACTGCCGAATCTTTCTTTTACGAAATCACAATTTTATCCTTTTAGAAGTAAAAAAGTAGGTGGTGAAGATTCGTGGTACGATATGCTTGGATTTAATTACAGCGGTCAATTTCAGAACAGACGTACAAAAACAGGAGGCGATTTAAGAGTACGAGGAGGAATTCAGCATAATATTAATGCAGGTGCTTCTCCGAAAATCGGTTACTTCAGTATATCACCGGGCATTTCATACCAGGAGAGATGGTATAATAAAAGGATCGAAAGAATTTCGGTTGAAAATTCGCAGGGTCAGGATTCTATAATTACAAATGATCTAAATGAAATTAATATGATAAGAACTTTTAATGCAAGAGTTTCCGCCTCAACAAAATTTTATGGAATGTTTCAGCCCGAAGTACTTGGAATAGCAGCAATAAGACATACCGTAAATCCATCAATTTCTTACAACTTTACTCCTGACTTCTCAAGACCTTTCTGGGGATACTTTGATTCCTATACGAATGTTAATGGGCAGGAAGTGATTTACAGTAAGTTTGAAAGGGAAATATTCGGCGGACCTTCAAGAGGTGAATCACAAAGTATATCATTATCCGTCTCAAACCTGTTTGAAATGAAAACAACCGTTGATCCTACAGATACTACTTCCAAAGCGGAGAAAATACAATTGTTGAATCTAAATGCAAGTACAAATTACAATTTCGCTGCTGACAGTTTAAGACTTTCAGATTTGAATATTAATTACAGAACACAGATCGGTACATATCTCAATTTATCAGGCGGTACGAATTTTACTTTTTATGATAGTTCTCCTGATGGCTCCAGAAAGATAAATAAGTTTTTAATCGATCAGGGGAAAGGTATTGCAAGATTGACCAATTTTAATATCTCACTTTCTACATCAATTTCCGGTGACAGATTATCATCTGCAGGACAGAGATCACAAACTGATATTTATCCGGAAGAAGGAATGCTCGGTCAGTCTTTTCAAAATGGTTATACGGGTATTTATGGAGGAAGAGATCAGGATCCGGATTTTGCTATTCCCTGGAGTCTTTCACTTAATTATAATTTTAACGAGAACCGGAGTAATCCCAACAGTGTATTTAAATCATCAAATATAAGCGGCAATCTTGATTTTAATCTGACTCCATTGTGGAAATTCTCAGTTGCAGGTAGTTATGATCTGGTACGTAAAGAATTTTCTGCACCTCAGATCAGAATCTCCAGAGATTTGCATTGCTGGATTATGAATTTTACCTGGAACCCGATCGGATTTGTACGCGGCTATTATCTTGAAATCAGAGTAAAAGCACCGCAGCTTCAGGATATAAAAGTTACCAAACGCGACCAGTTTTATGAGGGTAGGTAGGTTATGCGGCATTTCATAATTGACGGAAATAATCTCATAGGCAAAATGCAGGCTCTTAAATCGAAAGATAAAATATCCGAGAGGGAGAATCTTGCATTTATTCTCGAAAGGTATTTTTCCAAAAAGAAAATTAAAGTCTCTTTGCACTTTGATGGGCATCCGAATCTGCCAATAAAAGTTACGGGAATAAAAATTTTCTACTCCGGCGGCAGAACTGCTGATGAAATGATAAAGCAGGAAATTGAACGATCATCCAGCAGAAAAAATACTACTTTGATCTCTTCTGATAATAATCTTAGGGAGTTTGCGCGGGTTTGCAGTTGCAGTGTTGTCAGCAGTGAAGAGTTTGTTAGAGAAATTAACTCAACACAGTCAGATGATGAAGAAAATAGAATAATAGAATCAATGAAGCAGAATAAAGATGAGTTCAAAAAATTATTCGGAGTTGATTGATTGAATCCATTTTAAAAAAATTTGCATTGTATCCATTCTAATTATTATAATTGATCAACCATTTCCAATTATTCATTCCCGGAGGTTCAGTGATTTATTCAGGTACTTTTTTCAGAAACTTATTCTTTAACACTGGGGCGATCGTCTTATTATTAACCTTATCATTACATTCCCAGGTTGATGATCCTCGCTTTGACCACACACCTTTCGAGTATTATCAGAATATGAATCCACAATTCTTTGAAGCTGTAATTACAGACGCTGATGGTTTTGATGATTTTAATCTGGGTGTGGATTTTGCCGAGCCGCATGTTTCCCAGAATCCCAACAATCCCCTGCAATATTTCGGAGCATATAATACAAACGGTGCCTGGCGCACTTATGATGGATTTGTTTGGACTTCAAGTTCACCGAATTTTGGCACTTCTATGAGGGGGGATCCGGTTACTGCTTATGACAGTCTTGGCAATTTATATTATATGAATATGTTTGGATCACCAAGCATACAAGGATGCCGGGTTATCAGGTCGACTGATAATGGATTGACCTGGAGTACACCTGTCGTTGCAATCAACGGAATTGATAAAAACTGGATTGCTGCAGATCAGTCGGCTGGTCCCTATTCAAATTATGTTTACTGCGTCTTCACTGCAAGTAGTGGTGGTAATTTTACCCGCAGTACCGATTTTGGTGCAACATTTACTCAAACAAGAAATTTTAATACTCAGTCCCTGCCTGGGATGATGGTAGCAGTTGGACCAAATACTTCCGGCGGTAATGATGTTCCCGGTGGATGTGTTTATGTTGTTACAAATTCCGGAAGCGCATTTGCGTCAACTTATACTTTTTATGTTTCGACAGACGGAGGACTGAACTTTACGCTAAAGTCTACTCAGAATTTTGCGAACTATGTTGGAACAAATGTCGGTGGAAGAAATTCTGTTCAGAATATGAGAACCCGACCATATCCGTTTATAGCTTCCGATAACAGTTACGGTCCTTATCGCGGAAGATTGTATCTGGTTTACGCTTCAAATTTTCCTGCCGGGGATGGTAATAAGCCGGATATTTTTCTGAGATATTCGGATGATCAGGGCGTTACCTGGTCAACTGCACGAACAGTAAATGATGATCTTAATACGCAGAATCATCATCAGTGGCATCCTGCCGTCTGGGTTGATAAAACTTCAGGCAGAATCTTTTTAAAATGGATGGATACCCGCGATACACCAACAAGTGACAGCGCATATATCTATGCAACATATTCTGATGATGGTGGTGACACATTTGCTTCTAATCAAAGAATATCAACACAAAAGATGAGGATTAACTGCACAACATGCGGCGGCGGAGGTACTCCGCGTTATCAGGGTGACTATGATGCAATCTATGCACTGAATAATATTTCTTTATCAATGTGGACAGATTTCCGCAATGGTCAGTTTGGAAGTTTCGTTGGCTACTTTCCTGATTTTGCTATGAAAGCAGGACCAAATTCGCAGAATATTGAGAATGATGCTGACAGTGTTTTTTATACCGTAAGTGTTCCGGCAGTAAAACTTTATGATCAATCAGTTACTTTCACTGCTACTGTTTCTCCTACTCCTTTGAGCGGTACATTAACCATCGATTTTCCTGACGCTGAAACACTTACCAGCTATCCTGATTCCGTAAGAATGAGGATAAGGACATCAGGTTTCGTTACTCTTGGTAATTATACTATCACAGTTACCGGCAGCGGACCGTTTGGTGTTCCGGTTCATAAACGAACTGTTCAATTAACAGTTGAGGAAGTTATTCCTGCAGAACTTGTATCGTTCAGTGCTTATACTAATCTAAATAACGTTACTTTAAATTGGATTACTGCCTCAGAAATCAATAACCGCGGATTTGAAATTGAACGTAGAGTTAGTCAATCTGCAAATTGGGTAACAATTGGTTTTGTTGACGGAAACGGTACTACAACCCTTTCAACAAATTATAGTTTTAATGATATGAATGTTGATGCTGGTGAGTATGCATACAGGCTAAAACAGATGGATTATGATGGATCCTTTGAGTACTCACAATCAGTTGAAGTTGAAATTCTACTTCCACTCTATTATTCTCTTGAGCAGAATTATCGTAATCCGTTTAATCCAGTTACAAAAATAAATTATTCGATTCCAAAGGCAGGATCTGTCAGGATAGCATTGTACGACGTGCTTGGTAATGAAGTTAAAACGATTGTTGATACATATCAGGACATAGGAAGATATGAGATTTTGTTTGACGCTTCTGGATTAGCGAGCGGCGTATATTACTACAGAATCCAAACAGGTGAATTTACTTCAACAAAAAAACTTATGTTGATGAAGTAGGTTTGAAATCTTCTTAATTAAAAAAGGGAGTCGTTGGCTCCCTTTTTTATTGATAATTCTTAATTGATTTTTAAAAATCACTGATCTGATTGTTAATTATCTTTCAATCTGTTTATTTTTCAGAAGTGAAATAACAGGTATTATTTAACCTATGTATTATTATTCTTCAGGGGTTTATATGAAATTCTTTCTTACTTCAATTATTCTTCTTTTTACAATAACCATTTCCACTAATAGTCTGGCTCAGGAATTTGATATGAAATATTTCGAGGATAATTCTGAAATATATTTTTCATTCTCTGTTACAGACAGAAGCGAAATCAATAACCTGACAAGCATCATATCCATTGATAATGTTATTGGTTATAAAGTGTTTGCCTATGCCAATGAAAATGAATTTAAAGAATTTCTTGCACTTGGTTATAAATTTGATGTTCTCACACACCCCGGGAGACTTATTATCCCGGAGATGAGCAATGATATTGAATCAATACTTGATTGGAATGTTTATCCGACTTACGATGCTTATATCAATATGATGAACCAGTTTGCAATTAATTATCCTGCGATCTGTCAGATAGTGGATGCAGGCAATTCTGTTCAGGGAAGGAAAATTCTTTTCGCCAAAATATCAGGTAATGTTAATCTGAAAGAAGCTAAGCCGCAGTTTATGTACACATCGTCTATGCATGGAGATGAATTAACTGGTTATGTTCTCATGCTTAGATTGATTGATTCATTGTTAACCAGTTATGGCAGTGATCCGAGGATTACTAATCTGGTCAACAATATAGAGATTTGGATTAATCCTCTTGCTAATCCCGATGGTACTTATCGCTCAGGTAATAATACTGTTTCCGGTGCCACACGGTATAACTGGAACAACTACGATCTCAACAGAAACTTTCCTGATCCCGTTGGCGGGGTAAACCCGAATCAGCAGCAGGAAACGACTGTATTCAGGAATTTTCAGGAAGCCAATAATTTTTCACTTGTAGCAAATTTCCACGGCGGTGTTGAAGTTATGAACTATCCATGGGACAGGTGGTCAAACACCGGTTCAGGAAGCAGAACTCATCCTGATCAATCATGGTATCAGTTTATCAGCAGAATGTATGCAGATACAGCACAATTATATAGTCCATCGGGCTATATGACATTTATGGATAATGGAATAACTAACGGTGGTGCCTGGTATGTAATTACCGGCGGAAGACAGGATTATACCAATTACTACCGTTGGGGCAGGGAAGTAACCGCTGAAATTTCAAATACCAAAATGCCGGCTGCCTCGTTACTGCCGAATTTCTGGGAATACAACAAACGCTCATTTTTAAATTATATGCAAAGTGTTCTATATGGTGTAAAAGGAATCGTTACTGATACAGTCGGAACACCGCTTAAAGCTAAGATAACAGTGGTTGGACACGATGTTGACAATTCGCAAGTTTGGTCTGATGAACAAACAGGTTTTTATTTAAGAATGCTTTCTCCCGGAACTTATACAATTAAGTATGAAGCAGCAGAGCATTACGATACTACAATTACAGGAATTTCTTTAGCATCTTATTTTTCAGTAAATCAGCTTAATGTTCAGATGAAACCGCTGGTGCCGGTTCCGGTTGAGCTTGCTTCTTTTAGTGCATCGACTAATGGAAGTAGCGTTACTTTGAATTGGATAACCGCTTCGGAAGTTAATAACAGGGGATTTGAAGTTCAAAAGTCAAAAGTCAAAATTCAAAAGTCAAAGTATGACTTCTGGGAAGTGATAAGTTTTATTGAAGGTAGGGGTACAACGACTGAACAGACAAACTATTCCTTTGAAGATAATAATTTACCTGCGGGAATTTATAATTATAGAATAAAGCAAATTGATTTTGATGGAACATTCAGGTATTTCAATCTTGATGAATTTATTGAAATATCATCTCCCTTTACATTTGAACTATTGCAAAACTATCCCAATCCTTTCAACCCAAGTACTCGTATTAGTTGGGAGTCACCAGTCGGCAGTCATCAAATAATTAAAGTTTATGATGTTCTTGGAAACGAAGTGAAAACATTAGTAAACGAATACAAACCGGCTGGCAGTTATGAGGTCGAATTTAATGCAAGCGGATTAGCAAGCGGAGTATATTATTATCAATTGCGAGCTGGTGAATTTATGCAAACCAAAAAAATGATTTTGGTTCGGTAAAATTGATGTAATCAATAAGAATATTAATAGCGGTTCAGACAGGAGTCTGAACCCTACCTTTAGTTTGTAATTGTTAAACATTTTTTTTTATCTTGCACCCGCAGTTCATACAATCATAACAAGTATCAATCAATGCGTTATAATTTTCTTTTGCTTTTAATTTTTATTTCCTTTATTGCTTTGGCATATTCCGGATTGTATAACCATCCGACAGAAATTCTCGGCGGTACGGAATTGAACGGTAGCGGCTGTGTTTGTCATTCTCTTGATCGTGATTATGATGTGATTGTATGGGTTGAAGGTCCAGATACTTTAATGGCTGGTCAAACCGGATTGTACAAAATGTTTATGGCTGGCGGACCCGCAGAAGCAGGCGGCTATAATGTTGCCGGAAGATTCGGCACAATGTCCTTAACCGATACGCTTTCAAAATGGGATTATAGAACACCAAATGAACTTATACAGGCTTTCCCGCTTGTTTTTCCAACAACAAACGATACAATTTTCTGGGAATTTGCTTACACCGCATCTGATAGCTCTGAAACTGATACCATTTATTCAGTAGGACTAAGTCTTGTTTTCGACGGTATTCCCGATGAACTTGACAGATGGAATTATGGTCCAAAGTTTCCAATCGTAGTAACTGAAAATATTGTTCCGGTTGAGCTTGTTTCATTCAATGGTTCTGTAAATGAAAACACAGTTCACTTAAGCTGGATTACTGTATCCGAAAGTAATAATTATGGATTTGAGGTAGAAAGAAGTCAAAAGTCAAAAGTTAAAAGTCAAAGGGATTGGGAAAGAATCGGATTTGTTAGCGGTAAAGGATCAACAACAGAAATTTCAAATTATTCACTCGAAGATGATCTCACTCTCACCCACAATCTCAATCTTCCAGCCGGTAGCCAAGGTCATACGCTGCACTATCGACTAAAACAAATCGATCTGGATGGATCGTTTACTTATTCAAACGAGATAGAAATTGAATTTGAGAATGAAATGAATTTTGCTCTTGAGCAGAATTATCCTAATCCGTTTAATCCTGCTACAATTATTAGTTATCAGTTATCAGTTAATGGTTTTGTAAGCTTGAAAGTTTATGATGTCCTTGGAAATGAAGTAAGAACGTTAGTAAACGAATATAAACCTGCAGGAAGTTATGAAGCAGTTTTTAATGCAAGCGGATTAAGCAGCGGAATTTATTACTATCAATTAAAATCCGGAAAATTCAATCAGGTTAAGAAAATGCTATTGATAAAGTAAGAATCAGCCCACGAGCAGATTAAATAAAATTATAATATTTGATTCTTATCTTCTTCGTCCACCCATACCTAAGACTCCGAAAATACCTCTTGTAATTTCTCTAATCAGAGTTCTTCCAACCTGTTTAGATAATTGACTATCAAGTACTTTCTCTGTAGTACTTTTTGTTCTTCTTGTACTCTGCCTTCCGGGTGCCGGCTGCTGGTAAGTTGGTATCTGCTGCTTAGGAATTTTGAGATCTAAATTTTCCGAAGCTGAAATTTTTTTAGTCAGTATTTCGTAGGCACTTTCTCTGTCGATTTCCTGATTGTATTTATTAATCAATTTCGAATTGCTTATCAGGTTATCAATTTCCTGTTGCGAGAGAATATCCATCCTGGATTTAGGTGCACAGAGCAAAGTGGCTGAGAGGGGAGTCGGATTTCCTTTTTCATTTAATACTGAAATGGCTGCTTCACCAATACCCAGTGATGTTAAAAGCTCATCCGTTTTATAATATTCCGATACAGGATAATTTTCAGATGTTAATTTAATCATTTTTCTATCGGCTGCTGTAAATGCTCTGAGAGCGTGCTGAATTTTTAATCCTAACTGACTGAGTACACTTGCCGGTACATCTGTTGGATTCTGTGTGCAGAAATAAATTCCAACTCCTTTTGAACGAACCAGCTTAATAATCGTTTCGATTTGGTCCAACAATGCTTTGGATGCTTCTTTAAATATAAGGTGAGCTTCATCAATTACTATAACAAGTTTAGGCTGATCAAGGTCACCTTCTTCAGGTAATGTCTGATATATTTCAGCGAGAAGGCAGAGCATAAAAGTTGAAAATAATTTCGGCTTATCCTGAATATCAGTCAGACGAATAATTGAAATGATACCGTTTCCATTTTCATCTATTCTTAATAAATCTTCTACCTCAAAAGATCTTTCACCAAAGAATTTATTTGCTCCCTGCTGTTCAAGTTCAATAACTTTTCTAAGTATTGTTCCTGTTGAAGCGGTTGAAATCTTCCCGTATTCCTTCTCAATCTCAGAGTTGCCTTCGTTGGATAAATATTGAAGAGTTTTCTTCAAATCTTTTAAATCAAGCAGCGGAAGATGATGATCATCGCAGTATTTGAAGATCATAGAGATTATACTCGACTGCGCTTCGCTAAGCTCTAATATTTTCGAAAGCAGAACCGGTCCGAATTCAGAAACTGTTGCACGAAGACGCACTCCCTTTTCATCCGAAATTGAAAGTAATTCTACAGGATATTTTTTAGGAGTGTATTCCAATCCAATGTGTTGATGCCGCTCTGCTATTTTTTCATTATTGATACCATACGCTGCAATTCCGCTCAAATCACCTTTAATGTCCATCAATAGAACAGGAATACTTTTATCGGATAGGCTTTCAGCAAATAGTTGAACAGTTTTGGTTTTCCCGGTCCCGGTTGCGCCAGCTATAAGTCCGTGACGATTCAGTGTTTTTAGAGGTATTTTAATATGAGCATTAGTGATTGGCTCATTATTAAAAATTGATGTACCGATTACGAGCGAGTCACCTTTGAAAGAATATCCATCTGTTATATGCTGAATAAAGTTTTCCTTTGCTGACATCGTTACCTCAAAAAGTGGTTAAGTTATTCGAACAAATATTGAAGAACAAAATAATACTATTAAGAGGGAGAAGATTTTTCTCCCCCTTAAGATTGTGTTAAAACAAAGTATAAACTATACCTATTTGTAATGCTTCTTTTAATTGTGTTTTTCTTGTTTGACTAATCTCATGAACAATCGATACTGCAAGATTAACATTTATGTACTTATTAACTTTTGCAGTAATTATATTATCCCACCTTACATCCCACACATCAATCGAATCAAATCTGGAGAATAATCTGAGAAAAGTGCTGTACTGCATATTTTCCATAAAAGAGTATTTTGCCTGAGTTACAGATTCGATACCGCTTTCAATTTTAAGTTTCTCTAATTCTTCTGTATCGGGATCATTTGTGTATTTAAGTGCAAACTTGTCTGCTATGGTCTGTTGGACCGCTATACCAAGGCGGGACGAAAAGTTATCTGAAGGTTCGAATAAGAAACCGAGTGCCTCAGTGATATATCCCGGATCGAAGAATGCAACTATCTGTTCAGCGGGATCGAGCTTGTAATCATATCCTTTAGTTATCGCAGTTCGCACTGTAACTGCAAAATATGGGTCAACAGCCCATCCTATCTTTCTTGAAATGATGCTCTCGAAATATATTTCATTATCAGTGGTTCGATAACCTGCATCCTCTATGTTTGTTCTGCCAAAGGAAGCTTTCAATAAATTCTTCCATTTCCAGGGATCGCTTAAATAAGCTGTACCAACATTTGTATATGCCACAAATGCCAGTGAGTTGGAACCGCCCTGTGTCCAGTTTTTAAATGCAACCTGGCTTAAATTTAATCCAACAACACCAAATGGATTCCACCCTTCTGTAAGTGAAGTATCCGCAGGCTGTGCTGCAAGTTTAATTGATACTAAAAATAATGTTATAATTAATAGCTTTTTCATTTTATTCCTTGTATTAAATTATTATGATTTTGAATTAATAAATTCAATATTTTGTTGTTATTATTTAAACAGCTACGTTTAATACCTGCTCGACTTTAAAAGGAAAGTTGAAGAAAAAGTGATCTTTATCTTCAGAAATTATTTTATCTTTGGTCAGGTAGTACTTCTCCACCGGGGAATTGTTTTTTAAATCTTTTTGATAAATCAGATAAAGACCTTCTTCAAAATAAAACTTAAGCAATCTTATTTTTTTATGAGTAGCAAAGAAAGGCATATCGATCGAGACTTTTCGCAATATTCCGTTTTTTTCAACATACAAATAAATGGTTCTCATAATTTCCTTTTTTTATTACTGTGAAATTAATCTTAATGCTATACAAATGAAACTTAATGCCGGATTTTATAGATGCTAAATTTTGATTTCATTATATTTCCACAGCAAAAATTAAGTAAAGTGATGAAAAAACTTCTGCCCATTTTATTATTAACTTTTATACTTCAGCATTTATCACTTGGACAAGTTGAGAATGTACAGATTACGCATCCCGTGTACATATTTCTTAAAGAAATGAAAGTTAAAACCATTATTGATTATTTCAGGGAAGATGAATCTGTTATATCAAGATTTGAAGTTTACAATCTCCTGAAAGGAATATCCGGGAAAAATAATCTTCTAAGCAAAACAGAGAATAGATTGCTTGAAAAGTATCTTACTGAATTTTCTGATGAACTGAACGATGAGAAAACTAGCTATCTCTTTAATCCGGATAATAGCTTCGTCTCAAATCTTTCAGAAGTTTTTTCCAACAAAATAAAATACGTTTATGCTTATCAGGATGAAGCCGCTAACCTTTATTTAGAAGCATTAGGCAATTTCTACCATGGTCACAGATTTAATCCGGATGTTAATAACGCAAACCTTTTTGATATAGGATTCCGATTGAGAGGTACCGTATTCGACAAACTTGGATACAATCTTACTGTTATTAAAGGTGGTGTCAGCGGCAATTTTGATCTTGCTGAAACGATTGAACCAAGACTGCTTACAAACTTCAAATGGATTGAAGCTGGTGAAAACATAGGTAACTATGATTATACCTTTGGATATCTGAAGTATCATACTTCTCCCGTTAAACGTATGAACCTTTCAGTTCAATTGGGCAGAGAAGATATTACTTTGGGTTATGGATATGGAAGTAAATTAGTTTTATCCGGTGATAATCCGGCAATGGATTTTGTAAAATTCAATTTTGATTACGGAGTTATTCATTTTTCCTCTTTGCATGCATCAACATTGGGCCCATTCAGTTTCGATATGAAAGAAAGATATACTAAGTATTTTGCGTTTAATAAACTCAAAATTGCCATTCCCGATCTTTTTGATATTGGAATCGGCGAATCAATAATTTACTCCGGCCGAGGATTAGAACTTGGATATTTAAGTCCGATTAATTTCTATAAGTTTGTTGAAATGGCAATTCAGGATAGAGATAATGCAAACGTTTTTATTGACTTGCAGACTAAATTTATTAAGAATATTGAACTGCAAGGCACATTCTTTCTGGATGAAAATATTCTTTCAAATTTACAGGATCTGAAATTATTCTCGAATAAAACCGCTTATCAGATTGGCGGATTCTGGTATGAAGCATTTGGCATTTCTGACCTGGCACTTATACTTGAGTACACAAGAATTCGTCCGTTTACCTACACACATTTCAATGAAAAGAATAACTATTCTTCGCACGGAGTTAATTTAGGTCATCGTATAGGTCCTAATGCTGATGAGTTATTAACAAGATTGACATATAACTATAACGAAAATCTTCGGTTCTCATTTGAGCATCGATTAGTTAGAAAAGGGGAGAATGAATATGATGAGTCAGGCAACTTAATCCGTAATGTGGGGAGCGATATTTTTCAAACTCATGGTGAAGTCCCCGACAGCACTCATTATTTCTTTCTGGATGGTATAAGGGTGAACAAAAATATTTTCAGACTGGGAATAACAATAGAACCAATGCGTGATTTCATTTTTGATATATCGTATAACCATATTTATACAGACCACATCTCAAACAATATTAATTCCGACCATAATTATCTTCTTTTGAAATTTATACTTGAGTATTAGCATTATAAGCTAGTTCCAATTAGTTGATTAAAATCAACTGTTCCTGCTGACAAATAACTTTTATCTCATAAATGAAAATAAAGTGCTATAAAATTCTTCATTTTTAGAACGACAATTCAGTAATATCAATGATTTGATGGAATTAATGGATGTTATTTACTAAATTTTGCTGAAAAAATTAAGGAATGACATTTGTTAATCTTTGATGACAATGAACCATTAATCAATATTAAAGGATAACGTTTATGAAAAAATTATTACTTGCATTGTTCTTTCTGGCATTAGCAAGTCAAGTATCCTTTGCTCAAACAGTAACTCTAACAACTTACGGGGTTTCTCCTTTTGATGTTACAAGGGATTCGGTTGAGCAATATTTCGACAGAACTTACAATGGGCTTACAAATGTTGGAAAGGAAACAAAAGTATTTCTGCAGGGGAAATCCAATGCAGCTTTACAAAATCCAACCTGGACTCTTACTGAAAAGCCGACTGGTTCTAATGCAGTTTTCGGCTCATCAAAAAATGTAGATTCTTTGACTCAATTAATTACCTTTATTCCAGATCTTACCGGCACTTATAAAATTACTTTCCAATCTGGAACAGCATCTGCAACTATTACACTGAATTCAGCATTATTCCTAGGTGTAGAAGGCGGAGCACCGTTACCCACTTGCAAAACTTGCCATAACAATTCATTATTTAATTTTGTTTATGATAAATGGGCACAGACCAATCATGCAAAAACCTTACAGAAAGGTTTCGCTGGTCAGTTAGGAAGTTATTTCAATAGTAATTGTCTTAGATGTCATTCGACTGGTTTTGATGCTAACGCCGATAATAATGGATTTGATGATTTTCCATTTGTATTTCCGACTTCATTCGGGCCCGGAGTTTATGATCAAATGGTCTCACAATATCCCGATGCTATGGCAAGAGCTAATGTACAGTGTGAAAGCTGCCATGGACCCGGAAGTGATCATTTCAGCCAGATGAATGATTCGAAAATTGTTACAACAATAGCATCTGAAAACTGTATGGTTTGCCATGAAGATGGCAATCATCATATTGAACCTCTTCAGTGGGATGTCTCCGCACATGGAACCGGAAGTAATTTCTTCGCCGGCTCTAATAGGTGGGGATGTACAGCTTGTCACAATGGCCAGGGCTTTATTGATAAGACTAAAGGTAAAGCTCAAAGTGTAACAACGGTTTATCGAATAACCTGTGCAACTTGTCACGATCCTCATGATGCAACTAATCCGAATCAGTTAAGAACAATCTCTGCTACTTTGCTTACCGGTGCTCAGTTTGAAGGTGGTAAAGGTTCCTTGTGTGTTCAGTGCCACCAGGCAAGAAGAGTAGCAACAACTTATGTTCAAAATTACCTTTCAAGTTTAAGTGCAAATTACGGTCCGCATTACAGCCAGCAGGGTGATATGCTGATGGCGACAAACGCTTATACCTGGGGTGAATCGTTACCAACTTCTCCTCATCTTCAAGCTACTAGTAATTCCTGCGTTGATTGCCATATGCATGTCGGAGATCATTTGTTAGGTAGTTTACCATTAAGCGGCGGACACTCATTTGCAATGAGTACTCCATCCGGAGAAGATAATGTTGCCAGTTGTGCAGGAGCAGGTTGTCACGGAGATATTGGAAGCTCATTCAGTGAAAAGAAATTTTACATAAATGGCAATGCTGATCTTGATAGAAACGGTGTTGCTGAAGGACTGCAGGATGAGATTCACGGTTTAATTGATCAATTGGCTATGTTATTACCTCCGATTGGTCAGCCAACGGTTGGAGTTATTGACTCTACCTGGACATTAGACCAGGCAGCAGGACAATACAACTATAAATTCATCAAGTATGACGGCAGCTACGGTATTCATAATCCGCAATACACTGTCGGATTGCTTTATCTTACAATCGGCAAACTTGGTGGTATTGTAAACATCGATGATTTCAATGTTGATATACCTTCAAGCTTTACACTTGATCAGAATTATCCAAATCCTTTTAATCCTGCTACAACGATCAAATATTCATTGCCGTTCGAAAGCAATGTTAAAATAAATGTCTATAGCATAAACGGTGAATTAATAAAAGAGTTGGTTAATGGTAATAATTATGCGGGATCACATCAGATTACCTTTAATACTTCTGATCTGAATCTTGCATCAGGTGTATATTTCTATACAATAAATGCTGCTTCGATTGATGGTTCAAAATCGTTCCAGCAGACAAAGAAGATGGTATTAATTAAATAATACCTGTACTTCCGGATTATCCATTAAGCCCTGCTTTTACAAGCGGGGCTTTTTTATTATAATAAAAAAACCCGATTCAAGTGAACCGGGTTTATAAAATCGATCTAAAAATTTGTTTTGATATTAAAATCCTAATCTTTCCATATCTGCGACCAGATCTTTAACTGCCTTTACTGAGTTATCGAGCAATGCCTGTTCTTCTGAATTCAGTTCAAACTCAATTATTTTTTCAACTCCGTTTGAACCAAGCACCGCGGGAACACCCACGTAATATCCGTTAATTCCGAATTCACCATTCAGATAGGCGCATACAGGAAGGACTCGCTTTTCATCAAAAATAATAGATTCAGTCATTGCAATTGCTGAAGAAGCGGGTGAATAGAATGCCGAACCTGTTTTCAATAACTTGACTACTTCACCGCCAGCCATCTTGGTTCGCTCAACCATTGCTTTCATAACTTCAGCAGCTTTAGCTTTATCATTATATTTTTTCTCCAGTAATTCCATTACAGGAATTCCATTCACATTAGCATAACGCACAATGGGTACCATTGTATCACCATGACCGCCAAGTACCATTGCATTAACATCTTTTACTGATACACCTAGTTCCCAGGCTATGAAGGTTGAGAATCGGGAAGAATCCAGCACACCAGCCTGACCCATAACTCTGCTTTCCGGAAACTCAGTAATTTTTTTGAAGAGAGTTACCATAGCATCCAGTGGATTAGATATTATGATAACGATTGAATCCGGAGCAAACTTTTTAACATTCTCTGCTACCGTTTGCATAATTTTTGCATTGGTTACAAGAAGATCATCGCGGCTCATTCCGGGTTTTCTCGGAAGACCGGCTGTGATGATTACAATATCGGAGCCTTCAATATCCTTGTAATCATTTGTTCCGTTAACGTGAACATCGAAGCCGTCTACCCTTGCCGCTTCTGCTATATCAAGAGTTTTTCCTTGTGGCATATCTTCGACGATATCGAAAAGAACCACATCACCTAGTTGACGTAAGGCTATCAGCTGTGCGAGTACACCGCCTATCTGTCCACCACCGATCAGAGCAATTTTTTTTCTTCCCATTGTAAATTCTCCTCTGTTAATATTTTTAATTGTTGCTGTTAAAAATAATTAGTATTAATGGTATATCAAATAATAAAGAGAAGACGGGGATAGGATTTATTGACTAAATACTAAAGTTTTCAACATGAAAAATCAAATATTTAATTTAAGAATTGTTTCAGTACCGGCTGGAGTTTGATTATAGTAAAGCTCGTCCATATATACTCTCATTAGGTAGAGTCCTCTCCCGGAATCTTTCAGTAAATTGTCAGGGTGTGTTGGATCAGGTACACGGCTCGGATCAAAACCACCACCCTGATCACGTACTATAATGGTAAGCGAATGTTCATTTGCACTAACATTTATGGTCACGCTTTTAGATTTATCTCCTTTATTACCGTGAATGATAGCATTAGTGGTTGCTTCGGTTACTGATAACAACAAACCATTAATCTTATCTTCGTCTAACCCTAAATCTTTTGAAAAATAGTTAACAAATTCTTCAACAGTAATGAGGTTATTCGGATCGCTATCGATTTCCAAAGAGTAAGTTTTATTTTCCGGCACGTAACTTTTCAATTGTTGTCGGAAAAATATTCTTTAATTCTAAAATTTCCAATTAACTTCCATTATTAAATTTGCCTGTTGTCGTTCAATATTGCCAGACGATCTTATAAACTCGTAGAAACCATTCATATTTATATTTAGTCGATTCCACAAATTCATATTTATCACCACTATCGGGCCAAAACTTGAGTACTCTGTATCCGGAATTCTTGTTAGTTTCTCAAAGTTGTATGTATTAAGTGAAAAATACCTTAGTCCTGCCGACAAAGAAGATCGTTCTAAATGTAGAATTACTCTAGGTTCGGCATAAATTTCCTGAATAAATCTAGTGGGTCTCGAAGTAAAACTGTTCCACCTGAAGTCACCTTGTTCGGATAGTTTGACTGATCCATATGCAAACAGGGAAATTCTGTCTGTAAGTCGGATTGTGGTTGAATCCAGTGCGGTCATCTGCCTGAACGAAAAACTCTGAAAATTAGATGACAAATCTTCAAAATCATAAACCGTATAATTTGCCGAAACTTCAAAACTGTTATACGATGACAGACTTCTTCCCCTGTAATCTCCTCCGGCTTTCAGCCTTATAATCCGGTTAACATTATTATTTGAACTTCTGCCTGCAAAAATATATACAATATGGGCGTATGTTCCTTCTGCACTAACAAATGCTTCGAAATAAGGATTGAGAAGTTTAGTGTACCGTAATCTTAAAATTGAAAGTATTTCATCGCGGTCATCATCATTCTGGTCGCTTGGAGTATCATATTTAAGTTTACTCTGAAAAAAGCTTAATGTGATTTTCTCCTTTTCCGATATTTTAAGATCTCCAAAAAAAGTAAGAGCCATTCTGCCGGAGTTATTATTTTTCTGACTTTCGATTTCCGCACGCTGATCAAATAAACTTTGCTCTGTACCTTCAAGCGGTTTGGTAATGTTTTTTTCATCCCTTTCAGAGAATAAGAATCTCAGATGTCCATCAAATAATTGCGAGGAATATCTGACAAGTGTTTCAAGCTCTAATTTTAATTCCTCGATTCTGGTATCGAATACAGAAGTACTAATTACGTCTGTGTTTTTAAACCTTGTATCCCTATCAACACTTCTCATACTTACCATACCAGCAAGACTCATTGAAAATACATTAAAAATTTTGTCATACATAAGTCGGTCCTGCAGGGAATAAATCGACTCCGTACGGCTCTGGATATTATTTAAAATATCGAACTTCTGCCGTGTTTGGGAATCGGTTTGAAAATAGAAATCCTTTCTACTCTGACTGTAAAGGAAATTGATGGTATTGGAGACATTAACATCGAAGTAGTTTGCTGCAGAAAGCTGAATATACCTGTTAAGATTTCTTCGGGGCATTATATCTTCATTTCTTAATCGCATTTCTGAGTTGAATCGGAAATCAGAGATCAACAAATTGTTTATTATTCCCTCTAAGCCATAGACCAGTCCATTGTCAATTTCGCCTATCTGGCTATTTCTTGAATAGCCTGCAAAAGGGTTAAACAGAATATTCCTCATCGGTTCGATCTCACTGAAAACAGTTACAAACGACACAGAAGCCTGATTGATTTCCAGCGTCCGGTTATCAGACAAAACCGTACTTCCGCCCAGTAATCCGATTTTAAAAATTGGTGAAGATTTGTATAAAGATTTAATTGTTAAATGTTGCTCATCTCTGGTGCTGCTTTGTGGTAGTCTGATATGAGTGGATTTAAAATTTTCATCAACCAATACGTCAATGTCTTCTGAATCGAGAATCAACCTTAATCTGGAACTAAGGTAGAACGTATTGAGCTGCTTGTCAAATCTTGAGTATAAAATGTTTTGTTTTAATGATGGGCCAAGATATTCCAGACTGTCTACACGAACCTGTGCTGCTGCGGTTTGTAAAAGACAAAAACAAATTACAATTATAACTTTTTGATTAAAAAGCAGGTTTTTTATTTTATTGCTGTTGCAGATCAAAAGTTTATCTTTTAATTGTTAAAAGATAAAGAGTAAACGAATCAGTAAAAAGTGGTTTTTAGCGATACAAAAAGCGGTCGTAACAGTCGTATTGTCCTTCAGACGAATCAATTTCACCCCGGTATTTAAATTGACAATCAGTTCAAATTTGGATAACTTTACTGTCAAAATTTAACAAATATCAACTATGATTGAACAATATATACCCATATTTATAGTATTTGCCATTGCTTTGGTAATTGCCCTTGCAATGGTTGGATCTTCAACAATTTTTGGTCCTCAACGACCGAACCCCAGAAAACTATCTACTTATGAGAGTGGAATGAAACCGGTGGGAAGCACAAGTGAAAGAATGTCGGTTAAATATTATCTCGTTGCTATGTTTTTCATAATATTTGATCTGGAAGTAATTTTTATATATCCCTGGGCTGTAGAATTTAAAAGACTTTATGGTGAAATTGGAATTCCTGTTTTCATATCGATGTTTATATTTTTGGTTGTTTTAGAATTAGGATATTTATATGCATATAAGAAAGGTGGTTTCAGATGGGATTAGAAGCAAAGCTTAAACAGGATGGTTTCTTTACTACCAGGCTGGATGCAATTATCGGTTGGGCACGTGAGAGTTCTGTATGGCCCATGCCGATGGGAATTTCCTGTTGTGCAATAGAGATGATGGCAGCAGCTGATCCGAAATATGATATAGCGAGATTTGGATCTGAGGTAATGAGATTTACTCCCCGCCAGTGTGATTTGATGATCGTAGCTGGCACTGTAACTTATAAAATGTCACATGTCGTCAGAATGATATATGATCAAATGCCCGATCCAAAATGGGTTATTGCAATGGGCGCCTGCACTTCGACCGGTGGTATGTACAGATCATATTCTGTGGTACAGGGAATTGACCAGTTTTTACCTGTGGATATCTATCTGGCCGGATGTCCTCCAAGACCGGACAATCTCTTAAATGCATTAATCCAGATCCAGAATAAAATTGGCAGAACAAAAGCAAGAGATTTCCAGGATTTGAAGCTCCCTGAACTTAACGTAATTCAGAATAATTAGTATGAATATAAAAGAACTAATCAAATCGAAACTTCACGAAACTTTCAATCATATCAACTTTGAATTTTCTGAATATAAGGATGAGTTTGTAATTAAATTTGACAAAAAGTTTGTAACCGATGTTTGCACATTTCTCAAAACAACTCCGGAACTTGAGTTCCTTCTTTGTGAAGACATAACTGCTGTGGATTGGGCAATACGTAAAAACAGATTTACTGTTGTTTATCATATATTTTCTTTTAAAAATAATTTTAGATTAGTACTCAAAGCAGACGTTGATGAATCAGATTGTAATATTGATTCTGTTAGTTCAGTTTGGAAGGCAGCAAACTGGCAGGAACGTGAAACTTATGATATGTATGGAATTAAATTTAATAATCATCCCGATTTAAGAAGAATGTATATGCCTGAAGAATTTGAACATCATCCTTTAAGAAAAGATTTCCCTTTGATGGGCATACCCGGCTCACTTCCACTACCTAAAAAATAATTGAATATGGAAGCACTAAAAAAAGACGAAGTTAATCCCAAAATTCTCGAAGCACTTTTACGAGATACTGAAATTACTATTGAAGATGCACTTGATAATGAGATGATCCTGAATATGGGTCCTCAGCATCCTGCCACTCACGGTGTATTAAGATTACTGTTAAGGTTGGATGGAGAAACAGTTGTAGGTTGTGTACCAGATCTTGGTTACCTGCACCGAGGCTATGAGAAGATGGCTGAGAACATGTCTTACTATGAATATATCCCTCATACTGACAGGCTTGATTATATATCTCCGATGGCAAATAATGTAGCATGGGTACTGGCTGTTGAGAAATTAGCTGGTATTGAAGTACCTATCCGTGCTCAGTATATCAGAATGATGATTGCTGAACTGGCACGTATTGCCTCTCATCTTGTTGCAATTGGTTCATTCGCTATGGATGTCGGAGCATTGACCGTATTTTTATGGACTCTGAGAGAACGTGAAAAAATTATGGATATCTGGGATGTTCTCTGCGGTGCACGATTCACCAATAGTTATACACGAATTGGTGGTGTTGCGAATGATGCTCAGCCGGAAGCTCTTAAATTAGTAAGAGAGTTTATTGATCAGTTTATACCGAATCTTGATGAATGTGAACGACTCCTGAATACAAACAGAATCTTTATCGAGAGACTTGACGGAATTGGTGTTATATCAAAGGAAGATGCAATTGATCTTGGTTTTACCGGGCCTAATTTGAGAGCCAGCGGGGTTTCTTTTGATCTAAGACGTGCTACTCCGTACTTGCAGTATGATAAAATCGAATTCGATGTACCTGTTTATTATGAAGGAGATTGTTTAGCAAGATATTTTGTTCGTACTGATGAGGCAAGACAAAGTACAAACATAATCAACCAGTTACTGGATAAAATGCCTCAGGGTCCCGTTCGAGCGGTTGAACCAAAAAAAGTTTTACCAAATAAAGCTGATGTTTATTCCAAAATGGAAGAGCTCATTCATGATTTTATGATTGTTAATTTCGGAATAAATCCTCCTGTTGGTGAAATTTATCATGCAATTGAAGCATCGAAAGGAGAATTAGGATTCTATCTTGTTAGTAAAGGTGAAGGCCACCCCTGGAAATGCAAGATCAGGTCTCCTTCATTTAATAATCTTCAGGCTTTACCAAAACTTGTAAAAGGGTATATGGTTTCTGATGTTGTTGCAATTATAGGAAGTATAGATCCAATTATGGGTGAAGCTGATAAGTAGATAAGTTTAAGTTCATGTTCAAGTTCATGTTTAGGGTTGAAGTTTCCATTGCTGACAGATTCAAATTTGTAATTATAGAATTTTTAAATTTAATAATCATAAAATTAAATGGGTGAAAGAGTTTTAAATCACGAAAAGTTGTTAGTCTATCAGCATGCACTTCAGTTCATTGAGTTTGTTGATAAAATTTTGTCTCGCGAAAGAGATAAAATAAATGCTCACTTTCAATTGGATAAAGCTTCAACGTCAATTCCATTGAATATTGCTGAAGGCAGCGGAAAATATACTCCTAAAGATAAAAACAGGTTTTATGATATTGCACGTGGTTCTGCATCTGAAAGTTCTTCATGTCTAGATGTATTATTCATCAGAAAAAAAATAAACAATGAGGAAAAAGAAGAAGGTAAGGGATTATTAATAGATATAGTTTCAATGCTGGTAGGATTAATTAAAAGTAATTCTAACAGGGTTTATGAGGAAAGCGAAAATTATAACTCAGATAAAATCTGAATAAATCAAATTAAATTCAAACTTGAACATGATCTTGAACTTAAACATGAACTCAATCCTATAAAACTATGGAATTTAAATTCACACCGGAAAATTTAGAGCGAATTAATACTGAGATAAAAAAGTATCCAGTAAAGCAACCTGCAGTGATGGCTGCTCTCTATATAGGGCAGGAACAGAACGGTTTTATTTCTCAGGAAGTAATTAAAGAGGTTGCAAACATCCTTGATATGCATGCTCATGATGTAATGGGAGTTGTTAGCTTTTATACAATGTATCATCAAAAACCGATGGGAAAATACCATATTCAGGTATGTACAAATGTATCGTGCATGCTCAGGGGTGGATATGATATTTGGAATCAGGTAAAAAACAAATTGAATATCGGACATATGGAAGTTACACCCGATCAGAAATTTTCACTCGAGGAAGTCGAATGCATGGGAAGCTGCGGAACCGCACCAATGTTTGCAATTAATGAAGACTTCTATGAAAATCTAACAAAAGAAAAAGCAGAGCAGATTATTCTCTCCCTGAAGGATGTAAACTGATGGAAAAAATAGTATTACCCGATATAAAAGATCTTCACATCCTCGATGTTTTTATTAACAATGGCGGTTTCGAAGCTGCTAAAAAAGCTTTCTCACAATCTCCTGATGATATTATTGATCAGGTTAAAAAATCGGGACTCAGAGGCAGAGGGGGTGCTGCATTTTCCGCAGGTCTGAAATGGAGTTTTATGCCTAAAACAACTTCAAAACCTAAATATCTGTGTATTAATGGTGACGAAAGCGAACCGGGCTCATTTAAAGACCGGCAGGTTTTTGAATTTAATCCTCATCAGCTGATTGAAGGAATTCTTATTACTTGCTATGCCATCGGAGCTAAAACAGCTTACATCTATATTCGGGGTGAGTATCATAAATGGATAAGACTTATGCAGAAGGCTCTTGATGATGCTTACGTTGCCGGATATATCGGCGAAAAGATGAAGGAAAAATTCGGTACTCAATTTTATTGTGATATTTATATTCACAAAGGTGCAGGGGCATATATATGCGGTGAAGAATCCTCACTGATGAATTCACTTGAAGGTAAAAGAGGTTATCCGAGAGTTAAACCTCCTTTCCCGGCACAAAATGGTCTATGGGGTTGTCCGACAACAATCAATAATGTTGAAACTATTGCTAATGTTCCTCCGATTATAAATAAAGGCTGGGAGTGGTTTTCAAAAATTGGTGAACCAAAACATCCGGGTACTTTATTGTTTGGAATCAGCGGTCATGTAAATAATCCTGGTGTTTACGAACTTCCAACCGGAACATTGTTAACCGATTTGATTTATAAATATGCCGGTGGTGTTCCCGGAAATAAAAAAGTTTTATGTGTAATTCCCGGTGGCTCATCGATGCCTCCTTTGCGTGGTGATCAGATCGAAGGCGTAAAGATGGATGCTGAATCACTTAAAACTGCTGGTTCTGCAATTGGTACGGGCGGAGTAATGGTAATGGATGAAGATACCGATCTGGTTAAAGTACTTGCAAGAATTGCTCACTTCTATCATCATGAAAGCTGCGGACAATGTACACCTTGTCGTGAAGGTACAGGCTGGCTTGAGAAGATCCTTAAAAGAATTATTGCTGGTAATGGTTCATCAAATGATCTGGATTTGCTAATCACCGTTGCAAACCAGATTGAGGGCAATACTATTTGTGCTCTGGGAGAAGCAGCTGCCTGGCCGGTTAAATATATGGTTGAAAGATTCCGCGATTATTTTGAACAGAGGGTTAGCAAAGAGATCAGTCTGCCGATTGCAAATAAGGTTCATTCAATGAGGCATACTGCAACACCTCTGGCGGACATAAAAAATTAAATAGAAGTTACAAAAAAAATCCTCTCAATTTCTGAGAGGATTTTCAATTTCTAATTTAATAGAATTTATCCTGCTGCTCTAGCACCAAGTTCACGATCGAGCATAAACAATCCGTTCTTATTATCACCTATCATTTCCAGCTTATTAACTATATCTTCTGCTGTGGCTACTTCCTCAACCTGTTCATTGACAAACCACTGTAAAAAATTATTCGTGGCATGGTCCTTTTCAATAATCGCAAGGTCGACTAACTTATTTACAAGCTCTGTTATAAATTTTTCATGTTCCAGCGTTTCCTTGAAAACTTCCATATGATTTTTCCAGGATGTTTTGGGAGCATTAATCTGATTTAAGGTAACTGTACCACCAACCTGAATTATATAACTGTAAAACTTCATACCGTGAGTATACTCTTCCTGAGACTGAAGTCTCATCCAGTTTGCAAAACCCTTCAAATTTTTACTTTCAAAGTATGCAGCCATTGAAAGATACAGGTATGAAGAGAACAATTCTTCATTAAGATGCTTATTTAATGCCTTCTGCATTTTTACCGATATCATAGAATACCTCTTTTTTTTAATTGTGATTTGAATACTCTAATATAAATTATTTAATGAAAAATTTCTCTCTCTTCCTATAATAATTTGTTGATTTTATAATGATTTGGCACACATTTACGACTATATGAATTGATAATCAGACCCTCTTTAGCTAATTTTGACCACGATTTATAAAGAATATTTTTTTAAATAAAGGAGATAACATGGCTGTTAAAGTAGCAATAAACGGATTCGGTAGAATCGGAAGATTAGTATTAAGAGCTCTTGCTGATAAAGGTGTTTTCGGAAAAGAAATCGATCTTGTAGCTCTGGTAGATGTTAGCAACGATGCCAAATATTTTGCATACCAGTTAAAATATGACTCTGTTCATGGTGCTTTTAATGGTGAAATAACCTCAAAGAAGAGTAAACCTGAACTCGAGTTTGATGATATTCTGGTTATAAACGGTGAGGAAACTAAATGTATTCTGGCTGCAAAGGAACCTTCTATGCTTCCCTGGAAAGAAATGGGTGTTGAATATGTGATTGAAGCGACAGGAATTTTTAACAGTTCTGATAAAGCCCAGGGTCATATTGATGCCGGTGCAAAAAAAGTTATATTAACGGCACCAGGTAAAGGTGATGTCAAAACTGTAGTAATTGGTGTTAATGATAACGAGTTGAAACCTGAACATAAAATAATTTCAAACGCTTCCTGCACAACAAACTGCCTTGCTCCGGTTGTTCATGTCATGCTAAAAGAAGGCATTGGTGTAGAAGTTGGAATTATGACAACAATACATGCTTATACTGCCACACAGAAAACGGTTGACGGGCCATCGAAAAAAGACTGGAGAGGTGGAAGGGCTGCTGCAATAAATATTATTCCTTCAACAACCGGTGCCGCAAAAGCTGTTGGTGAAGTTATTCCACAGGTGAAAGGTAAATTAACCGGTATGTCCTTCAGAGTCCCTACTGCAAATGTTTCTGCAGTTGATTTAACTTTCCGTACAGAAAAAGACACTTCGATCCAGGAAATTGATCAATTGTTAAGGAAGGCTTCAGAAACCTACCTTAAGGGTATTCTTGGTTATTGTAACGAAGAGCTTGTATCTACAGATTTCAATCACGATTCACGTTCTTCAATTTATGACTCGCTGGCTACACTTCAGAATAATTTTAAAGATGAGAAGAGATTCTTTAAGATAGTAAGCTGGTATGATAATGAATGGGGCTATTCAAACAGAATAGCAGACCTTGTAATGAAAGTAGTTAAGATCTAGTAAAAATATGTTAGTAGATTTTATGAATTGTCATTCCTGTTAAACGGGAATGACAATTTTATTATATAACAATCTGTAAAGTAATATTTCAGGAATTAACAAAATGAATAAGCTGTCAATAGATAATGTGGAATTAAAAGGAAAAAGGGTACTAGTCAGAGTGGATTTTAATGTGCCGCTCGATGAAAATCTTAAAATAACTGATGACATAAGAATTACTTCCTCACTTCCAACTATAAAAAAAATAATTTCAGAGGGTGGCAAAGCTATATTGATGAGTCATCTGGGAAGACCAAAGGGTGGACCTAATCCCAAATACAGTCTTAAACCTGCAGCAATCAGATTAGGTGAACTTCTTGAAATAGATGTGAAATTAGCTCCGGACTGCATTGGTTCTGATACAAGAGAAATAGTTGATAAAATGAAGGAGGGGGAAGTAGTAGTACTTGAAAATGTCCGTTTCCATTCAGAAGAAGAAAAAAATGATCCTGAATTTGCAAAACAATTATCTGAACTTGGCGATGTGTATATCAATGATGCTTTCGGAAGTGCACATCGTGCTCATGCATCAACGGAAGGAATTACGAAATTTATTAAAACATGCGCTGCCGGTTATCTTATGCAGAAAGAGTTAGAATACCTCGGTACTGCTGTATTCAATCCTACCAGGCCATATTGTGCAATTCTTGGCGGTGCAAAAATTTCAGGAAAAATTGATGTAATTTCAAATTTGCTTGACAAGGTTGATACACTAATTGTCGGCGGTGGAATGGCTTTTACTTTCTTTAAGGCACAGGGTAAAGAAATCGGTAAATCATTGCTGGAAGAAGAAAAAATTCAGCTTGCCGGAGAGGTACTTGAAAAGGCAAAGAAGAGCGGGGTTAAGCTTCTGCTTCCAGTGGATGTTGTTGTTGCAAGTGAATTTAATAACGATTCTCCATCCTCAATTGTCCCTATCGATCAGATTCCCTCCGATAAAATGGGATTGGATATTGGACCTGAAACAATTAATTTATTCAAGCAGGAGATTGATAGTTCAAAAACAATAGTTTGGAACGGACCAATGGGAGTGTTTGAGATGGATAATTTTGCTGTTGGAACTTTTGCAATAGCAAAATCCCTGGCTGATGTAACCGGCGACGGTGCAGTTACAGTTATTGGCGGAGGAGATTCAGCAGCGGCTATTGCTAAAGCGGGACTGGCTGATAAAGTTTCTCATGTATCAACCGGCGGCGGCGCATCTCTTGAATTTCTTGAAGGTAAAAAATTGCCCGGAGTTGCAGCATTAACGGATAAATAATTTCCTGCGTTGTTGACTTTGATCATCTGAATAATACTATATTTAATTAATAAGTATATTAAACTCGTTGTAAGTGAGGAATTAATTTGAGCAATTATTATAGACCTGGTTTCGGCGGTTTTAGCATGTTTCCACCGGTGATTAAGAATTTATTGATCATCAATGTTGCGGTGTTTTTTGTACAAATTCTGGGAAGTGAAATAATAGTATCTGGTGATATGGCATTGAGTCAGGTTCTTATCAAGTACTTTGCTCTTATTCCAATCGGAGTATTTAGCGACACCACTTTTTATCCCTGGCAACTGATTACCTATCAGTTCATGCATGGAGGTTTTGGACACATTTTTTTCAATATGTTCGCATTATGGATGTTTGGAATGGAAATTGAAAATATGTGGGGAGCAAAAAAATTCTTAACTTTTTATTTATTATCCGGTGTCGTTGCTGGTCTTTGTCATTTATTTATTTCCCCTTTATTAGGAGCTGCTCCTGCACCTACAATTGGAGCTTCAGGTGCTGTTTATGCAGTATTAATAGGATTTGCACTGTTCTTCCCTGAAAGATATATATTCCTTTATTTCTTAATTCCGATCAAAGCGAAATATTTAATAGGATTTTTAATTGTATTCGAATTTCTTGCGATCAACAGTGCTCACAGCAACATTGCTCATCTCGCTCACCTTGGTGGTGCACTAACAGGATTCCTTTTTATCTGGTTTGATAAATCAAGTCATATTGATTTAAAAGCAATGATCAGACGTAACAGATTTAAGAGTTCGGCATCTTCCGGTACCAAGTATAATATTTTCAATAAAGATAATGACGTTCAGGAAGCAAAATATTTTGATATAAAAGACTCTAAGGATGATAAACTTGAGGTGACCCAGGAAGAAATTGACAGGATACTGGATAAAATCAGTCAAAGCGGTTATCAGAATTTAACAGCACGTGAAAAAAAGATTCTATTCGAAGCAAGTAAGAAGTAATGTTTAATTATTTAAATATAATTTTTATTCTTTCCATTTTTTTATCATTTATTTCCTGTTCGGATAAAGTACCTGTTACTGAAAATAAATTAATACTGATCTATACTGATCTGATGTTTGCACAGGATACATTACTTGTTACATCTAAAAATATTGATTCACTTAAAACAATAGTTTTCAATCGGCATAATATCACAGAGGATGATTATCGATCTGCCATAGAGGCGATTTACCGTGCACCCGAACGATGGGAACAATTTTTTGATAAGGTAATTGAATATGTTGAGAGTCTGAGAAGTAAACCCGCTAGCCATGAGAATATTTCTTTTTGGCCACTGCAATACGTAAAAGTGCAAAACTGATTTTGTCCTTTAACCTTGCTTTTAATTCTTTCAAGTCCACAAATCCTTTGTCAATCTCATTATTTATAAGACTAAGAGTTTCCGGCAGAAACAAATGCTTAATTTCTGTTTGAGGTGCGTATTGAAGAATTGTTTCTATTTGCATTGATATCACAGCTTCATCCATTCTTCTCAATGAAGCTATTTCCTTTAATGTATGTCCTTTTTTAAGCAGATTGAATGTATCAGAAATATTATCAGGAAAATTGATTGAAGCCTCAGTAGTTATTTTAGTTTTAAAGTATTTTTGTATTTGCTCAAGTATTTCGCTGCCGATTTTATTGAACATTCGCTGATTAAACCCGTTTATAGCCAATAGCTCTATTTTATTTTTAGGTTTCTTTCTTGAAATTTCGGCAAGTATGCTATCCGGACAAATCAATTCCGGTGTTTGCAAAAATTTTTTTGAAACCATTTTTCTTACTTCTCTTAAAGCTTGAAATAGTTCCAGATTACTGTCTGAATTAATTTCTTCATTTGTTTTTTTCGAAACTTCAATCTTAATTTCATTCTTGAGCAACGAATATATTCTTTTCTTACCAGTCACCGGTTGAAGGTTTTTCTCATTTACAAGGCTGCTTAAAGCTGACTTAATATCTGCAACGGTGTAATTTATCAGTGATGAAAAAGTCGTTAATCCCTGTAATTCTTCTGGTCTGCTTTTCCCCCTGAGAAATACAATTAAATCTTTTTCCTCAACAGGTTTATTAAATTCTGACAAGGTTTGAAGTACTATTTCCTTAACATATTCTAAGCTGGCAACCGGAAATGATTTTTGCGCATTGCAATTATCACATTTATTACATGTATAGTTTTCAATTTGTTCACCGAAGTATTTGAGAATTTCCTTAAAGCGACATTCAGATGAATAAACGTAATCAATCATTCTGTCAAGCTTTCTTTGACCATTGAGATAATTTTCATTGATCCGTTTATAATTAAGTCTCAAATCTTCAGATCTGACACGAGGCTGGCTTAATCTTACCAGATCTTTGAAATCAAATAAAATAAATTCTGCAAAACCGGAATTTTCAAGCAGTGTGAATGATTCTTTAATCTCATCAGATGTAAATGCGCTCTCTTCAGAAATATTCTTTGTCGAAAATTTAATCCTTCTGTTAAAAATGTCATTACCGTATTTTTTTAATGTGAAGATGCAGATTTCCTTTAGAAGATTATTTGTAGTTGTTTTCAAAAAGTTCTGAAGCTTCTTTGGTTCGATAATAAATTTAATTGAGGCATCGGCTGAATATTCGGATAAAGTGGACAGATAGCCCGACTCTTCAAGATATTTAATTGATGAATGCAGCAGTCCGGGAGAAATATCCAATCCCGAATGATTTTTTATGTAATCAGGATTAATTGAAATCTCTTTGTCGTTAAGGTTACCTAATGCAATCTGAGCATAGTCACAAAGAGCATTGTAGATTTTATGAATTATTTCTTTAGTCGGATATGAATTTGAAAGAAAATAATTATGAATATTTATATCACTATCATCGTGAAGTAAAAATGCAAATGAATCCTTACCGTCTCTGCCTGCTCTCCCGATTTCCTGGTAATAATTTTCTATCGTACCCGGAGTGTTATAATGAACAATTAATCTTATATCCTTTTTATCAATGCCCATTCCGAAGGCATTAGTTGCGGCAATAACCTGAAGTTTGTCATTTATAAAGTCATCCTGAATTCTTCTTCTTATTTCGGCAGGAAGTCCGGCATGATAATATTCACAGTTAACTTTTTTCAAGACAAGATACTCAGAAATCTCCTCAGCTCGTTTCCTCGATGAAGTGTATACGATTGCCGGTTTCCCGAATTGTCTGATGAGATCAACAGTCTTGTCTTTCTTCGATTTTGCGAAAACAACACTGAGATGGATGTTATTCCGTTCAAAACCTTTCACAAAAATTTTCGGCTTCTTCAATCCTAATTGTTTGACTATATCATCAACCACTTCAGGCGTAGCGGTAGCAGTGAAAGCTGAGATTCTTTTTATCCCAATAAAGTCAATAAAATCCTTTATTTTTGTATAGCTTGGTCTGAAGTTGTGGCCCCATTCGCTGATACAATGAGCCTCATCAACAAACAGGAAAGAAGGGGACAGGTTTTTTAATCGTTCAACTAGTTGAATGTTACCTAGTTTTTCAGGGGAGAGATATAAAAGTTTTATTCTTCCATATCTTATATTTTGAACAACTGATTCTGTTTCCTGAAAACTCATTGTGCTGTTAATAAATGCAGCTATCTCCTTTTTAGCATTCAATGAATCTACCTGGTCTTTCATCAATGCAATTAACGGTGATATTACTATAGAAAAATTTTCTGAACAAATTGAAGGTATCTGGTAACATATTGATTTCCCGGCACCGGTTGGAAGTATGGCTACTACATTTTCAGCATGTAAAATGGAGTTTATTATTTCTTCCTGTCCAGGACGAAAAGATTCATATCCATATAAACTTATAAGAATTTCTATAGGTTTCATCAGCCATTTAATAGGTATTTATGGAAATAAAATCATCGGGTAATTTTTACATAAATGCGGAGTAAAGATAATCAAAATAACTGTTATCGATATTTTATTTCTGGCTTAATATGTGAAAGTTTTTACCCAATTTTCATTTAATATATTTTACAATTAGAGGAGTTACAATGAGAACTTTGTTAGTATTAATGTTAATATCTGTTTTTTATATGAATCTGGATGCTCAAACAAAGAAACCAATCCGTTCAATGGATGAACTTATGCCGGAAGGGGTTTTTTCTCAAGTGCCTGATGATATCAGGCATTCCAAGCCTTATTTAAGACTCAGATGGTTCTATGAACAAAGGGCATATCCCTATGACTTTATACCGGAAGATGCGTATATAAAATCACTTGTTCAAAAAGATAATTTACGAAACAGTTATAACCAGCGCGATATACCAAATTTTAATTGGGTTAGTTTAGGTCCAACACCGGGTACCTATCCTGGTTATGGAAACATATCAAGCAGAATAGTAACAGGTGCTTATCATCCAACCAATCCTAATATTATTTATATAGGACCGGCTAATGGTGGAGTTTGGAAAACAACCGATGCCGGTTTATCATGGTTTCCAACTACAGATTATGAAGTTTCCCTTTCGATGGGAGCAATTGCAATTGATCCGACCAATACTGAAATTGTTTATGCTGGAACTGGTGAAGCAACTTACTCAGGAGTTTCATATTATGGCAGGGGATTACTTAAGTCAACTAATGGTGGCGGCACCTGGTCGAGTTATACTACAGGACTTCCATCTTCTACATATTTCTCAAGATTAAAGATCAGACCAAACAATAATACACAACTATTAGCTGCTTTGGGCAACAGTGGACTTTACAGAAGTACGAATTCCGGAACAAGCTGGACACAAATACTTTCCGGGAGAGTTGATGACGTGGTTTTCTCACCTTCAGGTGATACTGCGTTTGCGGTCGGATCCGGGATAGGAATCAGACGATCCATTAACGGAGGAGCTTCATTTGCTGCCTACGGTGCAACAGGCTTAAATTCAGGTTCGAGAACTCATTTTGATTTAGCTAATTCAAATCCAGCAATTATGTGGGCAGCTGTTTATGCTTCAAGCAATGTTACTGTTTTCAAATCAACGGACTATGGACTCAACTGGTCGAGTATAGCGATGCCTTCAAATTTTGCAAGCAATGCAGGACAGGCATGGTATGATTTATACTGTTTGATTAATCCGAAAAACCCTAATAAGGTTTACATTGGAACTATTGATATCTGGCGAACGGAAAATGGGAGTACATTCACGAATATTACAAATGGATATTCGGGAGGTAATGTACATGTTGATCAGCATTTCATGGTATTTCATCCTACACAGGAAAACACTATTCTTTCCCTCAATGATGGTGGGATCTGGCGTTCAACAAATAATGGTACAAACTTTACAAACTTAAATCAAACTTTAACAGTTACACAGTTTTATAGGATTGCAGCAAGTCCTTTTATGCCAAGCAGAATACTTGGCGGAACACAGGATAATGGAACACAGCGAACTGATTCAACTCTTAACTGGGCTGCTGTTTATGGTGGTGATGGCGGAGAAGTTTGCTTCAATCCGTTCAACTCGAATTTCATTCTTGGTGAAACACAATATAACGGAATTTTCAGAACTACGAACGGCGGCACATCATGGAGTTCTGCTCAAAGTGGATTAAGCAGTAGCGAGAATGCCGCCTGGATAGGTCCAATAATTCATCATCCGACTATTTCAGGAACATTTTATACCGCGAGGCAGCGGGTTTATAAGTCCACCAACAATGGTGGAAGCTGGACGGCCGTATCCAATAATGTTAATGGAACCAATGCTGTCAGAGAATTAGCTCAGAGTAAAACCAATCCTAACATAATGTTTGCTACCACGGGAAGTCAGATTTTCAAATCGACCGATGAAGGTGTAAACTGGACAAATATAACATCGGGACTTCCAAACCGAACTATTACATCTGTGTATGTTCATCCTGCTGATGAGAACACAGTGCTTTTAACTTTTTCCGGATTCGGAACCAGCAAAGTATATAAATCTACTAATGGAGGCACCACGTGGGTATCTATCAGCGGAGATCTGCCTGACACACCTGTAAATGACATACTCATTTTTACAGAACATACCGGTTATCCAAACACATATTTTGTTGCAACTGATATAGGTGTATTTGTCACTGAAAACAATGGTGTTAACTGGTTGGAAATTCCTAATGGATTGCCGAATACAGTTATTATGCATCTCGATTATTCTCCTTCTGTAAAAATGCTTCGTGCAGGAACTCACGGAAGGGGAGTATATGAAGCTTATATTGATTTTACTATTCCTGTTGAACTTGTATCTTTTTCAGCAAAACAACTAAATAGAAAAATTCAATTAAACTGGACAACTGCAACTGAATTAAATAACAGTGGTTTTGAAGTTCATAGAAAACTGAAAAATCAGGATTGGGAAATTCTTTCATTTATATCTGGTCACGGTTCAACCTCAGAACCAAAAACTTATTCCTATGAAGATGATTATGAGTTTCTGCCGTATAATGGATCTGCAATTTACAGATTGAAGCAAATTGATTACGACGGATCGTATAAATTTTCAGATCAGGTTTCTGTAGAAGTTACTTTCGTTCCATCGGAGACAAATATCTCACAAAATTATCCTAATCCTTTTAATCCATTTACGACAATTAAATACAGTATAAACCAGGAAGGTGATGTCAGAGTTTCGATTTATAATCCTGTAGGTCAGGAAATTGAGCAATTGATCTCTGAACATAAATCAGCCGGAACATATGAAGTTGTGTGGAACGCCGAAGAATATGCTTCGGGAATATATTTCTATCTTTTCGAATTTACCGGAGTCAATGGTAATATTAATTACAAAGAAATGAAAAAGCTTGTATTGATAAAATAAAATTACAGATAAAGTTAAATATTAAAGGCGGTTCTTTTGAACCGCCTTTTAATAAACATAAATAACATTTGTCGCTATTTTATAAGTATCATTTTCTTCGCTTCAACAAATTCTCCGGCGGTCATTCTGTATATATAACTGCCGCTGCTCACCTTCGATCCGTTATTATCAAACCCGTCCCAATTCAATGTATGTGTCCCGGCTTTAGTATCTCCATTCACCAGAGTTTTAATTTCCTGTCCAATCATATCATAGATTTTTATGGTAACATATTCGTCTTTAGGAATTGAAAAACTTATAAGTGTAGAGGGGTTGAATGGATTTGGGAAGTTCTGGAATAATCTATAATCCGTCACCAAAGATGGATTAGAGTACAGCATCTCAATTTCAACCTTTTGCATGGCGTTATTATTTTCATCGGCAATGATTACATTTTCTACAACAATTGTTGAAGGATCTGAGAGAGTGAAAGTAATACCTGCAGCAACAAATTGTCCGGGATCAATAGTATTTGCCTGACCGTCATAAGATATAATTCTCAACAAACTATGATTCTGATAATAATATGCCTGGTCAAATACTGAATTTATTTTAGTTTCCGGCGGTATAATGGAATTGAGCTGACTCAATTCAATCTGTAATCCTTTTACTTTTTTATCCGATTCCAATCCAATCATAATTCCATCTGCCGTAAGATAGAATGTTAATTTAGCGTTCATACCCGGAGAAAGTTTGTTTGAAGAAGTTGTTGCAAGGTTAACAGGTGTTAAGACTGGTTTATAAATAGATCCACCGCTTGGATATAAGCCCGTAAGTACAATGTTTTGCAAAACCGCTAAATCAAGAACATTAATAATTCCATCCGGTGAAGGAAGCGGATTTCCGGTTCCCCATGGAGCTATATCTGCTTTTTCAAATTGTTCCGATGAAAAAGTCATCCTGCCTAGCATATAATCGATCATTGAAAGTATATCAAGGATATTAACATTGTTATCCAGATTTACATCACCCAATAACCCCATTAATGTACCATTATAAATATTGATAACTTCATCAGCACCGGTTGAAATGTTGGCATCACCAACCGGTGAAATTGTTGCGCCCGTAACGTCTGATAGACCATTAAAAGTCTGATCGTTATTGCCAACTATACTTAATATATCATAAGTAAATATCAGTATATCCTGATCATCAGTATCCGGTTGGATTGCATTACTTCCATTTCCTAAGATTACAACTTTTACTGTATCAACTTTAGACCCGTCTGGTAAGTACGCGCCTTCATAAATTTCATAACTCAGATTAAATTGGTCAGCAGGAATTGCATTACCTCTTGCAACCGATTTTAAGATTAATTTACCATTGGTTTTTCCCACTAACAGGTTGAATTGCAGAGCTTTCATTGGTTGACCTGAATAACCTGCCAGGACTATGGTATCAGGATTATCAGTTGTTCCATCAAGCAGATTTCGAACCGGTGATTTAAATCGTAATAGACCACCTTGAGAAGAAGCCTCACCCATGCCGGTTACTGTTAAAGCAGCCGGCGAACCTGCAGCATTATGAGCAAAAGTAATCTCGCCATTTGATTCACCTTCACTTAAAGGAGCAAATGTAATGTCGAATATCTGTGAGCCGGATGGAGGAATTATAACCGGAAATGAGTTAGGAATGAATGTGAATTCCGGATTTGAAGATAACATATTTGAAATTTCAAGGTTATCGGTTGTTCCCAAATTTTCAACCGTCACTTGCAGTATTTCAGAGCTTCCAACGCTTACATTTCCAAAATCCAGAGAATTTGGATTCATTGAAAATACAACTGAGGGTGCAGTTACATCAATACTGAAATCATCAATTGCAAGACCATCATCAGATGCAGCGATATCAAAATCTGTCCATCTTATCCAAAACTCAGCATCATCCGGAATTGACAAGCCGGTAATTACATAAGTAACAACCGAACGGTTTTCAATTGAATTTCCATTCGTAGCTCCTGAGTTTGTATTTATATTCGGACTTTGAAAATCTAATTGATCAACATCGGTCCAATCACCATCTGCTAGCGTAGTTGCATTAATGCTGTATTGAAAATCCAGTCTATCTGCTGCATTCCGGTTTGTAACACCAGCACGCCATTGTTCTCCGGTATAAGTTATGTGCAGAGATGTAATTGTTTCACCTGTATTGTTAATGAAATTAGCACCAAAAGTGGAGATAAGTGTTCCTGTTCTCAAGCTGCCAAGCGCCCTGTCCGTATCATCAGTTGAACCGTAGCTATATGTATCTCCACCACTTGAAGATCCTGTATTTGCTGCATATTCAGTATTTGCACTTGTACCGCTTTCAAGCAAGTACCAGCCATCAGGTAAAACAGAAGATGTTCCTGTTGTGACCAAAGTGTTGAAATCCTGAAGATATGCACCTGAACCTGTCAGTGAAATTTGAGAATAGATGAGAGAACCAAACGAAAGGAAAAACACTACTAGATACCCACACGTTTTCATAACTCCTCCATTGTTTTATGATTAGTTTATTTACTCATTTACAAATTAAATAGTAAATGAGGTTAGAAATTCTAAAATATACAGCAGAAAATAACAGCTTATCTATAAACCTGATATAAAAACATGACACGGTTTTATTTGACTGGACTGGAATAATGGCAAAATCTTTAAGAAATGCGGATCGAAGGAAGGATCGAAAGAAAGATTTCACCACCAATAAATCGTTTCAATTCAAATCTGATGCAAACTTAGTATAAGATTTTAGTAATGTCAAACTGTCTGATAATTTTTTTGAATTTTTTTTCACAATGAATTTTTGAAGCGATTCATTGGTCTATTGATTTAGATGGTTGAGTATTGTCCTCAATATGCACATATAAAGAATTGAAAGCAGAGTTATTTTCGAAATGAAAAAAGTCTTGCTAAGGTAAAGAGTCAGAGTTGTCAACATATAATCCTCCGGGTATAAAAAATCCCCGGAGGTTTTCTTTGAATACTATTTAATTAATAAAAGTTTTTTAGTTTCAGAGAACTCACCAGAAGTTAAGCGATAGAAATATGTACCGCTTGGGAGATTAATTGCGTTAAATTCAGCACTGTATTTACCGGGCGACTGATATTCATTTACAAGCACTGCAACTTTATTTCCAAGTAAATCATATATCTTTAATTCAGTAAAAGATGCTTCAGAAATACTATACTCAATACTGGTTAATGGATTAAATGGATTGGGATAATTCTGCTGAAGAGAATATTCAACCGGAATCTGATCAATCTGCTGAACACTGGTAGCTTGTCCAAAGCTCAATTGGTCAATAAGTGCATAGGTACCTATACCGGGATCAGTTTGACTATCACTTAGGATTTGAAATTGGACTATTATTGAATCAGGTATCTGACCATTTCCAATAATTTCTGCGCTAAATTGTGAATAATTTGATGATGCAGACTCTATTTCAACTACTCCAATTCCTATTAATAGCCCATCTTTAAAAGTATATGCAAGTCCGATTAGAATCATCTCGTTAATTGTCGGATGAAACTGATAATAACCATTCAGGCTACCGTAATCTTGGTTGATAGGAAAAGTTGTTGATAAAGCAGGATAAATAGGTCCACCGTTAAAATCTGCAACTTCCAGCTTTGCTGCTAATGAACCTGATTGTGAAGTCCCGCTGGATGAAACTGTAACCCAGGTTCCGGGCAGGTTATTTGTCAACCAATTATCAGGCTCACCATCTGACCAATTTTCAAATCCGCTATTAGGAATTTGTGCATTCAGGTTTAACAAGCATAATCCTGTCAGTAAAAAAATATAAAAATATTTCATAAAGCCTCCTTTGATAAAAAATTCCGGATTAATCAATGTATTATAATTTTATAAACTCAACTCTTCTGTTATTTGCTTTTCCTTCGGATGTTGAATTGGAATCAACAGGTTTGCTTTCACCCCAGCCTCTGATGGTAAATCGGGAGGCATCGATTCCTGACTTCACAAGTGCATTCTTAACAGAAGCAGCTCTTTCTTCAGAAAGCTTCTGATTAAAAGAATCATCACCATCACTGTCTGTATGTCCTTCAATACTGAATTTCAAATCGGAATACTCTTTCATCATTTTAACTATTTCGTTAAGTGTACCCATCGATTCACCTTTAATAGTGGATCTATTTACATCAAATAAAATTCCGGTTGTTACAAATTTTCCATCTGAAAGTACTCTTTCATAAAGTGTTTTACCACCTTCGTTCAATCGTACATTTTTTATTGAAGCACTATTAATGTGTCGTGTATCGTAAGAAACACCGATGGAAAACATTTCGGGTTTATATCCAAGGTTCGGAATATTGATAACTCTTTCTTCATCCAAATAGACCTTTAGTGATCTTTGATTGAAAGCAATTGCAACTCTTTTCCATTTACCTTTCCAACTTTTCTGGTCAGATTCATAGCCTTTTATTTTACTTCCAAATTTCTCTTTCTTAACTTCATTCCATTTAATATCAACAGGATATCTCCTCAATCCGTCAATATTCTTCCATCCCGCAGCTCCATCGTAGAAGCGAACTGAATAAAAGTTTGTACGTTTCGTTGCCAATTCATCAAAATAAACATCGAACTCAATTGTAAATACTTCTGGCAGGAAGTTATTCTTGTCCATTAGCGGAACAATTATAGAATTATTATTTGTAAAGTGAATTACATTATCACTGCCTAATTGAGCTACTTCAGCACTTCCTTTGATCAGATCCCAGCGGGAAGGGAACTCACCATTTTCTTCACCAACCAGATCATCCTGGAAAATAACTTTGTCACCGGCAACAAAATCATACTTTGACCACATCTTTAATTTTTCATCAGGTGATTGATTCGAATTTGAAGATTCTATTTCATTTGTGCCGGAGGTAGTTGAAGATCCAGTATTGTTAGAACCTGTTTGATTATTTTCTTTTTGATTATCCTGATTTTCAGTACCGGTATTTTCAATTGCATCTTCGGTTGCATCAAGCCCTTTATCAATTGTTTTGTCCACGCCTTTTTCAATTCTTTTTTCAACTTTTTTCTTGAGTTTCTTTCCAAGATCAAATTGAGCAAGTGCTTCATAAGAAAAAGCGAATATTAAAGTTAACGCGATGATCATTGTTAATGTTTTCATTTTTACTCCTTACTATTATGAGTGAATTTCAAAATTAAAAAGGAGTGTAACCTCTCGTTACACTCCTTATGTGCTTCCCATGATGTTACTTTAACAGCAACATCTTTCTGGTTGATGAATAACTACCAGCCTGAATTTTGTAGAAATATACTCCGCTTGATAAACTACCTGCATTAAAAGTTACAGAATGAACTCCACGGGCTTTTTCTTCATTGACTAAAGAAGCAACTTCATTTCCAAGTATGTCATAAACCTTCAGCGAAACATTTCCGCTTTCCGGGATAGAATATTTAATTGTTGTTACCGGATTAAATGGATTTGGGTAGTTTTGAGCAAGGTTATAATTATTCGGACTTAACAGTAAACCTTCATCCTCAATACGGGTTGCCTGGTTTTTTAAAAACATTGTGTCATCAATCGATCCGTTATTTCCATTGTCAATAAGTATCATCAAAGGTTGATTATGCAGATTATTCCAGTCCGGCACAAGTTGATGGCCTGTATTCTGAGCAATCTGTACTGCGTTATGCTCAAATATAATTTCGCCATCAGGAGAAAGATCGATTACTCTTAAATTATATAGATTACCCTGACCATAATTATTGAACAGCAGTTCACTACCTGCTAATTGTTTTATGTTAAGAGAATCACCTGATGAAAATGTTATATTATTAAACGTGAACACCCTTTCATTAAGGCTTTCATCAAGAATTATTGTGGTTAATTCGATGTCCTTTGCGCTATTATCAGGATTGATGATTTTAATTCCATCAACTGAAAAACCAAATAGATCAATTTCATCTGGTTGAGCATCATTTCTAAAGTAACTGTATAAACTCATCTCGGATTGAAATAATATATTTGAAGACTGAGAAGTGAAGTTATCCATTGAAACCTGGTAGCTGTTTTCAGGGAGATAATAACCCGTTGGCGGATGGAAGTATCCTGTTTCCGGTATTATTGGAATAGCATCTGACATATTGTTGAAAGCCATACTGTCCTGATAACCGATCTGTTCACCATTTACTGATGTAATAACTACCTCTGCTTCAACTGAGTTTAGTATTGTCAATCTTGATGAACCATTCTGGTTTTCATTATACGAAGATTTAATACCGAACATTGGTCTGAGAGTTAATGTGTCAAGAAAGAATGCACTTTCATTGTGAAGATAACAATCGGTTGTAGCCGAACCCCAGTTCATACTTGTGCTGTCATTCCAAGTATTTGCTACTGAATCAATGTAAATGAATTGAGTGAAGTCATTAGGGTTATTAGGATTATAGACCCATACATTGAAATTGGAAGAGTTATCTGCTCTTTCCAATCTGTACGGAACAACTGCATGACCACCGGCCCCGTTAGTGTTCGGATATCTTAACGGTTTGCCGTCTGAATTATTCTGACCGAATAGTTCCTTCAGATTTGCTAATAACTGTCGTGCATCATCATTTGTTCTTTCCAATCTGTAATCAAGAACTTCCTGAGCATTTTGTATTATCTGGAAATAATTAATTGCATATCGCGAATCATTATCTACAGCTACCTCAATCAAATCTTCAAATTCACCTATCATCCCTTCAAGTGTTGTGTGTCTGTAATAACCTAACAGACTGGTAACAGTGAAACCAAAACATGAACCGCTCCACTGCACGATTATGTTACCCCAGCGTGTTGTTGCTGCATTCCTATAAGAGAGACCATTATCAGTTTCCTGGTAACAAGCAGATTCGCTGAATACATCAACAAATAAGGGCCAGTCAGGGAAGGAATTACCTGCTGCATTATTAAATGGAGCATTGTTCGGATAGGTAGAATTTGTAAATGGATCTGTACCGGTCTGATAATTAAACTGGTTTGACCATGCATTTGGCCACATGTTTGTACCACTATTTGTAAAAGACCAGCCATCCTGATCCAGTTCATACAATTCGAAATCACCGCTGTTGTCAATTCTTGTTAACCACCATGGTTTAATTTTAATTTGATCACTTATAATCTGAAATGTGGTATCCTGAGTCTTTACAATTTTTATGTTTGCCTTTGTAGTTAGTAACGAATCCGGTACATCCCAATAGTATTTCCCATCAGAGGACTGATAACCTGATTCAATTAACGTAAATTCGCCCCCTTCCTCAGTTCTGTAATAAAGATCCAACTCAGTATTCCACAGACCGTTGCCATACATAATGGAATCAACTTCACCGGCGATCATTATATAATCCGGTGGAAAAGTAAATACAGCTCCTCCACCACCACTGCTGAATGACGAATTCCAACTGTAGCCTTCAGCAGCAATTACTCCGCTTGTCGGAGGATTCGGATCAGCCGCATAGACCGAAACCTGAGCTCCGCTTTTTGTAAGAAATAAATATGAAACACTGGTCATAGTTCCGTTTACCGTCATACTTTCGCGCAGTCTGAGTGCCTCAAAACTTCCTCCACCGGGTATAGTCATTGTACCATGTGCATCAACTATAACCGATTGCGAAACCTGCGATGATAAGAAAGGTGAGCCATTATAAAATATGGTTTGCGTGTAAGATTGAGACCAGGTGGAGTTAATTGTAAGTGGAAGAGCTGCTTCAATTCGTGCAGGATTATGTTTTATCATGAATAAATCACCCGGTTGTGAATCGAGTGTAATTCCCGCTCCGTGATTATCAAAACTTCCATTGAGGGAAGAATATGTCCATACTTCTCCGAGATCACCCTGATAATCGCCAACACTATAAGTAACAATATTTGCACCGGGAAATTCAGCAATGTGTGGCGCTGTAGCCGGATTTATACTTTCAATTTCCATTGTAAGATTACCCGTGAACCAGGAAAAGTCCCAGTTATTTCCACCACCCGGTGAGCCAATGTTAACTGAACCTCCGGTATCATTTTCTTTAAGAGTAATTTCATTTCCTACACTAAACATACTGTTGAAATCACCAGCCGTAATCGTTATCTGAGCAGTGATATTCATTGAAGTTAATAGAAACATGATTATTATAAGTTTCATATTGCCTCCTTACATGATCGTATTAGATCACTTTAGATATATTAAAAAAGTGGAGTTTGAATTTTTCATACTCCTTATATGTTTCGCTTAATCTTACTTCAAAAACAGCATTTTCTTCGTTTCAAAATATTTTCCAGCCTGAATTTTGTAGAAGTAAACTCCGCTTGCTAATCTGCTTGCATCAAAGGTAACGTTATGTCTTCCTGCATCACGGTATTCGTTAACAAGAGTGGTTACTTCGTTTCCAAGGATATCATAGATTTTTAATGTTGTATGCCAACCTGACTTGCCGTCAGGCAGGCTGCCTACTGGCGACTGCCAACTGATCGTGGTACTTGGGTTAAAAGGATTAGGGTAGTTCTGCGAAAGAAAAAATTCTGAGGGAACAGAATTTAATTGTTCTTCTTCAATATAAGTTACTCCACCGTTTGTAGTTCTGAGAATAGTGCCATTGAATCCAACTGCAGTCCCATTGTTTATATCACTAAAAGATACACCATACAGAAAGCTTGATGTACCACCTGGACGTAAATCCCAATTAACACCACCATCTGTAGTTCTTACTATTAACCCTAAACGACCGACTGCAGTAGCATTGATTAGATCTTTAAAGTCTATATCATATAAAGTTTCAGTTATTCCGCTTGACTGTAGAGTCCAATTACTTCCGCCGTCCACAGTTTTAAGAATTGTTCCATCTTCACCAACAACTAACCCATTATTCAAATCTGAAAAGGAAACGCCAAATAAATTTTTTGTTGTTCCACTTACTTGTGAAAACCAAGTAGTCCCTCCGTTTGAGGTTCTAAGAATTGTACCAGACCATCCAACAGCGGTTCCATTATTCAAATCTGTAAAAAAGATATCTATTAAATTGCTTGCGGTTCCGCTTGATTGTTCATTCCATGTTGATCCACTATCTGTCGTTTTTAGAATTGTACCGGTATGACCGGCTACAAATCCATTATTCTCGTCAACAAAGTAAACCCCCCACAAGGCGTCAAGAGTCCCACTTGACTGTTCACTCCAGGTTAATCCGCCATTTGTTGTTCTCAGGATCGTGCCACTGATTCCGACAACCGTTCCATTGTTTAAATCCGGAAAATGAATACCATATAAAGTATTAGTCGTTCCACTTGTTTGTACAATCCAGTTTGTTCCGGTGTTTGTAGTTCTTAAGATTGTACCTTGAGAACCCACAATTATAACATTAGCTGAATCGATATGCGAGACATCCCATAAAAATGCGTTTGAACCACTTGATTGCTTACTCCATGTAGCACCGCCGTTGATAGATCTTAGAATTGTTCCAGACCAACCGACCGCCGTCCCAATATTTTCATCACTGAATGAAACATCGAGAAGCCAATTTGTTGTCCCGCTTGATTGAGATGACCAGGTTGTTCCACCATCTGTAGTGCTGAAAATAATGCCGTTTTCACCTACTGCTGTACCATAATTAGTATCAATAAGAGCGACTCGTTTGAAATCAGAAGTTGTTCCACTAGATTGCGAAATCCAGGTTGTACCTCCATTTGTGGTTTTAAGAATTTTTCCGGCTGAACCAACCACAATACCATAATCTGCATTAATGAAAGATACATCTACAAGAGCGTTTGAAGTCAGGCTTGATTGCGAAGTCCAGGTTGCACCTCCGTTTGTGGTTCTGAGAATTTTACCAACCGAGCCTACCAAAGTACCGTTGAGAGGATCGCTAAAATGTACTCCCCACAAATCATTCACTATTCCGCTTGATTGCTGAGACCAGGATATTCCGCCGTTAGTTGTATTTAATATCAATCCTGATGAACCTACAATCCATCCAAGAGTTGTATCAATAAAAAAAACATCATTTAACTGGTTTGTCACACCGCCGGATTGTGATAGCCAGGATGAGCCACCATTTGTTGTCCTTAAGATTGTCCCGCTAAACCCGACAGCAGTTCCATAATTGATGTCTGTGAAGTTAACGCTGGTTAATCGAACAGTTGTACCACTTGATTGGTCCTGCCAGTTTACTCCACCGTCCGTTGTTCTGATTATTATACCAAAGCTTCCCACTGCAGTTCCGATATGTGCATCAATAAAAGAAACACCACGTAAATCGATTGTTGTGCCTAAATTTTGCAAAAACCAGTTTGATTGCGCATAGGTTTTTGCTGAGGCAAGTAAAATTATAACTAGTAACAACACTGAATGTCTAAGATTATTTTTCATATAGTTATTTCTTTTTAAGAATTATAAGCTTGAATAATTTTTTTATTTTATTAGCAGCATCTTCATAGTGGAAGTATAATTGTCAGCTTGCTTCCCGAGAGTTACAACCTGAATTCTGTAAAAGTAAACTCCGCTTGATAAATGGCTTGCATCAAAATCAACTGAGTGGATGCCACTATCTATCTCCTCATTTATTAAAGTTGCCACCTCTTCACCAACAATGTTATAAACTTTTAGTATTACGATTGAAACTTCCGGCAAACTAAATTTTATTGTTGTAGAAGGGTTAAACGGATTAGGATAGTTCTGTTGTAAAGCGAATTCTGCTGGTAGAATTTTTACTGGATTGTTTTCAATTGATGTAGAAATGTCAGTATCCAACAGAAATGCTTCTGTTAAACTGGTTGCGGCATTGTAACCGGAGCCTACAATAAATCTTCCATCTGAAGAAATCGCATTAGCACGCTCAAGAGTTGATCCGTTAGATAGTAAATTGGAATAGATTCCATTCAGGTCTTGCATGGTAGAATCCTTCCAGATAATTGCACGTAATTGACCATCAGAGTTTGGTGCTAATCCAACCACAATCTCACCATCATCAGATACATCATATGCCTGACTCCAGTCGCCGCCAATAGTACCAAGTTCCTGTATTCCACCAAAAGACTTCCAGCGAAAAGCACGCAATTGCCCATCACTATTTGCTGAATATCCAACAATTACACTACCATCTGCATTGGCGCTTTGTGCTACACTTGAATTACCGCCAAGGGTTCCGAGGTCTATCATAGCAAGATTGGTTGAATCGGTGCGAAAAGCACGAGTTTGATTGCCGGAGTTAAGTGATTCGCCAACAATAACTTTACCGTTGGCAGATATTCCTTGTGCAGTACTTCTATTTCCTCCAAGTGTACCGAGGTTCTGCATTGAGCCATTGATCCAGCGAAACGCATTGAACTGAAAATTACTGTTCTGCGAGTAACCGACTATTACAGAACCATCTACTGAAACATCCCTTGAATGACTGCTTGAACCTCCTAATGTTCCAAGGTCTACCAAGCCTGTCGAATCTGTCCACCTAAAAGCTCTGATAAAACCATTCAAACTGGCTTCACCAATGACAATGAAACCATCACCTGAAACACCAAAAGCAAGACCATCAAGACTTTGCATTCCGGTTGAATCTGTCCAGCGAAAACCTGAACCAACAACTATTTTACCATCATCAGAAACATCGGTTGCCGAACTAGCTGATCCATTCAGTGTGCCTAACCAGGTCAATGATTGAGGATTTGATATATTAGTCCATATAATTAGAATAAAAAAAAGAATGGTTGAAATGTATTTCATTATTTCTTTCCTTAGTGAATGATTGATGATAATTATTTATATAGCTGATATAATTCCGGAAAACAAAATTGTTATCAGGACTCCAATAGCGATTGAAACTAAAATTATTATCCGTGTCAATGATTTTTCCTTCTGTTCCAACAGAACGGTAGTATCTTCCATATTTTTTTTCTTTTTCAAATGTGTTATGGGTGCTGGTTTAGTTAGATTTAATTGTGGGAGCAAATCTAAAAGCTGAGATAGGGAATGACTATCTAATTTGTGTCAATCTCTTGCTATTTTGTTGCAAAATTGAAAAGATGTGAATATTGACTCTATTCGGATGTTTTGTTTGAAGAATATTCGGAGGGCGTGCAGTTAAACTGTTTTGAAAATGCTCTTGAGAATTGAGCCGGACTTGAAAATCCAATTGCATAAGCAATTTGTGTTACTGACAATTTTTTATTGATCAACATATCTGCGGCAGATTTTAGCTTAATTGTTCGGATAAACTCACCGGGTGCCTGACCTGTAATTGAGATCATTTTTCTGTGTAATTGTGAACGGCTTAAAAATAAATCTTTAGCTAATTGATCCGTGCTGAAATTAGTTTTATCAAGGTTTAATTGAACTATTTCATAAGCATGTTTTATTAAGTCCTGATCATCTGATTCGAGTTTTTGAACTTCGGGCAGGGGAGGGAATTCCCTGCTGTATTTTTCTCTTATCCTTTTTCTTTGTTCAAGAATATTTATAATTCTGATAAACAGTTCCCTTGACTCAAAGGGTTTGGTAAGATAATCGTCAGCTCCGGTTTCTAATCCTTCCAATTTACTCTCGAATGATGCTTTAGCTGTTAGCAATATTACCGGTATATCACTTGTGTGCCAATCTGATTTAATCTGATTACAAAACTCAATTCCATCCATTGAAGGCATCATTACATCGCTGATTATTAAATCAGGATTCAATTCCACAGCAGATCGAACTCCCTCGAATCCATTTGAAGCTTCATAAATAGTGTATTCTTTTTCTAATAAATTTCTCAAATATTTTCTAACATCATCAGAGTCATCAACAACTAATACAACCGGCTTCAGATTATCATCAACAGCTTTTTTTCTTGTACGGTTTGCGGTGTTTTCCCGGATGCCAGCAATATTTTCAGAAGCTTCCTGAAAGATCATCGCGGAATTATCAGTAGTGCTGTATTTTACTTTTTCTTCTTCGCTGAGATATTCATCCCACAATGGTATCTTAATTATAAATTCAGTTCCCTTTTCCAACTCGCTCTTCACACTGATTTCCCATTTGTGAAGATCTATCAGTTCTTTCACCAGTGCTAATCCTATTCCGGAACCTCCATAAGATCTTTGTGAGTGTTGATCAGCCTGGAAGAACCGGTCAAATATTTTATCTATTTTATCTGAAGAAATTCCTATACCGGTATCTCTTACAATTAGTTTACCATATTGCTTTTCATTCTGAATTAAGATAGATACATCTACTTCTATTTTACCTTGAGCCGGGGTAAATTTAAAGGCATTGGATAGGAGGTTATTCATTATTTTTTCAAATTTATCACGATCTATCCATGCTGGAACGGAATCGCTCTCGGTTTTTATTGTTAGGAATATGTTTTTTTGTTCTGCAACTGAACTAAAAGATGAAACAATTCCTCTTAACAGAATTACTAAGTTTTCTTTTTTAGTTTTAAGCGGCACAGATGAAGACTCCAGTTGAGAAAGCTCAAGCAGTTCATCAATAAGTTTTTCAAGATTTTTACTGTTTCTATCAATCAGTTCAATGTCATCAAAATTATCACTGTGCACAGAACTTTTCTTAAGATTTTCTAATGGACCTTTTATAAGCATAAGCGGTGTCCTGAATTCGTGAGAAAGGTTTGCAAAGAAACGTGATTTCATTTCTTCGAGTTCTGCATTTTTTTTGGCTTCAACTTGCCTCAATCGTAATTCATTTCTCAATTTTACTCTGTTAATCTCAAATCTTCTTATTACTATTAAACCAATTATTATCAGAACTGTGTATAAACCATAAGCCCATAAAGTAGCCCACCAGGGAGGGTTGATAATTATCTTTACTGATGCTTCCTGATTATTCCAGATACCGTCTGCATTTGTGGATTTAACTTTGAAAAAATATGTACCCGGATTAAGATTAGTATAGGTAACAAATCTTCTGTTCTCACTATATATCCAGTCATCGTCAAAACCTTCCATTTTATAGGCATAATGGATCTGTTCAGGCGCATTAAAATCAAGTGCAGCGAATTCAAATGAAAAAACATCATCATTGTGATTAAGAATAATTTCTTCAGTGAAATTAATACTTCTATTGAGAAGGGATTTATCACCAATTCCAATTGACTGATTAAATAACAGAAAATCTGTAATCAGAACATTTGGTTTGTAATTTGAAAAAATAATATCATTCGCATTGAAAATATTAATTCCGTCTGTGCTCCCGAAAATCATTAGCCCATTATTAAGTTTTAATGCAGCATCCGGATTCATAGTTATTCCATTTATTCCATCTTTTCTGTTGAAATTGATAAATGATTCATTTTCAACATCGAAGAAAGAAATTCCTGCACCGGTTCCAATCCATAAATTTCCATTGTCATCTTCGAGTATACTGTTAATATTGTTATCCGGCAGTCCGTTGTTTTTCGTAAAGTACTTTATATCAACAGAGAAATTATAACGGTTTAGTCCTTTATTAATTATTGAAAATCTATTCAAACCGTTATTAGTCCCGATCCATAAAATTGTTTGATTACTATGATTTGATGCAGGATGATTTTTCGCTACATAAACTGTGAAAACACTATTACTGCTAATCGAATTAGTGTCATCCTCTGAATGAATCCAGTTTTGGAATATATCGTTATCAATATCTTTAACTAAGTTTAATCCACCGCCGGGAGTTGCAAGCCATATCCTTCCGAACCTGTCTTCTGTAATAGACCAGATATCCTGAAAATTTAGTGAAGCAGGATTATCCGCTTCTGAACGCCAAACTTTTGAAGTTCCATTTGAAGGATCATAAAATCCCAGTCCCGATCCCCAATAACCAATCCATAAATTATTTTTTGAATCGTTAAATAAGGATTTAATAAACGGAACAGTCTTTTCATTTGTTTTCTTAAAGATTAATTCCAGATCAATCTGCTTACCGGAAATAATATCATATTTTTTTAATCCCTGTCCATATGTACCAATCCATAATGAGTTTGCAGAATCTGCAGATAAAGACCATACATTTAATTTATCAAACTGAGGATTATAATTAATTACTTTATTCAGAGGAAAATTATTAATTGATATTAAACCATCAGAAAATCCTAACCATACATTTTTATTTCTATCCTGAACTGCTGCTCTTAGATTACCTCTGAATTTTGAAGCATTTAAAAAGATCTGATAGTTTTTATCAAATGGAGAATTAAATCTTGTGCTTTTCGGTGAGTAAAAACTTACTCCGTTTTCAGTAGCAATCCAGATTACTCCTGAACGATCTTTTATTATTTTATTAATCTGGTTATCTATAATGCTGTTTGGATCATCAGGATCATCGGTAAAGCGATGATATGATCCTGTTGTTAAGTTAATTCTTAACAGACCTGAATAAGTATCTGTCCAGATAATCTTTTCACCATTAATAACTTCTTCGATAACAGTACTGGCACCTTCACCGAATTGCAGCTTTTCTTTGTTAGGAATTTTGATTCTATTGAAAGAGTCCTTAGCTGAATTAAATTCGTTTAGTCCTGTCGGTGTTCCAATCCATATTATTTCAGAATCTGAATTTGATTTGGTGAGATTATAAATCTGGCTGCTGCTTAAACTATTCAGATTGCTATGTTCGTGATAAAAATTTTTTATTTCTTTTTGAGATGAGCCAGGCTCTATTTTATTTAATCCCTTAAAAGTAGCAACAATAATATTGCCTCGTTGATCCTGAACAATAGATCTGACACTGAAGTGAGATAAAGCATTGTTACTCAATGAATCATAAGACCAGTGAGTAAAATATTTCGACTCCGGATTATATTTATAAACACCTGAACTTCTTGTTCCTATCCAGATATTCCCGGTTTTATCTTCAAAGAGTGCTGTAATACTATTCCAGTCTTTTAATTTTGGCTGTGGGGTAATTTGAGAAAAACTTTCATTAACCGGATTAAAAATATTCACTGTGCCGTCTTTTGTTCCAACCCAGATGTTTCCCTTGCTGTCTTCAAGTAATGCCCAGATGCTGTTGTTTGAAAGACTATTTGAGTCTGAAGGATTATTACGGTATATCCTGAAGTTATATCCGTCAAATCTGTTGAGTCCATCCTCGGTACCGAACCAGATGAAGCCTGCTTTGTCCTGTATTAAAGTATTGACATCATTATTCGAGAGTCCATTTTCAACTGTTAAATGTTTAAAGGATATGGATTGGGCAATGTTAAATCCATTGAATGTAATAACTAATAAGAAACTGCTGATTACTGTTATGTAGTACCTGAAGGAGAATATCATGCATCAAATATAATCAAGACATCTTAATCTGCAAATAATAGAGTAGGAAAGTGAATTGTGAACAAAAAGAATAGTTTTGATTGTAAATAAATACTGTTTTGATGATGTGATAAATCAAGGTCGGGAGATTTTATCCCGACCTTAATTGATTTGTAATTATTACTTCAAAAGCAGCATCTTCTTCGATTTTACGAAAGAACCCGCTGATAGTCTGTAGATATATAATCCGCTTGCAAGTTGTGAAGCATCGAAGTTAACTGTGTAAACCCCGCGATCTTTTTCTTCGTTTACTAATGTTGCTACTTGTTTACCTAGTATATCGTAAACCGTGAGAGTTACAATACCTCTTTGTGGAATTGAATATTGAATTGTTGTTACAGGATTAAATGGATTAGGATAGTTCTGCGACAGTGAGTAATTATCTGGAGACAGGGTTAATTCATTTACTGATAGCGGGTTAAGTGCTATCTGATAATTTATCACTTCGCCTTGTGCTAAAAATCCTTCAAGCACCACTCCTCCGTATCTTCCTGAATCCTCTACGCTGACCATTACATAATAATCTTCGCCAAGTCCGGTTAGTTCAAGGTTGATAGATTCCTGCACTGAATCGAAAACATAGCCCATTCCATCCGTATCTCCGGTCCAAATACTATTAGGTATTTCGGTAACAGCTCCTGTAGAATTGCTGTACCCAAGTCGTCTTCCAAGACCATCACTAATAAAAAGTTCTACGGGATCGCTGATCACACTTAACACACTAACAACACTAGCGGAAGAACCGGTTGAAATATCATTATCGGTAAAATTTTGATCTAATAAATTCAATATATCCCTTTGCACTTGTAGATTTGAAACTAAGCCGGTATGATCGCCGCTGCTATTAGGTACCAGATTGGCTCTGCTGTCTCCTGAAAATTGATTTGCAGATGAAATGATTGGAACAGTTCCATCACCATTATTTGTAGTCTCTAAGTCCTCATACCAATCTGTTCCAGCAAAAACCGGCATTGGAACCCAGTCTGTGAAGGACTGAACTGAAGCTAATTGAAAATCATTTCTTTTCTGAACGAGAACTTTCGTTGATTTACCGGTTCCATAAATGACAGTTACTTTAGAAGAATCTAAGAAATCATTCGGGGAACTATTTGGTGAAAGATCGTATCCGTCGTTCAGGTCTAATACAATTGTATTTCTTATTTCCGGATCTTCATTAACGTTATTAAAACCTCCACCAAGGTTTAAAAAATTATAAGTGGCCAACAAGTATCGTACAGTTGGCACATACATATCGATAAACAAGTTTAGATCGGGAAGACCTTGGTTGAGAATTGAATGATAAGTTATGTTATGATCAGGACCATAAATTGTAAAACCGAATCGAATTTTTTGGTAGGCACGGTTAAGAATTTTTGACAGAACGAAGGCATAAACCGGGTCAGCTATCCAGTTATCGTGTATCGGGTTCCAGGCTTTTGATGCCCCCCGGTTGGGAACGCCAATCATAACAAAATTACGAATTTTGGGTAGTTTGTAATTTTCAGAAATATTATAAACATCTCCATATGCATTACTTTGAATATAAGTTCTGGTTACAAGTCCACCAGTACTATGAGCTATAACATCAATTGAATCAAGATCTTCATCGTATAGCTCTCTCCATCTTTCGCTGGCTTGCTTAATATACCATCCAAGATAATCTACACCGTAATTGAACTGGTTATCAGTAATCGAAATACCCGATAAACCATCAATTTTACCATCAATATTATTATCGATGGGTCCCGGTGTCAAACGCCAATCATAGTTTACAACAAAAAGGGTAGTGTCTTTTTTGTAACCTACATTTTCAAAGGTTTTAATAATATCGTGATATACTTTTCCGAGAGGATCAATCTGGTAATTTTCAGGCGGTAATCCTCTGTTAAGTATCCAGTTTAAATCGAACAAAATATTTGATGAGTATGTACCTGCTATGCCTGGTACTATTAAAATGGGATACTGAATAGGTTTTAGTAAAAATGCCCTCCTCTGACCATTATAATATCCATCACCAACTATATGACCAAAATTATTGATTGCCATTGCATCCGTTAGTTCCCAGCCGGAGTTAGGATCGATCAGGTCATTTAGATTTTTAGTTTCACCATCTTCATAAAGGAATGCGGTTCTGCTGTTTATCCATTGAAATCCCACAACTTGTCCTGAATCATTTAAACCCCAGGCACAGCTATTAAGTGCTTGCTTCGATTGGATGGAGATTAAAGTTCCGTTTTGCCAAAGAAAAGCCCTTCCGTTGTTATTGGCAGTCCGTGTTTGCCCAACTACCTGCCCCACATTATTAATTGCATAAGCATGTGTTATATTACCTCCTAAAGTTCCAATTTCAGTTAAATCACCATTATACCATACAAAGCCCCGCGATTCCCAGTTTTGATTTGTGTAACTGCCGGCAATCTGTCCGGCAGAATTTACATCATGGGCTTGCCCATTGAAAGAATTAACGGAGCCATAAGTAAGGTATTGCATACTGCCATTCTGCCATTTCACAGCTTTAGACCCACCTGTATCTGCACTTGCCCAGCCAACTATGGTACCGGAGTTATTATTTCCTAATGCTGCACAATTTTGAATATTGCCCGGTACATTTAGTAGTGACATATTTCCATTACTTGAAACAAATGCCCGATCATTAGAAGTATTGTTATCATAGAAAAGACCAACTACTTTCCCTGAATCGTTAATATCCATAGCATCTACCCAGCCATCTCCTAAAGTACCAATAGGTATCAATTCGCCATTTTGCCAAATGAAATTACTGCTTTGGGTCCCATCCCAAAATGATACCTGACTGGAATCATTTATGGCTGATGGTAAGGCACTAATGCCAAGGTCAATAACCTGATATTTTACCTGTGCGACTGAAATATTCAGTGAAATAAACATCAATATTATCCAATATCTATAAACAGAAATCACTATACCTCCAGAAATTTATTTAAACAATTAATTTTATAACTTTTACCTTATTACTAACATCTTCTTAACCTGGTTGAACGAACCAGCCTGAATTCTGTAAAAATAAATTCCGCTTGCAAGGGAAGAGGCATCGAAATCAAGTTCATAATAACCTGCTGCTCTCTCTTCATTTATCAGCGTCGTAACTTTCTCTCCGGTAATACTGTATATACTTACAATTACATTAGTGCTTTCGGGAAGTCCGAATTTAATCCTTGTTGATGGATTGAAAGGATTAGGATAGTTCTGAAAGATCATATAATCATCAGGGATTTGGTTTGCCAAATCATCTATACCGGTTGGGTGTTCTACATAAAGGGTATAATTCTGAGTAATCTGATTACCGTGTCCATCATCTACCATTATCTCAACCGGATGAGATCCAACATCGCTTGCAGAAGGTGTTCCTTCTACTAAACCAGTGTTTTCATCTATATTTAAAAAGGTGGGACTTATTGTTAAACTATAAGTTAATGTATCGCCATCCCGATCATCTGCAATAACCTGGTATTGATAAAGAGAATCAACATATGCGAGTGTATCAGGTGTTGAAGTAATTGAAGGAGGATAATTAAACCCAAAAATAAATTCATCAGCACCAATATCAGGAAAATTTTCATCTCTTATATCACCATCAATATCATCAGTAACCCTGGCAAGCGGAGTTCCTGCACTATCCAATTCTGCCGCTCTAACATGAAGATTTGTTGATGACACAAACAGGGGATCAACAGAAATAGAGTTTGCATCTTTTCCACTTGCAGTCTGAAGTGCAGATAAGTCCGCAACATTTGATCCCCAATAAGCATAGTTACTTCCTTCAGTGTAAATATCGTTAAAATCTGATTGTGATATCATTGAGGGAATAGTTACATAGTATGCATAGCCTGAACCTTTGTTTACAAAAATATTGTTAACAAAGTTATTACCAGAACCGTTGTTCTGAACTGAAGAAGCTCTGCTGTTTGAGTTACTTCCGCTGTTAAGGTTAACACTATTATAATAGAAGTCCTGGTTAGAAACACTGTTGATATTAAGTCCATAATTACCGCCGCCGGTAGATATAAAGTTATTAGCAATAAGACCCCGAGTACCAATAGGAGGACTACCGCCTGTAGAACTATTAAGATAAATACCGTGAGAATTGGAAAGAAGAAGTTTGTTCTTCATAATTTCCAGACCGCCGTCACAGTTCTGAAGATAGAAGGCATAACTTGCACCGCCGGGAAGTTGAACAGTATTCTGGTTAAACTTTGGTGAATCAGCATATCTTACCCTTATACCCATATAAGATCCACTAATTTCGTTGTTTATTATTTGCAGATCAGTTATAGCATAATTGGATAAGCCCTGGATATAAATAGAATAAGAACCACCGGAGAACTGGTTATCTGAGATGTTCAGGTTTCGGATAAATGTATTATTACCACTAATAATAGCCAGGTTATCAGAAGAACCGGTAGTGGGGGAGCCGGCAATAATGTTGTTGGTAATACTGATATTATCGTTGTTAGCCTGTAGAAGAATTACAGTACCGAAAGAAGAACCGCTTGCATTATTAGCACCAAGAGTAAGGTTCTGAACAATAACATTCTTTGCTTTTTTTAATCTTAAAACATAATTATCACCACTACCGGAGGCTGCATAATACCAGATAGCATTAGCAGGATTACCGGACTGTGACTGAATCTTAATAGTGTCATTATCGCCCTGCCCGGCAATTGAGAAAATCCTTGCATTTTCAAGATAAGTACCGTCTAACAGGTTAAAAGTAATTGAGCCAGACATACCCTTAAGCAGCAGTTCATCAGCAGCAGAGGAAATGTCAGAATAATCTCCGCCGGCACCAATAGTATAGAGTCCAGCCATAGGAGTAGTAGATGAAGGATCGGGAGAAAATTCATCAGCACCGATATCAGGATTATTGGCATCTCTTGGCTCACCATCAATATCATCAGTAACCCTGGCGAGCGGAGTTCCTTTAGCATTGAGCCAGGGAGCAATAGTATGAAGATCGGAGTTAGAGATAAAGTGCGGATAGACAGAAACAGAGTTAGCATCTTTACCGCTGGATGACTGAAGGTCGCTAAGATCGGTTTTATTACTGTTCCAATAGGCAACAAAATTACCAAGAGAGAAGATATTATTATGATCAGAAGTAGCTATGGCAGAAGGACTGCTAGTGTAAATGGCATAACCATCGCCAAGGTTAGAAAAAATATTGTTAACAAAGTTATTAGCAGAACCACTACCTTCCATTGAGAAAGCTCTGCTGTTCGAGTTGCTTCCGCTGTTAAGGTTAACACTGTTGTAATAAAAGTCCTGGTTAGATACAGTTGAGATATAAAAACCGTAGTTACCGCCGCCGGTAGATATAAAGTTATTAGCAATAAGACCCCGAGTACCAATAGGAGGACTACCGCCTGTAGAACTATTAAGATAAATACCGTGAGAATTGGAAAGAAGAAGTTTGTTCTTCATAATTTCCAGACCGCCGTCACAGTTCTGAAGATAGAAGGCATAACTTGCACCGCCGGGAAGTTGAACAGTATTCTGGTTAAACTTTGGTGAATCAGCATATCTTACCCTTATACCCATATAAGATCCAGAAACTTCATTACCAATAATCTCTAACCCTTCCATTTTATTATTTGTATTAACTCCTGAGAGGTAGATTGCATAACTTCCGTCAGTAACCGAATTGCCTGTTATACGCAGATTGTTTACAACGCTGTTAATACTAATAATAATCGCCTGGTTATCAGAGGAGCCTGTGGTTGTACCACCTGCTATTAAATTATTATTTATTGTGATATCGCTTGATGGTGCACTTAATTGAAAAACACGGCAATGTGAACTTCCTGTCGCGATAAATGTAATATTCTGAAAAATCATGAATTTTGCTGAGTCAAGTCTTATCACATAATTGTCACTAGTACCGGTCGCGTTATAATTTATTTGCACATCAGCAGGATTGCCGCTTTGTGATTGAAATGTAACAGTGTTTGATGAACTTACTCCGGCAATATTTCCGATTTGAATTTGTTCATTATAATTTCCGTTTAATATGTTAAAGGTTACCGCTGAACTAACACCTTGTGCTGTTAGTGCATCAACTGCATCATTAAGAGTTGTATAATCTCCCCCGGATCCTATTGTATAGTTGCCGGATAACTGAGCCAAAGCACCGCATTGTATTAATAGTACTACAAACAATGTTTTTAAAAGAAAATAATTTTTCTTCACATTACTTAAATTCGTTCTATTGATGTGATAAATACTTTTCATTTGTTACTCCTTTTGATCTAAATTGATAATTCTATTAATTATCTGTTATTATTTCTACAATTCTTGATAAATCTTCTTTATTCACAAATCCGGCTGCACCAATTTTCATTGCTTCTGAAATTACTACATCATCATTGAATTGAGATACAATAATTATCTTTGCTTCGGGATGGCTACTTTTAATTTTCATTGTAGCCGATATTCCGTCCATCCTGTTCATTTTAATATCCATTAATACCCAATCCGGATTTTCCTTACTGTACAAACTCACAGCAAGATCACCGTCATCGCATTCAACAATATTATTAAACAGATTAACACATATGCTTTTTAACATTTTTCTCATATCGGCATTGTCATCAGCTATTAATAATTTCATTTGATCTCTGTGATAATTAGTTATTATTGGTTAAGCCTTTTTAAAAATATATTTCTACTTTAATTGCTCCAGCAACGCCGGAACTTCAAAATAGATTCTGCCTTTTTTTATCTTATCGTTTTCAAGTTCATAAATAACACAAAGCGGAACCCGAACATCTTTATTTGTTGCCTGAATACCTGCAAACTCGCCGATGTGTTTACCATAAAACTCTGCTTCGAGTACTGCTTTGTTATCTTCAATAATTAAATTTTTAATATCGGCTTTTGCATCAAAAGCAATATGATATATATAGTTGAGCATCTCATTTACAGCTTCCGGACCTTTGTGTTCGTCACCCGTTGCCATGTTCGTAAAAACTACATCCTCTGCCATCATGCTTAAATCTGAGTGATTTGATTCCAGGTACTTGCTTAACACTTGTCTGGTTTGTGCATTTCGGTCTGGTGTTTGAGCAATAGCCTTCCACTGTAGTACAAGAATGATAAGCAAAAGGGAGGTTAACAAAATTTTATTTGAATGCTTCATGACTGCTCCTTTTTATTTTGGTTGATTGACTGGAACAAAACTAACTTTTGGGAACCCGAATGGAAATGAATGAATACCCTTAAATAGTATAGGTGGAAACCACTATTTTGATGAAGGGTGGGGGAGTGATTGCAAAATTACAAGATTAAAAGATGAAAGATTTTAATGAGGTTCAGATGAATTGTTGCACTGTATATTGCGGTTTGTACAAATTAACAATTAAACAAATTGACCATTTAGCAATTAAATAGTAGTAGTTTAAAGGATTGCTTTATTATTTATCGCAAACTTAACAAGACTGTGGGATCCATGCAGGTTTAATTTTTTTGAAATGTTTGCACGATGGTTTTCAACAGTTTTATAGCTTATGAATAATTCTTCAGAAATCTGCTTTGTGGTTTTCTCTTCAGAAATAAGTTTTAAAATCATTCTTTCTGTTTTTGTAAGATCATTTACAGAAGGGGATAACTCAACCTTATCCTTAAATCTTTTTTCACGTCTTATAAGGTATTGTGATATCATAGGACTTATATAATAATTACCTGAAGCAACAGTGTTAATGCAGTCAACTATATCATTCACAGCATTTTCCTTAAGTACATATCCGTAAGCTCCAAGATCCATTGCCTGGTTAAACATATCTTCATCTTTATACATAGTTAGGAATACAATCTTTACAGTTTTTTTTTCTTCAGAAATTTTTCTTGCTATTTCAAGTCCATTCATTTTAGGCATTTCTATATCAAGCGTAACAACATCAGGTTTATGTTCTAATAGCATACTGTAGGCTTCCTCACCGTCTTTGGCGTCAGCAATAACCATTAGATCAGGTTCTGATTTGAGTACTGATATAAGTCCGCTTCTCATCAACGGATGATCATCTGCAATTAAAATTTTAATTTTATCTTTCATAAATTTTTTATGACTGTTAGTTATGGAACTGGTATTCTTATTGAAATAGCAGTACCATTTACCGGAGACGAATTAACCGAAAAGTTTCCATTTAAGATTTTGATTCTTTCGGAAATATTTCTGACACCGAATCCTTCAGAACTACTATCTGCTTTTTTAGTATCAAACCCTTTCCCGTTATCCGTTATCCTTATATGCAGGAAGTTGTCAATTAATTCCACTTTAACTTCGGCTTTTTCTGCTTCAGAATGTTTAACGATATTATTTACACATTCCTGAACAATCCTGTAAACATTAATTTCATTTTCCTTACTGAATAAATTATCAATATTCTCAATCGAATCAATAAAATTAATTTTGCTTAAGTCATCCATCTGATTAAGGATAGATTTAACAGCCTTTGTGAGACCAAGTCTGTCTAACTGATAGGGATGAAGATTATATGATATTCTTCTTATCTCATCAATAGCCGAAGAAGCTCCTGCTGAAATCTCATTGAGCTGTTCTCTTTCAAATTCCGGTTTGTCAGATTTTAAACCTAAGGCAGCACGGTTTTTTATGATAAGAAGATTCTGACCCAAACTATCGTGTAATTCGGAAGCTATTCTTTTTCTTTCCTCTTCCTGGGACTGTATCAATCTTTTTGAAAATTCCTCCTGCTGCTTTTTCTCTCTTTTTAATGAACTAACTCTTTTATAATAAATTACAGGACCTATTGAGAGGAAGAGTAATATTGAAACTGAAATGAACCACCATGTTGCCCAGAAAGGCGGTTTTATTATTAATATTATCGAAGTTCCGACTTCATTCCAAACTCCATCGTTATTAGTACCTTTAACTTTAAAGATGTATTCGCCGGGACCAATATTAGTGTATGTCGCAAGGTTTCGGTTACCGGAATAAATCCATTCCTGATCAAAACCATCAAGCATATAAGCAAATAGGTTTTTTTCGGGAATTGTATAATCCAGTGAAGCAAATTCTATTGAAAAATAAATATCATTATATGATAGGATAATAGTATCGACATAGGCAATGTTTTTATCAAAGTTTACTTCTTCATTTAGTTTTTTGAATGATGATATTACAATTTCCGGGATAAATTTATTTTCATAAATTTTATCAGGATGAAAATAAGTAACGCCGTCAATACTTCCGAAATAAATCCATCCGTTTTTTGTTTTAAATCCTGCTCCGGGATTGTATTCACCAAGTGCCCCGCTGCTTTTGTCATAATTTCTTATTGTACCGGTTGCTGGATCAAATCTGGTAATTCCTCTAATTGTGCTTATCCAGAAAATTCCGTTATCATCTTCAATTAAATCTGAAATAAGATTACTTGCTAATCCATTCTCTTCAGTAAAATGTGTAAATGTTTTTGAACTTCTATCAAACTTATTGAGACCCCCAAAATAAGTTCCGATCCAGAAATTATTATTGCTGTCAAAATATAATTTTGTAATAACATTATCGCTTATTGATGTGCTGTCATCAGGATTATTTGTAAAGTGAAGGAAAGTTTCTGTGGATTTATCAAATTTGTTGAGCCCGCCGCCGTAAGTTCCAATCCATAGAAAACCATCCGGGTCTTCACAAATTGACAGAATATGATCGCTGCTTAATCCATTTAAGTTTTCAGTACCATATCTTTTAAAGCTATTATTTTCTCTATCGTATTTGAGCAACCCACCTCCGTTTGTTCCAAACCATAAAACACTGTCTTTATCTTCAAAAATAGTTCTGATATTTACAACTGACTCATTTTCCCTTATTAAATCTGAAAGATCTACACGTATGAATGAATTGGCTTTTCTGTTAAACTTTTGAAGTGATCCGAAATAAGTCCCGATCCACAAATCACCGTAGCTATCTTCATAAATAGATCGCACCATCAAACCGTGCAAACCATTTGGATCATTTGGATTACTAGAATAATGAAAAAATTTATTAATGGAGGGGTTATATCTATTCAATTCTCTCTGGTATGTTCCAAACCAAAGCTCTCCCTGGTTATCCTCAAAAATTGAATAGATAAAATTCTTACTCAAACTGTTTGAATTCTGGGGGTCATGCCTGATGTGGAAAAATTTCTCCGGTTTTCTGTCTATCTTATTCAAACCTCCGGCAATAGTTCCAATCCATAATACACCTGATTTATCTTCAAACATCTTTCTTATATAATCAGAACTTATACTGGAAGGATCTGAAGGATTTTTTTTATGTCTAATAAAATTATCATATTCTGGATTATAGATATTTATTCCGTTTGAAAGAGTTCCTATCCATAGTATTCCGCGGCTGTCTTCAAATATATCCCATATATGATTTCCACTTATAGAGTTTACATCATTACTGGTTTTGTATGTGACAAATCGCTTTGTTGCCGGATCGAATCTGCATAATCCTCCGCCATAAGTTCCGAACCATAAATTGCCGCGGCTATCTTCGGTAATACAAACAACATTATTACTGCTGATGCTATTTTTATCATCAGGATTATGATTGAAGTGAGTAAACTTTTCAGTTTCTTTGTTCAGGATTGATGCTCCGCCTCCATCGGTTGCTATCCATAAGTTGCTGTTACTATCCTCAAATATTGCAAATACTTTGTTGTTACTTATTGAATAAGGATTAGAAGGATCATGTAAATGTCTTACAAAATTATTTTTATCTCTATTGAACCTGTTAAGTCCTCCTTCCCAGGTACCAACCCAAATGATGTTATTTCTATCAACATATATTGATTGGATGTTATCACTGCTTATACTTGTTGAGTCATCAGGATTATTTTTATAATGTATAAAAGTTTCGGTTACCGGATCAAATCTGTTAAGACCGCCGCCGTCTGTGGCTATCCAGATGATGCCGTCTTTATCTTCACGCAAATCCCAAACATAGTTTTGAGCTAATGAATTCCTTTCTCCAATTTTATGCTTGTAAGTTTTAAATGAAAAGCCATCATATCTGCACAGACCCTCTTCAGTACCAATCCACAGAAAACCTCTTCTATCCTGAATTACCCTGCTGGTAGTATTAGAGGATAAACCGTCTTCAATATCTATATGATCGAATTTAAATGAAATTACCTGTGCAACAACGGAATGTAACATCATAGCACAGAATATTAAAAATGTGAATAGTTTGTTGATGATCATTAAAGGGATAAATTGTTTTTACACTTCAAGATAGTAATTTTGAAAAGAGGAGACAATAAAATGATAATTTAAGAAAGTATTTTCACGAGCATAAATCTTTGTTATGGTAAATGAATTCCCTGCAATTCGATCAGTCGATAAAACTTCAGTGATTATTCATGTAATAAAATTAAAAAACCCGATTCAATTATGAACCGGGTCTTTATTAAAATAGAATCTATATGAATGTTGGATACTATTTCAGGAACAGCATCTTCTTCGATTCTACGAAAGAACCCGCTGATAATCTGTATATATATAATCCGCTTGCAAGTTGAGAAGCATCAAATGTAAAGCTGTGTCTGCCTGCTTCGTGGTATTCATCAACAAGAGTTACTAATTCGTTGCCAAGTACATCATAAACTTTAAGGCTCACAAAACTATTAACCGATAACTGATAACCAATAACTGTAGACGGATTAAACGGATTAGGATAATTCTGTTCGAGTACAAAATCAGTAAGAATATCTGAGAAGGTAACTTCGATTTCATTTGAGTAGGTAAAGCTTCCATCAAAGTCTAATTGTTTCAATCTATAGTATGAAACTCCTGGAAGGGGAGAGTTATCAATAAAGGAATACTGATTAGATGAAGTTGTAGTTCCTTTACCATTCACAAATCCGATATCTTCCCAAAGATTTGAGGATAATCTTTCAATTACAAAGCCGCTGTTATTTAATTCAGAAGCCGTTATCCACCTCAGTAGGATTCCTTTAGCAGTTTGTTCAGCAAGGAAGGATGTAAGTTCAACCGGAATAATATCAAGTACAACAATTGGAAACTTTGCACCAAAATTCCATTGGTCACCTGTTGGATCGCCGTTTCCGTTAACACTGTTAGCTACTGAGTAAATAGTATCTGTGTAGTTGGTATTTCCTGCGGTGAAAGCAAAAGTCCAGGAAAAAATACTATCTGTAAATATTGCTGCAGAAGTATGTGTTAACTCATCATCGACTTTCTTTACTCCTGCTCCATCAACATTTAATAATCCTGAAAATGCAGCTACGTTAAATCCACCCTTCACAGCCGGACCGCCAGAAAGTCTCAGGGTGTATTGAGCTGTCTGACCTTGTAGTAAGGTATCCGGTCCTTCAATTCTAACCCATACGGTTGGATCCGGGCTAAAGTTATGGCAAACACAACCATCTCCGTTTTTCTGAGTGGTGCCGGTAATCCCGTTGGAATACTCAATTCCGGCATAGACAATTATGCATGAAAAAAGCAAAGCAAGAACCGTATTAATTTTCATTTTTCTTCCCTGTATGAATTATAAATAAACTAATAGCAAAATAATCATCTGAGTAATAACATTTTTCTTGTTTGAGACTGCCCGTTAAAAATTAATGTATAAAAATATACCCCGCTTGTTAAATCATTTGCATTAAATTGAACCTGATTATTACCCGCATACCGGTATTCATTCATCAATTCGATTATTTCTTTGCCGGTAACATCATAAACTTTAAGTGAAACATATCCATCGGAAGGTAGATTAAAACTAATAGATGTAGCCGGGTTGAATGGATTGGGGTAATTTTGTTCAAGTATGAAATTATTAGCAATCATATCATCATTACCAACTGAGGATGGTTGATCGACTACATGAATTACAAATTTGTTTCCAAAATTCCATCTATCTGCAGATGTTGCAATACCATCACCGTTTACACTATTTGATGCTGAGTAAATAGTATCAGTGTAAACAGAATCCCTGGCAGTTAAAGTAAATGCCCAGGATACACTGGCTCCTCCGGCAAAGGATTTGGGAGATGTGTGTGTTAATTCAGAAAGCAGTAGCTGAGCTGTCCCATCAACGGGATTTAAATTACCGAGATGAGATGCAACGTTGAATCCACCTGCAACTGCTGGACCCCCTGAAAGTGAAAGTAAATATTGACCTGTTTCACCCTTAAGCAGAGTATCGGGTCCGGTTACTGTAACAGTAACACTCATATCTCTCTGAACACTGTGACAATTACATCCCGTTCCGTTTTTTTCTGTCTTACCTGTTACACCTGTTGGAAATTGTGTACCAGCAAACAAAACAAAACCGACAAACACTAAAGTTAACATCAATGAATACTTCATAATACTACACCTCTCTTTATTTTTTTTCTAATGTATGTTTGAATAATAGTGTAGTGATTATTTAATGAGGGACATTTTTTTAATCTCTGTAAAATTACTTGAAGTTATTTTATAAAAATATGTTCCGCTGGATAAACCTGACCCATCAAACTCAATCTGAAAAACTCCTGCAGGTTTAACCCCATCAACAAGTGTTGCAATATCATTTCCCAGCAGATCATAAACCTTAATAGATACATGATCTGATGCAGCCATTTTCCAGCCTATGATTGTAGAAGGATTAAATGGATTAGGATAATTTTGAATAAGTTCAAATTTATTCGGCAGAGTTAATTCAATTTCTATTTCATTTGAATATTCAAAAGTACCATCAAAATCAATTTGCTTAAGTCTGTATAAATATCTTCCATATTCTTTTAGAACATCTATAAAACTATAATCCTGTCTATTAGTAGTTGTACCATTCCCTTCAACGAAACCTATATATTGCCATTCGTTATTTGCGTATTGCATTGCACTCTGCGATTTTCTTTCGATTTCAAAACCTCTATTATTTAATTCAGTTGCAGTTGACCAGTTTAATGAAACTTTATCGTCTATTGTAGAAGCAGTAAATGATGTAAGTTCTACCGGTATGAAGTATGGCGAATAAAGTTTAAATAACCCGGTACCCTGTGCTGAAAATACTGTCATAGAATCAACAACAAAAACCTGGTAATTATTAGATGCAATGCTCATCTGCCGCCAGTTAAGCCCTCCATCTTTAGTCCGCCATATACTTCCACAGGAATAACAACCTGTAAAAACTTCATTTCCATCAACTGGATTAACGTGTACGCCCCACATATTAATATTATTAAAATTGGATATAGAATTCCAACTTGCACCATAATCTGTTGATTTCAAGAATCCGCCGCCACCGCCCCATTTTGTAGCCCAGGCAACACCTGGATTAGTATGATCAACTGCAATTGTGGGAATTTCGCCACTCGTGCTATATGTCTGTGACCAGGTTACACCATAATCTGTACTCCTGAAAATACCTGTTGTGTTGTCACCAATCAGGATAATGCTGGTATCTTTAAAAACTTCAATATCACAAGGAGCACTGGCCGGACCGAAATTACTTGCTATATTTATCCAGGTACTCCCAAAATCCGTCGATCTCTTAAAGTTTGTATTAATCATAGTATATAAAGTTTCGGGGTGGGAAGGATCTTTTGTAACAGGAATTCCAAAAAAAGACATTTGGCCTTCATCATTAGTGAGTATCCAGGTTTGTCCTGAATTAGTGGTTTTATAAATTTTATCGTTTGGTGAAGATTCAACCGCTGCAACAAAAATTGATGGATCTGTTTCATTCAATATAATGCACTTAACTCTTGATGAATTAGGAATTTGTGTACCCAGTGCCTGAAAAGTTTCACCCCTGTCTGTGCTTCTGTAAATAGTGCTTGTCGCTCCGAAATAAATATTGTTAGTATTACCTTTTTCAACATCAATAGGACCGCCAAGACTATTACCGCTTTGTCTTAATGTCCAGGTATATTCCTGAGAAAATAAATTAAAGTAAAAAAATACGAACACAACAATAACGTAAAAGAATTTCTTCATTCCAAAAACCTCTAAAACTGTTTTATAAAAGTAAAAAGTTGTTAATTGTGAATTGATAAATAAAAATAAGTATATGAATACAAAAAACAAATGAATGAAAATAATTATCGTTTGTTATAAGCAACTCTTGACTTTAGATTGAAGCACAAATAAAAAATCTTTATGTTGCAATTGAAAATTCAGAAAATAGAAAAATTCATATGAACTTAGATGTACTGGTATTTGCTGCACACCCCGATGATGCAGAACTTTCTATGGGTGGAACTATTGCTAAACTTTCCAGACAGAATATTAAAGTTGGTCTAATTGATTTAACGAGAGGGGAACTGGGTACACGTGGTACGGCTGATACTCGTCAAAAAGAAGCTTTTGAAGCAGCTATTCTATTAAAAACTTCACTAAGGGAAAATCTTGACATACCGGATGGAAATATTGCCATCAATAAGGAGAATTTACTTAAAGTAATAATGGTAATCCGTAAGTACAGACCAAAGATAATTTTTGCTCCGTACTTTAATGACCGACATCCCGACCATATCGATGCAAGCCTGCTGATTAAACGCGCAATGTTTTCTACCGGATTAACTAAAATAAAAACTTTTGACAGAGAAGTACCGCAAAATGCTTATAGACCGGATAAACTTTACTATTATATGCAGACATATGCATTCAAACCTTCATTCATTGTAGATATTTCCGATACCTTCGATATTAAAATGCAGGCAGTTCATTGTTTTTCTACTCAATTTCATAATCCTAAAAGCCTTGAACCGGAAACTTTTATTAGCAAACCACAATTCATTAACTATATACAATCGAGAGCAGTGTTTTACGGATTTCAGATAGGTAAAAACCATGGTGAAGCATTTTTCTCTGAAGAGGATATTGAATTGGATTTGAAGACAGTGTTAGGAAGTTAATCCCGGCGAATGCTTTTCAACAGGAAATATAACCGTTACTTCTGTAAACTTTTTATATTCACTCGAGATCATTAATCGTCCGCCGTACATTTCTACAAGATTTTGTGAGATGGTTAAACCCAAACCCATGCCCTGTTGTTCATACTCATCACGCTCAAACTGAACATAAGCATCAATGCTGGCAATCTGATCATCAGTCATTCCACGCCCGAAATCTTTAATTGATATAACGTAATCGTTAGATGATACAGCAGCATTTATCTCAACCCGATCTCCAACGGATGAAAATTTAAATGCATTATCAACAAGTTCTTCTATTACCAGTTTAAATTCATTCAGTGAGATTTTAACAGTTCCGTCATTTCCCTGCACTGATAAATCAGATTTTCTGCGATATTTTATTGCAATCGAGTCAGCAATAGAACTAATTAGAGGAGTAGTTATCAGTGTTGGCTCAGCCTGAAATTCAACCCTGAAATGTGAATCTCCTGACGCCAGTTTAAGTTTTGTATAGACAAGAAAATTCTGGATCATCTTATTTAGTCTTATACCAGCATCATAAATGGACTTTGAATATTCAATAATTGCAGGATCCTGATAATCCTTATATCTATCCATCAGAAGCTGTGCGTAACCTATAATTGAAACCAGCGGTGTTCGTAGTTCGTGTGGTAGCTTCTGAGTAATGTTTTGACGCAGGTCCTGAAATCTTTCCCTTATTTCCTGTGTTTTATTGAGTCTGGTTCTGATAGCCGAAAGAAGATCTTCGGTCAGAAAAGGTTTGGTTAGATAATCATCAGCGCCAAGATCCATGCCCTGTCTAACTTCACTTTTATCCACAAGGGCTGTAAGAAATATGAAAGGAATAGATGAGGTTCTTGAATCTCTTCTCAGTTCTTTGAGTACTTCGTGACCATTCAAACCGGGCATCTTGATATCGCATATAATCATATCAGGCAATTCAGTCCTGGCGAGTTCAACACCTTCAGTTCCATCGGCAGCACCTATGCACTTAAATCCCTCAATCTGAAGGAAATCTACTATGGCTTCTCTTAACTCAGTTTCATCTTCTATGATTAATATTCGTTCCAAAGGGTAAGATCTCACAAATGTTATACAATAATAAAAAAGATTATCTGTAAAATGAAATTTGAATCTATCTTTATTTATGTAATGAAACATTAAAATAATTCTTATATTTTAACATAAAAAATGATTTCAGATACAGGAAAATTCATTGTTCGGGTAAAATCCTTAATTTCTCAAATTATAATGGAGTTAAAATGATCTTAAAAGATAATGTGATTCGTGAGCTTCAAGGTATAGGAATAAGAAATATTCGTGAGGTTTTTTATAATTATGGAACTCCTGCACTTTATGAGCAGGTTATCAGAAGACGTGAAGGGCTGATAGCTCATCTCGGTCCGTTAGTTGTTAGAACGGGCTACCATACTGGCAGAAGTCCAAATGATAAATTTATCGTTATCGAACCTTCAAGTGAAAAGAATATCTGGTGGGGAAAAGTGAATAAAGGCATGCCCGAAGAATGTTTTGAACGACTATATTCGAAGATGAAAGCTTATATCCAGGGCAAAGATCTTTATGTTGAAGATTGTTATGTCAGCGCTGATCCTGACTACAAGCTTGGGATACGAGTAGTTTCTGAAAATGCCTGGCACACACTTTTTGCACGTAATATGTTCAGAAGATACAACTCGCCACAGGAATTAGAGGAACATAAAACTGATTTTACTATTATTCACATGCCAAATTTTCACGCCGACAAAGAAGTAGATTGTACAAACTCGGAAGTTTTTGTTGTAGTCAATTTTGGCAAAAAAATAATTTTAATAGGTGGTACCAGTTATGCCGGTGAAATAAAAAAATCAATTTTCACCATTATGAACTATCTTATGCCTCTGCAGGATGTAATGTCAATGCATTGTTCTGCGAACGTAGGTAAAGACGGCGATGTTGCTTTATTTTTTGGTTTAAGCGGGACCGGTAAAACAACGCTATCCGCCGATCCCAATCGCATGCTTATCGGTGATGATGAGCATGGCTGGAGCGAGAACGGTATTTTTAATTACGAAGGTGGTTGTTATGCTAAAGTAATAAGACTTTCAATGGAAGCTGAACCCGACATTTACGAGTGTACCAGAATGTTTGGAACAATACTCGAAAATGTTCAGATTGATGCTCATTCAAGAAGACTTGATCTTGACGATGATACATTTACTGAAAATACAAGAGCTGCTTATCCGTTGACACATCTTCCGAATATTGTTGAAGACGGAAAGGCCGGACATCCCAAAAATATTGTTATGCTTACAGCCGATGCTTTTGGTGCTTTGCCCCCAATTGCAAAATTAACTCCTGAACAGGCAATGTATCATTTCATTTCAGGATATACAGCAAAGGTTGCGGGAACAGAAAAAGGTGTTACAGAACCGAAGGCAACATTTAGTACATGTTTCGGAGCTCCGTTCATGGCTCTGCATCCTGGTGTTTATGCAAGACTTCTAGGCAAAAAAATCAATCAGCACAAGGCGAACTGCTGGCTGGTTAATACCGGCTGGACCGGCGGACCATACGGCGTTGGCAGCAGAATGAAAATTAAATATACACGTGCAATGTTAACCGCCGCGCTGGAAGGTAAGCTGGATAATGTTGAGTACTTTACTGATCCTTTCTTCAACTTACAGGTACCAAAAACCTGTGATGGAGTTCCTGATGAAGTTCTTAATCCCAAAAATACATGGGCAGACAAGGCTGCTTATGACGCACAAGCGCAAAAACTTGCAAATATGTTTATAGAAAATTTTGATCAGTACTCTGCAGATACAGATGAATCAATTAAAAATGCCGGACCAAATAAATTCTAATCAGAGTATTTTTTGTACCGGAGGAAACAATAACCTCCGGTACCGATTATTGATTCTAAGTTAATGTTAATTTAACTTCACGGTAGCTAAACCATTCAACTTGTACTTATAAAGATTTTAAACGGAGAATTGCTATGTCTGAAAAACAACTTACCGGCGAAGTATTCTACCCTCCAAAAGAAGTAGTAAAATATGCCAATGCAAGATGCGAAAAACTTTATGAATCAGCTTCCGAAGATCTGGAGGTATTCTGGGCATCTGAGGCCAAAAACTTATTCTGGCATAAGAAGTGGTCAAAAGTTCTTGATGATTCCGACAAACCT